>NZ_JBMSDX010000006.1:0-182773 GCF_049445955.1 Brevundimonas sp. VNH65 | reverse complement strand
TGTTCATGAACACGACCAGGGCCGGCACGCCGACCTGACGGGCCAGCAGGATGTGCTCGCGCGTCTGCGGCATCGGGCCGTCAGCGGCCGACACCACCAGGATCGCGCCGTCCATCTGCGCGGCGCCCGTGATCATGTTCTTCACATAGTCGGCGTGGCCCGGGCAGTCGACGTGAGCGTAGTGACGGTTGGCCGTCTCATATTCCACGTGCGCCGTGTTGATCGTGATGCCGCGCGCCTTCTCTTCCGGCGCCGCGTCGATGTCGGCGTAGTTCATCGCCTTCGCCCCGCCGGCCTTCGCCAGCGTCATCGTGATCGCCGCCGTCAGCGTCGTCTTGCCGTGGTCAACGTGACCAATCGTGCCGATGTTGCAGTGCGGCTTCGTGCGTTCGAACTTTTCCTTGGCCATCGCCAAACTCCTTGTGGCCCGGGTCCGTTCTGCGGATGGGCGTCATGCTCATCTAAAAACCTGGAGCGGGTAGACGGGATCGAACCGACATCCTCAGCTTGGAAGGCTGCTGCACTACCATTGTGCTATACCCGCGCGAAGAATGCGGTCGCCTGCTGCGTCCATGGACGAGTCCGGCTCCGCACCCGATACCTTTCCAGAGCCCGGACTTTCGACCGGATCGCAACGCGTGGTGGGGGAAGCAGGACTCGAACCTGCGAAGCTTACGCAGGGGATTTACAGTCCCCCCCCTTTGCCGCTCGGGACATTCCCCCAGCGCGTTGTCGATCCGATGGAAACAAAGGCTTTCAGGATGCCGCCGTTCCTGGGTTAGAGGGAGCGCCGGACCCGGAAAGCCCCTGGGGCTCCAAATCGGAGGGCGTCTTATAGTGTCGTCGAAATCAGAACGCAACGACCGGAAAGCGGGGAAAAAAGGGCCTTTCGCGGGCGCGCGGAAAGCCCCGCCCGGTAAGGGTTTCGGCGCTTCGGCGCGGCCATCGGAAGGCGGTCGTGGGGCGAGCGCGCGCGGCGGCGAACGGGGAAAGTCCGCGCCGGCCGATTCCGCGTCGCGCGCGCCGCGAGGATCGACCGGGCCCGATCCTTCGGGCTTTCTGTGGGGCCGGCATCCAGTGCTGGCCGCCCTCGCCAATCCGGCGCGTCGCGGGACCGGCCGTTTGCTGGCCACGGCGGAGCGGGCGGCTGAGATTGCGGACGGCGACCTGGCGCACGGCCACAGGGTCGAGATCGTCGATCTGCCGAGCCTGAACCGGATGCTGCCGGCCGGAGCGGTGCATCAGGGCCTGGCGTTCAAGGTCGCCCCGCTGGAGGGGGTGTCGCTGGACGAACTCGCAGAGCCGGCCGAGGGCCTGCTGGTCATGCTGGACCAGCTGACCGATCCGCAGAACGTCGGGGCCATCTTCCGATCCGCCCTGGCGTTCGGCGCGCGCGGCGTCATCGTGCAGGACCGCCATGCGCCGCCGCTGGCCGGGGCGCTGGCGAAGGCGGCGGTCGGGGCGACCGAGAAACTGCCCCATGCGCGGGTCACCAATCTGAGTCGCGCGCTGGAGCGGCTCGCCGACCTGGGCTGGCGCGCCGTCGGCCTGGACGGCGCCGGCGAGCAGACCCTCGAGGAAGCCCTGGACGATCGCCCCACCGTCCTGGTCATGGGCTCGGAGGGTGACGGCATCCGCCGCCTGGTGGCCGAACATTGCGACGCCCTGGCGCGAATCCCCATGCCGGGCGGGTTCGAAAGCCTGAACGTCTCCAACGCCGCCGCCGTGGCGCTTTACGAAGCGGCGCGCAAGCAGGCGGGGTGATGCAAACCGGCCTTGGCGCGACAGCCGGTCGCAGCTAGGAAGCGGTCATGGATTTTCTGACCGACCCCCACTTCCTCAGCCAGCTGTCGGCCCTCGGCCAGGTGCTGATGATCGACCTTGTCCTCGCGGGCGACAACGCCGTCGCCGTCGGCCTGGCCGCCGCAGCCCTGCCGCAGGAGCAACGCCGCAAGGCCATTCTGGTCGGACTGATCGCCGCCGTGGTGCTGCGCATCGGCTTCGCCCTGATCACCGTGCAGTTGCTGGCCATCGTCGGCCTGCTGCTGGCGGGCGGGGTGCTGCTGCTTTGGGTCTGCTGGAAGATGTGGCGGGAGCTTCGCGAACAGGCGACGCACGATCAGGCCGAGGCGGCGGCGGAGCTGGAGCTGGCGGCGTCGATCGAGCATGGCACCGGCCCTTCGCCGGAGGAGCTCGGCATCAAGCGCAAGACCTTCGGCGCGGCTCTGCTGCAGATCATGATCGCGGACGTCACGATGAGCCTGGACAACGTCCTGGCGGTGGCGGGCGCCGCCCATGAGCACCCCTGGATCATGGTCTTCGGTCTGGTTCTGTCGATCGGTCTGATGGGGGTCGCGGCGACCTATATCGCCAAGCTGCTGAGCCGCTACCGCTGGATCGGCTACCTGGGACTGGTCATCGTCCTTTATGTCGCCCTGCACATGATCTGGGACGGCGCGCGCTCGGTCATCGTGCGGACGGATCGGACCGAGGCGTTCAACCGTTCGGCCCCCGCATTTCTGGACATTTCGCCGGAAGACGAGGCAAAGTATTGGAAGGGCGTGCGGGGCGCGCCGACCGATGCGGCGCCGGCGAGCGGCCTGCCCGCCCCGGCCCACGGCGCCCTGCCCCCGCCAGAGGAAACGACGCCGCAGAAGGACTGAGCCGATGGCCCGAGCCCGACGATCCGTCAGCCTGATCGCGATGCTTCTGGCTTTCGGCGGCGCGGCCTCGGCCAACCCCGCTGCCCAGGCGACTGCGGCGGCCGAGACGTCCGCTCCCGTTAGGGCGCGTGACCTGCCGGTCGGGGATCCGCTGCGCCCCGTGGTTCTGAACGCCCTGCGGCCGGCCATTGTCGCCGACCTGGGCCAACCGGTCATGTTCGTGGTCCAGACCCTGAGAGCCCAGGGCGACTGGGCCTATGTCGTCGCCCGCCCCCAACAGCCGGACGGCCAGCCGATCGACTTTCGCCGCACCCGCTACCGCCAGGCGATGGAACAGGGCGTCTTCGACGGGCCGACCCTCTACGCCCTCATGCAGCGCCGCGATCAGCGCTGGACGGTGGTCGACTTCGCCATCGGGCCCAGCGATGCGCCCCAGGCCGGCTGGCCCGACGAGTTCGGCGCGCCGGAGACACTGTTGGGCCCGGGCGGCTCCTGATTCCGGGGTTCAGCTCAGGCGCGCCAGTCCCGCGAAAGCGGCGCGGCGATCCTCAGGCAGAGCGGCCACCCAGGCGGCCACCGGCGGCGCCTTGAGCACGAATTCCAGCTGATCCGAAACGGTCTGGCGCAGCCGATCCGTCGTAACCTTGGGCCTAAGCCGTTCGAGGCATGACTGGGCCGTGTCCAGATCGCCCGCGATCACGGCCGCCGTCCAGCGTGTGAGTTCGGCCCAGACCGGACGCACGTCGCCATTGGCCAGATCCCGCTCCAGGCGGACGACAGCCATGCGCGCCTCCGCGTCGGCGGACTGCATCTGGCCCAGGGCTGCGTGCACCATGGCGAGGTAGATGTGGGTCTGGCTGTAGTCGTCGCAGCGGGCGGCCTGGCTGTGGTGGTGCAGGGCCTGCTCCAGCCGTCCCAGATCGCGATGAATCATGCCGACGTAATTCCACAGGTCGCACGACCGGTCGTTGGTCTGAAGCGCCCTGGCGGCGTAATCCAAGGCCTTCTCCATGTCCGCATACCGCCAGGCGGTGGCCAGGCCGTAGTAGGCGTCCGACGGGTCGTCAGCGGCGGCCACAGCCGCCTCGAACTGGGTCTTGGCCTCCTCGACCCGGCCGAGATTGACCAGGGCGCGTCCCCGACGAACCATCATGGTCGAGTCTGCGGGGCGAAGCTCCAGGCCGCGATCATACTCCGCGATCGCCTTGACGAACTGGCCCTCCTTGTAGCTGTTTTCGCCCAGGGTGAAGTGATAGGCGGCCTCGACGATGCTGCCCATTTCGGCCGTCAGGTCGGACCGCAGGCGGCTGGACCGCTTTTCGATCTCTTCCAGGAACGTCCTGACCTGGGCCTGGGCGGCCTGGTGATCGACGACGGCGGCGCGCAACTCCTCCTTGAGCTCACGGATATGGCGGAACTCGGCGAAGCCCAGCACGCCGATCAGCACGATGAAGACGCTGACCACCGACAGGATGAGGCCCGCCGCCGTCAGCAGGGCGTTCGACAGCTCCAGCGACGGCTCCGCGCCGGGCGTGGCTCCCGATCGGTTGACCATGACGAACAGCAGCATCAGCGCCACCGTCGCCACCGCCATCCAGGTCAGGATCGTGGGTCCCCACCGCCCCTTGAGCATGCCACTCTCCCGTCTTCCAAACCCCAGCTTGCAGATGGATGCCGTCGCCTGACAAGAGCGTAGCGGCGGAATGGCGTCAGACGGGCGCGCCCGCCTGCGTCGTCGCCGGCCAGGACGCCAGGGTCGAGATCACCGCGCCGCGAGATCCCACCTGGCCGAGCGCCAGCCCGCTGAGGACCATGCGGGCCGGTGGAGGCGACGCCAGAGCCGCCGCCAGGGCGCGCTCGGCGTCGTTCTCGACATAGGCCAGGGTCACGTGCGGCGTGTCGGCGTAGCTGCCACCGACCACCAGATGTTCGCCCAACAAGAGGGCGCGGACGGCGCGGCGCAGATCAAGGAAGGCCGCCGTGGGGGCGAGGTCCGCCAAGATGTAGCGGCCCTGGGTCACGTCGAGATGCACGTCGGTGACGGCGCAGTCGACCCGGCGATCCGATTCCGTGAGACCGACCATGAACGCCTCGAGATCGCTCTGGACCGCCTCGAGGCTGGCGCTTTCGGCGAGGAAGCCCATGGCCAGGGTGACATGCGGCGTCATCCGGCCCGTTTCAGAGAAGTCGATCCGGGACGGCGCCACGGCGCGGACGGCGGCGTTGCTGCGCCGGGCCCAGTCGTCCGAGGCGGCGTCGAGGCGGAAGTGCAGGTTCAGCTTCATTCCGCGCCGCCGAAGCGATCCGCCCATTCCGCGACCTGGGCGTCCTCGATCTTGGCGAACAGGACCTGGGGCGCGGCCACGACGGCGCCCGGCGCCACGGCGGCGAACAGGTCTTCGTCCGAAGCCGGCCAGGACAGGTCGGCGGCCCCGACCGTCTCGCCGATCCGGGGGGCCGTGAAAGGCAGGATGGGCGCCGAAAGGCGAGCGAACAGGGCGATCAGGTTCAGGGCCGTGCGCACCACCACGGCGGCGCGATCGCGGTCGGTCTTCAGCGCGGTCCACGGCGCAGCCTCCTGAAGATATTCGTTGCCCAGCACCCAGGCGGCGCGGACGGCGGCGGCGGCCTTGCGGAACTCCATCGCCTCGAACAGCGCCGTCGCCTCGGCCACGGCGGCGGCCACATCGGCGGTCAGCTTCGTCTCGAGCGGGCCGGGCTCCCCGCCGTCCGGCACGACGCCATCGAACTTGCTTTCGGTGAATTTGACGATGCGGTTGACGAAATTGCCCAGCACGTCGGCCAGGTCCTTGTTCGTCGCCGACTGGAACTGCTCCCAGGTGAAGGCGGCGTCGGAATGCTCCGGGCCGTAGGCGGTCAGGAACCAGCGCCAGTAGTCGGCAGGCAGCAGCTCCAGCGCCTGGTCCATGAAGACGCCGCGCTTCTGGGACGTCGAGAACTTGCCGCCGTACCAGTTCAGCCAGTTGAAGGCCTTCAGCTGGTCCACCGTCTTCCATGGCTCGCCCGAGCCCAGGATCGTCGCGGGGAACGACACGGTGTGGAACGCCACATTGTCCTTGCCCATGAACTGGACGTAGCGGACGTCGTCGGCCCCCTCGTCCAGACGCCACCAGGATCGCCAGTCGCCGCCGGTCGCCTCGGCCCATTCCTCGGTCGCGCCGATGTATTCGATCGGGGCGTCGAACCAGACGTAGAAGACCTTGCCCTCCATGCCCGGGCGCGGCCCGCCGTCGGGGCCGACCACGGGCACACCCCACTTCAGATCGCGGGTGATGCCCCGGTCGATCAGCCCTTCGTCGAGGTGTTTCAGGGCGATCGATCTGGCCAGCGGCTGCCAGCCCTGGCGGCTGTCGATCCAGTCGCGGATCGGCTGTTCCAACTTCGTCTGCAGCAGGTAGAGGTGGCGCGTGTCGCGGACCTCGAGATTGCGGCTGCCCGAAATGGCCGAATAGGGGTCGATGAGGTCGGTCGGGTCCAGCAGGCGGCCGCAGTTGTCGCACTGGTCGCCGCGCGCCCCGACATGGCCGCAGTGGGGGCAGGTCCCCTCGACATAGCGGTCAGGCAGGAAGCGGGCGTCGTCGATCGAATAGACCATGCGGTCCACCCGCTCCTCGATCAGGCCGTTCTGTTCGAGCACCGCCGCGAAATGCTGGGTCAGGCGACGGTTCGGCGCCTTAGACGAGCGGCCGAAGACGTCGAAGCTGAGACCGAAGGCCTGACCGGCCGCCTTCTGGACCTCATGCTGCTCGTCGCAATAGGTCTGGACGTCCTGGCCAGCGGCGGCGGCGGCCAGTTCGGCCGGAGTGCCGTGCTCGTCGGTGGCGCAGACGTAGAGGACGTCGTGCCCCTGCCCCCGCTTGAACCGCGCCCAGACATCGGCCGGCAACATGGAGCCCGCCAGATTCCCCAGATGCTTGATGCCGTTGATATACGGCAGGGCCGAGGTGATGAGGATGCGGGCCATGGTCGTCCGGGCAGGCTTGGGGAAGGCGACGGATATAGAGGCGCGAAACGGCCACGTCACCTTCGGGGTGTCGGGCAGGGATGAGCGGCAGCTTTGAGGTCGCGCACGGAAGTCGCAAATCGACCCATGGCGGACATTCTGATTTCCCCTCTCCCGGTTGGGAGAGGGATTGAGCGCACGGCGGCGAAGCCGTCGTTCTGGCGCTCAAGGGTGAGGGGACAGACGGGGCAGTCGGTGAAGCCGTGTCGCCGCCCGTGCGACGGCTTCGCCGAATTTGAGACCGTCCCCTCATCCGCCCCTTCGGGGCACCTTCTCCCAACAGGGAGAAGGGAGGACTGACACCCGCTTTCCACCCTACTCAGCCATTCGAATCGACGGCTTGGGGACACCACCGTCGAGACATCAGACGCCGCCGGCGCTTCCCCACGCGCGGCTCGCTGAAGGCGCCCGCCGCGCCACCCGCACGAACCGGCCCGTCAGCAGGACGCCGGAGATCAGGCTGGCGACGATGACGGACCACACGATGCCATCGACACCCATGCGGTGAGCCAGCCACCAGCCCAGCGGGATCATGATGACGCCATAGGACAGCAGGTGCATCAGGGTCGGCCAGACCACGTCGCCGGCGGCGCGGTTGGCCTGGGCGGCGACCACCTGCTGGGCGTCGGCGACGAAGAACAGGGTGGCCAGAACCAGGGCCGGAGCGGCGATGGCCAGGATGGCCGGATCGGTGGTGTAGGCGCCGACCACTGGCCGGGCGGCCAGCCACAGACCGATGGCGATGACGAAGGCCAGGACCGTCACCACCCCTATGCCCACCAGGCCGCTGCGCATCACGCCCGCCCGGTCCCCCGCCCCATAGGCGCGGCCGACCAGAACGGCCGTCGCGGACGACAGGCCCATCGGCACCATGAAGACGATGGCGGAGACGTTGATCACCACGGCCCAGCTGGCCGTCTCGGCCGCGCCCAGTTGGGCGGCGAACAGTGTCATTGCCGCAAAAGCTCCGACCTCGATGAAGTTGGACGACCCTGCGCCGACGCCGACGCGGATCTGCTCGACCTCGACCGGGCGGTCGCGCTGCGGCTTGGCGAAGACGCCCCAGCCCCTCGCCTCCGGCAGGCGCAGGATAAAGACCACGAGAAAGATCGCTAGGGCCGTCCGCGCCCCGAAAGTGGCCCAGGCCGAGGCGACGGCGCCGTTCACGCCGAGCCCCAGCATGTCGGGAACCAGCAGAAGGTTGAGCGCCAGGTTGACGGCGTTGGCAACCCACATGGCGACCATGCCCGCCTTGGGCCTGTGCAGCCCCTCGAGGAAGAACTGGGCGGCAACCGAAACCAGATAGGCCGGCATCGACAGGGCGAAGACAACCAGGGCGGGCGAAGCGCCCTGCCCCAACCCATCCTCCAGCCCCATGTTCGACAGAGCCAGGGGGCCGAGCACGATAAGGCCGATCATCGAAATCAGGCCGATCTGCATGGCATAGACCATGCCCCGGCGCAGGACGGCGCCGACCTCGCCGTGCCGTCCCTCGCCTCTAAGGCGCGCGGTCATGACCTGAACCCCCATCATCAGCCCGACCGCGGTGGTCAGCACCACCGAGGAGGGCGCCCAGGCCAGGGAATGCAGAGCCAGTTCGCGGCTGGCGTAGTGTCCCACCACGATCGCGTCGGTCAGCCCCATGGTCATGATGCCCAGCCGCGCGAGCACGACCGGCCAGGCCAGGGAGGTCAGTTCGCGCAGGGTCGAACGGGTCTGTGAACTGAGGGCGAACATGGGACGCGGGCCAGACCACGCCGATGCGTCCCGGTCAACACATGGGCTGCTTATGGACGGATAAGGCCGTGTCCCCTGATCGCCGCAGACGACCGGACGATCAGCCCTTCTTCTCGTCCGGCAGGAAGGCGCCGGCGATCCAGCTGACCACGCCGGTGACGATGGCCGCGCCGATCCCGGCCCACAGGCCGTCCACCACGAATCCGTCCAGCAGGACCGCCACGATTCCGATCGTGGCGGCGTTCACAACCAGCAGGAACAGGCCGAAGGTGATGACCGTCAGCGGGAAGCTGAGGAAGGTCAGGATCGGCCGCACCACGGCGTTGACGATCCCCAGCAGAAGCGCGGCCCAGAACAGCGAACTGGTCGCGGAAAAGGCGACGCCCGGCACCAGTTTCGACGTCGCCCACAGACCGAGCGCGGTGACCAGGAATTGCAGAACGGCGCGCAGCATCGGCGTTTCTCCTTTGCGACAAGCTAGGCTGTGCGCCAAGACGTCGCAATCACGCGAAAGGCGCAAACGCGCCGGAACCGTCGCCGTTCCGGCGCGCTATTTTCAGGCTGCGGCCCTCCCCTCGCCGCCGACATCATCGACCCACATCCACATCGAGGCAGACACCATGACCGACCAACGCATCGAAGGCGCCGCCACCGGACTGAAGGGCAAGGCCCAGGACGCCCTCGGCCGCCTGACCGGCGACAGCAAGCTTCAGCTCGACGGCAAGTTGAACGAGGTGAAGGGCAAGGCGCTGGACGCTTACGGCCGCGTCATCGACGGCCTGGACGGCATCGCCGACAAGGCGCCGGTGGACATCCGCGAACCCGCCAAGCGTGGCCTGGAGTTCGCCCGCAACAAGCCGCTGCTGACCACGGGAATCCTGGCCGGGGCGGCGATCCTGCTGTCCAGCCTGGGCCGTCGTCGTTGAATTCTGGCCCAAGCGAAAGCAGTCGCTGAGACAGAAGGCCCGGATCTTGCGATCCGGGCCTCTTCCATGCGCATCGTTCCTCTGTTCGATCGGTCGAGCGGGCCGCCGGAATGGGCCATCGGGACGAGCCGGAGAGTGACGGATTTCAGGCAGGCGTCATCGACTTCACGACGGGGGCCTAAGTCAGGGGGAGGAGCAGCGCGGATGGGCGCCGTCAGCGGCTGCGGAAGGCCTTCACGGCGGCGACGGTTTGGCGCACCTGGGCCTCGATGCCGGCCCAGTCGGCGGACTTCACGGCGGCGTCGGTGATGAGCTTGGAGCCCATGCCGGCCGCGACGATGCCGGCGCCGAACCATTTGGCGATGGAGGCCTCGTCCGGGTCCACGCCGCCGGTCGGCATGATCTTGGTCCAGGGCATGGGGCCCATCACCGCCTTGACGAAGTCCGGCCCGCCGACGCTGGCGCCGGGGAAGAGTTTGACGACCTCGCAGCCCAGTTCGTGTGCATTGCCGATGTCGGTGACCGAGCCGCAACCCGGGAAATAGGCTGTCATGCGGCGGTTGCAGACCCGGGCTACGTCGGGGACCAGGCAGGGGCTGACCACGAAACGGGCGCCGCGATTGAGGAACAGGGCCGCCGTCGGGGCGTCCACCACCGAGCCGATGCCCAGCACGACCTCCGGGTTTGTCTTCTGCAGTTCGCGCGCCAGGTCGCCGAACAGGTCCACCGCGAAGTCGCCGCGATTGGTGAACTCCACCACCGGGGCGCCGCCCGCCGCGCAGGCGCGGATGACGTTGAGGCAGACGTCCAGGTCCGAATGATAGAAGACCGGGCAGACGCCCTGCGCCTCCAGCGCGTTCAGGACGGTCAGACGATCGTGGCGCATCTCAACTCCGCTCATCCCGGCGAAAGCCGGGACCCAGTTCTGTTTGGCAGGACCGGCCGAGCCGGTGATCCGCCCTGCTTATCCCAGCGACCCGTGAATGCCAAAGCACCGGGTCCCGGCTTTCGCCGGGATGGGCGGAACTTATTGTTTCATCCTCGCCGCGATCCGCGTCACCAGCTGGCTCTCAGCATCGGCCAGCGGGTCGAGGACGGTGAAATGGTTCAGGCCGTCGAGCGCTTCGAACCGGGTTTCTACGCCCTTTGAGGCCCAAAGGTCGGCCATGGCGCGGGACTGGCGGAGGAACTCGGCGGTTTCGGCGCCGCCGACGACGCAGTCGAGGGCCGTCCCGCCGGGCGCGCCGCCGTTGGGCGGGGGCCAGTGGATCGGCGACAGGGCGCGGGCGGTCATGACATCCAGTCCCAACGCCGCGTTCAGGCTGGTCGGAATCAGGGGCTCCAGGTCGAAGACGCCGGACACAGCCAGGGCGCCGGAGGCCCGGCCCTCGGACAGGAGGCAGGCCGCCAGATGGCCGCCGGCGGAATGGCCGAAGACGAAGGGGCGGGCGCCGGTGCGTTCCCGTAGCTGGTCGGCGACGGTGCGAATCTGATGCACGATCCGGCTGAGACTGACCTCGGGGCAAAGATCGTAGGAGGGAATGGCGACGCTGACGCCGTGGGCCAGCAACGGCGGGGCGATCCAGCTGAACCAGGACTTGTCCAGGGCCTGCCAGTAGCCGCCGTGGATGAAGACGGCGGTCGGAGCGTCGGGCGCGGCCTCCCACAGGTCCATGACCTCGCGCGGGCCGTCACCGTAAGTGACTGCGAGCGGCGGGCGGGCGGCGCGGGCGGCCTCGGCGTCGGTCTTCCACCGGGCCATGACGGCGGGGTGGTCGGGTACGGCGGCGCGGTTGTTGTACTGAGATTCAGGTTCAAGGGGCGAGGGATTAGGGTCGAGGGGAGCGGCCGTCATTGGATTTTCCTGCGCATCAACTCGCCATCACGTGTCGGCCGCGTGTAGAGGTCTGATCGACAGGTCCTCGAACCTGATCCCTCGCCCCTCGAACCTTGGTAAGACCGCCATGATGACCGCCATCTTCGTCTTCATCAAATGCGAGCTGGGCTTCGCCAACGACGTGGCGGCCGACATCGTCGACAATGTCGAACATGTCTCGGAGGTCTATTCGACTTCGGGCCAGCACGACCTGCTGGCCAAGTTCCAGCTGCCGCGCGACCTGGACATCGGCACCTTCGTGACCAGGCAGGTGCAGACGCGGGCCCATGTGCGGGACACCTTCACGGTGATTACGTTCTCGCCGTTCCTGCCTTCGAAAGCCTGACGCTACGTCATCCGAAAAGCCTGCTAGGTTGACGCTAACGCACGCGTAAACCAGCGGCACGAGGAGACGACATGGCGGACCTTGAGACGTTTCGCGCCGAGACGCGCGCCTGGCTGGAGGCGAACTGCCCGGCCGAGGTGCGTGGGCCGCTGGACAATGAGGAAGACCGCGTCTGGGGCGGACGCAACCCGACCTTCAAGACCCCGGCCCACAAGCTGTGGATGGAGCGGATGGGCGCCAGGGGCTGGACCGCGCCGGAGTGGCCGACCGAATACGGCGGCGGGGGTCTGAGCCGCGAGGAGGCCAAGGTTCTGGCGTCCGAACTGCGCCGCATCGACGCCCAGATGGCCCTGTCGAGCTTCGGCATCTGGATGCTGGGCCCGGCCCTGCTGCAGTTCGGGACGGAAGAGCAGAAGAAGAAATTCCTGCCGCCGATCGTGCACGGCGAGATCCGCTGGTGCCAGGGCTATTCCGAGCCGGGCGCGGGCTCCGACCTGGCCAACGTCCAGACCAGGGCCGTGGATCAGGGCGACCACTGGATCGTCAACGGCCAGAAGATCTGGACGTCCTATGCGGACAAGGCCGACTGGATCTTCTGTCTGGTGCGGACCGACCCGGAGGCGCCCAAGCATCTGGGCATCTCCTTCGTGCTGTTCGACATGGCGACGCCGGGCGTGACGACCAAGCCGATCACCCTGATCAGCGGCAAGAGCCCGTTCTGCGAGACCTTCTTCGACGATGTGCGGGTGGAAAAGGAGAACCTGGTCGGGACGCTGAACCGCGGCTGGGACGTGGCCAAGGCCCTGCTGGCGCATGAGCGGACCATGATCGGCGGGATGGGCGGGATCGGCGGCGGCCGGCCCCTGGGCCAGGTCGCGGGCGACAGCGTGGGCGTGGACGCCGAAGGCCGTCTGGACGACCCGATGCTGCGGGCGCGGATCGCCGAACTGGACGTGGACCTGATGGCGTTCAACCTGGCGATGGAACGGGTCGGCGATCAGCACAAGGCGCGACAGGCGCACCCGGCGATGGCGTCGATGCTGAAATACTACGGCTCGGAGCTCAACAAGCGTCGCTATGAGGTGATGATGGCCGCCGGCGGCTCGGACGCCCTGGAATGGGAAAGCAAGCGGTCACGCAAGGGCACGACGGCCCGTGACTGGCTGCGGACCAAAGCCAATTCCATCGAGGGCGGGACCAGCGAGGTGCAGCTGAACATCATCGCCAAGCATATTCTGCAACTGCCGGGAGCCTGAGCCCATGCCCCTGATCCTGACCGAAGAGCAGACCATGCTGAAGGAGGCCGCCGAGGGCTTCTTGAGCGAGACCGCGCCGATCGCGCATCTGCGCAAGCTGCGCGACGACCGTGACGCCGACGGGGTGTCGCGCGACCTGTGGCGGCAGTTCGGCGAGATGGGATTCGCCGGAATTCTGGTCGGCGAGGACCATGGCGGATCGGGCCTGGGACCGGTCGAGGCCGGCGTCGTCGCCGAGGCCCTGGGACGGACCCTGACCCCCTCGCCGTTCCTGGGCACGGCGGTGCTGGCGGCGAAGTTGCTGGGCGACGGCGGGTCGGAGGCGCAGAAGGCCGGCTGGCTGGGGCGGATCGCGGCGGGCGAGGCGATCGTGTCGCTGGCGGTGGATGAGGGCGCCAAGCATCGGCCGGAACGGATCGCGACGCGGGCCGAGCGGGCGGGCAACGGCTTCAGGCTGAACGGCGCCAAGGGTTTCGTGCTGGACGGCCATGTGGCCGACGCCCTGATCGTGGCGGCCGAAACCGACGAGGGTCTGACGCTGTTCCTGGTCGATCCGAAGACGGCGGGCGTGGAGATCGAGCGGACGGTGATGGTGGACGCCCACAACGCCGCGCGCGTGACCCTGAGCGACGTCGAGGTCGATGCGGACGCCGTGATCGGGTCGGTCGGCGGCGGGCGGGCGCCGCTGGACGCCGCCCTGGACCTGGGGCGGGCCTGTGTCGCGGCGATGATGAACGGCGCAGGCGACCAGGCGTTTCAGGTGACGACCGAATATCTGCGTACCCGCAAGCAGTTCGGCAAGCTGATCGGCGAGTTCCAGGCGCTGCAGCACCGGGCGGCGCATCTGTTTACCGAGATCGAACTGGCGCGGGCGGCGACGATCGGCGCCCTGCAACGGCTGGAGGCGGGCAAGGATCCGCAGGGCGTCGCCGTCTCGGTCGCCAAGGCCAAGGCCGGAAGGGTGGCCGAACTGGCGGTTCAGGAGGCCGTCCAGATGCACGGCGGCGTCGGCATGACCGACGAGTTCGACGTCGGCCTGTTCATGAAACGGGTGCGGGTGTTGAACGAACTGTTCGGCGATGCCGGCTATCATCAGGAGAAGCTGGCGCGCGCGCAGGGGTACTGAGCCGCCCAACCAATCCGTCGGCCTCCCTGACCTGAACCCCAGCGGCGGGAAGTGCTGTTGGATGGGCCCTCGGCACAAGGCCGAGGGTGACGGAGTTTTGTAGATCGATAGTGAGAGCGCGGAGCCCTACTCCGCCTTCACCAGCGCCAGCACGGCGTCGGCCGGGACCTGATCGCCCACGGCGGCGTTGATCTCGGCGGCGACGCCGTCGAAGGGGGCGGTCAGGGCGTGCTCCATCTTCATGGCCTCGAGCACGATCACCGGCTGGCCCCTGGCCACCGCCTCCCCCGTCTTGACCGGCGCTGCGACGATCTTGCCCGGCATGGGTGCGCGCAGGGCGCCGTCGGAGGTGGAGCTTGCCGCCTTGAGGTCCATGCGGGTCGAAACCACGAAGGGATAGCCACGCTCGAAATGAACCGCAGCTCGCGGATCCAGCTCAAGATAGCGAGGCCGGCCTTGTGAGCTGGCTTCCTCTGACAGGCGGACGGATCGCGGCTGTCCATCCACGTAGACTCTCTGGTGGAGACTGGGAACGTCGTTCATCCGGAATCCCATCGGGCCGAAGAACGAGGTCCACGGCGAGCGCCAATCGGCGCCCATCTCGTCAGCAAGTCGGATGATATCGACCGCGCTTCGCAAGCCATCTTCCGACAGGGCTTGTGACGAAATGAGCTCTTCTTCCTCCGCCCCGATGAACCCTGTGTCCACATCGCCGGCCACGAAGCGCGGATGCTCCAGGCACCGTTTGAGGAATCCCGCGTTGGTCCTGACCGGCCAGACCTCGACCTGGCCGCAGGCGTCAGCCAACTCCGCCGCCGCCTCTTCGCGCGTGGCGGCGTGAACGATCAGCTTGGCGATCATCGGGTCGTAGAAC
This sequence comes from Brevundimonas sp. VNH65, assembly GCF_049445955.1. Classification (NCBI taxonomy): domain Bacteria; kingdom Pseudomonadati; phylum Pseudomonadota; class Alphaproteobacteria; order Caulobacterales; family Caulobacteraceae; genus Brevundimonas; species Brevundimonas sp. VNH65. The sequence goes on along the minus strand of NZ_JBMSDX010000006.1, from coordinate 167,945 downwards.
TGGCTGACCTCGCCGCCCTGTTCGACGCCGGTGTCGATGCGGATCGAATGCGCGGCCGCCCCCTCCACCGCTTCGCGGTCCCCCTCCCCCGCTCTGCGGGGGAGGATAAAGTGGTCCAGCCGCCCGATCGAGGGCAGAAACCCGTTTGCGGGGTCCTCGGCGTAGAGACGGGCCTCCATGGCCCAGCCGTTCAGGGGGATGTCGGCCTGCGCCAGCGGCACGGGTTCGCCCGCCGCCGCGCGGAACTGCCATTCGACCAGATCGACGCCGGTGATCATCTCGGTGACCGGGTGTTCGACCTGGAGCCGGGTGTTCATCTCCATGAACCAGATGCGGTCGGCGCGCAGGCCCTCAGACGCGTCGGCGATGAACTCGATGGTGCCGGCGCCGACATAGTTCACGGCCTTGGCCGCGCGCACGGCGGCGTCGGTGATCGCGGCCCGGGTCGGGGCGTCCATGCCGGGCGCGGGAGCCTCTTCGATCACCTTCTGGTGGCGGCGTTGAAGGGAGCAGTCGCGCTCGTTCAGGTGGACGACGGTCCCGTGCCGGTCGCCGAACACCTGAACCTCGATGTGGCGCGGGCTGAGGATGTATTTCTCGATCAGCACCCGGTCGTCGCCGAAGCTGGAGGCCGCCTCACGACGGCACGACGACAGGGCGTCGAGGAAGGCGTCCGCAGCATCGACCCGCCGCATGCCCTTGCCGCCGCCGCCGGCCACGGCCTTGATAAGGACGGGATAGCCGATGGCGTCGGCCTCGGCCTTCAGCCGGGCCTCGGACTGGTCGTCGTCCATATAGCCGGGAGTGACGGGCACGCCCGCCTCGACCATCAGTTTCTTGGCCGCGTCCTTCAGCCCCATGGCGCGGATCGAGGCGGCAGGCGCCCCGATCCAGACCAGACCCGCCGCCTGAACCGCCTCGGCGAAGTCCGCGTTTTCACTCAGGAAGCCATAGCCGGGATGGATGGCCTCCGCCCCCGTGGCCTTCGCCGCCGCCAGCACCTTGTCCTGATCCAGATAGCTCTCGCGCGCCGGCGCCGGACCGAGCAGGACCGCCTCATCCGCCTCGCGCACGAACAGGGCATCGGCGTCGGCCTCGGAATAGACGGCGATGGTGCGAATGCCCATGCGACGGGCCGTGCGGAACACGCGACAGGCGATCTCGCCGCGATTGGCGACCAGGACGGATTTGAACATGGGCGAAGCCTAGTGCCGTGAATGGAAAGTGGCGAGCGGCGAGTTCAGTCGAGACTCAGCCGCTCGCGGAGTTGAACCTTGACCGCATCATGAACGGCGTCCGGCAACCGGCCGATCGGCTCCAGCCGGTCGAGTTCGACCGTCGCGATCTTGGCGGTGCGGATCAGCGAGGCCGCCGGCAGCCCGGCGGAACGGAAATCCTCCGTCAGCGCCACGTCGCCGGGCCAGACGCGGTTCTCGGCGCTGGTGACCATCAACACCCAGCCCAGCCGGTCGCCCAATCCGACGCCGCCGTCGCTGACGACCACGGCCGGCCGCCACTGATGGGTTTCCCGGTCGGTGTAGGGAAAGGGCGCGCGGACGACCGTGCCCGCCTTAGAGGTCGGCATAGGCTCGCGAATCCGCTTCCGTCGCCCATTCCTCGAAATGGACGAAGGGATCATCACGCTCGACGGGTCTGGCCTTGGTCAGGCGCACGCTGTCGCCCAGGATCTCATAGGCCAGATCGTCGCCCGGCCCGACGCCCAGGGCGTTGCGAACCGCCTGCGGCACCGTGGTCTGCGCCTTGCTGGTCAAACGGCTTGAAATCATGATGTAAGGATAATCCTTACCGCCCTGTCCCGCAAGTCGCCCTCACTCCGCCCATTTCGCCGGACGTTTGTCGAGGAAGGCGCGGACGCCTTCCTGGCCTTCGTCGGAGACGCGGGCGCGGGCGATGCGGCGGGCGGTGTCCTCCATCAGGCCGTGATCGACATGCTTGCCGGCCAGGTCGCGGACCAGGCGTTTGGCGTCGCCCATGGCGCCGGGCGCATTGGCGGTTAGGCTGTCGGACAGCATGGAGACGAACTCGTCCACCGACCCCTCGGGCAGGACCATGTCGATCAGGCCGATATGGGCCGCATAGTCGGCGTCGAAGATGTTGGCGGTCAGGAACAACTGCCGGGCGCGGCGGGCGCCGATGGCCTCGATGACATAGGGGGCGATGGTCGCCGGGATCAGGCCCAGCTTGACCTCCGAGAAGGCGAAGCGCGAACCCTCGACCGCCACCGCCATGTCGCAGGCCGCGACGATGCCCGCCCCGCCGCCCATGGCCGAGCCCTCGACCAGGGCCACCGTCAGGGCCGGGACGTCGGCCAGGGCCTTCAGCATTCGGGCCAGACCCATGGCGTCATCGCGGTTGTCGCCCTCGGACCAGTCGACCGCGTCGCGCATCCAGGCCAGATCGGCCCCGGCGCTGAACGTGCCGCCCGCGCCGCGCAGGAAGACCACCCGCACCCTGTCCGCGCCGTGCAGGGTCTCGAACGCCTCTCGCAGGGCGGCGATGGTGGCGGCGTCGAAGGCGTTCTTCTTCGCCGGCCGGTTCAGGGTGACGAACACCACTCCGTCCGACGTCGCGTCGATCTGGACCAGGTCGTCATTGGCGTCCGGCGCAGGATCGGCCAGCAACGGACTGGCGATGGCGTTGATCTCCGCCGCCTCGGCGTCGGTGATGTCCAGGGCGTTGAGGTCGGCTTCGGTGGGGGTGTCGGTCATGTGAACTCCTTCGATGCGTCAACGCATGGGCGAGTGAAGAGTGCTAGGGAGCAAGGCGTGAGCAGGAATTGGCGTTGTCATATCGGCCACGGCTCACGTCTCCGCTCACTAGCACTCTTCACTCCTACATCCTGAACACGCCGAAGCGCGTCTCTGGTATCGGCGCGTTCAAACTCGCCGAAATCGCCAGGCCCAGGACGTCGCGGGTCTGGACGGGGTCGATGATCCCGTCGTCCCACAAACGCGCGGTGGCGTAATAGGGGTTGCCCTCGTCCTCGTATTTCTGACGGATCGGGGCCTTGAAGGCCTCGGCCTGATCGGGCGTCCATTTGTCCGCATCGCGGTGCACGGTGGCCAGGACGCTGGCGGCCTGTTCGCCGCCCATGACCCCGATCCGGCTGTTGGGCCAGGTGAACAGGAAGCGCGGGCTGTAGGCCCGGCCGCACATGCCGTAGTTGCCCGCCCCGAACGAGCCACCGATCAGGACGGTGAACTTGGGAACCTCGGCGCTGGCGACGGCCGTGACCAGCTTGGCCCCGTCCTTGGCGATGCCGCCGGCCTCATACTTCCCGCCGACCATGAAGCCGGAGATGTTCTGCAGGAAGACCAGCGGGATCTTCCGCTTGCAGGCCAGTTCGATGAAGTGGGCGCCCTTCAGCGCGCTCTCGGAAAAGATCACCCCGTTGTTGGCCAGGATGGCGACCGGATAGCCCCAGATGCGGGCGAAGCCGCAGACCAGGGTCGAGCCGTACAGCGGTTTGAACTCCTCGAACTCCGACCCGTCGACAATGCGGCCGATGACCTCGCGCACGTCATAGGGAGCGCGGACATCCTCGGGGATCAGGCCGTAGAGCTGCTGCGGGTCCAGAACCGGCGGCCGGGGCTCGCGCACGTCCATCTCCACGGTCTTGACCGAGTTCAGATGGCCGGCGATGTCGCGGACGATCTCCAGCGCGTGCTCGTCGTTCTCGGCGACATAGTCCACCACGCCGGACTTGCGGCCATGGGTCTCGGCCCCACCCAGTTCCTCGGCGGAGATGACCTCGCCGGTGGCGGCCTTCACCAGCGGCGGCCCGGCCAGGAAGATGGCGCCCTGTTCGCGTACGATGACGGTCTCGTCCGACATGGCCGGCACATAGGCCCCGCCCGCCGTCGACAGTCCCATGACGCAGGCGATCTGGGGGATGTTGCGCGCGCTCATCCGCGCCTGGTTGAAGAAGATGCGGCCGAAATGCTCGCGGTCCGGAAACACCTCGGCCTGGTGCGGCAGGTTGGCGCCGCCCGAGTCGACCAGATAGACGCAGGGCAGGTTGTTCTGCTCGGCGATCTCCTGCGCCCGCAGGTGCTTTTTCACCGTGATCGGGAAATAGGCGCCGCCCTTCACCGTCGGATCGTTGGCGACGATCATCACCTCGCGGCCCGACACCCGGCCGACGCCACAGATCATCCCGGCGCCCGGGGCGCCTTCGGGATCATCGGGCGTGCCGTACATGCCGTTGGCGGCCAACTGGCCGATCTCCAGAAACGGCGAGCCGGGATCGAGCAGACGTTCGACGCGGTCCCGGGGCAATAGCTTGCCGCGCGACACGTGGCGCTCGCGCGCCGCGCCGGAGCCCCCCAGGGCGGCCTTGGCCACGCGGGCGCGCAGGTCCTCCACCAGCGCCGAGTTATGGGCGTGCTGCGCCTTGAAGGCGGCGGAGGACGGATCGACGGAGCTGGTCAGCCTTGGCATGATGCGAAGGTCTAGGCGGGATTTCGCCGTCTGGCAAAGGGCGCCATCTGCCCGACTTCCTGCCGATGTGAGAACGATTATGAGCCTGACCGGCGCCTATGACCCCGACAACATCTTCGCCAAAATCCTTCGCGGGGAAATTCCTTCCGTGAAGGTGTGGGAAGACGATCGGATCCTGGCGTTCATGGACGTGTTTCCCCAGTCCGAGGGGCATGTTCTGGTCATCTCCAAGACCTCCACGGCGCAGAACCTGCTGGGGATCGACGCCGACGATCTGGCCGCCGTGACCGCGGCGGTTCAGCGCACCGCCCGCGCCGTGACCAGGGCCCTGTCGCCTGACGGCTTCTCGATCATGCAGTTCAACGGTGAGGCCGGCGGCCAGACGGTGTTCCACCTGCATTTCCACGTCATCCCGCGCTGGGCCGACCGTCCCATGAAGGGCCACGGCCATGCGCCGATGGCGGACGTCGAGGCGCTGAAGACGCTGGCGGCGAAGATCGCGGCGGCGCTGGACTAGAGCATTTTTGCATCTGACTGAATCAGTCAGATTCCAAAAAATGCTCCAGCATCAATCTGGAGCAAAATCTACGCCCCGACTGACTGCGTCAGTCAGGTCCGATTTTGCTCTAGAACGGCCCCCGGAAGATCACCCAGGCGCCGCCGAAGATGAGGGCGAAGCCGACCGCGTGGTTCATCGTCAGCTTCTCGCCCAGGAAGGTAATGCTGAACACCGCGAAGACCAGCAGGGTGATCACCTCCTGGATCGTCTTCAGCTCGGCGGCGGAATAGACGTGATGGCCCATGCGGTTCGCGGGCACCGCCAGACAGTATTCGAAGAAGGCGATGGCCCAACTGACGATCACCACGATCCACAGCGGCTTGGACCCGAACTTCAGATGGCCGTACCAGGCGAAGGTCATGAAGACGTTCGAGACCACCAGCATCAGCACCGGGGTCAGATAGGCCAGGGCGTTCGGCGGCAGGAAGTTCGGCATGGGCGCGATCTTGCTTGCCCCGCGCGGCCGACGCCAGCATAAGCGCCGGGAAACGCCGGTTTAGCTCAGTTGGTAGAGCGCCAGTTTTGTAAACTGGATGTCGCGGGTTCGATCCCTGCAACCGGCACCACCCTCCCCCGATCGCGGCGCGCCATGCCCACGACCACGACGAACAAGCTGGGACACCGCATCGGCGCGCGCGGCGGACGCACGCGCGGCGCGATCCTGGCCGCGACGCGGGCTCTGCTGGACCGCAAGCATCTGGGAGAGATCCGGGTGGCGGACGTGGCGACACACGCCGGCGTGTCGGCCTCGAATTTCTACACCTATTTCAAGACCGTTGAGGAAACGGTTCTGGCGCTGTGCGAAGTGGCGGCGGCCGATTTCCAGCCGCTGGCGGCGCAGCTGGACGCCGACTGGTCGGGCGAGGCCGCGTTCCGCATCGCCCGCGGCTATGTGGTGGACGTGCTGCTGCAATGGCGAGAGCACGGACCGGTGCTGCGGATCGAGCACATGCTGGCAGACCAGGGCGAGCCTGGCTTCGTCGACAGTCGGGTGAAGCGGCTGCGGCGCGTGCACCTGACGCTGGAGCGGCTGATCGCCCGCGCTCACGCCACGGGATATCATGCGCCGGGCCTGGACCCGCGCCTGACGTCCTATCAGGTGGCCAGCCTGGTCGAATCGGCGGCGGACGGCTTCGAACTGCTGAAGCGGGGCGACACCCCGGCCGACACGGTCATCGACACCACGGCCCACATCGTCGTGAAGCTGGTGACGGGACGCTGAAGCGAAATCGGCCGAGATGGACGCAGACCCCTCGGCTCAGATTTCGCTTAAGTGTTTTGTCAGAGGCCGAGCGGGCCCAGCAGCCAGACCAGCCAGGCCCCGACGGCCAGGAAGGTTCCGAAGGGCAGGCGGTCGGCGCCGCTGACCCTGCGGCGCAGGATCAGGCGGGCCAGCACGAGACTGAAACCGACGGCGCAGGCCCAGAGCATGACGCTGGGCAGGCCCATCCAGCCGACCCAGGCGCCGACGGCCCCCATCAGGAACGGATCGCCGCCGCCCAGCCCCTCGCGCCCGCGCGCCCGCTTGTAGCCCCAGGCGATCAGCCACAACAGGCCGAAGCCCGCGACCGCGCCGATGACCTGATCCCAGGGCACGCCGCCGGCCATCAGTCCCGTGGCGATCAGTCCCGTGCCGGCCAGGGGCCAGGTCAGTTCGTCAGGCAGCCAGAAATGCTCGGCGTCGATCAGGGCGATGAGCAGCAGTTGCCAGCCCAGCACCGCCGTGGCTCCGACCGTCAGCCAGGAGGCGTCGGAACGCGCCGCCATGGCCAGGGCCGCCCAGGCGCCGAGGCCGCCGGCCGCCAGCTCGATCAGCAGGTAGCGAGGCGAAATCGCCGCGCGGCACCAGCCGCATCGGCCCCTCAGGACCAGCCAGCTGATCACCGGGACCATGTGGCGCGCGGCCAGTTGGCGCTCACAGCTCATGCAGCGCGAGCGGGCGAGGACGATGTCCTCGTCGCGCGGCAGGCGCACCGAGACGGCGGCCAGGAAACTGCCGACGATCAGGCCCAGCAGGGCCATGACGGCCGCGACGAAGACGGTGGAGGGCATGTGGACGGGTCTCTGATCACCGTCATCCTCGGGCTTGGCCCGAGGACCCATGGCGCCGCCTGACCCGATGCCGGGCTATCCCCGCCCCCGTCCGGCGGCGGGGTCCGAATCCAAGCTGACCATGGGCCCTCGGGACAAGCCCGAGGGTGACGAAGGCGGTGAAGGCTTAGCCCCCGACCGTGCCTCCGCCAAGGGCCACGGCGACGTGGTAGGTCACGAAGGCGGCGAGATAGGCCAGGCCGAACATGTAGCCGATCATGATCCACATCCACTTGGCGCTGTTGGTCTCGCGCTTGACCACGCCGAGGGTGGCGACGCACTGCGGCGCGAACACATACCAGGCGAGGAAGGACAGGCCGGTGGCCAGGGACCAGCGCGCGCCGATCAGGGCGGCCAGGCCGCTGTCGATCGCCTCGGGATCGGCGATGGAATAGACCGAGCCGAGGGCGGCGACAGCCACCTCGCGCGCCGCCATGCCGGGGATGAGGGCGATCACCATCTCCCAGGTGAAGCCGATGGGTCGGAAGATCGGCTCCAGCGCATGGCCCAGCATGCCGGCGAAGCTGTAGTCGATGGCCGGTCCGGTCGCCCCTTCCGGCGGATAGGGGAAGGTGCCGGCGGCCCAGACCACGATCATCAGCGGCAGGATGATCCGCCCTGCGCGCTCGATGAAGATGCGGGCGCGCAGCCACAGGTTCATCAGCACCGATCGCAGGTGCGGCGTCTTGTAGGCCGGGAGCTCCATCATGAAGGGCTCGACCGCCCCGCGCCATAACACCTTGCGGATGACGAAGGAGACGATCAGGGCGCTGAGGATGCCGAGGGCGTACAGGCCGAACATCACCAGCCCCTGCAGGCTGACCCAGCCCCAGACGCGCTCGTTGGGGATCAGGGCGGCGATGATGAGCGTATAGACCGGGATGCGCGCCGAGCAGGTCATCAGCGGCGCCACCAGGATGGTGGTCAGCCGGTCGCGTTTGGAATCGATCACGCGCGCGGCCATGACCCCCGGAATGGCGCAGGCGAAGCTGGACAGCAGCGGGATGAAGGCCCGGCCGTGCAGACCGGCGCCGCCCATGATCCGGTCCATCAGGAAGGCGGCCCGGGCCATGTAGCCGAAGTCTTCCAGCAGGATGATGAAGGCGAACAGGATCACGATCTGCGGCAGGAAGACCAGCACGCCGCCGACACCGGCGATGATCCCGTCCACCAGCAGGCTGCGCAGCAGTTCATTGGGCACGACGGCGCCGATCCATTCGCCCAGCAAGCCGAAGCCGGCCTCGATGCCGTCCATGGCCGGGGTCGCCCAGGTGAAGACGGCCTGGAACATCACGAACAGCAGGCCCAGCAGGATGACCAGGCCGCCGACCGGATGCAGCAGCACCGAATCGATGCGGCCGGTCACGGTGTCGGGGCGTTCCGGCGGACGGACCGTGGCCTTGAGGATGCGTTCCGCCTCGCGGTGGGCGGAGCGGATATCCGAGGCTTCGGGCGCCCGCCAGGCCGACGGCAGGCCCGCATCCGTGTGAGCGACGGCGGTTTCCATCGCCGCGACCAGATCGTCGATCCCGCGACGCCGGGTGGCGGTGGTGGTCACGATCGGCACGCCGAGTTCAGCCGAGAGTTTGTCCAGATCGATCCGCTGGCCCTGGCGTTCGGCGATGTCGAACATGTTCAGCGCCAGCACCATCGGCCGGCCGACCTGCTTCAGCTCCAGGATCAGGCGCAGCACCAGCCGCAGGTTGGTGGCGTCGGCGACGCAGACGATGGCGTCCGGCGTGGGCTCGCCCGCCAGACGGCCCAGGACGGCGTCGCGGGTGACCTCTTCGTCGGGACTGCGGGCGCGCAGGGAATAGGTGCCGGGCAGGTCGAGCACGGACAGGGTGCGGCCGGCGGCGCCGCGCACGAAGCCCTCCTTCCGCTCGACGGTCACGCCGGCGTAGTTGGCGACCTTCTGGTGGGCGCCGGTCAGGACGTTGAACAGAGCGGTCTTGCCGCTGTTGGGATTGCCGACCAGGGCGACGCGAGCGGTGCGGAGCGCGACGTCCATCAGGCCGCGACCTCGGCCAGTTCGATGGTCAGGCTGGCGGCTTCATGACGGCGCAGCGCCACGCGCATGTCGTCCACCTTGATGGCGATGGGGTCGGCGCCGAACAGGCCCTGGTGCAGCAGTTCGACCTGCGCGCCTTCGACAAAGCCCAGTTCGAGCAGGCGACGTTCCAGATCGACGGCCTCGGCCTGATGGTGACAATGGTCGCCGACTTCGACGATGACGCCGCGATCACCGAGGCGCGCCTCGCTCAATCTGATGGTCCTGGCCATGAATGCTCACTCTGGCGGGCGGGCGTTTCGGCCTCGCTCCGATTTGGTGTGAGTGATTATCAGGTGCGACAGCAACAGGTCCAGTGCCGCTTTCGGGCGCAAGGTCGCAGGCGGACATTCCGTCCAACTTGCCCGGGCGGCGGCTTGCTTTATCACGGGGCGGCCCGAGGGAGGCCGCCGTCCATGCGTCATTCGTTCGTCCTGGCCGCCCTGGCCGCCCTGGCCGTCGCCGTCCTGCAAGGGTGCGGCCAGCCGCAGCCGCAGTCGGCCGGTCCCGTCGCGCCGACGCCGACGCCGCCGCCTCTGACCGACGCCGAGCGGGCGACGATGCTGACCGCCCTGCCGGCGCCCTATGCGCAGGCGGATCTGGACAACGGACGGGCCGCCTTCGCGCGCTGCCGGTCGTGCCACACCCTGACGCCGAACGGACCGAACATGACGGGCCCCAACCTGTACGGCGTCATGGGTCGCCAGGCTGGCGCGCATCCGGGATTCAACTATTCCAAGGCGGTGCGCGGGGCCGGATTCGCCTGGGACGCGGACCGGATCGATCACTGGCTGGAGAACCCGCGCACCTTCCTGCCGGGCAACAAGATGGCCTATCCCGGCCTGCCCGACCCTGCCGACCGGCGCGATCTGGTCGCCTATCTGAGCATCGAGACGGCGGTGCGGCCGGCCGCGCCCTGAGCCTCAGAATCGACGCCAGATCGCGATGACGGGGCCGTTGGCGACCGGCGTCTCGCGGCCCGCGACGGTGCTGCGCCAGCCGGCCTGGACGCTCCAGTCCCCGAACCGCCGGACAGCCGAGGTTTCGACGGCCAGCCAGCGGGCGCCGGGCCGTCCCTGATCGTCGTCGGCCTGACCCGCGAAGGCCTGAGCCAGGATCATCCAGTCCGGTCCATAGTGGCTGCCCCAGGTCAGGTCGATGCGGGTCTCGTCCGGCAGACCCTGCCGGAATCGACGCGCCGTCTGCAGTTCGAGGAAACGACCCGACGCCGCGAACCGTCCATCGCCGCCGGAGAAGCTGCGGCCGACCGACGCCCTGGCCTCCCAGTCCTGATCGCCCTGGCCAGGGGCGGCGTAGCCGGCGTTGCGCCCCTCCCCGCCTTGTGCGTACCCGCCATAGACACTGACCGCCCATTTGTCGGTGCGGGCGACCTGCCAGGTCAGACCGACCTCGACGGGTCCGCGCCCCTCATAGTCGACGAAAAAATCCCGCCCCTGCTGCCAGTCGCCCTTGAGCTGAAGCGTCAGGCGCTCCGTCAGGCCGTATTCGGCGAAGACCCCGGCGGAAGTGTCGCGGCGCGGCGCAGGCAAAACGACGGCCTCGCCGGAGGGGCCATAGCCCTGGTCCGCCCGCATCTGCTCCAGCTTGAGGATCGCCTGGCCCTTGCCCCTGGGCTGCACCCAGGCGCCCGCGCGGGCGTCTGCGGCCAGGAGCCCAACGCCGATGATCGGCGCGACGACCAGAAGGATCGCCGCGCCCGACCTCAAGCGTCGTAACCTGGAGAACGGCGGTCGAGCATGCGCAGGGCGCCCGGCCAGGCGAGGGCCGAAATGAACGACAGGCCGCCGCCTTGGCCCTTGGTCTCCTCCTGGGCCGCGTCCGGGGCGAACAGGACGCCGTCACGACCCGTCGACAGGGCCGCGACCTGCTGGGCGCAGGCGCGCTCGAGGAAGAACATGCCGACCCAGGCCGCCGCCGCCGTCTGGCCGACCGCCAAGGTGCCGTGATTGCGCAGCAGCATCAGAGGCTTGTCGCCGAGATCTGCCACCAGCCGTTCCTTTTCGTCGGGGTTGAGGGCCAGTCCCTCGTAACCGTGATAGGCCACCTGATGCTGGATCAGGCAGGCGTTCTGGCCGATGGGCAGCAGGCCTTCCTTCTGGGCGGCGACGCCGACGCCCGCCACCGTATGCAGGTGGATGACGAAGTGGGCGTCTTCGCGCGCCGCATGGACCGCCGAATGGATGGTGAAGCCGGCCGGATTGATGAAGTTCTGGGTCTCCTGAACGATCTGACCCTGCAGATCGACCTTCACCAGAGACGACGCCGTGATCTCCTCGAAATACCAGCCGTAGGGATTGATCAGGAAATGATGCTCCGGTCCGGGGACCCGGGCCGAGATGTGGGTGAAGATCATGTCGTCCCAGCCGTGCAGGGCGACGAGGCGGTACAGGGCGGCGAGATCGACCCGCGCCTGCCATTCGGCCTCGGACACGCGGGACTTTAGCGATAGATCGGCGCCGTCGGCCATGGGGCTTCTCCTCCGAAGATGCGCCTCTCCGGGCGGTTTACGTTGATAACGTCGCGCCGGGCGGGGCCTGCCGTCAAGCCGCTGCGAAATGTTAAGCGGTTCAGCATTCGTTAACCCTGCCTTCACCATCGCGGGCGCACCCTGCGGCAAAGGCTGCAAATCCCTGCGCTGGAGCCTGTTTTGGCCGCCCTGCCGATGTCCGAGAGCCCTGAGACGACCGCGATCGGCCCCGCCGATCTGCTGGGGCTGGCGGCCAGTCGGTCCGGCGACGACCGGACACGGCTGATGATGGGGGTGGTCGCCCTGTGCAAGGCCCGTCCGCCCGGCGCGGCCGCCGAGCCCATGCTGGGCGACATCTTCCTGAAACTGATTTCGGACGCCGAGCGCGACATTCGCCAGACCTTGGCGGAAAACCTGGCCGAGGCCGCCTGGGCGCCGCACAGCCTGATCGAACTGCTGATGCTGGACGAGATCGATATCGCCCGGCCCGTGATCGCGCGCAGCCCCCTGATGCGCGACGAAGACCTGTTGCGCGTGCTGGCCGAAGCCACCCTGGAACACCAGATCGAGGTGGCCCGACGGCCGAGGATCAGCGCCCGTGTCGCCGACGCCGTGATCGAGGGCGGACAGCCCGGTCCGATGGCGGCCCTGGCGGACAACGCCAGCGCCGAGATCAGCGAGGGCGGCCTGCAGCGCATGATCGAGGAGGCGCGCCGGATGGCGGCCTTGCGCGTGCCCCTGGCCCGCCACCCACGCCTGAATCGCCGCCTGGCCCAGACCCTGTTCAGCCTGGTCGGAGAAACCCTGCGCCAGGAGCTGCAGGGCCGTTTCGCGGACGCCGGCCCCGCCCTCGCACCCGCCATCGCCGCCGCGATCGAGAGCGCCGTGGATCGTCCGAGACCGGCGATGACGGTGCTGCTGTCCCCCAGCAGCGCGGGCGCGGGCGATCGGGACGAAATGGACCGCCGGCTGGTCGACAAGCTGGCGACGTCCGGGCAACTCCGCGCCGGCTTCCTGATCCGGGCGGTGCGGGAGAAGCAGCTGGGCCTGTTCGAACACGCCCTGGCCAGCCTGAGCGGCCACCCGCTCTCACAGATCCGCAGCGCGGTCCGCCGGCCCTCGGCCGACGCCCTGTTTCTGGCCTGCGCCGGAGTGGGGATCGATCGGGCTGTGTTTCCGACCGTGCTGAAGGAGATGCGGCAGCTGACGGCCGGTTTGCCGGGCGACGAAGCGCCGCCGGACCTGTCGGGCCGCGTGCTGTCGCCGGTCGAGGCCGGCTATGGATTCCGCGTGCTGATGGAGGCGTCGCCGGCGGCGACCGTTTGACATCGGGCCAAGGCTCGGCTTGCGTTGGGCAATGACGAACCTGCCCGCCTCCCCGGCTCTCGCCTTCACCGCCAGCGAACGGCCCGAAGCCCAGTTTTCGCGGGCGCGCCTGGCCAAACTTTACGGGTCGGTTCCTATCGAGGAGGCGGACGTGATCGTGGCCCTGGGCGGCGACGGCTTCATGCTGGAAACCCTGCATTCGGATCTGAAGCGACGCACGCCTGTGTACGGCATGAACCGGGGCTCGGTCGGCTTTCTGATGAACGACTACGACGAGGACGACCTGCCGGCGCGGATCGCGGCGGCGGGCCGGGCCGTCATCCACCCGCTGCAGATGGACGCCTGGGGCGAGGCCGGCGACGTGGTCAGCGGCCTGGCCATCAACGAGGTGTCCCTGCTGCGCCAGACGCGCCAGAGCGCCAAGCTGAGGATCCGCGTCGACGACAAGGTGAGGCTGGACGAGCTGACCTGCGACGGGTGTCTGGTCGCCACGCCGGCGGGATCGACGGCCTATAATCTTTCGGCGCACGGCCCGATCATTCCGCTGGATTCCAAGGTTCTGGCCCTGACGCCGATCAGCGCCTTCCGTCCGCGTCGATGGCGCGGCGCCCTGTTGCCGCATCAGGCGCGGGTGACGTTCGAGGTTCTCGAGGCCGACAAGCGGCCGGTCAGCGCCGTGGCCGACAGCCTGGAGGTGCGACGGGTCAGCCGCGTGCAGGTGCATGAGCGCCGGGACGTCGCCCTGACCATGCTGTTCGACGCCGGGAAGTCGTTCGAGGAGCGGGTGCTGGCCGAGCAGTTCGCCAGCTGAGCCCGGTCAGCGCGCGCCGGCCGGGACCGCGCCGGCGGGTTCGCGGGGCTTCAGTCGTTCGGGGATCTGACGTCCCAGCACCTCGGCCAGGGCCTGCTGGGTGATGAGCAGAACCTCCTCGCGCTGGTAGTAGCTGTTGGACAGGACGATCACGGTGACGTCGCTGTCCGGCTGGTAGGTGGCCAGGTTGCGGAAGCCGGACCAACTGCCCGTGTGATAGATCTGACGATCGGTGAAGGCGGGTTCGACCTCTGTGCCCAGCGGCATGATGAACAGGCCATAGCCCCAGTGGCGATCCGGATTGCGCGTCTCGTCCGGCCGGACGGGCGGCGCATGGTTCGCGGTCATCTCGGCATAGGCGGCCGCCGACAGCAGCTTGCCGCCGTGCAGGGCGCGCTGCCATTTCAGCACGTCGTCCAGGGTGGAATAGAGGGCGCCGGCGCCCTCCACGACGCTGACGTTCGGGCGGTTCTGGGGGATCAGCCCCTCGCGCAGATTGGCGTAGCCGACGACGATCGGTTTGCCGTCGTCCGGGGTATCGCCTAGGCCCGTGTCGGTCATGCCCAGCGGCAGGAAGAAGGTCGCCTTCAGATAGTCGGCGTAGGGCACGCCGGACGCCCGCTCGACGATGTCGGCGGCCAGGTTGAAGCCGGCGTTGTTGTAGGCGAGCTTCTCACCGGGGATCGACCGAAGCGGATAGAGCTTTGAATCTTCTGTCAATTCCGTGAGGTTGGTCGGGGTGACCCGGCGCAGGCCCCAGCCCGGACGTTGCATGACGTCTGGAATGCCCGAAGTATGCGAGATCAGATGCGCGATGGTCAGATCGGCCCAGGCCTCGGGGCACGGCTGGATCCAGGCGCAAACCTTGTCGCCGGTCTTCAGACGCCCCTCGTCCTGAAGCTTCAGGATCGCGGCCGCGGTGAACTGCTTGCTGATCGAGGCGAGACGAAACCGGCTGCCGACGCGAAGCGGCACGGCGTTCTGGATGTCCGCCATGCCATAGACCTGACGGAACAGGATCTGGTCGCCGCGGGCGACGAGCACGGCCCCCATGAAGGCGTTCGGATTGGCGTCCAGCCGCGCCTTGAGCAGGGGCAGGGCCTCGACGACGCGCGGAGGCTCAGAGGCGGAAACGCCTTCGGGACCGGCCTGGCTGGCCGTCGCCGTCGCGCGGTCGGCGCGCAGGGCGAAGGCCCCGCCCAGGGCGCCCGCCAGCACCAGGGCGGCGACCGCCCCGGCCAGGACCCCGCGACGCCGCCAGACCGCCATCAGACGTCGTAGTCCAGACCGAACTGGGCGTAGAGGGCGCGGCTGTCCTGCCAACGCGCGTCGACCTTGACGGTCAGGAACAGGTGCACCGGCCGGTCGAGCAGGACGTTCAGTTCCTCGCGCGACTTCTGGCCGATCCATTTCAGCGTCTGACCGCCCTTGCCCAGGACGATGGGACGCTGGCTCTCGCGCTCGACATAGATGGTCTGCTCGATACGGACCGAGCCGTCGCCCTTTTCGTCGAAGGCCGTGGTTTCGACGGCCGCCGAATAGGGCAGTTCCTCGTGGACGCGCAGATAGACCTTCTCGCGCGTGATCTCTGCGGCCAGGACGCGGAGCGGCACATCGGCCGACTGATCCTCGGGATAGAGCCAGGGACCGGCGGGCATGGCCAGGGCCAGGCGCGTCTTGAGATCCTCGACGCCGTCGCCGCTGAGCGCCGAGATCATGAAGACCTCGGAATAGACGCCCGTCTCGAACAGCGTCTGGGACAGGGCCAACAGGGTGTCGCGGCGCATGCCGTCGATCTTGTTCAGGGCCAGGATGACCCTCGTCCCCGTCGCCTTTAGATTGGCGATGATGGTCTCGGTGTCCTCGGCCGAGCGCCGGTCGGCGGCCGAACCGTCCTTGCCTTCGGAGGCGATATGGGAGGCGGCGTCGATCAGATGGACGACCACGTCGGCGTCTTCCGCCCCCGCCCAGGCCGAGGCGACCATGGCGCGGTCCAGACGGCGACGCGGGGTGAAGACCCCTGGCGTATCGACCAGAACGATCTGGGCGTCGCCCTGCATGGCGATGCCGCGCACCGGGAACCGGGTGGTCTGGACCTTCTGGGTGACGATGGAGACCTTGGTCCCCGTCAGGCGGTTGACCAGGGTCGACTTGCCGGCGTTGGGCGCGCCGATGATGGCGGCGAAACCGGCGCGCTGGTTCTCGGTCGTGGGGGTCTCGGTCAAAGGACGCCTTCCCGTTGCAACATGGCGATAGCGGCCGCCTTTTCCGCCTCCTGGCGCGATCGGCCCTGGGATTCGGCGGGGGCATAGCCTTCGACCGCGACCTCGACGGTGAAGGTCGGGGCGTGATCGCTGCCTGATCTTGCTACGATTCGATAGGCCGGCAGCGGCCGACCCTGCGCCTGGGCCCATTCCTGGAGCGCGGACTTGGGATTGGCGACCGAGCGATCGGCGGGCCGTGCGAACTCCTCGGCCCAGGCGCGGTCGAACACCTCGCGCGCCGCCTCGATCCCGGCGTCCAGATAGACGGCGGCCAGCAGGGCCTCGACCGCGTCGGCAATCAGCCCGTCCTTGCGGCGGCCGCCGCTCTTGGTCTCACCCGGCGAAAGCCTGAGCGCCGAGCCGACGCCGAGCGCGGCGCCGACGCGGGCGCAGGCCGTCTTGTCGACCAGGGCGTGAAGCCGCGACGACAGGGCGCCCTCGTCGGCCTCGGGGAAATCGCGGTGCAGGCGCTCGGCGACCAGCAATCCCAGGACGCGGTCGCCCAGGAATTCCAGCCGCTCGTTGTCGCGCGGCGCGTTGTGGGTCTGGGGCTGAACCCCCTCGCCCACGCTGGCATGGGTCAGGGCCCGGTCCAGCAGGGCCCGGTTCCGGAAGTCGTGACCGAGCCGGCGGACCAGTTCGGCCGCAGCTTCGGCGCGACCGTTGGTGGTCATTCCAGGATGCGGAAGAAGCGGCTGGGCCGGACCTTGGTGAACCAGCTGACCGGGTTGAACAGCGATGCGCCGGGCTGCCACGAGAACATGATGATCTGCGCCTTGCCGACCAGGTTCTCGGCCGGAACCAGGCCGACCCCGGCGGAGCGCTCCACCCGGCTGTCGATCGAATTGTCGCGATTGTCGCCCATCATGAAATAGTGGCCCTCGGGCACGGTATAGACCGGAGTGTCGTCCAGATCGCCGCCCGGACCGAAGTCCTGGGTGGTGAAGGTCTTGCCGTTCGGCAGGGTCTCACGCGAGATCGTCGCGCCGCGCGGGCCGAAGGCATCGACCACCTGGGTCGAACGGACCTCGGCGTCCTGCACCGGCTGGCCGTTGATGTAGAGCTGGTTGGCGATCATCTGCACCGTGTCGCCGGGCAGGCCGATCACGCGCTTGATGTAGTCGGTCTTGTTGTCGCGCGGCAGCTTGAACACGACGATGTCGCCGCGGTTCGGATCGCGGCCGAGCACGCGTCCCTCGCCCAGCGGCAGGTTGATCGGCAGGCCGCTGGAATACTTCGAATAGCCGTAGGACCACTTGGAGACGACGATGTAGTCGCCCTCGTAGAGGTTCGGCTCCATCGACGCCGAGGGGATGGTGAAGGGCTGGAACAGCAGCACACGCAGCACGAAGGCGATCAGCAGGGCGAAGACCACGGTCTTCACCACCTCGACCGTCTCGCTGGCGGCCGAGCGGGGCTCCGGCTCATCCTTGACGCGGGCCGCCTTGGGGATGGGTTCGCCGCGCGGGCCGTCCTCGAACGGGGCGTCGCCGTCGTCACTCCAGATCGGGCGGCGATCGGACTTCGGCGACGGCTCCACAGAGGGGGTCGCGTCCGGCGCGGTCCCGGCGTCGGTGGAATTCTTGTCGTCGCTCATCGTTCGGCGTGTCCGTTTCCGCCGGAATCCGGCGCGTTCGGCCCGACTATAGTCTGATCAGGCCAGCGGCAAGGCCTCGATCACCACGAAGGCGAGCGCATAGGGGTGTTCGTCGCTGAGAGTCAGGTGGATTTTCGCCTCATGTCCCGGCGGCGTCAGGCGGCGCAGGTGCGCCAGCGCCGGGCCTGTCAGCGCCAGGGTCGGCTGGCCCGAAGGCAGGTTCACCACCCCCATGTCGCGCCAGTAGACGTCGCGCCGCATGCCGGTGCCCAGGGCCTTGGCGCAGGCCTCCTTGGCGGCGAACCGTTTGGCGTAGCTCCAGGCGGCGTCGGGCTTGCGGTCCGACCGCGTACGCTCGATTTCTGTGAAGCAGCGGTACTTGAAGCGATCGCCGAAGCGGTCGAGCGACGCCTGAATGCGGCGGATGTCCGACAGGTCCGCGCCGACGCCGATGATCACGCCTCGCCCTCCCGCCCGTCGCCGGCCCGGGCGGCGTCCATCAGATCGCGCATGCGGCGGATCGACGGGCCGAGGCCCACGAAGATGGCCTCGCCGATCAGGAAGTGGCCGATGTTCAGTTCCATCAGCTCCGGTATGGCCGCCACGGCCGTGACCGTGTCGTAGTCGATGCCGTGTCCGGCGTGGACCTCCAGCCCCAGGGCGGCGGCCTGGGCGGCGCCGGCGGCGAGGGCGGCCATCTCGCGATCGGCCTCCTCCGGACGTCCCTCGCGCACGGCGTCGCAATAGGCGCCGGTATGCAGTTCGACGACGGCGGCGCCCGTGCGGTGCGCGGCCTCGATCTGGGCCGGATCGGCGCCGATGAACAGGGACACGCGCGACCCCGCCTCGTTCAGTCTGCTGACGAAGGGCGTGACCCAGTTGTGCCCGGCGACGACGTCCAGGCCGCCCTCGGTCGTTCTCTCCTCGCGCTTCTCAGGCACCAGGCAGACGGCGTGCGGGCGGTGATGCAGGGCGATGGTCAGCATCTCCTGCGTGACCGCCATCTCTAGATTCAGCGGGCGCGCCTCGGCGTTCAACAGCGCCGACAGGCGGTCGATGTCGCTGTCCGAGATATGGCGGCGATCCTCGCGCAGATGGGCGGTGATGCCGTCCGCCCCTGCGGCCAGAGCTTCCTGCGCCGCCCGGACAGGGTCCGGATACAGGCCGCCCCGCGCGTTCCGCACCGTCGCGACGTGGTCGATGTTGACGCCGAGTCTCAGTGGCTTCGACAACTCAAGCTCCGCTCAACCGCCGGCTGCCCGGATCCTCGACCGGCAGAGCGGCCAGTTCGGGCGGCAGGGCGTCGGCGGGATAGGCCGGCACATCCAGCGTCGCCAGGGCGATCAGGGGCACGCCGACATCGGCCCGGCCGCCGGAGCGATCGACGATGCAGGCGGCGGCGACCACGATCCCGCCCGCCTTCTGGATGGCGGCGATGCATTCGCGCGACGACAGGCCGGTGGTGACGATGTCCTCGACCATGACCACCTTTTCGCCCGGCTCGACATGGAAGCCGCGCCGCAGTTTGAACTCGCCGCCCTCGCGCTCGACATACATGGAGCGGACGCCAAGGTGTTTCGCCGTCTCATAGCCGGGGATGATCCCGCCCACGGCCGGGGAGATGGCCACGTCCACCGGCCCGACCGCCGCCGTCACCTTCTCCGCCAAGGCCTTGCACAGCCGGGCGCAACGCTCTCCGTCCATGAACACCAGGTTCTTCTGCAGGAAGACGGGACTGTGCAGCCCGGAGGACAGCACGAAATGGCCTTCGCGCAGGGCGCCGGCGCCGCGGAATTCGTCGAGAACATCATCGGAGGTCATGGCGATCGCATACTGCCTATCGAGAGTCGGATGAAGGGTCGGGACTGTTCTGATCGATGTTTTCACCCGGTCGCAGCCCGCCCTCCAGCAAGCGCGCCCACACCCCTTCGGCGTCGTCGGCGAAGGCGAACAGTTTCAGATTATCGGCAGAGATCATGCCGTGCTCGACCAGGGCGTCGAAATTGACGACCGATCGCCAATACGATTCGTCGAACAGGACGATGGGGATGGGCGGCGCCTTTTCCGTCTGGCGCAGGGTCAGTATCTCGAACAGTTCGTCGAACGTGCCGAACCCGCCCGGGAACACCACCAGGGCGTTGGCCCGCATCGCCAGATGCATCTTGCGCATCGCGAAATAGTGGAAGCGGAAGGTCAGGTCCGGCGTCGACCAGGCGTTCGGCTCCTGTTCGTGCGGCAGGGTGATGTTGAAGCCGATCGACGGCGCCCCGGCCTCGGTCGCCCCCTGGTTGGCGGCCTCCATCACGCCGGGACCGCCGCCGGTGGCGATGACATTGTCGCGCGGTTCGCCAACGGCGCCGCGCAGGGCCCCGCCGCGCTCCGAGGCGAGACGGCCGAACGCCCTCGCCTGATCGATCCAGCGTCCGCGCGGGCCGGCGTCCCCCGCCCTCGCCCGCGCCGTGCCGAACACCACAATCGTCGAGCGCACGCCCCAGGCCCTGAGCGCCTCCTCGGCCTTGGCGTACTCCAGCAGGAAGCGCACGCCGCGCATGGAATCGCCCAGCAGGAAGTCCTGATCCATCGCCGCCATCCGGTAGGACGGGGAGGCCATCTGGTCGGCGTTCGAGCGAGGCGGTTGGGGAGATGCGACGTCGGTCATGGCGTCAGTCTAGGAGTTGAGACGCGCCGGCGGGAGCCCCCTCTCACCGTGCATCCCGGCGAAGGCCGGGATCCAGCACCGGTCCGGCCGCCGACCACCGCCACGGCCTCCTGTTCGGAGGAAATGTCAGAGCCTGGACCCCGGCCTTCGCCGGGGTGCACGGCTCTGAAGGAAGTCAGCTAGAAGTCCCTCAGCCCCTGGCGCGCTCGACGGCCTCGACGGCGGGGTTGGCGCGCAGGGCGGCCATGATGGCGGTGGCGTGTTTGGCGTCCTCGACCTCGACATCGAAGTTCAGGTCGAAGAAGTCCTCGGCGCGGTGGCTGAGGACCAGGTTGCGGATATTGCCGCCGGCCTCGCCGATGGTGGTGGTGACCTGACCCAGGACGCCGACCCCGTTCCGGACGGTCGCCTTCAGGCGTGCAATCGCCAGCGCCTGCTTCTCGGCCTGGGGCGTCCATTGCAGATCATGCCAGGCGCTGTCGTCATCGGCGAAGTCGGCCAGGCGCTGACAATCGATGGTGTGGACCGTCAGCCCCTTGTCCGGTTCCAGAATGCCGACGATGCGGTCGCCCGGCAGGGGCGAGCAACACTGGCCGAAATGGATGCTGACGCCCGGCGTCAGGCCGCCGCCGCGCACGAACAGGCGCGCCTGGCCGTCCTGGATCCGCTTGCGGTTCGCGCCCGGACCGATCACGCCCTTCAGCTGCGGGAACAGGCCCTCGGCGACCTTGACCGGCGACACCCGGCCCCGGCCGATGCCCTCGAACAGGTCGGTCTCGTTGTCGATGACCAGGGTCTCCAGAACCGACTTGAGCGACACGCCGTCCAGCGACTTGCCGACCTTTGTCAGGGTCTGTTCCAGCGACGCCTTGCCCAGACGTGCGAACTCCTCCCGCTCGGCCCCGCGCAGGTGCCGGCGGATGGCCGAACGCGCCCGGCCCGTGACCGTCAGCGAGCGCCAGTCCGCATGGGCTTCCCGCTTGGCGCCGCGGATGATCTCCAGCACGTCGCCGTTCTGCAGCACCGTCCGCATCGGCTTGAGTTCGCCGTTGATCTTGACGCCCACCGCCGTGTCCCCAACCTCGGTGTGGACGGCATAGGCGAAGTCCAGGGGCATGCCGCCGCGCGGCAGGGTGATCAGCCGCCCCTTGGGCGTGAAGCAGAAGACCTGCTCCAGATACATTTCCAGCTTGGCGTGCTCGACCCAGTCCTCGCCGCCCTCGCCATGTTCGATCACCTGGACCAGATGACGGAGGTTCTGCAGGGGGTCCCGCCCGCCGCCGGCCTGCATGGCCTCGGTGTCCAGGCCGTAGGACTGGTTCTTGTAGGCCCAGTGCGCCGCCACCCCGTCCTCGGCCACGCGATCCATGGCCTCGGTGCGGATCTGCATCTCGATGCGCAGGCCGCCGGGACCGATCACCGTCGTGTGCAGCGAGCGATAGTTGTTCGACTTTGGCGTCGAGATGAAGTCCTTGAACCGCTCCGGCACCACCGGCCAGGCGCGATGCAGGACGCCCAACGCGCGGTAGCAGTCATCCTCGTACGGCACGATGACGCGAAAGCCGTAGATGTCCGACAGGGCCGAAAAGCCCACCGTCTTGCGCTGCAACTTGCGCCAGATCGAATAAGGCGTCTTCTGCCGGCCGAAGACGCGGGCGTCGATGCCGGCCTCGTCCAGCACCCGTTCGACCTCGTGGGCGACGCCCTCGATGGCGTGGCCGTGTTCCAGCTTCAGGGCCTCGAGCCGGCGCTGGATCGCCGTGCGCGCCGTCGGATTGAGATGCTCGAAGGCCAGTTCTTCCAGTTCGGAAGCGATGGAGTGAATGCCGATCGAGCGGCCGAGCGGCGCATAGACTTCCAGCGTCTCGCGGCTGATGCGCTCGCGCTTCTCGGGCTTCACGAAATGTAGCGTCCGCATGTTGTGCAGACGATCGGCCAGTTTGACCAGCAGCACCCGCACGTCGCGGCTGATGGCCAGAATGAACTTCCGCAGGTTCTCGGCCTGACGGGTGTGCTCGGCCTGAAGCTCCAGCCGGCTCAGCTTGGTGACGCCCTCGACCAGGACGGCGATCTCTTCGCCGAACATGTCCGCGATGTCGTCGCGGGTGGCGGTGGTGTCCTCCACCACATCATGCAGCAAGGCCGTGACGATGGTCGCCGTGTCCAGCCGATAGTCGGTCAGAATGCCGGCGACCTGGATCGGATGAGCGAAATAGGGATCGCCGGAGGCGCGCAGCTGCGAGCCGTGCATCCGCATGGCGTAAACATAGGCCCGGTTGATCAGGGCCTCGTCGGCGGTCGGATCATAGGCCTTGACCGCCTCGACCAGCTCGAACTGGCGCATGACGCGGGCGCGCGTTTCGGGCGCAGCGACGGGTTCGGCCGCCGCCGGTCGAATCGCGATGTCAGGAACCGGCGGGGAGCTGTCGGTCCGCGCCGGAAGAATGGTGACGCCGGTGACGGGCTCGGCCGTCAGTAGCGTTCCTCCTGACCGCCGTCGCGGTCGCTTTGCAGGGCGCGGATCAGCTCCTGCTCGGCCATGTTCATGTGCTGGGGCTCGGCCAGCAGGGCCACGACCTCGGCCTCGTCCTCGGCCTCGGTGCGCTCATCGACGCGTTGCAGGGCGACGACGATGGTCTCGGTCAGCTCATCCGGGATGACCTTGTCCTCGGCCAATTCGCGCAGGGCGACGACCGGGTTCTTGTCGTTGTCGCGGTCCAGCATCAGGGGCGCGCCGTTGGCGATCGCGCGGGCGCGGTTGCCGGCCAGCAGGACCAGACCGAAACGGTTCGGCACCTTTTCGATGCAGTCTTCGACAGTGACGCGAGCCATGGGAATCCTTCGGGGGCGATCCGGGAGAGCGGGAGAAAATAGAGAAAGCCGGGGCGTTGTGCAACGCCAGATGGGCGAATCTTGGGCGGCGGGCCGAACCGGAAGTCAGCGGTCAGGCCGCGCGTCGCCGCCCACAGTCGCCCCGCGCGCCAGTTCAACGGCTGATCCTCCGGACGGATGCACCCAATCCGGCGCGATTTCCGCCAGGGGCCCCATGACGAAGAGGCGCTCGGCCGCGCGGGGGTGCGGCAGGATCAGTCCGTCCAGATCGCCGCTCAGCCGACCATAGGCGATCAGGTCCAGATCGAGGGTCCGGGGCGCGTTGCGGGCCCCGCGAACCCGGCCCATGGCGTCCTCGATGCGGCCCAGAGCGGCCATCAGCTCCGTCGGAGCCAGCGCCGTCTCCACGCGAACGACGCCGTTGAGGAAGGGCGGGTCCTCAGGGTTGGGCCAGGCCTGCGAGGACCACCAGCCGGAGCGGGCGACGACATCCACGCCCTCCGGCCGGAAGCGGGCCAGCGCCGCCTCAAGCGCCTCGCGACAGGAGGCCCAGACCCCCTTGTCATTGCAGCCCAGGGCGACGAAGACAGCGTCGTCCAGGCCGTCCGCGCCCGGACCCGCGCCGTCCATATTGGCGGCGCCGGAGATCGATATTTCAGCAGGATCGCCCATGCAGCTTCATCCGACCGAACGCGTCGCCCTGTTCATCGACGGCGCCAATCTCTACTCCGCCGCGCGAAATCTCAACCTGGACATGGATTTCCGCAAGCTGCTGGACAGTTTTCGCGACCGCGCCCAACTGGTCCGAGCCTACTATTACACCGCCGTGGTCGAGGGCGAGGAGTTCTCGGCGGTGCGGCCGCTGGTGGACTGGCTGGGCTACAACGGGTTCTCGACGGTGACCAAGCCGGTCAAGCGGTTCACCGACGCCCAGGGCCACAGCCGCACCAAGGGCAACATGGACATCGAGATCGCCGTGGACATGCTGGAGCTGGCCCCCCGGCTGGATCACGCCGTGCTGTTCTCGGGCGACGGCGACTTCCGGCGGCTGGTGCAGGCGGTCCAGGCGCGGGGCGTGCGGGTGACGGTGGTGTCGACCCTCAAGAGCCAACCGCCGATGATCGCCGACGACCTGCGCCGTCAGGCGGACGCCTATGTCGATCTGAACGACATGACCGGCGACTGGTGCCGGCCGCGCGGCGCGGGCTGAGGCCTTCTGCGGCCTCCGCAGCGGACGCCCGGACAGATCGACATTCGATGATCGGCAGGACATGATCCCGGCAGCACAAGTTCGCGGGCCGCTACGGCGCGCATGATCTCGGAGAGTTCGCATGCTGGCGTCACTTCTCACCGCCCTGGCGCTTCAGGTCGCACCCGCCGCAAGCGCACCGCCGCCCACTCCGGCAGCCCAGTCCGAACAGGAGGCCGTCGATCTCGGCGAAGTGACGGTCGAGGGCCGCCGGCTGGAGGACATGACCCGGGACTTCGTCCGCGAAATCGCTGCGCCGGCGCGAAACCGGGGCATCGCGCGTTGGCGTGACGGCGTGTGCGTCGGCGTCGCCAATCTGCAGAACGACCTGGCGCAGTATATCGTCGATCGCGTGTCGACCGTGGCCGAGGACGTGGGACTGCGTCCGGGCGTCCCCGGATGCACACCGTCGGTGCTTATCGTGGCGGTGGCCGACGCCAACGCCTTCACCCCGCGCTTTGTCGACAAGCGACCGCGGCTCTTCCGCGTCGGCGGCGCGGGCATGGACAGGGGTCGCGCGGCCCTGGAGCAGTTCAAGCAGAATGACCTGCCCGTGCGCTGGTGGATCGTGTCCGCCCCCGTAGATGATGATTCACGGACGATCGCCGTGCGGCTGTTCGGCGAAGAGGCGCCCTTCATCAGCCGGCGAGGCGTTTCCAGCCTGAACACCCAGATCGTGGACGACACCAAACGCGCCTTCATCATCGTGGACGTCGACAAGCTGGGGGACGTCAGCACCGAGCAACTGGCCGACTATCTGGCCTTCGTCACCCTGGCCCAGATCGATCCGGAGGCTGACACCAGCGGCTATCGGTCGATCCTGAACGTCTTCGACGATCCAGAGGCCACCCCCACCCTCACCGACTGGGACAAGGCCTATCTGACGGGCCTCTACCAGGCGATCCGGACGCGACGGAACCCCGCCGCCAGTTCGATGGAGGTGGTGTCGTCAATCGTCCGGGCGCGCCGCGCCATGGACCGCGCCGAGCCCGACGTCACCGACTGACATCGCCCGAATCCGCTGTCTACCGGCGGCGAACGTTGTGATTCGTCGGGGATCGTGAGACCGTCGCCAGACGCCATGCGCCGCTGGTCTGGAGGTTCCCGATGCCCATCGCCCTAGCCGCCGCCCTCGCCCTGTTCAGCGCCTCTCCGGCGGACGAGGGCGTGACCCGCCACATGCAGGACGCGGCCCCCGTCGCCGGCTCCCCCGGAGCGGTCGATCTGGGCGAGATCACAGTCGATGGCCGACGTCTGGAAGACATGACCCGCAGCTTCGTGCAGGAGGTGGCCGCCCCGGCGAGAAACCGCGGCCTGGCGCGCTGGCGCAGCGGCCTGTGCGTGGGGGTTGCGAACCTTCAGAACGACGTCGCCCAGTACATCGTGGATCGGGTCTCCACGGTCGCCGAGGACATGGGACTGGTCGTCGGCGAGCCGGGTTGCACGCCGACCGCCCTGATCGTCGCCGTCGCCGACGCCAACGCCTTCACGCCTGATTTCGTCGCCAAGCGCCCCCGCCTGTTCCGCGTCGGCGGCGCGGGCATGGATCTCGGCGGGGCCGCTCTGGAGCGGTTCATCCACAACGATCAGCCCGTGCGCTGGTGGGTCGTGTCGGCGCCCACGGACAACGACACCGGTCAGATCGCCGTCCGCCTGTTCGGTCATCACAACTACGTCCACAACACCAGCACCTCCGCTTTCGAGAAGCCGGAGAATTTCGCGCCCCAGATCTATCTCCGCGGCGCATCTCGACTGTCCACGCAGATCGTGGACGACACCAAGCGGGTCTTCGTCATCGTCGATGTGGACAAGATCGGCGAGGTCACGACGGAACAACTGGCGGACTACATCGCCTTCGTCACCCTGGCCCAGATCGACCCCGAGGCCGACACAAGCGGCTATCTCTCGGTGCTGAACGTCTTCGACGAGCCGACACAGGCGTCGGGTCTGACCCAATGGGATCGGGCCTATCTGAGCGGCCTGTACGACGCCGTCCGCACCCGCAAGGACCTGCGCGCCGGCGCGACCGAGATCATCGCCTCCATCGTCGATGCGCGCCGTGACATGGAAGCGGCGGAGCCGCCCGAAGGAAACTGAGGCCGAGCCACGCCCGATTGAAAACCGACGGGCGCCAGGAGCGAGGAAAGCAAACGCCAGATGTTCGCGGCCATTGTTCTAGCGATCACCCTCTCGGCGACCGGAGGGCCCGCCCAGTCTCAGACACACGAGCCGCCGCCGGACGTCGTCGCCGATGTGGTCGTGCAGGGGCAGTCGCTGCGACGGGCCGTCGAAGAGTTCGTGGACGAGGTTGTCGCCCCGTTGGACCGACGCGGCCCCGCGCGGTGGAACCGCAGCGTCTGTGTCGGGGTGGTCAACTTCCAGCGCGAGGCGGCCCAGGTCCTGGCGGATCAGGTGTCCTCTGTCGCCCTGGAGGCCGGGCTGGACATCGGCGAACCGGGATGCAGCCCCAATGTCCTGATCATCGCCACCGACGATGGATCGGGCCTGGTACGAGGGCTGGTGGCCGAACGGCCCCAGGCCTTTCGGGCGCCCTATGCCGGCGCGCCGCGACATTCGGCGGCGCTGCAGCGGTTTCAGGACACGTCCGCGCCAGTCCGGTGGTGGCACATCAGCATGCCCATGATCCGCGACACCAACCGCCCCGCCGTGCGCATGTTCGGCGAGGGAGCGCCGTTCATCGCGGGCGGAAATCGCCTACAGAACCCCATTAGAAACGATCTTCAGAAGGTTTTCGTCATCGTCGATGTGGCGGCGGCCGAGGGCGTCGATATTCGGCGGCTGGGCGACTATGTCGGCATGGTCGCCCTGTCGCAGATCGATCCCCTGGCCGAGACCTCGACCTTCGACACAGTCCTGAATCTGTTCCGTGACGAGCGACACGAGGTCGCCCTCACCGAATGGGACAGATCTTATTTGCACGCCCTCTACGGCGCCGAACTGAACCGAAGGGCTTCCAACCAGCAGACGGGCGAAATCGCAGACTCCATGCTCCGTGACCGCCAGCGGAACCGGGATGCAGCGGCGACCGAACCGTAGGCCGGACGATAACGTCGAACCCGGATCGACGCCCAGTTCCTGCCCCGACCCTTTTCAGCCGAGCGCCCCTGCGAAGGCCGGGGACCAGATCCGGACGCCCGTGGCAGGGTCTTCCTAAAGAGGATCAACGTCGGACAAGGTGTATCGCCATCTGGACCCCGGCCTTCGCCGGGGTGCACGGTGTGGCGTGGCGCCCTAACGCCTTTACCGGTGTTCCTTCATCAGCCGGGCCTTGTCGCGCTGCCAGTCGCGTTCGGCCGAGGCCTCGCGCTTGTCGTGCAGCTTCTTGCCCTTGGCCAGGGCGATCTCCAGCTTGGCCTTGCCGTCTTCGTTCAGATACAGGCGGACGGGGATGATGGTCTGGCCGTCCTTCTGGACGGCGCCGATGAAGCGGTCGATCTGCTTGCGGTGCAGCAGCAGCTTCCGGGGCCGGCGCGGCTCGTGATTGAAACGATTGGCCTGTTTGTAGGGCGGGATGTCGGCGTTGATCAGGACGATCTCGCGCCCTTCGACGGCGGCGTAGGATTCGGCGATATTTGCGCGCCCGTCGCGCAAGGCCTTGATCTCTGTGCCCAGCAGTTGGATCCCCGCCTCGACATTGTCCTCGAGGAAGTAGTCGAAGCGCGCGCGGCGGTTCTCGGCGATGGTCTTCGCCTGGCCGGTCTTCTTCTTTTCGCCGCGGGGCGGAGGGGCCATCAGTGCGCTCCGGCCGCGACCATGGCGGCGTCGAGGATGGGCTTCACCTCGTCGCGGGTGACCACCAGGGGCAAACGGATTTCCTCGGTGCACAGGCCCAGCTTCGCCAGGGCGTATTTGGCCGGCGACGGAGAATTGTCGAGGAACAGCGCCTTGTGCAGCGAAATCAGCCGATCCTGCCACGACCGGGCCGAGGCCAGATCGCCGGCCGTCAGCGCCTTCTGCAACGCCACCATGGCCTCGGGCGCGACGTTGGAGGTGACCGAGATCACACCCACCCCGCCGTGGGCGACATAGCCGAGGAAGCTGGAATCATCGCCCGAGATCAGGGCGAAACGGCCGTCGGCGGCCCCCGGGATGTTGGCGTGCATCCAGCTGACGCGGGCCATGTCGGCCGTGGCGTCCTTGATGCCGACGATGTTCGGATGGGCCGCCAGGGCCGCCGTCGTCTCATTGGACAGGTCGCAGCCGGTGCGGCCGGGCACGTTGTACAGCACGATCGGCAACTGCACCGCTTCGGCCACGGCCTCGAAATGCGCCTGCAGACCCGCCTGCGACGGGCGGTTGTAGTAGGGGGTGACGATCAGGGCGCCGTCGGCCCCGACCGTCTTGGCATGACGAACCAGGTCGATGACCTTGTCTGTGGCCGCGGCCCCCGCCCCGGCCAGAACCCGAACACGACCGGCGGCGACGCTGACGCAGCGTTCGATGACGGCCAGGCGCTCGGCGGTGGTCAGACTGGCGCTCTCGCCGGTGGTGCCCATGGCGACGACGCCCTCCACCCCTGCGGCGATCTGGCGCTCCAGCAGGCGGTCGAAAGCGGCTTCGTCCACCTTTCCGTCACGAAGTGGTGTGATCAGGGCGGTGATCACGCCCTTGAACAGGGGGGCGGTCATGGTGAGAACTCTACCTGAATGGGAAACGGCGGGTATCTACCCGCGACAAGCCGTAAAGGGTAGGTCGGCGTGTCGCGCGCCGCAACTGTATGAATGGGGTAAGGAAGATCATGCTGGCGACCTCGATCGCGGCCGCACTGGCGGTTCTCGCTCCGCTGCCCCAGACCACGGCCGGCCTGAACGCCGAAGGCCCGACGCCGTACAGCCAGGTCGCCGGCGCCTCCTATCAGCCGCGCGTGCTGAACGACGCCGACACCGCCGCCTTCCGCCAGGGCCTGGCCGCCGCCCGCGCGAAGGACATCGCCGGCGCCCGCGGTGCGATCAATCAGATCGGTGATCCGGCGGCGCGCAAACTGGTCGAATGGGCCCTGGTCGACACCTCGGCTGACCGGATGTCCTGGCGCGAACTGTCGGATGACGCCCGGACGCTTCGCGACTGGCCGCGCGCCGACGCGCGCGTTTCGGCGACCGAAATCGCCCTCGATCGCGCCGGCGTGTCGGCCAATGAGGTGCTTGGCTATTTCGGGTCGGACCAGCCCGCCACCGTTCAGGGCGCCATCGCCCTAGCCTGGGCGCTGGAGCAGACGGGCCGCCAGGGCGAGGCGCAGCGGCTGGTGCGCGACTGGTGGCGGACGCAGTCCTTCGCCGAGGCCGACCAGAGCCGCTTTCTGGCCCGCTGGAGCGGCTGGCTGAGCCAGGACGACCACGACGCCCGCCTCGGCGTGCTGCTCAGCGGGCCGCACGGGCCGGCGACCCGCGCCATGGTGAACCTGGCCTCGGCCGACCGCCGCGCCACCGCCCAGGCGGCCATGACCCTGCGATCGGCCTACAGCCCCGATGCTGTCGTGGCCGATCTGACCCCGAACCAGGCGCTCGATCCGGCCGTGGTGCAGGAACGGGTGCGGATCCTCCGCGCGGCCAACCGCAACAATGAAGCTTACCCCCTGCTCCGCTATCTGCCGGCCGCGCCCTCGCATCGGGACGGCCAGGACACGCTGTGGAGCGAGCGTCGCAATCTGTTCATCGACGCCTTGCAGGACCGAAACTGGCAGGCGGCCTATGACGCCATGAACGGCCACGGCTTCCCGTCGGGCGACCGTCTGGTGGACGCCGAGTTCTTCGCCGGCTGGGTCGCCCTGACCAAGCTGGGCGATCCCGGCCGCGCCGCCCAGCATTTCGAACGGCTGCGCACCGTGTCCTCGACCCCGATCACCCAGGGGCGCGCAGCCTACTGGCTGGGTCGCGCCGCCGAGGCGCGGGGCGACCAGGCCGGGGCCCAGCAGTGGTACCGGTCCGGCGCCCAGTACATCCAGACCTTCTACGGCCAGCTGGCGGCGGAGAAGGCCGGGTACGGCTCGATCACCCTGCCCGGCGATCCGTCGCCGACCTCGGCCGACGTCGCCCAGTTCGAGAACCGCGAACTGGTCCGCGCCATGCGCATTCTCGGCGAAACGGGCGAGATGGGCCTGTTCCGGGTGTTCGCCTACCACCTCGACGACTCCGTGCCCCTGCCGACCGACCTGGCCCTGCTGATGGACCTGTCGCGCGGCTACGGCGAGGGCTTCACCGCCATGATGGTGGGCCGCGCGGCCAGCCAGCGCGGCGTGCTGATGCCCGAGCGGATGTATCCGGTCCGCATTCCGCCCTCGGTTCCCGGCGCGGCGCCGCTGGAGTTCACCCTGGCCATCACCCGCCAGGAATCGAGTTTCGACCCCCGCGCCCGTTCGCACGCCGACGCGCGCGGCATGATGCAGTTCCTGCCCTCCACGGCCTCTGGGGTCGCCCGTCGGCTGGGCATGCCCTACTCGGCCGAGCGGCTGTGGGACCCTGACTACAACATGACCCTGGGCAGCTATCATCTGGGCGAGCTGATGAATCAGTTCGGCGGATCGATGCTGCTGACCACCGTGGGCTACAACGCCGGGCCCGGCCGCCCGTCCCAGTGGATCGCCCGCTGCGGCGACCCGCGCGGCGGTCAGGTCGATCCCGTCGACTTCATCGAGTGCGCGCCCTTCACCGAGACGCGCAACTACATGATGCGAGTGATGGAGAACATGGCCGTCTACAAGGCGCGGCTGAACGGCGGAACGGCGCCTCTGACCACCTCGTCCGACATCGCACGCGGCGTCGCGGGGATGGGCGCGTCGTCGGTCGGCAGCGGCCCCCGACCCTATATTCCCTGACGCGGCTCAGACCGGCTCGATCAGACCCCGAAGCAGGGCCGCGCCCATCGCCTGCCCCAAGGCTTCGCCGTCGCCCCATTCGAAATAGGGCTTGGTGATGATCAGGGACACCACGCCGTGGACCCCGGCCCAGAACAGCTGGGCAGACACCCGTGCGTCCGGCACGATCAGACGGCCGTCGGCCTGAAGCCGGTCCAGCACGCTCTGCAGCGAGCCGAACAGCTCGGCCCCCAGTTGCTGTGCCGCGGTCTCGGCGCCGTCCCGCGCCTCGATCGGACGCGTCAGATAGACCAGCCGGTAGGCGTTGGGATTGCGGAAGCCGAAGGCGACGTAGGCGTCCAGCATGCGCTTCAGCTGCTGCTCGGCGTCGGCGGTGTCGGCCAGGATGCGGCGGTTGGAGGCGATCAGCTTTTCGAACGTCTCACGACAGATCTCATGCAGGATTTCGCCCTTGTCGGCGAAATGCATGTACAGGGCGGTGGACGACAGTCCGACCTCGTCGGCGATCTTGCGGATGGTGGCGCCCTCGTAGCCGTGCTCCACGAAAATCCGTTCGGCGGCCGCCAGCATTTCGGCGCGGCGGGAGTGGCCCTCCCCCTTGGGCTTGCGGGTCCTGGACGACTTCTCGACCCCGACCGACGTGCGATCCCTGGCGATACTGGACAATGGGCGGCTCCTGCTGCGTCTCCTGAATAGGCCCATTCCCGGCCGACCGCCAAGGCTTGCGACATTGGCGTAACATCGTTACGTATCTGGAATGTCCGGAAACATCGCGGAGAGTTGGACCGGATCGCCTCCGCCTCGCCCGACCGCCGCCTATCGCGGGCTGAGCCTGGGCCAGTGGTCGTTCTGGGCGGCCCTGCCAGCCATCGCCGTATTGGGACTGATTCAGGCCCCTGACCTGCTGGCCTTGATCAGCTTCGCGCTGGTGCAGGCCGCCTTCCTCGCGGTCGGGCTCTGGCGCCTGACCCTGGCCACGACAGGGCTGAGGCGTCCGGCCGCCCCGGTTCCTGTTCCGACCCCGGACCTGCCGCGCTACACCATCCTGGCGGCGTTGCATGATGAGGCCGAGGTCGTGCCGCAGTTGATCCGGCGACTGGCGGCCATCGACTATCCGCCGGACCGGCTGCAGGCGATGCTGCTGCTCGAGACGGACGACGCGCCCACGATCGCCGCCGCCCTGACGACCCCGCGTCCGGACTGGCTGCAGGTGGTGATCGTGCCGGACGGCCGCCCGCGCACCAAGCCGAGGGCGCTGAACCATGGTCTGGCCCGCGCGACAGGCGACCTGGTGACCATCTATGACGCCGAGGATCAGCCGCATCCGGGCCAGTTGCGTGAGACGGCCGCGCGGTTCGCCGCCGACGTCGAGGAACAGGTGGGCTGCATCCAGTCGCCCCTGCGAATCCGGCCGGTCGACCACGCCGATCTGGGCGGACGGCTGCTGGGGCGGCAGTTCGCGGTGGAGTACGCCGCCCTGTTCGAGGTGACCCTGCCGGCGATGGCGCAGTTGGGCCTGCCTTTTCCGCTGGGCGGGACCAGCAACCACTTCCGCATCGAAGCCTTGAGACAGGCCGGCGGCTGGGACGCGTGGAACGTCACCGAGGACGCCGACCTGGGGCTGGCGCTCTGGCGGGACGGATGGCGACTGGATGTGGCGCGCCTGCCGACCCTGGAGACGGCGCCGCGCCGACTGCACGACTGGCTGCCCCAGCGCACGCGATGGCTGAAAGGCTTCCTGCAGACCTGGGGCGTGCACACGCGCGATCCCCGCGGCCTGGGCTGGCGAGGCAATCTGGCGCTGGTCATGACCATCGGCGCGCCCCTGGTCTCGGCCGCCTGTCATGCGGGGTCGCTGGCGGTGATCGCGGTGCTGGTGATGGTGGCGCTTCTGGCGGGGTTGCCGCCCGCTGCGCCCATAGCGGCGATGGGGGTGATGAGCCTGGGGATCGTCTCGGCCTGGATCAACGGCGCGATCGGGGCCCGGCGGGCCGGCGTGCGGTTCGGCCTGTTCGAGATCGCCACCTCGCCTGTCGTCTGGGCCCTTCTCAGCCTGGCCCTGGCGCATGCGGTCTGGCGGTTGCTGCGGGAGCCGTTCGCCTGGGACAAGACGGCGCACGAGCCGGACCGGATCGAGGTCGAGGCCCAGATCGACGCCGACGACCCGCTGCTGGAAATCGACAAGGCGCTTCGCTTCGGGACCGTCTCGCATTAAGCAGCGGCGATGCCGCCCGTTCTCTCTCCCACCCCCGAAACCCTGCTGACCAAGGCCTGGTCGGACTATGCGCTGCTGGACTCCGGCCATGGGCGGAAGCTTGAACGCTACGGCCGGTTCTCGGTGGTGCGGCCCGAGCCCCAGTGCTGGTGGGCCCCGCGCGACCCCGGCGCCTTCGACCGCGCCGACGCCGTGTTTGATCCCCAGGACGAGGAGGACGCCGGCCGGTGGCGCTTTTCCGGCAAGCCGATCGAGACCTTCCCCCTGTCCTGGCGTGATGTGAGGTTCACCGGCCGGTTCACGCCGTTCCGGCATCTGGCCTTCTTCCCGGAGCAGGCGGCGAACTGGGAATGGCTGGATGGACGGATCGCCCGGCTGAAACGTCCGAAGGTGCTGAACCTTTTCGGCTACACCGGCGTGGCCAGCCTGGCGGCGGCGGCGGCGGGCGCGGAGGTCACCCACGTCGACGCCTCCAAGAAGTCGGTCAACTATGCGCGCGAAAACGCCGAGCAGTCGGGCCTGGCCGACCATCCGATCCGCTGGATCGTCGACGACGCGCGGAAATATGTCGCCCGCGAAGTGCGGCGGGGGTCCAAGTATCAGGGGATCATCCTCGACCCGCCCAAATACGGACGCGGGCCGACCGGCGAGGTGTGGCGGCTGTTCGAGGACATGCCTGCGCTGCTGAAGGATTGCGTCGCCCTGCTGGCCGATGACGCCGACTTCCTGCTGCTCAACGCCTATGCGGCGCGCATCTCGGGCCTGTCGCTGGCCCACCTGATGGCCGAGGCGACGGCCGATCGCGGCGGCCGCATCGACTGGGGCGAACTGGCCCTCAGCGAGGACGGGCCGGACGGGCGGGCCATCGGCCTGAGCTTCTTCGCGCGGTGGTCGCGGTGAGCGTGCGCGAGATCACCTCCCTGACCAACGAGACGGTCAAGGCCGTGCGCGCCTTGCACATGCGCAAGGAGCGCGAGGCGACCGGCCGTTTCCTGGCCGAGGGGCTGAAGTTCATCGGCGAGGCCCTCGATCAGGGCCGCGTCCCGAAGACCCTCCTGGTCGGCCAGGACGCCCGGCCGCATCCGCTGCTGGACCGGGCCAGGGCGGAAACGACCCGGGCTGGCGGCGAGGTCATTGTGGTCACCCACGCCATCCTCGAAAAGATCAGCCGCCGCGACAATCCGCAGACCGTGCTGGCGGTGTTTGAGCAGAAATACACGCCGCTGGACGACCTGACGCCCGACAGCGCGCCGTGCTGGGTGGCGCTGGAGCAGGTGCGCGACCCCGGCAACCTGGGCACCATCATCCGCACGGCCGACGCGGCCGGATGCGGCGGGGTGATCCTGATCGGCGACTGCGTCGATCCCTTCTCGGTGGAGGCGGTGCGCGCGACCATGGGCTCGGTCTTCGCCGTGGCGATCAGCAAGGCCACGCCCGAACAATTCCTGGCCTGGCGGGCGAAATGGCCCGGCAGCGTGATCGGCACCCGGCTGGACGCCACCGCCGACTATCGCGGGGCCGAGGTGCGGCGTCCGTCGCTGGTGCTGATGGGCAACGAACAGGCCGGCCTGACCGACGTCCTCGCGGCCGCCTGCGACGTCAACGTCAAGATTCCGATGCGGGGCCGCGCTGACAGCCTGAACCTGGCCATCGCCACAGGGATCATGGTCTATGCGATGACGGACGGGGTCTAGCGTCGCCGCCGTTGGGTCAGACGCCCTTGCCGGCCGAGGGCGCGCCGAGAGGCTGGTCCCTCAACCCTCGAACCTGAACGCCTCCGTCCGCTCCGAGGCCGCGCCGCCCGAGACGACCTCGCCGCCGCCCAGGGCATAGACGACGTCGTCGATCGTCACCGCGGCCAGGCCGTGGCGCGGGGTGGTCATCGGCGCGCTCTCGGTCCAGGCGTCGCGGGCCGGGTCATAGATCCAGGTTTCGGCGAAGACCCCGCCCCCGCCGCCCTCGCTGCGCGGCGCGAACCATTCACCGCCGAAAGCGACCAGCCTGCCGCGCGCCGCCGCCAGAGCCAGGCCGCCGCCGACCTGCTTGCCCGTGCGCGGCGAGACCGGGATCGGCGCCAGGGTGTCCCAACGGTCGGCGACCGGGTCATAGCGATCCAGCCGGCCGGTCCCTCCGCCCGTCACCGTCCGCCCGCCCGCGATCCACAGGGCGCCGTCCAGCACGGCCCCTGCCGCGCTGTTACGGGCCATGGGACAGGGACGGCCCGTGGTCCATTTCAGGTCGGCCGGATCGAAGATCAGGTGAGTGTCCACATCGCCCTGGTCGTTCCACTGACCGTTGGCCTCGCCCTTGGGCGACCGGCCGGTGGCCAGATGGATCAGGCCGTCGTGGTGCAGGCCCACGGTCTCGCACAGCGGCGACGGCATCCGTCCAACCTCGTGCCAGCGGCCCTGGTCGATGACCCAGACCTGGGTCATGGCCGTCCATTCGCCCCCATCACGCCGGTCATAGCCGCCAAAGCCCCAGATGCGGTCGCCCGGACCGTCGACCAGCATCAGATGATGACGCGGCTCCGGCAGGCGCGGTCCGCCGGTCCATTCGTCCCGGCGCGCGTCATAGACGAAGCAGTCGTCATTGATGAACAGCCCGCCCGGCCGCCCGACCAGCCCACCGGCGGTGTAGATCAGCGGCCCCTGGCGCGCGGCGTAGATTTCCTGGGCCACGGCCGGCATGGGCGCGCGCGCGGTCCATGCTCCGCCCGCGCGGGCCCGTGCGGCTCCGGCGACGATGGTCAGGGGCGTTGCGGCGGTCGCCGCCAGCATCATGCGTCGGGTCAGGGAGGTCATGGCCCGCAGGCTGCCTCAGCTGACGCGGAGGAACAACACCCGCGCCGCGCCGTAGTCGCGGGCGTCCAGTCGTTCATAGCCGGGCGTGTCGATGTCCGGCTCGTCCGAACCACGTTCGAACACGACGATGGCACCGGGCGCCAGCCAGCCGCCTTCCAGAAGCCGGACCAGGGTCTGCTCGCCCAGGCCCTGACGATAGGGCGGATCCAGGAAGACCAGGGTGAAGGCCTCGCCCGCTGAACCGGGTCGTTGGCCCAGGTCCGTGGCGCTGCGGCGATGCACGCGGCAGCGCCCGAACAGCCCGAAGGCGTCCATGTTTTCGCGAATGGCGCCGCGCGCGCCGTCATCGGTCTCGACGAACAGGCAGAAGGCGGCGCCCCGACTCAGGGCCTCCAAGCCCAGGGCGCCGGACCCGGCGTACAAATCCAGGACGCGGGCCTCATGCAGCCCCTCGGCCCAGGGCGCGTGCTCCAGCACATTGAAGATCGCCTGACGCGCCCGGTCGCTGGTCGGACGCGTGCCCTGCCCTTCCGGCGCCGTGATGGCCCGGCCTTTCAGGCTGCCCGCGACGATCCGCATGGTCAGCGGCGGCCGCGCGGCGCGCCGCGACCCCCAGATCCGGGACCTCGGGATCCGGATCCGGCGGGGCCGGGACCGGCGGGCCGGGGGCCTTTGCCGCCCGGACGTCCCGCCGCCGGTCGTCCGCCGCCAGGGCTCTTGCGGTCGCCGAACGGACGGTCGCCGCGCCGGGCGTCACCCTTCTTCGCGTCGCGGGCCCAGGTTTCGGACTTGGCGCCGATCAGCTTGTCCTCGATGGACCGGGGGCTGCGACGCGGACGATCTGCGGCCGCGCCCTCCCCGTCCGGCCGGGCGCGTGGCTTGAACTCGCGCTTGGGGTGTTCGAACTTCGGCTTGGCCTTGGCCCAGCCGGTCTTCTTCTCCGGCCGGTTGGCGGCCTCTTCGATGGCGGCGTCGGCGGCGCGGACACGGCTCGGCTTGCGCGATGGATCACTCATCGCCGAGCCCGAGCGGCCGCGCACGACCGGCGCGTTGCGGCGGCCCGGAATGGGCGCCGGCGTCGCGACCGTATTCCCTTGCGGCAGGTTCTCCGGCCGGATGTGCTCGGCCAGCAGTTCGCGGATGACGCGCGGCCCCACCTCCTCGACGGCGCCGCTCGGCAGTTCGCCCAGCTGGAACGGGCCATAGGCCAGGCGGATCAGCCGGTTGACGGTCAGACCGACCGATTCCAGCACCTTGCGGACCTCGCGGTTCTTGCCCTCGGTGATCCGGACGCTGAGCCACAGATTGGCCGAACTGGCCTCCGCGGCCTCCTTGGCCTTTTCGATCGTCGCCTCGACCGGGCCATAGCGAACGCCGTCGACGGTGACCCCGTCCTTCAGCGTGTCCAGCTGGGCCTGGGTGATGCGACCCCGCGCACGGGCGCGATACTGACGCACCAGGGCGGTGTCCGGCAGCTCCAGCGCCCGGCTGAGCTCGCCGTCGTTGGTCAGCAGCAGCAGGCCTTCGGTGTTGATGTCCAGCCGTCCGACCGAAATCACGCGCGGTAGGCCGTTCGGCAGATTGTCGAACACCGTCGGCCGACCGGCGGGGTCATTGTGCGACGTCAGCAGGCCGACCGGCTTGTTGTAGCGCCAGACCCGCGTGGCCTGGGCCGCGGCGATGGGCTTGCCGTCCACCGTGATCTTGTCGTCCCGCGTGACCAGGGTGGCGGGGGTGTCCAGGATTCGGCCGTTGACCGCCACCTTGCCCAAGCCGATCAGCCGCTCCACCTCGCGACGCGAGGCGATGCCGGCGCGGGCCATGGCCTTGGCGATGCGTTCGGTGCGCTTGGGCTCGGGCGGAGCCTTGGGGGCCTTGGCGCCGGCCTTGGGATCGGCGGAATAGCGCTTTCCACGGATCTCGCCCTCGGGACGCGAACCGCGTGAGGCAGGTTTACGGGCGCCGGCGTCTTGACGCGGGCGGGGCTTCTTGTCGTTGTCGTCTGTATGGCGGACCATGATGAGCGGTTCATGCGCATGGCCTTGGCCCTGGCGCAAGCGGCGGCGAACGAAGGCGAGGTTCCGGTCGGGGCCATCGTCGTCGATGAATCGACGGGCGAAGTCGTCTCAGAGGGCTTCAATCGGCCCGTGGCCACCCATGATCCGACCGCCCACGCCGAGATCGCGGCCCTGCGCCGGGCGGCGGAAACCCGCGAGAATTATCGCCTGACGGGGCTCACACTCTATGTGACGTTGGAGCCCTGCGCCATGTGCGCGGGAGCGATCAGCCACGCCCGCATCGGCCGGGTGGTGTGGGGCGCCGACGATCCCAAGGGCGGCGCCCTGATCCATGGCCCCAGGTTGTTCGACCAGCCGACGATCCACTGGCGGCCCGCGATCCAGGGCGGCGTGCTGTCGGACGACTCGTCGGAACTGCTGCGCGGCTTCTTCCGGGCGCGCCGCAAGCGAGCGACGACGGAACAGGGTTAGGCCCGCGGCGTTATTGGCCCGGAACACGGCCACGCTTGGCCGAACGACCCTGGGGGAGACGGCCGGTGCATCAGAGAGTTCTGCTCATAGCGGCCCTGGCGGCCGGCTCGCCTCTGGGCGCCTGCGGTTCCGGAGACGCGCCGACCGACAGCGAGGCGGTGAAGCAGCGTGCGATCGAGGCCCAGACCGCCCGAAAACGCACAGGCGCCGAACTTCAGGACCGCGCCCTGAACCGGGTGATCCGCACCATGTATGTCTGTCAGAACGGCGAGAACCTGACGGTCGACTTCGACAATCCGCGCGAGATGGCGACGGTGCGGACCTCCGGCGGGCTGGCGGTGGATCTCTATCAGGAGCGCGCGGCCGACGGCATCTGGTACCGGGCCTCGGCCCACGACCTGCGCGGCAGGGGCGCCCTGGCCACCTGGACGGTCGAGGATCGCGACCCGACCGAATGCCGGGCGGTGGACTGATCGACCTGCGAGTTCGACCGGGTGTTCAGGGGGCAGGCCTCAAGTTCGGCCAAGCCGGTTATTGGTGCGGCTAGAGGGACTCGAACCCCCACGGTTGCCCGGCGGCACCTAAAGCCGCTGCGTCTACCAATTTCGCCATAGCCGCGAACGATCCCGTCTATAGCTGGCGAGGAGAAAACGGCAAGGAAATCGTCAGTTAGGTGGGGGCGCCGCCCCACCGGCTCTAACCGACGGGGACACAGGTCGGAACCGACCGACCCGACGCGCGCGAAGGCAGAAGCCGAACGGGTTCTGCCGGTGGCGTCCAGGCGACCAAAGGGGCGCAGCCATCGCACTCCGGTGTCGCAGGCGAACGCCCAGGCACCGCCATAGAAAACTTGAAAAACTCGAATAATTCG
This sequence comes from Brevundimonas sp. VNH65, assembly GCF_049445955.1. Lineage (NCBI taxonomy): Bacteria > Pseudomonadati > Pseudomonadota > Alphaproteobacteria > Caulobacterales > Caulobacteraceae > Brevundimonas > Brevundimonas sp. VNH65. Next base: position 128,347 of record NZ_JBMSDX010000006.1, on the reverse strand, counting down.
AGTAATCTTGGTGCTGAGAGGTAGCTATGACTCACACGATCTCGTCCGCCGACTTCCTGAAATCCTACGGCCGCATCGCCGAGACCGCGATGCGCGAGCCAGTGTCCATCACCAGCCATGGGCGCGAGCGCCTGGTGCTCCTGTCCGCCGAGGAATATCACCGCCTCAAACAGAACGACCGCGCCGCCCTCTACCCGTGGGAAATGGACGACGGGGCGTTGAGCGCCCTGGCCGAGGCCATGCCGCCCGCCGAGGCCGCCGAGCACGATCACGAACTGCGCTGATTTCGCGTGTTGCTGCCCGATCCGGTCCCCGGTCTCGTCATCTCCTACGCCTATCTTTGGCGTGACGAAGCCCTGCGCGGACAGGAGGAAGGCCGCAAGGACCGCCCCTGCGTCGTCGTGCTGGCTGTCGAAGAGGCCAATGGCCGCAAAGTCGTGACGGTGGCGCCCGTCACCCATACGCCGCCGGCGCATCCGCAAAGCGCCATCGAAATCCCCGCCGCCACCAAACAACGTCTGGGCCTCGACGGCGAACGATCCTGGGTCGTCGCCGCCGACCTCAATCGCTTCGTATGGCCCGGCGTCGATCTTCGCCCGGTGCGCCAGGGCGCGAAGACCTACGCCTACGGGCTGTTGCCCGCCGCCTTCTACATACAACTGCGCGACCGGATCGTCGCGCTCGCCAAAGCGGGCCGATCCGACATCACCCGTCGCACCGAGTAGGCGCGCCGTTAGGGCGCGCCCCGGCTCAAGCCGATTACGGCGGCGGCCGCCAGCACCAGTTGCGCCACCGCCGTCAGCATCAATGCGAATTCCGTCCAGGTCATAGGAACCTCCTCTTTGAACCTCCGCGCGGGATTGCGCGTCGGCGGGGTGTCTTTCGCCAGCCGCTGAAGTCGCCTCGCGCCGCCCCTGCGGGACGATCTGCACAACAGCATCGCGCGAGAGCTGCCTTGCCCCCCGTCCTTGGCCCTTCCCCCGAGAGACCTACGACGGATACAGCGCCGCCAAGACGCCCGGTAAAGCCTCAGGCAGGTCCTCGGCGATCAGGCCGGGACCGAAGGTGCGAGCGGCCTCGGCGTGCATCCATGCAGCAGCGCAGGCGGCGTCGAAACTGTCCATGCGCTGCGCCACCAGTCCGCCGATCAGGCCCGCCAGCACATCGCCCGATCCCGCCGTGGCCAGCCAGGGCGTCCCGTTCGGATTGACCGCGACCCGGCCGTCGGGCGCGGCGATCACGGTTTGGGGCCCTTTGAGGAGGACGACCGCGTCAGCTTCTTCAGAAGCGCGACGCGCGGCGGCGTCGCGGCCCTGCGCGAGCAGTCCGGGAAACAGGCGTTCGAACTCACCCTCGTGCGGGGTCAGGATGTCGTCGCGATCCAGATGGTCGAACAGTTCCCGCGGCCGGCCCCTGAACACGGTCAGTGCGTCCGCATCCACAATCAGAACGGCGCCGGTTCGCCCCAGGGCTGCGAGATTGTAGGTGGTCATCTCCGTCAGTCCGGCGGCGGGACCGATCACCACGGCGTCGAACGGTTCAGCCAGCCGACCCAGTCCTTCGGGACTGGAGAACTCCGACACCATGATCGCCTCGACCGCGCCGGCGACGATGGGCGCGGCTTCCGTGGGGGCGAAAATGCGGACCAGCCCCGCGCCGGCGCGCAACCCGGCCCGCGCGGCCAGTCGCGCCGCACCCGTGCTCAAAGGACCGCCGGACACCACGCCGAGGCGGCCCCGGCTGTGCTTGTGGACCCCGTCGTCCGGCCAGGGCAGGCGCGAAACCCAATCCGCCTGGGGCGCTGGTCCGACTTTCGTCCGTGTGCTCACCGATCAAACCCCATTTCAGCGTCGGGAATATAAGGCGCGCCCCTTGCCATATGTTGCAATGCGGTGTCCTCTCGCTTCCCGAGCGTCTGGCGCACATCCGCGCCGCGTCTCGGGGTCGCCCATGAAGAAGATCGAAGCCGTCATCAAGCCGTTCAAGCTGGACGACGTCAAAGAAGCCCTGCAGGACATCGGCGTGCAGGGCATGACGGTGCTGGAGGCCAAGGGATATGGCCGCCAGAAGGGCCATTCCGAGCTGTATCGCGGCGCTGAATACGTCATCGACTTCCTGCCCAAGATCAAGATCGAGGTGGTCGTGTCCGACGACCTCTATCCAGCGGTCGTCGAGGCCATCCAGAACGCCGCCCGCACGGGCAAGATCGGCGACGGCAAGATTTTCGTCTCCGACGTCCACGACGTTATCCGCATCCGCACCGGCGAAACCGGAGCCCAGGCGGTATGACCGATGATGCGGCCTCTCCGTCAGGTGAGGCCGTTTCTGTTCCTCCCCACCCTCCAACAAGAAAAAAGGGAAAACGAGAATGAGCGCCGTCTCAAAGATCCTCTCGGAGATAAAGGACAAGGACGTGCAGTACGTCGATGTCCGCTTCACCGACACGCGCGGCAAGCTGCAGCATGTGACCTTCGACATCGACCTGGTCGATGAGGAGTTCCTGACCGAAGGCACGATGTTCGACGGCTCGTCGATCGCCGGCTGGAAGGCCATCAACGAGTCCGACATGCTGCTGAAGCCGGACCTGGATCACTGGTACATCGATCCCTTCTACCAGCAGACCACCCTGTTCCTGTTCTGCGACGTCCTGAACCCCGACACCGGCGAGCCCTACAATCGCGACAGCCGCTCGATGGCCAAGAAGGCCCTGGCCTATGTGGCGTCGTCCGGCGTGGGCGACACGGTCTATTTCGGTCCGGAAGCCGAGTTCTTCATCTTCGACGACGTGCGCTGGACGACCCAGCCGCACAACACCGGCTATTCCTACGACTCGACCGAACTGCCGGCCAACACGGGCTCGGAATACACCGAGGGCAACCTGGGTCACCGTCCGGGACCCAAGGGCGGCTATTTCCCGGTCAATCCGGTGGATTCCGGCCAGGACCTGCGTGGCGAGATGCTGGCGGTCATGCGCGATCTGGGCCTGAAGCCTGAAAAGCATCACCACGAGGTGGCCCCGGCGCAGCACGAACTGGGCCTGAAGTTCGCCGAGCTGGTGACCATGGCCGACCGGCTGCAGCTCTACAAATACGTGATCCACAATGTGGCCCACGCCTATGGCAAGACGGCCACCTTCATGGCCAAGCCGATGTTCGCCGACAACGGCTCGGGCATGCATGTGCACCAGTCGATCTGGAAGGACGGCAAGCCCGTCTTCGCCGGCGACAAGTACGCCGGCCTGTCGCAGGAATGCCTGTGGTACATCGGCGGCATCATCAAGCACGCCAAGGCCATCAACGCCTTCTCCAACTCGACGACCAACTCCTACAAGCGGCTGGTCCCCGGCTACGAAGCGCCGGTCAAGCTGGCCTATTCGGCCCGCAACCGATCGGCCTCGATCCGTATTCCGTGGGTGTCGTCGCCGAAGGCCAAGCGTATCGAGGCCCGCTTCCCCGATCCGATGGGCAACCCCTACCTGACCTTCGTCGCCCTGCTGATGGCGGGTCTGGATGGGATCGAAAACCGCATCGACCCCGGCGCGGCGGCCGACAAGAATCTCTACGATCTGCCGCCGGAAGAGCGCGGCTCGATCCCCGAGGTCTGCGGCTCGCTGCGTGAGGCGCTCGAGAACCTCGACAAGGACCGCGCCTTCCTCAAGAAGGGCGGCGTCATGGATGACGACTTCATCGACAGCTTCATCGAGCTGAAGATGGAAGAGGTGATGCGTCTGCAGCTGCATCCGCACCCGGTCGAGTTCGACATGTACTACAGCTGCTGATCGACCGATCCGGCAGTGAAATGGAAAGCGCCGGGTGGCTCCCCACCCGGCGCCTTTTCAGTTGAGCGTCATTGACGACAACGCGTGGACGATCAGTAGCCCCGATGCGAGCGATGAGGCGAGCTGAAGGCGCGATCGATCGCCGTGTTCCGGGCCGCCATCCGACCGGGGCTTCGCACCAGGGCGACGCGCGTGGTCTCAGCGCCGACACAGGCGAAATCGCGTCGAGGGTCCCCCGTTTGGGCGCCCGTCGGCGTCAGCTCGCCGCGCACGGCTGTGCACCGCTCCGTCAGATCAGCCACCGAAAGGGGCCGGGTTCCGGTGGTTCCGCAGGCCGCAAGCGTCACGCCTGCGCCGGCGATGAGAATCAAACCCGAGACGCGCATAGTCATGACCTCCACATGAAACGATCCGCGACCGTAGCATAAGAACACCGATCGGCGATGCGAAGTTCACCGATCATGCCTGCTGACTGCGCTGCGCGCGAACACGGGGGTGAGCATCAGGAAGCCACGACGGCTTCACGCCGCCGATTCCGCCGCCTCGTCCGCCGTCTTCCGGCGCATTTCGATCAGGCGCACGCACCAGATCGACACCTCGTAGAGCAGGCACATGGGGATGGCGAGCATCAGCTGGCTGATCGGATCCGGCGGCGTGACCACGGCGGCCACGGCCACCACGGCGACGATCGCGTAGCGACGCCCCTTGGCCATCAGTTCAGATGAGATGATCCCCGCCAGGCCCAGCAGGGTCATGATCACGGGCAACTGGAAGCACAGGCCGAACGCCAGGATCAGCGCCGTGGCCAGGTTCATGTAGTCCGACACCGTGGCGAGCAGATTGGCGGACACCCCGTCCTGATTGATGCTCTGACCCAGCGAGAACAGCATCACGAACGGCAGCATCACATAGTAGACAAGGGCCGCGCCGAGCAGGAACAGCAGGGGCGCGGCCAGCAGGAACGGCAGGAAGGCCCCGCGCTCGTTCCGATAAAGGCCCGGCGCGACGAAGCGGTACAGCTGAAACGCGATCACCGGAAAGGCCAGGACGACCGCTCCGAGACCGGCCAGCTTCATCTTCACGAACAGGATCTCCAGCGGCGCCGTATAGATCAGGTTCACGGCCTCGCCGTCGCCCGGCAGCGGTCGGAGATGCAGCATCGACAGGACCAGGTCGATCGGGTTGACGTGCGTTCCTCCGGCGGCGGCGTGATAGGCGGCCGCCGCCTGGAACGGCCTCACCAGAAAGACGTAAAGCGGCCCCGCGAAGGCGAAGCACAGGATGAAGGCCGCGATGAAGGCCAGGACGCAGATCAGCAGCCGTTTCCGCAGCTCGATCAGGTGGTCCATCAACGGGGCGCGCGACGCCTCGATCTCGGCTTCGGGATCATAGGCGCTCATAGGTCGGCGGCCTTGGCGCGGCTGACCCGGGGCCTGGCCGGTTTGGCCTTCGGCGTCGCTGTCTTGGGTCGAGCGGCCTTGGAGGCCGCTGTCGTGGAGGCGTTGGAGGCCGCCTTTGTCGCGACCTTGGACTTGGCCTTCGCCGCGCGCCGCGTCTTGGGAGCCGAACTGACCTCGGCCGGTTTCGGCGCCTGGGTATCGACCACCGCGCCGGTGTCCACCGGCCACTCGCTGGGCGAAGGCGTCATCGCGGGCTCAACCGTCGGCTCGGCGGTCGGCGCCGTCGCGTCGAACAGAGGCTTGTCGAACTCCGCCTTGATGTCCTTGAAGGCGGCGTCGGCGTCCGCCCCCAGCTTGACCGGCGAGCCGCTGCGAAGCGCCTCGACCTCTCGCCTCAGGTCATCCAGTTCCGACTGACGCGCCATGTCGTCGAAACTGGCGCGGAATTCGTTGGCCATGCCCCGGGCCTTCGCGACCCACTTGCCCATTTCGCGCAGCATGCCGGGCAGACGCTCCGGCCCCACGACCAGCAGCGCCACGACGCCGAGCACCAGCCACTCGCCGCCCCCGATTCCGGGACCCAGGCCACCCATATTCTAACGTCTCGCCCGAGGCTCTTCCGGAACGCGGATCAGTTCTTCAGCTCGTCCTTTTCCGCCTCGGTGCGCGGAAGGGACGAGACGCCGGCGGCCGGGCCGTCCTTTTTGTCGTCGTCCTTCAGGCCCTCACGGAAGGCCTTGATGCCCTTGGCGGCGTCGCCCATCAGGCCCGACAGCTTGCCGCGACCGCCGAACAGCAGCAGGGCCACGACGGCGAGAATAGCCCAGTGCCAGATGCTCATGGCGCCCATGACGAAAGTCTCCTGGTTCGAGGCGAACGCCGCCCCGCACAAATCCTAGCCGTCATATAGGCGGTGTCATGGCGCTGGGCCAAGCGTTTCGGCGTCACAGGTCCGTGGTGTTGTCACGAATCCAAATGGTCAGTCGTTCGATATCGATCCGGCCTGCCGCCACGTCCAGCATGGTTTGGATGGCGTCCACCTTGTCCGCCCTCAACGGCAGACCGTTCAGCGCCAAAAACAGGATTAGCGCCTGATAGGCAGCGCGCTTGTTGCCGTCGATGAAGGGATGGTTTGAGGCCACCGCGACGGCATAGGTCGCCGCCAGTGCCGCGATTTCATCCGCGCCTTCGTAGTGAAACCGATTCAACGGCCGTTGGAGAGCCGAATCGAGAAGCCCTTCGTCTCGGATACCCGGAGGGCCCCCATGCAGGGCCAGACTGCGATCATGCAGGGCTATGATCGCCGCCTTTTCGAGCCAGATCGGCTCGCGCCTGTTCATTTGGCCAGGGCGCGAAAGACGTCCCGATGCTCATCCATCAGCTTTTCGCCCAAGGCGATCTGCTGCTGAACGCTATCGTCATACGGCGAAACCCGCATCGATCCGTCCGGTGCACGAGTCAGATAAAGGGTTGAGCCCTTCTCTACACCCAACTCCACGAGCGCCTCTTTAGGCAGCACGACGCCGACGGAATTCCCGACTTTAGTGACTTTCAGCGCGATCATGGGTGACCTCCCGTTCGCCCATCTGTATAACACAAGTTATAACGAAAGACGATCGCCTCTTGACCCAAGTCATCATCCACACCGACGGCGCCTGCAAGGGCAACCCCGGCCCCGGCGGCTGGGGCGCGATCCTGCAGTCGGGCGGGAAGACCAAGGAGATGCACGGCGGCGAGGCGATGACGACCAACAACCGCATGGAGCTGACCGCCGCCATCATGGCGCTGGAGGCGCTGAAACGCCCCTGCCAGGTCGAGCTGCATACCGACAGCCGCTACGTCATGGACGGGATCAGCAAGTGGATCCACGGCTGGAAGGCGCGCGGCTGGCGCACGGCCGACAACAAGCCGGTCAAGAACGATGACCTGTGGAAACGCCTCGACGCCGCCCGCGCCCGGCACAAGGTCGACTGGCGCTGGGTCAAGGGCCATGCCGGACATGAACTGAACGAACGCGCCGACCAGTTGGCCAATCTGGGCGTGACCGAAACCCGCGCTCGCTAGACGGCGAAGCCGCTCAGCACGCTCTTCCACCAGCCGCGCCACCGCTCGACCGCGTCCGGGCTGTCCAGTTTCTCGTGATTGACGGCGATCGCGATCTTGCCGGGCGCCTTCTCCGAGAACATGACCGTCACCCGACCGCCGTCGGTCAGAGCGGCGCGCCAGTACCGCCATCGCGGTGTCGCGGAATGGCTCGGCGGCGCCTCCAGAAGGACGCCGTCGAAGTCACTGTCGCCGTCGTGGGCGGCGCGCCAGGCCTCCAACAGCCCGTCCATGTCGCCCGCCCGCGTCGCCGTCGCGCTGACGGCGAAATCGCCCGTGCACCTCTGGCCCGGCGCTCGCCGACCGATGGCCTGTTCGAAACGAACCGTAAGATGCTGGCTCCACCAGCCCGGGACCCCGTGCACCTCATGCAGGCGGCGCGCGATGGCGGTGTGATCCAGATCGGACGCGCCATCGTTGTGGAGAAACGACTCCCACGACGACCAGTCACGGCCGGTCGCCCGGACCAGGGCCTCGTCATCCACACCCTGCGCGCGCGTCCCCATGGCTCAGGCCGACCGCACCTTCAGCTGCGAGCCCGCCGCGCTTTCGACGATGACGCTGTCGCCGGCCACTGGCGAGGCTCCGTCGATCTCGGCCGACCATTCGGCGCCGGAGACGAAAACTCGACCGCGACCGCCGACAAAATCCTCCGTCACCCTGGCCTTCTGACCGACCAGACGCAGGTCGCGGTCGTTGATGTCGGGCGCATCCGACGGATTGACCTGCTTCACCAGCCGGCGCGACGTCGCCGTCGCAGCGATGGTCAGAACGGCGAACAGGCCCGCCTCCCCCCAGAACCCGAGCTTCAGCCCGATGGCGCCGAGGACGGCGACGACCCCGGCGGCGACGGCGGGCCACAGCAGCCATTCGGTCGACAGGGCCGCCTCGATCGCCAGCAGGGCCACGCCCAGCGCCAGCCAGAACCAGAACGGCTGAGCGACATAGAGATCGATCACATTCTGCATGGTCAGGACCTCCGTTCAGGGTCAGCTGGTCGGCGGAACCGAACCGCCGCCGCGCGGCGCGGTGCGGGACGGCGGGGCCGGGGCGCGGCTCGGCGTCACGGCGCGGCCTTCCTGCTGGTTCCGGGCCAGGCCCACCAGTTCGCCGATGCCTGCGATCGAGCCGACCAGGGCCCCCATTTCGGACGGCACGATGACCGTCTTCTGTTGCGGGCTGCGGGCCAGTTCGGCGAAGGCCTCCACGTATTTCTGGGCCACGAAATAGTTGATGGCGTTGACGTCGCCGCGCGCGATGGCCTCCGACACCATGGCCGTCGCCTTGGCCTCGGCCTCGGCCTCGCGTTCGCGCGCCTCGGCGTCGCGATAAGCGGCCTCGCGGCGGCCCTCGGCTTCCAGGATGGCGGCCTGTTTGGCGCCCTCTGCGCGGGTGATGGCGGCCTGCTTCTCGCCGTCCGCCTCGGTGACGACGGCGCGGCGCTCGCGCTCCGCCTTCATCTGCCGGGCCATGGCGTTGGTGATGTCGGACGGCGGCGTCAGATCCTTGATCTCGATCCGGTTGGCCTTGACGCCCCAGGGCTCGGTCGCCGCGTCGATGACGTGCAGCAGGCGGGTGTTGATGGCGTCGCGCTGGGACAGCACCTCGTCCAGCTCCATCGAGCCGACCACCGTCCGCAGGTTGGTCATGCACAGCTGGCTGATGGCGTAGTTCAGATCATCGACACGATAGGCGGCGGCCGCCGCGTCCATCACCTGGATGAAGACGATGCCGTCGACCTTCACCACGGCGTTGTCCTTGGTGATGACCTCCTGCGTCGGGACGTCGAGCACCTGCTCCATCATGTTCATGCGGCGACCGACCCGCTCGACGAACGGCGTCAGCACGCTGATGCCGGGCTTCAGCGTCTTGGTGTATTTTCCGAACCGTTCGACCGTGAACTCGCGCCCCTGCGGCACGATCTTGACCACGCTGAACAGGAAGATGATCGCAAAGACGATCAGAACCCCGACGAACCACACCATGAACGCGCCTCCTCTTTGCCGTGGAGCTTAGGGCACCGTCGTCGGCCGCGCCACGAAAACCGGACGCCTGCGGCCTCACGGTTCCTGATCGAGCATCTTCCGGGCGCGCAACAGGATGCGCCGCGTCTCTTCCCAGGCGACCAGGTCAAGCGCCCGGTCCAGCGGCACGAACACCGCCTCGACCGCATCGTCGCCGGGATGGGGCTCGCCGGACGTCCACTGCGCCAGATAGTCGATCAGCACATAGTGACGGCCAAGCTCGGGAAAGACGCCGTCCACGACGTCTATGACGCCGAGCAGACGCGCCTGGACCCCGGTTTCCTCGTGAAGTTCGCGCTGGGCCGCCGTCGCCGCCCGCTCGCCCGGCTCGATCCGGCCGCCGGGAAGGCTCCACTCGCCCTGTCGCGGCGGCGTCCCCCGCCGGATCAGCAGGACATCGTCCTCGCGAAAACACACCACGCCGACGGCGGGAACAGGCGAGTTCATGGGCGGCACGGTCATCAGAGCCGATAAGACGGCAAAAACCGTGCGCGAGCCATCGCTTTCGGCTTTCGCTGCGCCGAGGCCTTTGCGACAAGGCCGTCATGGACGCTCCCACCGCCCTTCCCCCTGTCGATCCCGCCGTGATCGCCGAACTGAAATCCGTCCTCGGCCCAGACGAATGGTCCGAGGACGCTTTCGAGATCGCGCCGCACCTGACGGAATGGCGCGGGCGCTGGACCGGCGACACGCCCATCCTGCTGACCCCGCGCACGGTCGAAGCGGTCGCCGCCGTCGTTCGCATCTGCGCCGCCCACGGCGTGGCGATCACGCCCCAGGGCGGCAACACCGGCCTGGTCGGCGGGCAGATTCCCTATGGCGAGGTTCTGCTCTCGACGAAGAAACTGCGCCGAGTGCGCGAGGTCACGCCTCTGGACGACGCCATGACGCTGGAGGCCGGCGTCACCCTGCTGGAGGCGCAACAGGCGGCCGAGGCGGCCGGTCGCCGCTTTCCGCTCAGTCTGGCCGCCGAGGGCACGGCGACGATCGGCGGCAATATCTCGACGAACGCGGGCGGCACGCAGGTTCTGCGCTATGGCATGATGCGCGATCTGGTGCTCGGCATCGAGGCGGTGCTGCCCAATGGAGAGGTATTTCACGGCCTGAAACGGCTGCGGAAAGACAACACCGGTTATGATCTGAAGCAGTTGTTCATCGGCGCCGAGGGCACGCTGGGCATCGTCACGGCGGCGACGCTGAAGCTGTTCCCCCGCGTGCGCTCCCGCGCCGTGGCCATGGTCGGGGTGGACGGGCCCGCCGCCTCCATCGAGCTTCTGGCCCGCGCCAAGGTCGAGACCGCAGGGGCCGTCGAGGCGTTCGAACTGATGAAACGCCTGGGCATGACCTGGGTGCTGAAGCACATCCCAGACACGCGCGAGCCGCTGGAAAGCACCCCGCCCTGGTATGTTCTGATCGAACTGGCCGACGGCGCGGAGGGCGGCGCCGAGGCGGCGATGGAGCGCCTGCTTGAAAGCGCCTTCGAGGACGGGCTGATCTCCGACGCCGCCGTGGCGCAGAACGACGCCCAGCGCGCCGAATTCTGGCGGCTGCGGGAAGAGCATTCAGCCGCGCTCAAGCCGGAAGGCGGCGGCTGGAAGCACGATGTTTCCGTTCCGATCAGCCGTATCCCCGACTTCATCGAAGAGGCCGACGCGGCGGTTCAGGCTTTCCACCCCGGCGCACGGATCTCGGTCTTCGGCCACATCGGCGACGGCAACCTGCACTACGACGTCCTGCCGTCCGAGACCGAGGACCGCGCCGACTTCATCGGCCGGTGGAAGGAAGGGTCGGCCGTCGTCCACGGCGTGGTCGGCCGCTACGACGGCTCGATTTCGGCGGAACATGGCCTCGGCCGGCTCAAGACCGACGAGGCGCGCGACCATAAATCGCCGGAACAGATCGCCCTCATGGCCGCCGTCCGCCGGGCCATGGATCCGCAACGCATCATGAACCCCCGCGTCCTGTTCTGAGGAAGCCCGCCATGCGTCGACACGTCCTCCTTGCGGCCCTCATGCTGTCGATCGCTGCGCCCGCTGCGGCGCGGACGGACGTAGCGGCCGCTCATGTTCCGGTCGAGGCCGCGCGTTTCGACGAAGCCGCGGAGCGCGCGGCGATCCTGGCCGTGGTCGCGGACATGCAGGCGGCGTGGAACCGGGGCGACTACCGCGGCTATATGCAGGGCTTCAAGAACCCCGACGTGGTCTTTGTTTCGGGCGGGCGAATCAAGGACGGCTGGCAGGGCGCGCTGGACGAATACATCCGCAACTACGGTCCGACGCCCGAGAGCCGCGGGGACCTGACCTTCTCGGACATGACCATTGAATTTCTCGCGCCCGACGCGGCGCAACTGATCGGCCGCTACCGCCTGATCCGGCCGGAGAATGCGATGGAAGGGATCAACACCCGGCTTTTCCGCAAGGTCGATGGGCGCTGGGTCATCGCCCTGAACCATGTCTCGGCGCGGCCGATCGAGACGCCCTAAGATCCCTGCGCGGTTCAAATCGTCGCCGAAGCGGCCTATGCAGCGGCGCATCAAGGAGCCGCCATGCTGATCGTCATTTCCCCAGCCAAGCGGCTGGACTTCACCGAGCCCGACGCGGCCATCCCCGCCACTCAGCCTCGCTTCGCCGACGAAACGGCCAGCCTGATCAAGACGGCCCGACGCCAGACCCGGGCCGATCTGCGCCGCCTGATGGGCATTTCCGAGGATCTGGCGAAGCTGAATCAGGCCCGCTTTCGCGACTTCGACGAGGCCGCGACCGATCAGGGCGTCCAGGCCGTCATGGCCTTCGCCGGCGACGTCTATCAGGGGCTGGAAGCGCGGCGGTTCGGTTCTGCCGAGCTGGACTGGGCCCAGGATCACCTGCGCATCCTGTCGGGCCTCTACGGCCTGCTGCGCCCGCTGGACCGGATCCAGCCTTACCGCCTGGAGATGGGAACCCGGTTGCGGACCCGGCGCGGGGCCAGTCTCTATGACTTCTGGGACGATCGCATCTCGAAGCAGCTGAACGCCGACGCCGAGGGACACCCTCACAAGGTTCTCATCAACCTGGCCAGCCAGGAATATTTCGGGGCCGTGGACGCCAAGGCCCTGACCCTGCCGGTCATCACGCCTCAGTTCCGCGAAGAGAAGGACGGCGAAAGCCGCATCATTTCCTTTTTCGCCAAGAAGGCGCGCGGGACCATGGCGCGCTACGCCATCGAGAACCGGATCGAAGACCCGCAGGATCTCAAGGACTTTGACCACGACGGCTATCGGTTCGTCGCCTCGGCCTCGTCAGATACGGAGTGGATATTCACCCGATCGGGAAATTCCTGATCGCCTTCGCGCCTGCAACAGAATAAGCTACGGCCCAAATCAGAAACTACCCTCCGGAAACGACCTGTCATGCCCGCCTATCGCAGCCCCGAAGATCTCAGCGGCCAGGTCGTCGTCATCACCGGTTCGACCTCGGGCATCGGTTTGGCCCTGGCCACAGCGGTGGCGGCGCGCGGCGGCGACGTGGTGCTGAACGGACTGGGCGATGCGGCGGAGATCGAAAAGACCCGCGCGGCGCTGGAAGCCGAACATGGGGTGCGCGTCCGCTACCATGCCGCCAACATGCTGAACGGGGCCGAGATCGCCGACATGGTGGCCTACGCCGAGGCAGAGCTGGGTCGGCTGGACGTTCTGGTGAACAACGCCGGCATCCAGCATGTCGAGGCCATCGAGAACTTTCCCATCGAGAAATGGGACCAGATCATCGCCATCAACCTGTCGTCGGCCTTCCACGCCATTCGCGCGGCCGTGCCGTTGATGAAGGCGCAGGGGCGCGGGCGGATCATCAACATCGCCTCGGCCCACGGTCTGGTTGCCAGCCCGTTCAAATCCGCCTATGTCGCCGCCAAACACGGGGTCATCGGCCTGACCAAGACGGTCGCCCTGGAACTGGCGCGCGACAACATCACCTGCAACGCCATCTGCCCCGGCTTCGTCCACACGCCGATCGTGGACAAGCAGATCGAGGACCAGGCCCGGGTCAACAACATGCCGCGCGAACAGGTGATGCAGGACATCATCCTGGCCAAGCAGCCGTCGAAGGAATTCATCACGGTCGAGCAACTGGTCGGCGCCTTCCTCTATCTGGCGTCGGACGCGGGCGCCGGCACCAACGGCGCGGCCCTGACCGTGGACGGCGGCTGGACCGCGCAATAGGGATCACGTCGGGGGACGATGGCGCTTTTCAAACGCAAGACCTCCGAACCGGCCGGCAAGAGCGCCGCCGCCTCGACCGCTCCCGACGCCAGACGTCCGATCTGCCTGGCCCTTCAGGGCGGCGGGGCGCATGGCGCGTTCCAGTGGGGCGTGCTGGATCGGCTGCTCGAAGACGACCGGCTCGACATCCGCGCCGTCTCGGCCGCCTCGGCCGGGGCCATGAACGGCGCCGCCCTGATCTCCGGTCTGACCACGGGCGGCCCGCAGGGGGGGCGGGCGGCGCTGGACAAGCTGTGGCGCGAAACCAACCAGTCGGGCGGTCGCAACGTCTTCGGCGACAGCGCGATCTGGAGCGCGGCGCTGACGCCCGGCTGGTTGAAGGACGCCCCCGCCTGGCGCGCCATGGAGAGCTGGGCCGGCTCGCTCAGTCCGTATGAATTCAACCCTTTCAACCTGAATCCTCTCAAACGCGTTCTGGACGCCAGCGTCGATTTCGAGGCGGTGCGATCGTCGCATATCAGGTTCTTCGTCGCGGCGACCCAGGTGCGCCATGCCCGATCCCGTATCTTCGCCTCGCCGGAAATCACCGACCGTGTGCTGATGGCCTCGGCCTGCCTGCCGCATCTTTTCCAGGCGGTGGAAATTGACGGCGAGCCCTATTGGGACGGCGGATACCTGGCCAATCCGCCGCTATGGCCGCTGTATGAGGGCGACCGGCCCGACGACATCCTGCTGATGACCCTCAATCCGTTCGAAAGCGTCGGCACGCCCAGGGCGGCCGGCGACATCATGGACCGGATCAACGAGATCGCCTTTTCCGCCCCCCTGATGGCCGAACTGCGCGCCGTGGCCTTCATGCAGGAACTGTTCGAGGAGGGCCGCCTGACCGAAGACGGCCGCCGCTCCTATCGCCACGTCCGCATGCACGCCATCGAGGCCGACGGCTGGCTGGACGACCTGTCGGCCGGGTCCAAGTTCAATACGGAGTGGACCTTCCTCAACGGTCTCAAGGCCAAGGGACGGGACGCCGCCGAGGAATGGCTGACATCCTGCCTCGACGCCGTCGGAACCCGGTCCAGCGTCGATCTACAGGCGAGGTTCGGCTAACCGGCGCTACTTGGTCATCCAGGGCTTGGACTTGCCCGCCGCCACACGCGCCGCCTGCTCACGCTGGAAACGCCCGCCGCGGGGCGGCTTCGCCCGCGCGTCGATACCCGCCTGCTTCAGTCGCAGGGCGCGCTGAATCGGCGTTTCATTGGCAGGCGCGGCGTCATCTGTCGGTTCGGTCATGCCCTGCCTTTAACACAGCGGACACGGGCACGGAGCACCTAACCCACAAATCCCGCCGCGCGCTTCAGGCGGTCGTTGATCGCCTCGCCCAGACCCTGCGCCGGGATCGGGACCACGGCGATGCCGACCGGTCGTTCGCGGTCCGCCTCGCGCAGCAGGCGGAACAGCCGCGCCGCAGCCTGCCGCAGGTCGCCCTCGGGGCTCAGGCTCCAGCGTGGATCGCCGGCGCCCGGTCCGAAGCCCAGCAGGATTTCGCCCTCATTCGCCTCCGTCACATTTATCCTGACCGGCGCATCCGGCGCATAGTGCAGGGCCAACCGACCCGGCGAACGATGCCCCTCCCCGGCCGCGCGATCCAGCGGCCCGACCAGGGCTTCCAGCTCCTCGGCCGTCACCGCCCCAGGCCTCAGCAGGGACACGCGTCCGTCCAGCACCGAGACCACCGTGCTCTCGACCCCCACGGCGCACGGCCCGCCATCGACGGCCTCGGCCGCGAAGGCGCCGGTCTCCTCCATCGCATCCTCGAAGGTGGTCGGGCTGGGCCGCCCGGACCGGTTGGCCGAGGGCGCGACCACCGCGCCGCCGAACGCCTCGATCACCGCGCGCGCCCGGGCGTGGCCCGGCGCCCGGACGGCGACGCTGTCCAGCCCCGCCCGCGCCAGATCGCAGACCGCCTCTCTGTCCCGCGCCGGCGCCACGATCGTCAGCGGTCCGGGCCAGAAGGCGTCAGCCAGACGCCGTGCGCGATCGTCGAACACGGCGAGACGCTCCGCCGCCGCCGCATCGGCCACATGGGCGATCAGGGGATTGAAGCGCGGCCGTCCCTTGGCCTCGAAAATGGCGGCCACAGCCTCGGGATTGGCAGCGTCTGCAGCCAGCCCATAGACTGTTTCGGTCGGCAGGATGACCAGCCGTCCGTCCCTGAGCGCCTGGCCCGCACGTTCGATCGCGGCGACCGTCACGGACGGCGCGGGATGAAGGGGATCATGCGCCGCAGCACATTGTCCCGATCGATGAACTGATGCTTCAGCGCCGCCAGAACGTGGATGGCGACCAGCACATACAGCAGCTTCGGCAGGGCATGGTGGACCGACATCAACGCCCGCGCCGTGTCGCGCCCGCCGCCGATCGGCAGCAGCGGCCAGTCGAACAGACCGAACCAGGCGATGTCCCGGCCCGCCGCCGACGAGGCCAGCCAGCCGGTCAGCGGCAGGATGATCAGCACCGCATAGAACAGGACATGGCTGGTTCGTGCGGCGATCCTCTGCCAGGTCGGCGTGCCCGGCGGCAGGGGGATGGCGGGATTGGCGATCCGCCAGCCGAGCCGGGCCAGCGTCAGGATGAGGATGCTCAGCCCCACCGACTTGTGCAGGCCCACCCACATCCGGGCGTCCGGCCCATCCGTATTGGCGTCGCTGACCAGCAGGATTTGGGCGACCAGCAACAGGGCGATGCCCCAGTGCAGGGTCAGCGACACGGTCGAATAGCGATGTCGGGGCTCAGCCATGGAGAGACGCCTTTCTGAACGTCGGATCACATTGGCAAAGCGCGACTGTCGCGCCAAGGCGCTTGCATGCCGATGCGGCAACGCGGCATGAAGGATTCGACGCCCCGTTCGTCTGTTTACGCAAGGAACCCGTCCCATGACCTATCGCGCGCCCGTCAAGGACATCGCCTTCAGCCTGGCCGCCGTCGCCGATATCGACGCCGTGGCGGCGACCGGGGCGTTCCCTGACTATGATGCCGACGTCATGGGCGCCGTGCTGGAAGCGGCGGGCCAGTTTTCGGAGGAGGTGCTGGCCCCGTTGAACCGGCCCGGCGATCTGGCGGGCGCGACCTATGCGAACGGATCGGTGACGGCCGCGCCGGGTTTCGCGGACGCCTATCGCCAGTTCGCCGAGGGCGGCTGGACCAGCCTGACCGCCTCGACGGAGGCCGGCGGCCAGCACCTGCCGAAAGCTCTGGAACTGGCGGCCTATGAGACGGTGCATGCCGCCAATATGGCCTTTGGGTTGTGCCCCATGTTGTCGCTGGCGTCGATCGAAGCCCTGGAAGCGGTCGGCACCGAGGAACAGAAGGCCAAATACCTGACCAAGCTGGTGTCGGGCGAATGGACCGGCGCCATGGTCCTGACCGAACCGGGCGCGGGGTCGGACCTCGGCGCCCTGACCGCCACGGCGACGCCGAACGGCGACGGGACCTATGCCCTCAACGGTCAGAAGATCTTCATCACCTGGGGCGACCACGACGCCACGGACAACATCATCCATCTGGTGCTGGCGCGCCTGCCCGACGCACCCAAGGGGCCGAAGGGGATCAGCCTGTTCCTGACCCCAAAGTTCGAGGTGAAGGACGACGGCTCGCTGGGCGACCGCAACGACTTCCGGCCGGTGGGCGTCGAGCACAAGCTGGGCATCCACGCCTCGCCCACCTGCGTCATGAGCTATGAGGGCGCGCGGGCGGAACTGGTCGGGCGGCCGAACGAGGGCCTGGCCCATATGTTCGTGATGATGAACGCCGCGCGCCTGGCCGTGGGCGTCGAGGGCGTCGGCATCGCCGAGCGCGCCTATCAGCATGCTCTGACCTATGCGCTGGATCGCAAACAGGGCCGTTCGGTCTGGACCGGCGAGGCGTCGTCGCCGATCTTCGATCATCCGGACGTGCGCCGCACCCTGTCGGTCATGAAGGCGAAGATCGAGGCGGCCCGGGCCATCTGCCTGTCGACCGGGGTCGCGGCCGATCTGGCGCGCCACGCCGCGACCGAGGAAGACCGCAGGCGATGGAAGGGCCGCGAGGACCTTTTCACCCCGATCGCCAAGGCCTGGTCCACCGACATGGGCTGCGAGGTGGCGTCGATGGGCGTGCAGGTCCATGGCGGCATGGGCTTCATCGAGGAGACCGGCGCCGCGCAGCACTATCGCGACGCCCGCATCACCCCGATCTATGAGGGCACCAACGGGATTCAGGCGATGGACCTTGTGGGTCGCAAGCTGTCGATGGACGGGGGCGAATCCGCCAAGGCCCTGATCGCCGACTTCAAAGCCACCCTGCCGGTCCTCGGCAAACTCTATTCCGGCAAGCCGGTCGAACGCTTCCAGGCGGCCATTGAGGCGGTCGAGGACGCCACGCTTTGGATGCTGGACCGCAAGGCCGAACCGGAATCGGCCGCCGACGTCCTGGCCGGGGCCGACGCCTATCTCAAGCTGCTCGGCGACGTGACCGGCGGGTGGATGCTGGCCAAGGGCGCCCTGGCGGCCAAGGCGCGCCTGGACGCCGGCGACGGCGATACAGCGTGGCTGAACGGCAAGATCGCCCTGTATGAGGTCTATGCGGCCAATGTGCTGGGCCACTGCTCCAGTCGGCTGGCGGCGATCGGCCAGGGCGGCGACCTGCTGTCGCGGATGTCGCGCGAGGTGCTCGTCGCCTGAGCCCTGCCGGCTTGATCCTCAGCGATTGAGGGCGTCCCGGGCGGCGGCATGGTAGCGGTGGCCCGAGGCGGCGCCGCGCGGGAATACGGCCTCGATCGCCGCCAGGTCATCAGCCCTCAGAACCAGGTCTGCGGCGGCCACGTTCTGCTCCAGCGTGGCGATCCGCCGCGTGCCCGGGATCGGCACCAGGTCATCGCCCTGCGCCAGCACCCAGGCCAGGGCCAGTTGGGCGGCCGTGACGCCACGGTCGGCGGCGAGCGTCTTCACCGCCTCGACCAGATCGAGGTTCTTCTGGAAGTTCTCGCCCTGGAAACGCGGGTTGAACCGGCGGAAGTCGTCGTCGGCCAAGTCGTCGATCGAGCGGATGTCGCCCGACAGGAAGCCGCGCCCCAGCGGGCTGTACGGCACGAAGCCGATGCCCAGTTCGCGGCACAGATCGAACAGTTCGTCCTCCGGCTCGCGCGACCACAGCGAATATTCGGTCTGCAACGCCGTGATCGGATGCGTCGCATGGGCCCGGCGCAGGGTGTCGGGCGCGGCCTCGGACAGGCCGAGGAACCGGACCTTCCCCTCGCTGACCAGATCCGCCATAGCCCCGACCGTCTCTTCGATGGGCGTGTCGGGATCGACCCGGTGCAGATAGTAGAGATCGACGTGATCGACGCCCAGACGCTGCAGACTGCCCTCGATCGACCGCCGAACATTGGCCGGAGAGCCATCGACCAACAGCGCGGACCGATCCTCGTTGTACCGGATGCCGAATTTTGTGGCGATGAAGGCTCGGTCGCGACGGTCCTTGAGCGCCTGGCCCAGCAGGATCTCGTTGGTGAGGGGGCCGTACATCTCGGCGGTGTCGAACAGGGTGACGCCGAGGTCGAGCGCGCGATGAATCACGGCAGCGGACTGGGCGTCATCATGCGCGCCATAGAAGGCGCTCATCCCCATGCAACCGAGGCCGATGGCCGAGACCTGGGGGCCGTTCCGGCCGAGTTTGCGCATCTTCATGGGGAGGCTCCGTGTCGGGCTGGAGAGGCTCAGGTCGGTGTCGATCCGACCGCATGCAAGGTTCACAGAGCCGAAATCACATCCGTCCGACCAAAGTCGTCGCCTTTGAACAGAAGGGCTTCCTCGGTCGCCTTGGCCAGGGCGTAGGCGAAACAGTCCCCGAAGTTCAGGCGCGCGGGATGGAAGCCTTTGCCAAAGCGACGGTTCGCCGCCCGGGCATGGTCGGCCAGGTTCTGTCCTACCGGTACGATTTCCAGTCGCAGTTCAGCGAGCAAGGCGTCCAGAAGTTCGGACGCCCGCGCATCTTTGAACCTGTCGATCACGATCGTGAGCTCTGTCAGCGTCGCGGCAGACATCCGGGCTGGCTCGCCTGCGGATCGAGCCTGGCTCAGCCGCACCAAAAATGCCATCTGCTCCGGTTCGCCTCTCACGATCGCGACGATGGCCGAGGTGTCCACGATCACGCGGGCAGGCCGGTAACCGGGTCATAGAGGAAGGCGCTGGGATCCTCTTCCTCAAAGAACGATTTTGGCAGGCGGGTCTTCAGTTCGCCGAGGATGGCTTCGACCTTCGCCATGTCGATGTCGTTCGACGCAATCTGCAACCGCGCCTTGCGCTCTTCCAGGGCATGGATGACCGCATCCGTCAGGCTTTCGCCCGTGACCGACGCCACTTCAACGGCCAACTCATGCGCGCGCGGGTTCTTGATGTTCAGCATGGTAGACGCATTTCTACCATAGCCATCCGGCGTCTCAAAACTGGGAATTCAAAGCGGGCCGCAGGCGGCCTGCAGCCATGCCAGAGCCGCAGGATCCGCCTGGACACCCCCCGCCAGCAACGGCCCGATCTTGGCGAGGGTCTCGGCATGATAGGCGTCGACATAGGCGCGTTCGTCGGGCGTCAGCAAATCGACGTCGATCAGGCGGCGATCGTGCGGCGCGAAGGTCAGTTGCTCGAAGCCGTGCATAGGGCGTTCGCCGCCCGGAACGGGCTGAGCCGGCGTGACGACCTGGAGGGTTTCGATGCGGATGCCCCACGCGCCCTCGCGGTAATAGCCGGGCTCGTTGGAAAGGATCATGCCGGGCAGGAGCGGCTGGGTGTTGACCGCCTTGGCGATGCGCGCCGGGCCTTCGTGGACGCCGAGGTAGGAGCCGACGCCGTGGCCCGTGCCGTGGTCGTAGTCGAGGCCCGCCGCCCACATCGGCGCACGGCAGACCGCGTCAAGCTGATGCCCGGTCGTCCCCGCCGGGAAACGGACCGTCGCCATGGCGATGTGCGCCTTCAGCACCAGGGTGAACATGCGCCGCTGATCGTCAGTCGCGTGGCCGATCGCCACGGTCCGGGTGACGTCGGTCGTACCGTCCAGATACTGGCCGCCGCCATCGACGAGCAGGAGGACGCCGGTCTCGATCCGACGGATCTTTGCGCCGACCGGCTTGTAGTGCGGCAGGGCCCCGTTCGGGCCGGCGCCGGAGATGGTGTCGAAGCTGAGGTCCTTCAGTTCGCCCGTGGCTTCTCGGAACCGCTCCAGGGCCTCGGCGATCTCACGTTCGTCCGGAAGGGTCCGTTCGGCCGTGGTCTGGACCCAATGCAGGAAGCGGGTCAGGGCGGCGCCGTCGCGGATGTGGGTGCGACGGCTGCCCTCGATCTCGACGGCGTTCTTGGTCGCGCGCGGCAGGGCGCAGGGGTCCATGGCGCGGACGATCTTCGCTCCGGCCGCCTCCAGGGCGTCGAACCAGACGGCGGCCGACTGTGCGGGATCGACGACGACCGTGCGGCCGGACAGGGCGTGGATCGCGGCGTCAATGGCGTCGGGATCAGCCAGCTCAACGGCGTCGCCGAGCCAGCCGGGCAGTTCGTTGGCGATCTTGGCCGGGTCCAGGAACAGCTTCGCCGAGCCGTCCGCATTGAGGATGGCCTGGCCCAGCGGCAGCGGGGTGCGGATGACGTCCCCGCCCCGGATATTGAACAGCCAGGCCAGAGAAGCCGGGGCGGTCAGCAGTGCGGCGTCGGCCCCGAGGTCGGCCACAGCCTGACCGATGCGGGCGCGTTTGGCGGCGGCGTCTTCCCCGGTGTAGTCGACCGGATGCGGAACGATGGGCGCGGCGGGCTGCGTCGGACGGGCATCGCCCCACGCAAGGTCCAGCGGATTGGGCGAGACGGGCTTCAGCGTCGCCCCGGCCTTTTCCACGGCACGGCGCAAGCCGGTCAGGGCGTCCGGGCTGTGCAGGCGGGCGTCATAGCCGATCACCGATCCGGCGGGCACGGTCTCCAGCCACGCCGGAACGCCGGGATCGACGATGTCGAGGATTTCAAACTGGTCGGCGTCGACCTGGGCGTGGATCTGCACCGTGTAGCGGCCGTCGGTGAAGACGGCGGCGCGATCCTTCAGCACGACCCCCGCGCCGGCCGAGCCGGTGAAGCCGGACACCCAGGCCAGCCGCTCATTGGCCTCGGGCAGATATTCGTTCTGATATTCGTCCTCATGCGGGACCAGAAGGCCATCGAGCCCCTGTTCTGCCATCCGGGCGCGCACAAGCGGAAGATGCTTCGCCCCGAAGGACGGATCGGTGGTTTCGTCGAAGGATTGGCGCATGGGAAGCGATTAGGCCGGGTCGAACCCAGGCTCAAGGGCGGATCGTGGCGAGGCCACGTCGTCGTCGGCGAGCCCTGGCCGATAGCCCGCCTTCGACCGGGAAGCGGTAGGACTGACCGGCGTCTTCAGTCCCCTTGGGGTCCAGCGTCCGTCGCCGACGCAGCCTCTTCCCTGTCCTCGACCTCTTCTTCCGGCGCGGAGGTCATGGTGATCATCGCGCCGCTGAAGCCGGTGCGCGCGACCCACGGGCTTTCGTCGGGAATGAAGCCGATCTTCACGTCGGCCGTCCCCGGCATGAAGTGGTAGACGTTCCAGGTTCCGCCGATCATCTGTCCCGGAAGCTCGATGCTCTGGGCAGCCGTCTGGGTGGTCCAGGCCGTCATCAGGCCAGGGTGCACGCCCTCCGTCGCGTCGAAATCCCACAGGCCGCATCCCAGAAAGACCAGATCGTCGGCCTTCTCCCAGGACTGCAGAACGCCGTCGCCGTCGCTGTCCTCGTCTTCGCCGATCACGGCGCTGACCTTGTTGACGATGACATATCTGCCCGCCGGTCCGCCGGGATCCTTCCAGATCTCCTGCTCCATCTCCATGGGGAACTCGGGATCGTTCGCCTCGGCCCTTCCGATGGCGACGCTGGCGGCCAGTTCCGGATGGTCGGTCTCTTCGGCGCGTACCCAGCCGGCCGCCGCCAGACGCGCCGACGTCGCCGCCATGTCGCGACGATCCGGCACGCACAGGGTCTTGAACGTCTCCAACCGCACATCGGCGGGGATCGGGGTTTGCAGAGACAGGGCGAGGAAGAGGGCGACAGGCATGAGACCTCCGGGTTCGCCGCCATCCTAAGCAAGGCGCCGACGCCCGACGACTTTCCGAACCTTACCGCTTTCCTCCCGGCGCGCCGGCCCGTACCAACAGGCGACTTCGGAGCAACGCCATGACCGACCGCGTGACCCTCAGCCTCAACGACGGCGTCGCCGATGTGCGGCTGAACCGGCCCGACAAGATCAACGCCCTCGATTCGACGATGATCGACGCGATCGCCGCCGTCATCGATCAGCTGTCGACCACGCCTGGCCTGCGGGCCGTGGTCCTGTCTGGCGAGGGTCGAGGATTCTGCGCCGGACTGGACATGCAGTCGATGGCCGGGCTGGCCGCCAACGATTTCGACATCATGGCCCGCACCCACGGCCCGGCCAATCTGTTCCAGCAGGTCGCCTGGGGTTGGCGCGCCCTGCCCGTCCCGGTGATCGCGGCGGCGCACGGGGTGGCGTTCGGCGGCGGCCTCCAGATTCTGTCAGGAGCGGACATCCGCCTCGCCCGTCCCGATCTCAGGCTGTCGATCATGGAGATGAAGTGGGGCATCGTTCCCGACATGGCCGGGTTCGCCCTGTGGCGTGGCCTGGTGCGTGACGACGTGCTGCGCGAACTGACCTACACCCACCGTGAGTTCGATGGCGTCGAGGCGATCGGGCTGGGCTTCGTCACCCGTCTGTCCGAGGAACCGCTCGCCGACGCGCTGGACCTGGCCGTAACCATCGCCGGGCGCAATCCACAGGCCGTGCGGGCGGCGAAGCGGCTGGCGAATCTCGAAGCTGAGCAGAGCGTCGAACGCATCCTGACGGCCGAAAGCCGCGAGCAGGGCGCTCTGATCGGATCGCCCAACCAGATGGAGGCCGTCAGCGCAAATCTATCGAAACGACCCGCCGAATTTATCGACTGACACCCGATCGACGCGGCATTCCAGTAACGGCATTCTATCAAATGTGTCACTGGCTGGCCGAAGAATGTTTTGCTCATCCCAACAATCTGCAAGATAGCCGCCATGGGCCTCTATCCAGTAATCATGTGTGGCGGTGCGGGCACTCGGCTTTGGCCAGCGTCACGCCCTTCGCGACCGAAACAGTTCATGCCGCTGTCTGGCAATCGCTCGCTTTTCCAGGACACCGCCCTTCGTGTAGCGCCGCTTGCGCTCAATGGAGGTCGATTGATCGTTGTCGGTGGAGCGGCTCATCGCGCAGCGATCCTTGATCAGTTGAGCGAGCTTGGGCTGGAAGCCCAGGTGCTGCTCGAGCCGGAAGCGCGAGACTCTGCTGCCGCGATGGCGGCGGCCGCAGCCTGGACCTATCGCGCCGATCCGGAAGGCATCAATGTTTTCGTCGCCTCGGACCACCACATTCCCGACCAAGAAGCGTTTCGTTTGGCGGCACGCGAAGCAGCAGACGCGGCTCGATCAGGTCAAGTCGTAACGCTGGGCGTCAGGCCCACAGAGCCTTCTTCCGCTTATGGATATATCGCCGCCGAACGCGCGGATCGGCTATCGCCTGTGAAGGCTTTTGTTGAGAAGCCGGATGCCAAGACCGCCGAGCGGTACATAGCCAACGGATACTTATGGAACAGCGGAAACTTTATCGTTTCTGCGGCGATATTGCTTGAAGAGCTGGAAGCCCAGGCCCCCGCCGTCGCAATTGCCGCAACGGCTGCGCTACCTCCGACGACAGGAGGGCGAGATGCTGTCGATCCAGAGACCCTTCTGCCTGTTTTCTCAAATGCTCCAAAAATTTCGATCGACTATGCGGTCATGGAGAAAACTTCGCGCGCGTCTGTGCTGCCTGTCGACTTCGAATGGTCCGATCTTGGCTCGTGGGATGCCGTCGCCAAAACCGGCGAGGGCGATCTCGGCGCGTTCGTATTTGAAGATGTCGAGAACTGTATGGCTCGCGCATCGGACGGGGTGGTGGTTGCGGCGATCGGTGTCCGGAATTTGGCGATCATCGCCGAAAGGGATGCCGTCCTCGTTTGCGACATGAACCGTAGCCAGGAAGTCAAGAAGATTGTTGAACGCCTTCGGGCCGCCTCGCCTCAACATTTGGACTTCCCACAGCCTCCCGTGCAAGGACTTCAGCAAGGCGGATCAAGATTTTCTGACTGGCTGCGACTGAGAGCTCTACCCCTGTGGAGTGCTGTCGGCCAGGGTCTTGGCGGCCCGTTCGCTCAACTGCTTTCTCTGGAGGGCAGAGTCATCGCCGCTCCCCGCAGGGCGAGGGTGCAGGCACGACAAATATACGTCTTCGCCGAGGCCGGCCGCCATGGCTGGAGCGGTTGCTGGCGTCGCGTAGTCGATGACGGCCTTTCCTTCCTGGAAGGCCGTTATCTGCGCCCGGACGGTCTGATGCGCGCCCTGCTCGACGAAACCGCCAGGCCCCTGGACGGAACGGCCATGCTGTACGACCAGGCCTTCCACATCCTGGCGCGGGCGTCAGTTCAGCAGGCCGGACTCGCCGGCGATCACGAGGCGGCCGCAGCGGCGGTCAGGAACGCCCTTCTGGCGCATGCCCCCGCCGACGGCGGCCTGGTGGAACAGGGCCCGCATCCGCATCAGTCCAACGCCCACATGCATCTGCTCGAGGCCTGCCTGGCCTGGGAAGAAGCCGGCGGCGACAAGGAATGGGCCCGCCTCGCGGATCGCATCGTCTCCCTCGCCCGGTCGCACTTCATCGACCGGGAGGGCGGATTCCTCCGGGAATTCTTCAACGCCGACTGGTCGCTGGCGCCCGGCGACGACGGCCGGCTGATCGAACCGGGCCACCAGTTCGAATGGGCCTGGCTGCTCACGCGTTATGCACGCTCCCGCGGCGCCCCTGAGGTCATCGCCGACGCCAGGCGTCTTTACGCCTTCGGTCGCCAAGGCGTGGGTCCGCGCCGGCAGGTCGCGCTCGACGCCCTGAACGACAATGGCTCGGTCCGCAGCCGGCGCGCCCGCCTCTGGCCCCAGACCGAGTGGATGAAGGCCGCGCTGATCCTCGCCGAGACAGCCCAGGACAGCGATCGGACCGCCTTGCTCGAGGACGCCGCCGCCGCCCAGCGCGCCATCTGGCGCTATCTGACGCCGGAAGGGCTGTGGCGGGACAAGCTGCTGGACGACGGCCAATTCATCGACGAGCCGGCGCCGGCCAGTTCGCTCTATCACATTCTCGGAGCCCAGCTTCAGCTTCAGGCCAGCGCCGCGCAGGTCGGGCTGGACCCCGCCCCCTTCCGCCTGAGCTGAGAAAGACCCCGCGATGTCCAAGCCGATCCTGGTCACCGGCGGCGCGGGCTATGTGGGCTCTCATACCTGCCTGGCGCTCGCCGAGGCCGGTTTCCTGCCGGTCGTCTACGACAATCTCAGCAACGGCCATGCCGACCATGTCCTCTGGGGGCCGCTCGAGGAAGGCGATATCCGCGATGGCAATCGGCTAGACGAGGTCATCGCGCGCCATCGCCCTGTCGCAGTCCTGCATTTCGCCGCCCTGATCGAAGTTGGGGAGTCGGTCCGTGAGCCCGGCCGGTTCTATGACAACAATGTCGGCGGCGCGATCAGCCTGATCGAGGCGGCCCGTCGCGGAGGGGTGGACCAGATGGTCTTCTCCTCGACCTGCGCCACCTACGGCGCGCCGGTCCGCCTGCCGATGGATGAAGATCATCCCCAAGCGCCGCTCAACCCCTACGGCCGCTCCAAACTGATGATTGAACAGGCCCTCGCCGACTATTCGATCTATGCGGGGTTTCGCTCGGTCTGCCTTCGCTACTTCAACGCGGCGGGGGCCGACGAAGAGGGGCGCATTGGCGAGCGGCATGATCCGGAAACCCACGCCATACCCCTCGCCCTGCAGACGGTGCTCGGACAGCGGTCGGCGTTCCGCGTGTTCGGCGACGACTACGACACCCGCGACGGCACCGCCGTCCGCGACTATGTCCACGTCAGCGACCTGGCGGACGCCCACGTCCGGGCGCTGCGCTATCTGCTGAGCGGCGGTGAGAGCGCGGTCTTCAACCTCGGCACGGGGACGGGCGTCACGGTCAAGGAACTGATCGCCGAAGTGCGCCGCGTGACAGGACGTCCATTCATCGCCGAGGCGGCGCCGCGCCGCGAGGGAGACGCTCCCTCACTCGTCGCCGACAACCGCCGTGCATGTGACGTCCTCGGATGGCGTCCCAGTCGGAATCTGGGCGACATCGTTCAGTCCGCCTGGCGCTGGCATTCAGGGCTTGAACAGACGGCCGACTAGGTCGGGGAAATCACCCGCGTCCAGCGCAGCGGTTGGCCCGGCGTCTGGCGCTCCAGCCACTCATATTGGGTGCGATCCCATCGCGTGATCCATGGCGACAGATTGTCCATCACCATCTCGCCGCGATCCGAATTCACCAGCAGGACGGCGTGAAGCTCGTCCCAAGGCGTGCGGACCAGGGCGATGGACAGGGCGTCTGGGGAAATCCCCGCTTCGATCAGCTCCCGCCGCTTGGCCAGGACGTAGTCCTCGCAGTCGCCCTTAGGCTTTCGCCCTGTGGGTTCGGCCCAGTGATCTTCCTTGCCGAACTGAACGGCGTCCGGCGTATGGCGAATGCTGCGGTTAAGTCGCCGATTGACGCCATTGAGGGTCGCCCATGTGGCCGTGTCCAGGGTGACCTGCGGCGCCGGCTCGGTCGCCGTCCCGGCCGAAGCGGAATCGTGCGGCGGCATCGGCTTCGTGACCTCGATCGCGTAAGCTTGAAACAGGCGCACCACGGATGAAGGCAGGGCGTCGATGACCGCAGGTCGCGTCGCCGCTTTGGCAGGATCTTCAGGCTCCGCCTGATCAGGTCCGGCCGTCCGCCCCATTTCGACGAGGTTCGTGTCGACGTCGATTTTCGCAGTGCCCGGCAGACTGCGAACAAGGTCCGCCGCCGCAGCCGGCGCTTCGACCGGTCGCGCGAACACTGCTCGCCAGTAGAGTCGCGCATACGCGCGCGAGGCGTCAGCGCTCTGCTCGGCCGTCAGCCGCCGGGGACTGCAGTCCTGGGGCGATCGTCGGCACATGTCGAGAAACCCGGGCGGCGCATGCGTTTCGTCGCCCAGGACCATGGCAGGCGCCCGGCTGTCTGCGTCCTGCGCCGTCGCAACGCCCGCTCCCAGGCTGACCGTCGCGATGGTCGCGCCCAGAAGGAGAACCGTTCGAGATTTGGCCGGTCCCATCGCGACGCCCTCGTGCCTGGGCGCATGATCGGGGACGACGCATAAGGTCGCGCTTACAAACTAGATTATTTCTTATATAAAGCAGTTGGTTATCGCGAGTTAATGGTGTACGCCGCGTGAACCATTCGCCGCATGGACAAACTTCGTCGTAGGTCGCTAGATGACGAGCAGCGAGAGTGGCGACGACCGGGACCAGACGATGGCGAAGCACTTGACCGACAATGTCGCAATCTCGGATCTCGCCGCCGAGGTCATGCTGGACCAGTTGCGAGCTTCGCTGGAAGACCGCTATCGCGAACTCGCCCTTCTGCAGCGGATGATGGCGGCGAGGGACGCCGAGCACGCCGCCGATATGGCGAGAGCGGAACGTGACGTCGCCGAACTTCGCGCCGATCTGGATATGGCGATGGGTCTGGCGACCGACCTGAACCATCGCCAGCAGGGCTCGGGCCGGGTTCAGGCAGGCGGAATCGATATCGAACCGCGCGCCCCGCGTCTGGAATTCGAGAACGACATTCTCAGACGGATCGCGATCGAGAGGAACGAAGAACTGGCCATCCTTCGTCGCCAGTTGATGCAGGTCAGCGACGCCTGAATAAGCTCATCATGCGGTCACGTTCGCGACGAGCGCGTGCTGTCTCAGAAACGCCTCGTCATGATAGCGACGCACGCTGTGACCGGCCCACACGTCGATCATGCTGCCGATGTCGAGGGCCACGCCGCCCTTGCGTTTGACCGCAGTGCATATGGCCTTGCCGAGCAGGCCGGCGCCGACCAGGAACACCCCGCGTCCTTCGGGAACACGCATATCCTGGATCAGCTGCTCGAACCTTGATCCATACCATCGATCTGCGACGCCAATCCAATTCGACGCCTGGTTGGGAATGCGGAATCCGATGACCTGAGGTGCGCCGAACCTACGCGAAAGGGCCGCGTCCAGATCATAGGGCGCGACATAGGCGATGTAGTCCAGCTCGGACAGGATCGTCGCATAATCAGACGCCAGGAACCGGTGGATGTGGTTGGTCACGGCGAGCACCCGGTTGTCCCTCGCCGCAAGCAGGATGTTCTTGACCCTGACGATCGACTCCGCAGAGCCATGCAGACCACGAAGGTCCGAAATGGTTTCCGGTTGAGCGAGGCGCGCTTCCATCAGATCAAGGCGGTGACTATCTGAAACGCCCAGAATGTCGGCTTCCTGGATGGCCTCGATCAGCCCCTGACGCACGCGCATCACGGATGTCGGGAGGATGGCGCCGTAACCGAACATCATGCGCATGATCTCGCCGGCGCAGGATCGCGACAATTCTGGAAAATCGGGATCGTCGGCCGCCAGGACGTTTCCCTCTCCATCGCCGATGCGCACCAGAGAGAAGGGTCGAGCACCCTCGATCGCCGCCCGGATCTCGGAGCTGGCCAGTTCGCAGCCGGCCGGGCTCAGATCCGCGCGATGCGCCGCCTTTTCGAGTATCTGCAGGTCGAGCCGCAGTTCGGCTATGGGGCGACGGCGGAAATAGGCCTTGAATTGATCCCGAAGGACGGCGTCGGCTCGCACCCTGGGTTCCGCAGCGTTCATGCTCTGTCTATCCGGCGCAGACGCGTCTGATGCAATGGCTTTCGCGCTGCACGGCGAAACCCTTCGCCTTCTGGACAGTGATCCCGTCAGACGGTTTGTTATGCTGCATTGCGTCAGTTAGAGTGTCGCCGTTCGTTAACCGGTTCGGGAGCGTGCCATGGCCTCCACCTGGCGCTTTGTGCTGATCAGCCTGGCTCTGCTGGCTTCCGCGGCCTGTGCAACCGCGCCGGAGCCCTCGCCCATCGCGCAGATGGCCGATCCGGTCCGCCAGGCGCCGATCTATCGGCTGGGGGCAGCTGACAAGCTGAGGATCACCGTTTTCGGGGAGGAGGCGCTGAGCGGCGAGTTTCTGGTGAATGGGTCCGGCCAGGTGTCCATGCCGCTCATAGGAGAAATCCAGGCGACAGGTCTTTCATTGCCGGAGTTCCAGGATCGGGTCAGCCGGGCCCTCGCCGAGGGTTATATCAACGAGCCCCGGGTCAGCGTCGAGGTGCTCAACTATCGCCCCTTCTACATCCTCGGCGAAGTGAAGAAGCCCGGCGAGTACCCCTACACCTCTGCCCTCACGGTGGTGAACGCCGTGGCCACCGCCGAAGGCTTCACCTATCGGGCCGACACACGTCGGGTGTTCATCAAACGCGCCGACTCCAATGCCGAACAGCCCTACCCGCTGACCACCGCCATCCAGGTCGCTCCCGGGGATACGATCCGGATTGGCGAGCGATTTTTCTGAGACGCCGACCCCGAAGCCGATATGGCGATGCTTCGTTCATTGATCCGACGGCGTGCCGAAGCGCCTAGGCCATCTGCGGCGCCGCGAACCGCTCCCGACACCGTCGTCTGGGCCTTCGGCGACGTCCACGGCAGGTCCGATCTTCTGGGGCCCCTACTGGCCGCGATCATGTCCGATCTCGAGCGTTGCGACGCCGAGCGACGCGTCATTGTCGGTCTTGGCGACTATGTGGATCGCGGTCCTGATTCGCCCGGGGTGATCGACCTGCTGATCCGGGCTCAGTTACGATCGGACCTGGAGGTGCGGCTGCTGCGTGGAAACCACGAGGCCTTCCTCGACAGGTTTCTACATCGACCGGACGCCGGCCCGATCTGGTGCGAACACGGCGGTCGGGCCACTCTCAATGCCTATGGCGTGGCGGCGCCGACCTTCCGTGAGGACGCCGCCTCATGGCGGGAGGCTTCCATCGCCCTGTCTGCCGCCCTTCCCGCCGTGCATCGCGCCTTTCTGGATCGGCTCGAACTCAGCTTTGAGTCTGGCGACTATTTCTTCTGTCATGCCGGCGCGCGACCAGGCGTTCCCCTTCAGCGCCAATCCCCCGAGGACCTGCTGTGGATACGCCAGGAATTCCTCGGGGCGGAGGAGCGGTTCGAACGGATCATTGTCCATGGCCATACCCCGACGCCGGAGTTGCACGCAGATCACCGGCGCATCGGTCTGGATACCGGCGCCTATGCCACCGGCGTCCTCAGCGCGATGAGATTTCAGGACGCCGACCGCGCCGCGCTGCAGGTCCGCGTCGTCGGCGGCAAGGTCGCAGTGAAGCGGGCCTGACGGCGGATTGAGCCGCGGCAACCGCACGCGTCATTGGCGATCTCGCTCGCAGGCGTTCAACGCTAGAGCGATTCACCGTGACCCATCGGCCACGAGGCGGCATGGCAGATCGGCGCAGCCCAGAATCTTCTTGCAGCGCAACATAACAACGCTCTTAAATCGTCGTTAAGCATACGCCGAAGGGGGTTATCGACATGTTCGATGGGCGAGTTGCAGACACGACGATCCTGTTTCCCGCGCGCACCCTTGCGCCGCTTTGTCCGGCGCGGGCCGCGCCGTCCAGACGACGACTGTCGTCGGCGCTGAAGCGCGCGTTCGACATTATCTGCGCTGCTGCCGTCCTGATCGTTTTCGCTCCTCTCCTTTTACTGATCGCCGTCCTTGTGGCCGCCACTTCGTCCGGTCCCGTCCTGTTTCGGCAGCGTCGCACGGGGAAGGACGGACAGATCTTCTTCATCCTGAAGTTCCGCTCCATGACGGTGGTCGAGGACGGCGACGTCATCGCCCATGCAGTCCGCAATGACAGCCGAGTGACGCCGCTGGGCGCCCTGCTGCGTCGCACCAGTCTGGACGAGCTGCCCCAGCTTCTGAACGTGCTGCGCGGCGACATGTCGATCGTGGGCCCTCGCCCTCACGCTCTGGCGCACGACAACCGCTACGGGTCGCTGGTGCCCCACTACGGCCAGCGGTTCGCGGTTCGCCCCGGTCTGACGGGCTTCGCTCAGATCCAGGGACTGAGAGGCGAAATTCGATCGCTGGACTGCATGGCGAGACGCGCGACCGCTGATGCAGACTACGCAAGGAACTGGTCGTTCCGTCGTGACCTGGCCATCATCGCTGAAACCGTACCCCTCCTGCTGAAGCGCACCAACGCCTATTGAGGCGCGGCGTCACCATGAGCTCGGCGTCGGCAACCTGGGGCGACGCGTAGACTGAGGCTGAGGCGGTTGCAGCGGGTTCGACGGCGTCGCCGGCCGACGCTCGGCCGTCGTTAGCGGCGGCGAGGGGGACAACGGCGGCAAAGCGGCGACGTCGCTCGGGGCAACTGTAACCTCCGGACCTGATGTCGGCTCAGCGACCGGCGCGATGACCGGCTGTGGAAACACCGCCGTCAACAGCGGCGCCTCGACGATGATCGCGGGCGCCTCGTCCAGCGATATTCCGGTCGCCAGAGTCGCCATTTTTACTGGCTCGACCTCGACCCCGGCGTAACGGCCTGTGAAGGCCGACTTCAACCCCCAGGCCCCCGGCCAGCGGTAGAAGATGTGTGCGCCGACCTGACCCAGTTTGGTGAGCTTCGGGGCCCAGTAAGGCGCGACCCAGTCGGTATGATAGTGGGTGGCCATACCCACCTGGGCGACCACGGCGCCGTTCAGGGCGGCGCCGGCGACCGCACGCGCGCGCGCCCAGCCATCGCGCGTCGGTCGTCGCGCCAGGGCTCCATCGCAACTGAAGGTGAACTGACAGCCCGTCGCGCGCTCCGCCCCCTGAAACACCACGCCACAGATCGTTCGAGGATAGGCCGGATGGCGAACGCGATTGAGCACCACCTGGGCGACCGCGCGTTGCCCGTTGAGGCTTTCCGACGCCGCCTCGTAATAGACAGCGGCCGTGAGGCAATCGAGCGCGCGTGTGTAGTGGACGACGTCGTCAGAAGAGATCACGAACGGAGCGGCCGACTGGAGCGGGGCAGTTGAAACAGGCAGGCTTGCGTTGAACGCCTTGGCGCCCGCGACCGAGACGTCCTGCAACGTCTCGGCGCTCAGAACGAAAGCTTCAGCGGACAGGCTTTGCGGCCCGACAAGATCGTCATCCATGGTCGCAATGGGCGTCGGCGCCGCGATCGCCTGCCGAACCTTTTGCTGTTGGGCCAGAATCGTCGTGGCGGCCAAGCTCGCCACGCCCAGGGCCGCTCCACTCATGGCGACCGGCGCAAGGTAGGGGGTTTGGGCGATACGGCGGCCCCATCTCCGGGCCCAGACGAGGACGGGGGACCGGGACCGCTCTTCGGGCAGACGGCTCATGTCCGCGCGCCTTCTGCGCCCCACGCGACCTGCAGCCCAAGCAGGAACGCCCAAAGCGCCGCGATCGACGGCTCTTGCAGCGCATAGTCGGTCATGCCGTGCAACAGGACGACGACGTTGGCCGCGACCAGGCCCCTGGCCAATTCTGTGCCTCGTCGCGCGCTCGCGGCTCGACGCAGACCGATCCAGATCACGAGGCCGATCAGAGAGAACATGGCGGCCGAGCCCGCCAATCCGGCTTCTTCCAGCCATTGCAGATAGACGTTGTGGGCGCTCCGGATCGGCCAGAGATCCGCGTAAGTCGCCTCGGTCATCGCCATCGCATTCAGTTCGCGGAACGACCCCAGACCGTGGCCGAACCCTGGCGCGTCGAGAAAGGCGCGCCAGTGGGCGCTCATGATCCCCCGCCGAACCTCGGCGTCGACGCCGATCGATCCAAGGCGGTCGCCGAGAACCTGGCCCCACCCGCCAATGGCTGAAAACGCCAACACCGCGAAGACCGCGACAGCAAGCCACAATGCCGACGTGCGTCTTGTGGCCGTTGCGGTCTGCCACGCCAGCAAGATCAACATCGCCCCCACAGTCGCCGCCAGTCCGGCGCGCGAGCCGGTCAGGAGCAAACAGGTCGCGAACAAGGCCAGGGCGGCGCCGATCGGCCCGACCGTCGCCAGGGACTCCCGCCACCCCGCCCCACCTGAACGTCGCCATTGCCTCAACCCGACCCCGGTCCCGATCACAGTCAGCACTCCGAACACCGTCGCCGCACTGTTCGGCGACAGGAACCCGCCGGTCAGGCGCGGCGTGACAAGTGCCTGCGTTCCCGTGCCCAGCATGAGGATCGCCGCCATGGCATAGACCGCCCCGATCGTCAGGATCAGATGAACCGTTCGACGAGCGTGATCCGGCCGCCATCCTTGCAAAATACCGAGCAGGAAGGCGCAAGCCAGTCCGGTCAGCTTGATCATCTCCATCGTCGTCTGGAACCGGTTCAGGGTGCCCGCGCGGACATCCGACCCGGTCATCGCCCAGATCGGATGCGGTCCGCCCGGCGCCCAGGACGTCAAGGATAGACCCGCCAGGATCATCACGCCGCCGAACAGCAGGCCCATGCTCCAAAGTGCGGGGACCGATTCCAGCGCCTCGCGCGCGTCGGGCCGCAGCGTCCGGATCAACAATATCCCCGCAAGCGCCAAGACCAGGACTGCCGACTGAATGTTCGTCCCGCCGCCGACCACGAAATGACCGCCTGTGATCACCACCGGCGCGATCGCCAAGGCCAGCCAACCGGCCAGCGATGCTCGCTCGCCTCCATGACGACCATGTCGCGTCATGGCGATTGACGATGACGTTCCCGGGTTCCAGGCCAAGGCGCGCCGCTCAGGTGGCGTAGTATTTCTTGTAGTCGGCGTAGTAGAAGCCCGCGTCGCCGTAGCCGTAGCGCGCCTGGGCGTTCATATCGACCTGGGTCAGGGCGAC
The DNA here is from genome assembly GCF_049445955.1 of Brevundimonas sp. VNH65. Classification (NCBI taxonomy): domain Bacteria; kingdom Pseudomonadati; phylum Pseudomonadota; class Alphaproteobacteria; order Caulobacterales; family Caulobacteraceae; genus Brevundimonas; species Brevundimonas sp. VNH65. The sequence goes on along the minus strand of NZ_JBMSDX010000006.1, from coordinate 93,896 downwards.
ACCCGCGACATGGGCCCCCGCCTGTTCCAGCAAGCGCAACGACTGCTGGATCGCCTTCTCCGGCGTCTTGCGCCAGCGCGCCAGAAAGATCACGGCGTCGGATCGGGCCGCCAGGATGCGCGTGTCCGCCACCGCCAGCGTCGGGGCGGTGTCGAGCAGAACCAGATCATACCGCGCCGCCAGATCCGCGATCAGTTGATCCATGGCCTTGGACCCGAACACATCCTTGGGGGTGAAGCTGTTGCGCGCAAGGGGCAGGACGTGGGCGCCGGAGGCCTCGTCCAGATGCACCACCTGCTCCAGGGCGACCTTGCCGTTGAGCACCTCAAGCAGGCCCGTTTCCGGTTCAAAGCCCAGCATGCGGTTCAGATTGCGCCGACGCAGATCGCAATCGACGACCAGCACCCGGGCGCCGGACTGGGCCGAAACGCGCGCGAGGGTGAGACAGGTGGTGCTCTTGCCTTCGCCGGGCAGGGCCGAGGTGACGGCCACCACCTTCACGGCCTGACCGGTCCGGGAATAGAGGATGGAGGTCCGAAGGGCCCGCACCGCTTCGGCGAAGGCAGACAGCGGACGCTTCAGAACATAGTCGGCCGGCGCCTCCTCGCGCTCGGCCGCCGCCGCGACCGAGGACAGGCTCGGCACCGCGCCCAGGTGCGGCAGACCCAGACGACGCTCCACCTCTTCTCCGGTCATCAGTCCCGAGTCCAGCATCTCCGCCAGAACCACGGCGGCCAGACCCAGACCGAGACCCAAAATCAGCCCCAGGGCGAGGTTGAGCGGGATGTTGGGCGAGGACGGCGCATTGGGAATGGCCGCCCGCGATACGATCCGCGCATCGGACTGCTCCAGCCCCTCCTGCGAACTGGTTTCCTGAAACCGGGTCAGGAAGCTCTGGTACAGCGTCCTCACGGACTCGGCGTTGCGCTGCAACTCGTTCAACCGCACGCTGGCGGCGTTATTGGCGGCCAGGGTTCCGCGTGCGGTTCCCAGACTGCCCGCCATCGAGGCGGTCCGCTCGCGAGCCACCTGGGCCTGAGCCTCCAGGTTCGACACCAGCCGCTGAATCTCGGCCTGGATCTGGCCGTCGATATCGGCCAGTTCGCGCTGGGCGCGCAGCATGTCCGGATGCCGCGGGCCATATCGTTGCGTCAGGTCAGCCACGCGCCGCGACACCTCCGCACGTTGCTGCCGCAGTTGCTGGACCACCTGGGATCCCAGGGCTTCGCCGACATCATCGCCGGTCGACCCGCGCGCCAACTGGCTCCGGGCCGTGCGCAAACGCGCTTCTGCTTCCGCCTGCTGGGCGCGAACGGTGGCGAGCTGCTGATTGTAGGCCGATATCTCCTGCTCGGTCAGGGTGGCCCCCGACGCGCTGAGCAGATTGTTGGCCGATTGATATTGGGCCACGGCCGCCTCGGCCGCCTGAACCTCGCCTCGAAGCTCGCCCAGCCTGACGTTCAGCCATTCATTGGCCTGGCGCGTCGCATCGAACTTGGTCTCGAGCTGCTCCAGCAGATATCGCTCGACATAGGCGTTGGCGATGCGCGCCGCCTTGGCCGGGTTCTCTGACGCGAAGGAGACATTCATCACATAGGTCAGGCCGACACGGCGGATGCCGAGGCGGGCGCGCACCGCCTCGACGACCGCCTCCTTGTTCCGCTGCCGAGCTACGGCGTCGAGACGCGCAGACGCCGTATCCGGGCGAGCGCCGAACAGGGCGGCGACGCCGCCCAAGGTCATTTGCAGCGGCCCTGGCTGGACTAGGTCGGAGTTGAACTCCGGGTCGTTCTCGAGCTTGAGGCCGTCCACGACACGCTCGGTGAGGTGACGGGACTTCAGGATTTCGACCTCGGTGTCCACCACGCTGGAATCGGCCGTCAGACCCGACAGCACCGCCTGGGAATCGACGACGGTGGACTGGCGCGTGTTGATCGTCACATTGGCCGTGGCCGTGAACAGCGGCGTGGCGCGCGCCGTGACCAGGATCGCCGCTGTCACCGCCAGCAGCAGGATCGCCACGAACAGTTTGAGCCGACGTCGAAACGCGGCGATCAGCTTCTGCGGATCCAACCGTTCGACACCCGGCCAGCCCTCGACTTCGGCGTCCATCATTGACGATTCCGGACCGTCCCGGCCTTCCGATGATCGGGGCATGAGCACTCTGAGCAAAGCACGCGCCCTTTCAGAACTGGGTCACCAGAGACAGCATCAGGCGGTTCTGATCGAAACGAGGGCCAGCCGCCGCTCCCTCAGACGACTGGTCAAAGGCGCCGGCGGTGACGCTGAGACCGACACGCCGGTTCACGAAATAGGTCGCCCCGATGCTGGCGGACTTACGTTCGTCGGTCCGGTCGATGCCCTCATAGTCATCCGAGGCGAGGTTCGCGGACACGAAGACGATGAGGTTGCGCAGGAGTTCGTGATCGATCTGAAGGCTGGCGGTCGTCGAGAGATAACCTCCTGATCCCGCAATGGCCGAGTCCTCGATGGTGCGCGCCGCGCTGAGGGTCACGGTGGTCAGCTGGGTCGGGAACCATTCCAGCAGCCCCCTGGCCCCGAATCCGTCGACGTCGCCATAGGCCCCGTCGTCGAACGCCTGGGAGATATAGCCTGCGGCCACCTCGCCCCGCGCCACGGCCCCGACCTCGAAATTGACGCCCGCCAGCAGCTCATATCCCGCAGAATCCCGCGCCGCATATCCAACAGACGACGGCAGATCGTAGTCGCGCGAATTGGCGCTGGCCTGGACGAAGACCGCCGTCGCGGGGCTGATCGCCACATCCGAACGCACCAGTCCGCTGACGATCCGGCGGTCGCGGTCGTCCTGCTGAATGACGGCGCCCGTCGCATCCCGGCCGTCGTCGTAGTCTAGGCTGCGCCAGTCCGCACGACCGGACAGGCGCATCCTGCCACCGGTGCGCGCCGCCGCCGCATAGGCCGAAGTCACCGCATATTCGATCGGCTCAACAGCGGCGCGTGGCGTGCTGGACGATGACCGAGGCTCGGCGGCGCTCAGGTGGTCGCCGCCGAACGACACTGTCGTGCGGCCAGCGAAATCCAGCACGCCGGACCCGCCGAGGCTCCAGTCCTCGCTGTCCTCCGACCCATAGTCCTGATAGCGATTCACGCTCGCCCGGGCGTAGGCCGAGATGCTGTGTCGCGGCCAGTTGGACACCACGGAAACCTCCGGCCTCACGCGCCAGATCGAATCCCCGACCTCGCCGGTGGACACAGCGTAGATGTTGTCGTTGCGCTCCAGCCCCACCTCAACCTTCGGAAATACGCCGAAGGCTCCGAGCGACAGGCCCATCGCCTCGTATTCCGGTCGCGGCCGCGCCCGGACTGAAACAGACCGGTCCCGGGCGAACAGGTCAGTTGTCGCATCCTGAGCCTGGCGCAGGCTGCCGCCCGTGGTCTGGGCCTCGACCGGCACGACCGCCATGACCGAGCCGAACACCGAGCCCAATGCGCAATAGACGCTGACCGTTCGCCTGCCCATGCCCCACCCCTCGTCCGCGCATGCGGACCGATGTCAAAGTGTCCAAATGCCGACTGGCGGCTTCGACGTCAGTTGGTCGGAGGCCCGCTGTAGCCGCCTCCGCCGCCTGCGCCGCCGCCCGTCGATCCGCCGCTCGGCAGACCGCCTCCGGGACCGCCGCTCGACCCGCCGGCGCCGCCGCTCCCCGCTCCTCCCGAGGCCGGGCCGCCCTCGCCGCTCGCAGCCGCCTTTACTTGAGCCAGGGCCGCGGCGGCCGCTGTCCCCGCCGGCGCGGCCGCCGCGACCGTCGGTGAATTCAGGGCGGCCTGGACCTGTTCATCTGTGAGCTCGGAGGCTTCGATCGCCAGGGCGACCTGGTCCGCCTTGCCGGCAGCATCCAGATCCGCGTTCTGCAAGATGGTCGCGATCTGTGACGCCAGCAAAGACACCGGATCGGGCTGGCTGACCGCCACCGACACCACCGTCGCGGCCGCCGGCGCGACGACCGTCAGAAACCCAGTTAGAACCACGCTGATCGCCAGCGCAGAAATTGGTCGCTTCGCCATACCCGCCCCCATCGTTAACGACCGGGCAAGGAAGCCTCCGAAGAACGGCGTTGTAAAGACGTCGTCGTTATCTTTTTTGTTGCATCGCAAAATGCGTGACATCGCCGCCACGCTGGCCCCTGCCGCCGTGTGGCTGCCGACGCTGGTTCATTCGCGCGGCCAGACGTCCGGCGGGATTGGCGATCTCACCCGGGCGCACGCCGCTGCGGCCGTGGGTTCGCACGTGCAATCGGTGCTCGACACGCGCCCGATAACGCAAATCCTGCGGCAGGGCATCCCAGCGATTATAGGCATAGGTCAGTCGCCAGACGCTGTCGGTAGGACCGAACGGCGACACCCCATAGGAGCGGCGCAGGGCCTCAACAGCGGCCGGTGAAACGCTGGTCCGCCCTTCCAGCCAGGCCTGGCGGTTCCAGGCCCGACTGGACCCCGGCGTGGCGTCAAGCAGACGACGATTGATCCCGCTGGCTCGGGATTCACCGGTCCGGGCCGCTGCGGCCGCAATTTCCTCAAGTCCGAATCCAAGCTTCGCCAAAGGATGGTTCGGATGGGGAGCGAGGAAAGCTGAAATGGCTCCGACTCCAGCGGCGACACCTACGGCGCCGATCAGGCCGACACACCCTTTGAGCAACGACATCCTATCCCCGCCGACCAAGCACCGGTCCTGGACGCCACCCACATCGCGCCGCACCTGAAACTAAAACAGCGTTTCTTCGCTAACACCAGTTGCGAAGACGGGATGTTAAGCGGCGCCTGCCATAGTGGAACCATGAGCCGATCCATCGAAAGCATCGCCCGGAACACTCAGAGCCCCCATGACCTGGCGCCGCCTGCAGAGATGCCCGGCACGCCGCCTCCCCGCACCTTTCGCGTGATCGGCTACGGTCTGGGCCTGGCCTTCAGCCTCGGAGCCTGGGCGGGGCTTGCCGCGCTGATATTGAGGTGATCGGCGACGACATCACTCCCACTCGATTACACAAATTACCCCAAGCCGCTGATCGGCTTGGGGTTTTTTCTCGCTTATCAACCGGCGGACCGATTGAACAACCGACAGACGGGAAGTATTCTGAAAACATTCAGAAAATTCTAAGCAATAACATCTGCGTGAATTCGTCATCTTTTGCGGTCTATCGGACTCTCTGAGCACTGAGCTGCAATGCAACGAGTTCGGTTCGCCTTGCCACTGTGCACCATCACTTGGACGTACACTGTATCTCATCCGCACGGTCGTCGTCGAGCTTACCGGCTCGATCGTATGGCGATAGCGACAAGCGTCGTCGACGCGTGTCATGCCGCGCGCGACGACCGGGATGCAAACGCCGCACTGGCTTTGCGGCCGACGGCGTCCTGATTTTCGAGGACGGCGGGACTGGCCGATCGGTCTTTCGCCACGAGGACGACAGATGGCGGATTACGCACATCGTTGGTCGTCGGACGCGGTGCGCTGATCTCGCGATCAGGCGGCGGGAGCCGCCGACGCTCCCTTCTGGGCGAGCCAGGCGTCGATCAGGGTGATTTCGCGCTCCTGCGCCGTGATCACCTCCTGGGCCAGGTCCCGCGCTTGGGCGTCCTTGCCTTGCGCGAGCTCCACACGGGCCACCGAGACGGCGGCGACGTGGTGACCTCGCATCTGCTTCATGAAGTCGATGTCGGCGTCCCCGGTGAAGGCGGGCATCGCCTCCATCATCGTGTTCATCGAGGCCTTGTAGCCTTGGGTGGCGACGGAGTCGCCGGGCGCAGGCGCAGCCATGCCGCCCTCCATTCCGCCATGGGCGTCTGCCGCTGCGGCGGCCTCAGGCGTGGCTACGGCGGGCTCTTCGGCTTGCGGGGAACAGGCCGTAGCCAAGGCGCAGGCGGCGAGGACGAGGCTGATGCGTTTCATGACGGCTCCTTGGGGTCCCGACGTTAGCGACCAGGAGGGCCCATTCGTTCCGCCGACCCTACCGTCCGGCCCGCGCCAAGAGCTCGATCAGCTCGCCGGCCTTGGCCTTGCGATCCTCGGGATCGTCGCCGGTCATGGCGCCCATGACGCAGTGGTCGAGGTGATCCCGTAGCACTTCGGTCTCCACGCGATGGAGCGCGGCTCGAACGGCCTGAAGTTGCGTCAGCAAGTCGACGCAATACCGGTCATCTTCAACCATGCGGGAGATTCCCCGCACCTGGCCTTCGATCCGACTGAGCCTGTTGAGGACTTTGGGTTTCGTGTCGGTTTGCATGCGGCCTGTCCTCCTGAGCACCCCCATATACCCCAGACGGGTATCTTGCGATATACCCCCCCATGGGTATATGTGAGCCCTTCGGTCAGCCGGAGAGAGCGACATGTCCACGCATCCTCACAATCATGCCTCGGGTCACGCCTGCTGCGGGGCGAAGGCCTCGGATGGCGCGGCTACGGTCAAGGATCCCGTCTGCGGCATGTCGGTCGATCCGACGACTACCGCTCACCGAGCCAGTCATGGCGGTCAGGACTATTTCTTCTGCTCGGCGGGGTGCCGGACCAAATTCATCGGCGATCCGATGCGTTACCTGAACCCTCGCGTGGAGGCCGAGCCGGCCGTTCCCGGCGCCATCTACACCTGCCCGATGCACCCCGAGATCCGGCAGGAAGGCCCAGGCTCCTGCCCGATCTGCGGCATGGCGCTTGAGCCGGAGACGGTCACGGCGGAAGCCCCGCCCAACCACGAGCTGATCGACTTCACCAGACGCTTTTGGGTCGGTCTGGTCCTGACCCTGCCGGTCTTCGCCCTGGAAATGGGCGGACATCTGGCCAATCTCCACATGTTCATCCCGGGCCAGATGTCGAACTGGATCCAGTTCGCTTTGGCGACCCCCGTGGTTCTCTGGTGCGGCTGGCCCTTCTTCGAGCGCGGCTGGACATCGCTGCGCACCCGTCGGCTGAATATGTTCACCCTGATCGCCATGGGGGTCGGCGTGGCATGGCTTTACAGCGTCGTGGCCGTCGTCGCGCCAACCCTGTTCCCGCCCGCCTTCCTGAAGGCCGACGGCAGCGCGCCGGTGTATTTCGAGGCGGCGGCGGTTATCACCGTGCTGGTCCTCGTCGGCCAGATTCTGGAGCTGCGCGCCCGCGAACAGACCTCGGGCGCGATCCGCGCCCTGCTGGACCTCACGCCCAAGACCGCCCGCCGAATCCGGGCGGACGGCGTCGATGAAGATGTCTCGCTTGACCAGATCGCCGTCGGCGACCGCCTGCGGGTCCGGCCCGGAGAGAAGATCCCGGTCGATGGCGAACTCCTGGAGGGGCGGGTCGCTGTCGATGAATCCATGGTGACCGGCGAGTCCATGCCGGTGACCAAGGACGTCGGCGACCGCGTCGTGGCCGGCGCGCTCAACAAGACCGGATCCTTCATCATGCGCGCCGACAAGGTGGGCGCCGACACCCTGCTGGCGCAGATCGTCCAGATGGTGGCCCAGGCCCAGCGCAGTCGCGCCCCGATCCAGCGGCTGGCCGATACGGTCTCCGGATGGTTCGTTCCCACAGTGATCGCGATCGCCCTGCTCGCCGCCGTCGTCTGGGGCCTGGTCGGTCCCGAGCCCCGTTTGTCCTACGCCCTGGTCGCCGCCGTTTCGGTGCTCATCATCGCCTGTCCCTGTGCGTTGGGTTTGGCCACGCCGATCTCGATCATGGTCGGGGTGGGACGTGGCGCCCACGCCGGCGTCCTGATCAAGAACGCCGAGGCGCTCGAACGCTTCGAGAAAGTCGACACCCTCGTTCTGGACAAGACCGGCACCCTGACGGAGGGCCGTCCGTCGGTGACGGCGATCCTGCCAGCCCAGGGCTTCGTGGAAGCGGACATCCTGCGTCTGTCGGCCAGCCTCGAGCGGGGCAGCGAACATCCGTTGGCCGACGCGATTGTCCGGGCAGCCAAGGATCGGGACATCCCCCTTACCGAGGCCGTGGACTTCGACAGCCCGGTCGGTCGCGGCGTCCGCGGGACGATTGAGGGCCGCCAGGTCGCCCTGGGCAACACCCGTTTTCTCGGCGAGCTTTCAATCGACGTCTCCGCGCTGGAGCCGAAGGCGGAGGCCCTTCGCCACGACGGCGCCACCGCCATATTCGTGGCTATCGACGGAAAGGCGGCCGGGGTCATCGGCATCGCCGATCCCATCAAGGCCACCACGCCGGCTGCGATCCTCGCGCTGAAAGCGGCCGGTCTGCGGCTGGTGATGATGACCGGGGACAACCGGACGACGGCCGAAGCGGTCGCGCGTCGCCTCGGCATCGACGAAGTCCAGGCGGAGGTTCTGCCGCAGGACAAGGCGTCTGTAGTACAACAGCTTCGTTCGCAGGGTCGGATCGTCGCCATGGCGGGAGATGGCGTCAACGATGCCCCTGCCCTCGCCGCCGCCGATGTCGGCGTCGCTATGGGGGCGGGTTCGGACGTCGCCATCGAAAGCGCCGGCGTCACCCTTCTGGGCGGAGATCTGCAAGGCATCGTGCGCGCACGGCGTCTGTCCCGCGCGGTGATGGGCAACATCCGCCAAAACCTCGTTTTCGCCTTCGGCTACAACGCCCTTGGCATCCCCGTGGCGGCTGGCCTGCTTTATCCCGTCTTCGGCTGGCTTCTCTCGCCTGCCCTTGCGGCGCTCGCAATGGCGCTCTCCTCGGTCAGCGTCATCGGCAATGCGCTGAGACTGCGCGCGGTGAGGCTTTAGCCAGGATAGGCAATCACCAGTCCGCCCACCCACCCAAGGGAGGAACCGGCTGTGACGGGCCGGATTGATTTAGACGCTGACCGCAGTCTCCAGGCATTCGCAGCGGCAGGCGAAGACGAACTGAAATTTCTGAAGAGGATACGGACGATGTCTCATCAACAGATGGACCACGGCGGGCAAGGCAACGCTCGTGGACTCGGCCCTTATCGGAGCCTGTACCTCGAGTTGGCGCTCGATTTCGTCATCATGTACCTGGTCATGTACACGATGATCGCCACGCTCGGTCACTTCTATCTCAACCTGAACAACGTCTACATGACCCTGATGATGGTCGCGCCGATGGCGGTCCTCATGCTCGTCTTCATGCGGTCCATGTACCCGTCGCGCAAAACGAACCTGGTCATTGGAGCGGTCGCCGTCGTGATCTTCGTCGGCAGCTTCGTCGGCATGCGCACCCAGGCGTTCGTTGGCGACGACGAATTCCTGCGATCGATGATCCCGCACCATTCCGGGGCTGTGTTGATGTGCGAGCAAGCCTCCCTGACCGATCCGGAGATCATCGCCCTGTGCGACGGCATCGTGCGTGGTCAACAGGAGGAGATCGCCCAGATGCAGGCGCTCCTCGAGAAGCGTCGCCGCTGACCCCGGCGTGCGGGGGAAGGCCTCAGCCGCCGCCCGCTTCCTCTTCATGAGGGACGCGGTCGTGTGGCGCGTAGAGAAGCAGAAGGCCGGGACCGGCCAAACGTCTGGAGACTGAGTATGCGTTACTTCAACCCCGCGCCCTTCATCGCCGTCGCGGCGGTCGTGGCCTTCGCCGCCGGACCGGCGGCGGCCCACGCTCGCCTGGTCAGCGCCACCCCGGCGCCCGACTCCACCGTGGCCGCGACCCGGACGCTGACCCTGACCTTCAGCGAACGCAGCGTTCCCGCCTTTTCCGGCTTCGACGTCGTCAATGCGGCGGGGGAGAAGATCGCGATCCGCACCTCGGTCGCCGAGGACGGCAGGACCCTCACGGGCGCGCTGGCTCGCCCGCTGGCCGCCGGCGCCTACCGTGTCGACTGGCGTATCGCGTCGAGCGACGGCCACCGCATGACGGGATCCTACACCTTCACGGTGCGCTGACGCCGTGCTGGAAGTCGCGGTCATCGCGCTTCGCTGGCTTCAATACGCCGGCGGCGTCGTCCTTCTCGGCGCGCCGCTGTTCCTTCTCTACAGCTTCAAAGACCCCGACGCGCCGAACCTGGAATGGTCGCGACCGACATTGCGCCTCGCGGCGATCATCGTCGCGCTCGGCTCGCTCGCCGCCCTGGTGGCCCAGACGGCCGTCATGGCGGGGTCGCTGAGCGAAGCCGTCAAACCCGCGTCCCTGTCCTTCATGGTCACCGGCACGGCCCTGGGCATGGCGATGGTCGTGCGGGCCGCCGCCGCCTTGCTTGGGCTTGTCGCCTTGGTCGCCCTGAAACCCGGTCGCGCGCTCTGGAGCGTGACGGCCGCCTTGGGTCTGATCGTGGCCGCCAGCTTCGCGTGGACGGGTCATGGCGCGGCCACCGAGGGCCCTGGCGGGCCCATACATCTCGTCGCCAACATCATTCACGCGGTGGCAGCGGCCTTGTGGCTGGGCGCCCTGGCGGCGTTGACGGCCCTGCTTTTGCGCCGAGCCGGTCCGGACGATCGTGCAATCCATCGCGCCCTGCATGGCTTCGCCGGTCTGGGAACGCTGGCGGTCCTGTTGCTGGTGCTGACCGGTCTCGTGAACAGCTGGTTCCTGATCGGTCCCGAGCGCGTGGCGTCGATCGCGGGCAACCTCTACGGCCAGCTTCTGGTCGCCAAGCTCGTCCTCTTCGGTTTGATGCTGGCGCTGGCGGCGAGCAACCGGTTCCGGCTGACGCCGACACTGGGCTCTGCGCTGGAGACGGGCCAACCCTCCCTCGCCGCCATGAGCGCGCTCCGGCGCAGCCTGTTGGTCGAAACGGGTCTGGGACTCGCCCTGATCGGCGTCGTGGCGGTCATGGGAACCCTACCGCCCCCGGCGTCTCTGTAGCCGCGATCGCGATGATCTGAATGAGGTCGTCGCTCCGCCGGCCATTGAAGTATGATCAGACGATGCCGTTCCTGCGTCATGACCTCGTCCGACTGACGACCGCGCTGCTAGCGGCGTTTGCCGTGCTGTTCGTGTCCACCGCTTCGATCGCCTGCGAAGCTCCGGTCGATCAGGATATGGCGTCCATGTCGATGAGCGGCGACGGCGTCCCTTGCGAGCCGAAGACCGTCAGGATCTCGTGCCATAAGGCGTGTCTGGCCATCTGCCAGGGCCTGGTCCCTCAGGGCGGTGAACCCACCCCCGCACGGGTCTATGCGTCTGTCCTCTATCCATCCCTTGATGCGCGGCATGCCGATTTCACCGCGGAGGCGGACGACCCGCCCCCGCGACGCTGATCCTGTTGAAGAAGACCGAACTCATTCAATCAAACAGAGATCAAAACCATGAAACGCACGCTCACCCTCGCAGCCCTGGTGCTGCTGGCTTCCGGTTCAGCCGCCTTCGCGGCCGCGCCGCACGCCGTGGCGCAGGCCGTATGCGCTTGCTGCGACGCTATCGCAGCCTGCGCGGAAGCCTGCACCTGCTGCTGATCGTATGATCGGGGACGCCCGCCCGCGAGGGCGGGCGTCTTCTCGATGTTCCTCACCGACGTCGCAGGGCCGGCGACCCGCTGGCGCGGGCCTGAGCGTCAGCCGGGCGCGCGCGACGACCAGTGAATGTGGTGGATGCGCCAGCCGTCGGCATGGCGTTTGAGGACCATGGTTTCGGTCGTCAGGCGGTCTACGGCGCGGCCGTTGAATTGGCCCGTGGTGCGGCCTTCGCTGGTGATCCAGGCGATGTCCCCGTCGGCCCATCCCGATCTGCGCGTCACCGTCGCTTCAGAGGCGGCGGCGAAGGCGGCGTCCGAGCCCAGGTGATGGGACGCATACTCGTCGCGCGATCGCTCCGCGCCACCCTCCTCGAAGATCATCACATCCGGCGCCATCAGGGCCAGGGCGACGGCCGTGTCGCCGGCCTTCAGGGCGACGTGAAAGGCGTCGACGGCCGCCGCCGCGTCCGCAGCTTCCGCGGCGACCGAGCCGGCGGCTTGGGCATGCACGTGGGCGTGGTCCTGGGCGAAGGCGGGTGTCGCCGAAAGCACGGCGAGCGACAGGACGAGGGCGAGAGAGGTGCGGGACATGGCGAACTCCGGATTGTGGGTGATCTGAACGGGCTGAGCGCGATCTGCGTCAGGCCGGCGGGTTGTGGCGGGCGAACACGCGGGTCGCGCCCGAGCGAAGCACCAGCAGAGTGTCGTAGGGCTCCTTGCGCCCCTGCGGCGTCTCCATGCCGGGCGAACCGAGCGGCATGCCCGGGACCGCGACGCCCACCGCCGCCGGTCGCTCGGTCAGCAGTCGAATGACGTCCGGGGCCGGCACATGACCCTCGACCAGATAGCCATCGATCAGACCGGTATGACAGGAGGCGAGCGCGTCCGGCATGCCCCGGCTGCTCCGGACCGATTGAAGGCTTGGAAGGACGGTGATGGTGGTGGTGAAGCCCGCCTGGCGCATGTGCGCGATCCAGGCGTCGCAGCAGGCGCAGGTGGGCGTCTTGAAGACCGTGAGGTTTCTGGACGGACGGGTCTGGGCCCAGGCGGACCCGCCCATGCCGATGAAGACGGCCGCGCCCATGAGTAGACGACGGTTCAGATTGGCGGGATTCAAAAGGGTTCTCCCTGATCGCTGTGGACGGATCGCTGCGCCTCGACAGGGTCGGCGCGCTGCGGCGCCAGCCGCGCCCGCAACCACCGTCGGCCAGGCTGCTCGACGAAGACATGGATGGCGGCCGCGGCGGCGAGCGTCAACACAAGCATGGCGGCCAGTTCGACCAGGCCCATTCGATAGTCCGCACCCCAGCCGGAGAACGCCTGCGCCGCATTGCGCCACACCATCAGGATGGGGATGTGGACGAGATAGAGGGCGAACGACGCTTCGCCGGCGAACAGAAGGACGGGGTGAGACAGGAAGGTCCGGACCGGAGCCTTGGCCAACAGGGCGAGCGACAGGATGAAGAGACCGGCCGCCGCCACGATGACCCGGTCGTCGGCGCCGATCTGCATGAGCGTCAGCAGCAGGGTCGTGGCGACCAGGGCGCCCATGAGGGACATTCGCGGCGAAGGCGTCCAGCGCTGACCGAGATAGTAGAGGCCAATGCCGTAGAGGAATTCGGGAATGATGCGCAGGATGCCCAGGCTGTCCTCCGCCCGTGGCAGGACCCGCCCGAACTGCGTCCGGTAAAAGGCGTCAAGCGCGACGAACAGCAGCGCGGAGAGTGCGATCAGAGCCCACGGCCTCGACCGCAGGCGGAGGGCGACAGCAGCGTAGGCCGGGAAGAACAGATAGGCGAACCATTCGGCAGACAGCGACCAGGCTGGTCCGTTCCAGAGCGCCATGGTTTCGCGCGGAAACCAGGCCTGAACGAGCAGCAGAGTGCCCGCGAAATCGGCGGGATTGAATCGGCCTGGCTCCAGACCGACGCCGACCATCGGGGCGATCAATACAAGCCCGAGCATGGCCAGGAGGATGAACAGGTGAGCCGGATAGATTCGGGCGAACCGAGCTGCCAGAAACCGCTTGTAGTCGGGCGCGCCGTTCCCTTGCAGATAGACGTGCGCGAGGATGAAGCCCGACAGGATGAAGAAGACATCCACGCCGAGCCGGGCGCGGTTCAGCAGGCCCGCGCTCTCCGCAGGCAAGGTCCAGTAAAGCTGGAAATGGAAGAGCACGACGCCGAGCGCGAGGAAAAACCTCACGCTGGTGAGGGGATCGAGCACGTCCGGGAAGGGAGCCCGGGCGGGGCCTGACCTGTCGCTCACATCGATCCCCCTGGACGACACGGCTATTCCGGTCGTTCTCTGGTATCTACGCGGGGCCGGACCTTTCCCCTCATGAGGGGAAGCTCAAACCGGCGCGTATGGAGGGGGGGCGTGAGGCAGGTGCGCAATGACTGACGACATCGAAAGACTGATCGGAGCGGCTGCGCCCGGCGACGCTTCACGGCTTGCGGGCGTGGAGGACGCCGTCTGGTCCCGGATTGGCGAGCGCCGGGATCGCGCCCGAATGGGTCAGGTGCGGATCGCCGCCGTGGCGATCGCCCTTGTCGTCGGCGGTGCGAACGGCGGTCTGATGCTCATGACCCCACGGCCAGAGCCTTCAGAGCTGCGTATCTTCACGGTGTCAGCCGGCCTGTCACCTATGGCCAGCCTGGATGTTTGGGGATGAGGGCGACGTGGAAGTCGATCGTCGCCACGGCGATCTTGGCGGCGCTCGCCAGCGGGGCAGCGACCTGGGCGAGCGCGACCTGGATCATGCGCGAGCGCCAGCCGCCGAGCCTGCACAGCGTCGTCCATGAAAAACTCGACCTCAGCGCGGAGCAGGACCGCCGTCTAGACGTCATTGAAGCCCGCTTCGCCGCGCGTCGCCCGGCACTGGAGGCGGAGGTTCGTGCCGCCAATCGCGAACTCGCGGCCGCCATCGCCGCAAGCGACGGGGACACGCCGCAGGTCCAGGCGGCTGTCGATCACTTCCATACCGCCATGGGCGATCTGCAAAAGGCGACGATTACCCATGTGTTCGAGATGCGATCCGTTCTGACCCCGGCACAGGCCGAGGTGTTCGACGCGGCCGTCGTCGACGCCGTACGCTACGAAGCCGGCTAAGCGCGGCGCGTGGGGGTTGAAGCCAGCATCGAGGTCCGAGCGGCGGGTGGAGACCGGGCCGCTTTCACTGCCTTGATGACCGCCACCAAGGCCGACCTCTACCGGTTCATTCGCCGCTACGTCGGCGACGAGGCTGAAGCGCATGACGTGCTTCAGGAAGCCTATGCCTCAGCGTGGCTCGCCATGCGGCGATATGATCCGGCGCGGCCTTTCGATGTCTGGCTGCGTTCCATCGCCTTGAACAAGTGTCGGGACTGGAGCCGGCGGCGCTCCGTTCGCCGTGTCGTGCGCGGCGTGATGGGGCTCGATGCTCCCGAGGCGACGGCGGTGGGGGAAGACGCACCCATGCCTGAAGCTAGGCTGGACGATCAGCGCAGGGCCCAGGACCTGCAACACGCGCTGTCTGAGCTTCCCGACGCCCTGAAGGCCCCACTCCTGTTGGCCACGCTTGAAGGGCGCTCTCATGCGGAGGTCGCATCCATATTGGGCATCACGCCGAAGGCCGTGGAAACGCGGATCGCCCGCGCGCGAAAAAAGCTGGTCGACGCCTTGGCTTGAGCGCCGGTTCGGCGTCGCGGTGCCGAGCGCGCGCGCAAGAGCGTTATCTCGAAGACTGTGGCGACCTGACGCAAGGGATGCGCCGCTCAGATGCGTATCTGAACGAACGGCTCACTTGCCGACCAAGGAAAACTTCTCTGATGTCGACCGCTCGCCTTGATCGCCGAACGCTTCTCCGGGGCGCCGCCATCGGCGGTGGATTGCTGGGACTGCAAGGCTTGCTTCCGGCCTGGGCGCAGACGGGTTCGGCGGGGCTGCGGTCGGACCTGCCGACGCTGACCGGACCGAACGTCGACCTGACCGTCGGCCACTCGCCCTTCACGGTGGGGGGGCGCACGGGCCATGCGGTGACCATCAACGGCGTTCTGCCGGCGCCGCTGCTGCGCCTGCGGGAGGGCCAGAATGTCCGGCTAGCGGTCACCAACGGTCTGGACGAGGACACCTCGATCCACTGGCACGGCTTGCTCCTGCCGTTCCAGATGGACGGCGTGCCGGGCATCAGCTTTCCCGGCATCAAGGCCCGCGAGACCTTCGTCTATGAGTTCCCGATCAAGCAGTCGGGCACCTTCTGGTATCACAGCCACTCTGGTCTTCAGGAGGCGATGGGGCACTACGGTCCGATCGTCATCGATCCGGCGGGCGCCGATCCCATCGCCTACGACCGCGAGCATGTGCTGGTCCTGTCGGACTGGAGTTTCATGCATCCGCACGAAATCCTCGACAAACTGAAGAAGAGCCCCGGCTACTTCAACCAGCAGCGCACCACCTTGGCGGGCCTCCTGGATGGCAGCGACCGCATGAGCCTGGAGGAGCGGCGGATGTGGGGCCAGATGCGGATGGACCCTCGCGACATCCTCGACGTCAACGGCTCGACCTACACCTATCTCATCAACGGCCACGGTCCGCAGGAGAATTGGACCGGCCTGTTCCGGCCCGGCGAGCGGGTGCGGCTGCGCATCATCAACGCTTCGGCCATGTCGATCTTCAACATCCGCATTCCCGGCCTGCCGATGACCGTGGTCCAGGCCGACGGCGAGAACGTCCGCCCGGTCGAGACCGATGAGTTCCAGATTTCGGTGGCCGAGACCTATGACGTCATCGTCCGGCCGACCGATGACCGAGCCTACACCATCGTCTCCGAAGCCATCGACCGCTCCGGCATGGGACGGGCGACCCTGGCTCCCCGCCTGGGCATGACCGCCGAGGTTCCGCCGCTGCGCGAGGTTCCCAATCTGACCATGCGCGACATGGGCATGGGCGGAATGGATCACGGCTCAATGGGCGGCATGTCCGGGATGGATCACGGCGTGATGGCCGGCATGGACCACGGAGCCCCGGCCCAGGGCGCGGCGCCGGCGGGCGAAATGGCCGGGATGTCCATGGCCGGCATGAACATGCGTGACCCCGAGAACGCCCCGCCGGACATGGCGGTCGGCGTCGGCGTCGATGCGATCGCCATGGCCCCGGCCAACCGCCTCGGCGAGCGTCCGATCGGTCTCACAGACGTCGATCACCGCGTCCTTGTCTACACCGACCTGGTGTCGCTCCAGCCCAACAAGGACCAGCGCCCGCCGTCGCGAACGATGGAAATCCACCTTACCGGCAACATGGAGCGGTTCATGTGGGGGTTCGACGGCCGCAAGTTCAGCGAACTGGTCGAGCCGATCCGCTTCGAACGCAACGAGCGGGTGCGGGTGACGCTGGTCAACGACACCATGATGGCCCATCCCATCCACCTGCACGGCCACTTCTTTGAACTGGTGACGGGCGGGCCGGCCGGACATCAGCCGCTCAAGCATACGGTCAACGTCGCGCCCGGCGGCAAGGTGACCTTCGACCTGACCGCCGACGCGCCCGGCGACTGGGCGTTCCACTGCCATATGCTGATGCACATGCACGCCGGCATGTTCAACGTCGTGACGGTGCGGCCCATGGACGGAGCCAACTGATGATCCGCCTCGCCGTCGCCCTCGCCCCCCTGGTCCTCGCCGCCAGCGCCTTCAGCGCCCAGGCCCAGGACCCGCACGCCGGCCATACGATGCCGGCGCCGGCCCGCCCCGCTCCGGCCCCGACGCCGCAGGCGCCCGCCCGGCCGGCGGCGCAGGACCCCCACGCGGGTCATGTCATGCCGGCGGCGCCGACCCCGCCCGCACCCGATCCTCACGCTGGCCACCGGATGCCGGCTCAGCCCGCGCCCGTCGATCCCCATGCGGGGCACGACATGGCGGCCCCGGCCCCGGCGCAGCCTGATCCCCATGCGGGCCACGACATGTCCGCCATGGCCCCCGCCCAGGCCGATCCCCACGCCGGGCATGACATGTCGGCCATGAGCATGGGGCCGCCGGACGTCCCCACCAGCGCCGACAATCCCGGCCGGCCGCCCGAAGACCCGCTCCCCGCCGCCGCCCTGGGCGGCCCGGCTCACGCGGCCGATCTCGTCTTTGGCACCGAGGCCATGGCCGCCTCTCGCCGGACCCTGGTCCGCGAGAACGGCGACGTCCGCACCACCGCCGTCATCGTCGACCGTCTCGAAGCCGGTTTCGGCGACGACGGCGAATCATATCTCTGGGACGTCCAGGGCTGGACGGGCGGCGACATCAACCGCTTCTGGTGGAAGTCCGAGGGCGAAGGCGACTTCGGCGGCGAGCTCGAGGAGGCTGAGGTCCAGGCGCTCTACAGCCGCGCGGTGACGCCCTTCTGGGACGTTCAGGCCGGCGTGCGTCAGGACTTTCGTCCCGACGGCGAGGACACCACGCATCTGGTTCTCGGCCTGCAGGGCTTGGCGCCCCACTGGTGGGAGATCGACGCCGCCGCCTTCCTGTCGACCGAGGGCGACCTGACCGCCCGCGTCGAGGCCGAATACGATCAGCGCATCACCCAGCGCCTGATCCTCCAGCCGCGCCTCGAAATCGACGTCTCGGCGAGCGACATTCCGGAGCTGGAGATCGGCTCGGGCCTGTCCTCAGTCGAGGCGGGCCTGCGGCTGCGCTATGAATTCCGCAAGGAGTTCGCCCCCTATGTCGGCGTCGAGTGGAGCCGCGCGTTCGGAGACACCGCCGACTACATCGAGGCCCGAGGCGGCGAGGCTGACGACACCCGCTTCGTCATCGGCCTCAAGGCCTGGTTCTGAGGACCGCATCCATGAAGAACACTATGCTGCCCCTGATCGCCGCGTTCGGTCTGGTCGCCTGCGAGCCGGCGCAAAAGCCGGCCGACCCGGTCGGAGTCGAAGTGACGGCCCCTGCGCCCGTCCCGACGCCGCGAGCCGTAACCGGACCGGCGGAGCCTGCGGCCTCGCCCGCGCCGGCCGCTGCGGCTCCCTCGCGGGCGGCTCCCGCGAGACCCGCGGCGAAAGCCGCCGAATCTCCGGCTCCGGCGCCGCCGCCGTCGACCGCGCCGGCCCCGGAGCCGATGACCGACCATTCCGGGCACGACATGTCCGCCATGCCCGCGCCCCCGAAACAATGAGAGGAGACCACCCCATGATCCGCACCCTGGCCTTCACCGCCGCCCTGGCTTTCGCCGGAGCCGCCGCCGCCCAGGACCCGCACGCCGGCCATGCCGGGATGCAGCACCCGACCCCGGCCGCCTCGGGCATCGTCACCACCCCCGCCGATGGCGCCATGACATCCGGTTCACCCGAACGGTTCAGCGCGACCTTCCCGCACCCGATGGTCCTCAAGACCGTCACCCTCAGCGCAGAAGGTCAGGAACCGATCGTCGTGACCGCGCCCGCCACACCGGCCGCCGCGGCTGTCAGCGTGGCCTTGCCGCGTCTCTCGCCGGGGACCTACACTGCCGCCTGGACCGCCGAAGGTCCGGACGGTCACAAGATGTCCGGCTCCATCCGCTTCATGGTCCACTAGGAGAACGACGATGAAGGTTTCCAACCTGCTGGCCGCGGCCGGCGCGATCCTGACGCTGAGCGCCGGCGCGGCCCTGGCCGCAGAAGGCTGCGCCTGCTGCAAGGACATGGCTGCGGACGCCGCCATGACCTGCTGCGACGACATGAAGACTGAGCCGGCCGCCCCGGCCGAACCGGCGCCGCCCGCGCCGGCTCCGTCGGACGCGCCCGCGCCCCAGGGCCACGCCGACCACAACTGATCCTCCGCATCGGCGCTTCCGGCGGCCGCCTCCAGGGGAGCCGCCGGAAGTGATCGGATGTCAGAGCGTCACACCGTGCGCCAGAGCGGCTGACGCCAGCGGTGAGCTCGCCGTTTCCACACGAACGAAGCGCACCGTCTCGGCCCGAATCCTGGGTTCGGCGACGAAGCCGGCTTCGGCAAAGGCGATGTGCTGGGGCATGACCGGCCCGGCCGGATCCGCGCTCCACCATCCTTCCACGGCCGCGGCCTTCGGCAGGATGCCGCCCACGATCCGTTCGATGTCCCGGAAGGTCAGGTCCACCTCGGCGCGCTTCTGGCGTCGGAGGAAGGCTGCGAGCGGGGCGTATTTGGGCATCGGCGTGTTTTCCTTTCTCTGATGGCCTCCGGTCAACCCGACTCGCGCGACCAGCCGCAAGCGGTGTAGGGTCATTGATGGCGGGTTCCGGGAACGATAGGCGCCGATCGAGAGCCAGGGGACGCGTGAGCGTCGGCGGCGATCGGCGGCGAAACGCCGGGCTTCCTCACAGAAGTTCCGGGCCCGCCCCCTCACCCTTCGCGCCTTGACCCGTCTTCGTCAGGATCGATGATGCCGGCGCGGACCGCAGCCGCGACAGCTTCGATGCGCGTCCGGACACGAAGCTTGGCGCAGGCTTTCTCGATGTACCCCGACACCGTGGCCGACATGCTCAAGGTGGCCGAACACCGGGGATGGTCGAGCCTCCGCGTCGCCGGCGATGACGCATTCCGGCGCGAGGTCTGGGTCCAGGCCCAGGCGCTCGGCCTCGAGGTGAAAGGTCATCGACCCACCGAACGGGACCGCGCGGCGGCCGCGCCAGCCGGTCGCGACCAAGGCCCGCCCGCGGCGGACCGCGACCGATCGCTGGAGCGCAAGCCCGCCTCCCGCACGGTGGAGGCGCGCCTGGCCATGGCCGCCCAGGTCGTCCGCGCCGTGGTGGTCGATCCCGAGATGCAGGCGCGGCTGATCGCCCGCGCCTGGACCCGCGCCGCGCCCTATCTGGAGCGCTCGCGCGACGCGCAAGACCGGCCCTCCAGGGGCGGCCGCGACCGCTGACCGGGGCGCGAGCCCCTATCGAGCGCGTCCGCCCGGCGCCCGCCCGTCATCCCGCTGGCGGGATGGCGTCTCCCTGGCCGCTTCAATCCGTCGTCGCAGCAGGTCGCGGCGGGTCTCGACCTCGGGCAATGCGCGGACGAACCGTTCGATCGCCTCTCCGAACCGCTGGTCAGCGGCGTCCCCAGACTTCTGCAGGGCGACGGCCTCGGCCACGAAGGCCCTACGGACCGCCAGCTGGCGGGCGCGGATCGGCCGCCGCCAGGGCTCCGATCCCGTCCCGCCCTCGACCGCCTCGCGCCAGGCCGAGGCGAGGACGCGGGGCATGTCGGTCCCACCCGCCATCGCGCGTTCCCGCAGTTTCCGGATGGCGATCGGGTCGGCCTTGCGCACCACGCCTCGCGCCCTGCGTGGCGTGGCCTCCGCCTCGACGCCTCGCTCGCGCAGAGTCCTGGCGAACCCTTCGCGCCAGGCCTGCAGGTCCGCCTTGCGGGGGTTCAGCCTCTCCCCGTCCCGACCCAGCATCCGCACGGTGAGATGCACGTGCGGATGCCGTCCCTCGTCGTGGAGCGCGAACACATAGGCGAACCGGTCGCCGAAGGTCGCGGCGGCGAAGGCCCGCGCCGCATCGTGCAGCCGATAGGGCTCGGTCCCGGCCGGCATGCTCAGGACCACGGACAGGGACGCCGGCGAATCCTTCCGGCGATGCGGCTCCACGGCCAGCTCCGCCGCCCAGTCCCCGGCCAGCGTCCTCACCGCCTCACGGCCGACCAGCCGCTCGCCGTCCGGCCCCTCCAGAGCCAGGGCGCCGTCGCGGGAGATGTAGTCGAGATGGCGCACGAGATGGCCGCCGTCGCGCGTGCGCCCGGTGATCTTGACCATGACCTCCGGCGCGCCCCGGACCACGCGCATGAGTTGACTGCGCGCCGCGTCCGGCGCCCTGGACGAGAGCTTGCCGAGCACCGCGGGGGTCAGCCGCGCCCGCCGTAGGTCCACCGGGGGGCGCAGCGCCTCCTCGAAGCCGGACGGGGTCCGCATCGGGCTCAAGGCTCGGACGCCCAATAGGCGAGATTGCCCTCGAAGGCGTCGCGCAGCCCGAGAAGATGGCGGCGAATCTCCTCGGTGAAGGCGGCCAGCTGCGCGGTCTCCAGGTCGAGCACCTGGCCCTCCATCACCGCCGTGTTCAGGGCCCGGGCGATCTGGTTGACGTTGACGCCGATGCGCCGGAGCTCGCGCTGAACCTCGATGAGGACGATCGCGTCCGGCGGACTGAACTGCGGCGACCCATGGAGACGTCGGCGGATCAGGGCGACGCACCATTGGGTCCGGGACAGGCCCACGCCGGCGGCCACGGCCTCGACCAGGGCCAGGTCGTCCGCCCCGAGGCGCAGGGTCAGCTTGCCGGCCCCGCCGCCCGGCGGACGGTCCGGAGCTTCGGGCACGGGCGCCTGGGCGGCCGCCTCCATCAGGCTGCGCAGGAACCGCGAGCGCCCGCCGCGACCGGCCGCCGCGGCGTCGAAGCGGCGCGCCAGATCAGGTGGAAGACGAAGGGTGAGGCGGTCCATCGGTCGGGGGCTTTGTCAGACATTGCCGGCGCAAAGCCTATCCTGCCCTAGACCGTCACCCCCCTCGCCCCGTAGGCCTCAGGTGTAGCCGCCCTCCCCTCGGCGACCGAAGACGGCCGCTCGCCCGCCGTCCTGCCGGACGCCCCAGCCGGAGGGTTCAGACCCTGACGCGTCGGTAGCCGGCACCCTCGACGAAGCCCGCTGCGAGGCATCCTTCGCGCACGAACCCGGTGCGCGTTCCGTTGGAGTACAGACGGCCGTCCCGCCGATACTGCAGAAACCTCGGCCATCGGGCGGGCCGGGCGCGGAGCGTTTCGGTGTGCACGAGCACATCCCGATCGGCCTGCGGAACGATGTCGGCCAGGGGGCGCACTTCGTAGCGAACGTGCTCGCCGACGACCTCGTCCCGGACCGCATAGGTCGTCCGGTGTCGCGGGGTCTGGCGACGGTCGGCCGCCTCCCTCACCGCGCCCGCGACCACGGTGCGGTCTTCCCATCTCCGGAAATACAGGTTCGCCGCGCAGTTCAGGATCTGATGGTCGTTGAGCGCCAGCACGTCGTCCTCGCGTCGCAACTCGATCACGCCGTCCTGATGCGGAACGGCGTAGACGCCCGGATCGTGGAAGACGACGAGCAGCTCCGGAGACAGCGGCAGCAGCATCACCGCGCCGCCGCTGCGAACCCCGAACGCCAGCCCGCGCGCCCGGGGGTTCTGCAGGTGCCATCGATTGGTGAGAACCGCCGGATCGTCGGAGGTCACGAACGGCGTGGCGGTCCGGTTCCGGACGAGCGTCATCTGCAGATCGTCCACGATTTTCATCGAGCGCGCATAGAACAGCATCGCCGCCTGAACCGCCTCGAGCATCGCCGCCTTCGGGTCGAACGCCGCCCCGTCCGGCAAGACCCCCGGCAGCTGCGCCAGGGCGGCGGCGATCTGGCTGGCGCTGACGGACGCGGCCTCGGTCCGCAGATGCTGGAGAAGCACAAACCGGCGAAGCACGAGGCGATCGAGCCCGGTCGGGTCCGCGCCCTGGATGACCAGCCGCTGGATCGCTGACCCGTACGCCCCTCGATCGTCTGGATGGCTCTCTCGAGCTGTGCGTCCCGACCGTAGAGATAGTCGTGGGAGCACTGCTTGCGGACGGCCGCGTTCGGGATGGCCCGGCCGGCGTCCAGATTGAACAGGTGAATGGCCTTGCCTTCGCCGTCGACCGAGAACGGCTTCAGATGGGCCTTCGGGACAAAATGCTGGTTCTTGTTGTCGGCCATCGCCACCCTCCTGAGCGAAGGCTGGCTGAAGCTGACGCCGGAGACCAGACATCATCCCGACTGGAGCGCATGGAGCCACGCCACGGCGCGTTGGGCGTGGGCGGCGGCCGAGAAGATGAACCGGGTGTCGTCGCGCAGCACCTGGAGCCACGAGGCGAGATAGGCGGCGTGATCCTCGCGAGGCTGCAGGGCCAGTCCGAGGTCGGCGCAGAGGAACGCGGCGCCGAGTTCGGCCACCAGCTCTTCCCGGGCGTAGCCGGCGTCTCCGTGCCGACGGCGTCCGAAGTCGCGGTCGAGCCGGCTGGGATGCCGGGTCCAGTGCGTCAGCTCGTGGCTTAGCGTGGCGTAATAGGCTTCCGGATCGCGGAAGCTCTCGAACGCCGGCATCTGCACGAAGTCCGGCTCCGGCGCATAGAAGGCGCATCCGCCGCCATGACGGACCTCCGCCCCCGTCGCGGCGAAAAACGCCTCGGCCCGAGCGAGGCGTTGACCCGAGTTCAGGACCGGCGTCGGCGCCGGAGCGTACGACGCGGGCAGGCCCTCGATCTGCTCGACGTTGAAGACGGTGTAGGCCTTCAGGAAGGGAATTCGCCGGGTCGCCTCCTCGCCGGCGTCATCGGCGTCGGTGCGGACCAGTTGATCGGCGTAGACGACGGTGGAACCCCGCTCGCCCTTGCGGACACAGGCGTTCAGCGCCAGCGCCTGACGGAAGGTCATCCAGGTGGCGGACTGGAAGCCTCGGGCCGCGGCCTCGCCCCACAGCAGGACGACGTTGATGCCCTGGTAGGGCGTGCCGTCGTGCCTGAGCGGCCGGCTGACGCTTTCGGATGCGGCCCAGGGCTGGGTCCAGGGCCGGACGCCGGCTTCGAGCTGGGCGACGATCTGGCGGGTGATGCGGGTGTGGAGATCGGAACGTGAGGGTTCGTCCGGGCGCGACATGGCGGCCTCCTCGAAAAATGGGATGTGAAGAAGGGGCGGCGGCGCTGTCGTCAGCGCCGCCGCGGCTCGCTCAGCGGGACCAGATCAGGCTGTGTCCGCCTTCGATCTCGACCAGGGAGGCGTAGATCGGAGCGGGGAAGCTGGGATCGTCGAGCTTGACCGACAGGTAGTCGCGGTTCTGCTGGCTGGTCTTCTTCCAGGCGGCGCCGAACTCGGTCTGGCCGGAGAAGATGCGGAAGTCTGGAGCCTTGTCGTCGGTCTTCTCGTTGGCCCGGAGCTGGGCCGCCTTGACGTTGAGGGTCAGGGTCTTGATCGAACCGCTGTAGCTTCCGTCTGCTTGCTGGGTGAAGGAACCGATGGTGGCCATGGAAGTCTCTCCTTTGCTGTCGGGCCACGCCTGCCGCGGCCTCGATGGCGATCGACGGACCGGGAGACGGACGGCCCGCAGGTCGCAGCGCCGCAGGCGTGAGAGACCCCGCAGCGCATGCGAAGGACCGGGCGGGGCGTGTTTCTTGACTTGCGCGAGGAGGCCGCCAGGCCGGGGAAGAAACTCGCCCCGCGCCGGTTGCGGAAGACGGACGGCTTTCGGTCAGATCAAGCCCTTCGAGAGGCCGCGCGGGCTGGCCCGCCGGCGAGAGACCCTCACCCCGCCTCGGAGCCCTCCCCGCGCATGACCCGCTCCGGTCCGACCTTCTGGCCCTGCACATCGGCTCGATCAGGGCCTTCTTGAACCTGCCCAGAGAAGGCCTGTAGATTGGCTACGACCGCACGCATGACCGGCGGACGCGTAAGGAGGCGATCGCTTGGCGATGCACCCCGACACCATCCAGTTCGCTGTGATCCGCGGCGATGGCGACTGGCGGGTTCTTCGCGACGGCCGAACCTCGGGGCATTTCGACTTCAGCGTTGACGCCATCGAGTCCGCGCTCGTCAAGGCGACGACCCTGATCGACAGGGGCGCGCGGGTCGAGGTCTTCGTCCAGGACGCCGCCGGCCAGCTGCGTCAGGTCGATCCGGTCGGCGGCGAAGTGCTGCACTGAACGCCCGTATCGGCGACCGCCGATCCAAAGCCGCGCTCGCTGGTGCATCGGTCGCGGTTACGGCGTGAGATCGGCGGTCCTAGGCGTCGTCATCGCGCGCCGCCTCGCGCAACTGGTCGAGGCGCTCCTGACACACGGTCGTCGCGACGGCCCGCAGAATCTCGACCCGCTCCGTCAGCCAGGCCAGTTCCTCGGCGCTGATCTTGTAGTGTTTGGAGTAGCGAGCCTTCACATAGGCCTCGCGCAGCAGCTCGAAGGAACGGCGCTCGAACTTGGTCTCGCGTGGCCAAGCCTCGGCCAGCCGGACGTCGATGGCTTCGCACTTCTTGCGTAGGAACGCGAGGTTGTGCGCCTTGCCGCTGTAGAGCGTCACCACGAGCAGGACGCAGTGATAGAGATGCTCGGAGGCTTGGTGGAGTAAGAACGCTGCCCAGTTCGGCTGATCGTTCTCGATGAAAAATCGGGCTCCCTTTTGCGCCCCAGTGGCGCTGGCCATCCACTTTTCTAGGTGCTGTTCCGCCTCGGCCAAGGCGACCTTCGCCTTCAAGTCCGCCGGCTTGTGGAGCTTGGCGCCAGACGTGTCGAACAGAACGATTCCCTCGCGCACGATGTCGGCCCAGAAGTAGCGCCCGCGATCCAGCTGCTCGTTCACGTCGCCAAGACTGTGCACGATCAGGCTGACCGGCGTGCGGATCAGTGTCTCGCCCGGCATCAGCTTGTTCTCGGCGTCGTGCCAGAACTCGCCGTCGGTCAGGTCTTCATGATCGACGACGATCAGCAGATCGAAGTCCGAAAAATAGCGTCCGACCGGATCGTGGACCCAGTCGCCGCGCGCATAAGAGCCATAGAGGATGATCTTGAGAATATTGCCGTTCTTCAGCCGCTCGGCCCGGCGGGTCGAGACGGCCTCGGCGAACGACTCGCGGATCACCTCGACTACCCGGCGCAGCTCCACCTGCTTGCGCGGCGGCAGATGATCGATCGAAGTCTTCATCGGGCGAGTCTCGCCCAAGGAGTGCATCGGAGCAAGGCGCGAAGCCTCAGTTCTGGATCAGGCGGACCAAGGTCCCGTCCGGGTCGATCAGCGCGCCGATCCGCAGCCCTGAATCCTCGACCTTTGGCGGGTGCAAGCGGGGTTGACCCCAACAGGTTTCCGGCAGGCCGGTGACAAGGCAGGCTGCGTAAAATGCGTCCAGATCGTCGAGCCTCAGGCAGCAGCTGAAGTTGCTGGTGAGCGGATCCAGGTCCGGATGCGGGAAGAACTCGAGCGTGAGTTCGCCCCGTTTGAAGATCATCCAGCCTTCGTCGCGCCAGCCCTCCTCGAAGCCGATCTTGGCGTAGAACCGGGAGGTGGTTTCGAAGTCCCGCGACGGCAGGTTGGGCGTTGCGTGGTCGGTCACGGCGAGCTCCGAATGCGGCGATGCCACCGAAGCCTAGCCGCAACAGCCCTTCCCATCCACTTGGATCGGAGGACACGGCACGTCGGCATAGGAGCAGAATACGCAGCAGTCGCCCGGCAACGGCTTCAGCTTCAAGCCGCACCCGAGGCAATCGTAAAACCAGATGCAAGCGTCGGTGGGCATGGTCTCCGTCGCGACATGACCGCAATGCGGGCAGGTCAGCGTCGACTCCAGAACGAAGGCGGCCGTCATCGCATCGCCGCCAGTCGGGGCGTGGCCCAGGGCTCGATGTAGGGCTGCCACGCCAGGGACAGGACGATCAGCACGCTGGCGGTCACCAGCAGCCAGAACGCCAGGCGCGAAGGGCGCCGGCATGCGCCGTCCTTCTTGCACATGCGCAGACGGCGCCAATGGAGCAACCAGCCGGCGGCGAGGATGACGGCGGCCAGGAGCGTCAGCCAGTTTCTCGCGCCAGCGATGACGGCGGCCCCGGCGAAGGATACGCCCGCCACCGACAGAGCGAGGGGCAGCACGCAGCAGGCGGCCCAGGCGAACACCGAGGCGGCGGCGCCGATGGCCGCCGAGGCGCTGACGGCGACCTCAGGATCTCTCGGTCGGTGTTGATCGATGGCCATGGAGCCTCCCGTTCGATTTCTGCTAGAGGCTACAACCCGTAGCCACTACGGGATCAAGAGCCATGTCCACACGAAGTTTGACGATCGGGCGTCTCGCGGCCAGCGCGGGAGTGAACTTGGAAACGGTGCGCTATTACGAGCGGATCGGCCTGATGCCAGCCCCGGCCCGGACCGACGGCGGCCACAGGAGCTACGAGCCGGAACACGCCCAACGCCTGCGCTTCATCCGTCGGTCACGCGAGCTGGGCTTCGGCATCGACGCCATTCGGCGGCTGATCGCGCTCAGCGAGCCCGGCGTGCAGGCGTGTTGCCAAGTTCGCGACATGGCCCAGGACCACCTCGCCAGCGTGGACGCCAAGATCGCGGACCTCGAACGGCTGCGATTGGTGCTTAAGCAGGCCGTCGCAGACTGCAGTGAGGGCGGCCGAGTCCGGTGTCCGGTGATCGAAGAACTGGGCTCGATCGCATAGATGCGGGCCGGAGCGCCCCGGGGAGCGGACAGGCTCACGCCAGATCAAGCGCCGATAAAGCCCAGGTGCTCAAGCAGGATAGTCAGGCCGAGCGCGACGAGGGCAAGGCCGCCGATCAGTTCGGCCATTTTGCCGAAGCGCTGGCCGACCGCCCGACCGATCAGCATGCCGACAGTGGTCAGCAAAAAGGTCGTGACGCCGATAGAAGCGGCGATGACCCAGATATTGGCTCCAATGAAGGCAAGGCCGACGCCGACGGCGGCAGCGTCGATACTGGTCCCGACAGCCGTGGCGATCAGCCCCCACGGTCCGGACCGGCGGGGCGCCTCGCCCGCTTCCTCCGACCGCGGACGGGTCGCTTCCCAGATCATCTTGCCGCCGACAGCGGCCAGCAAGCCGAACGCGATCCAGTGGTCGATCCTTTCGACGAGGCCAGCGGCGACCATGCCAAGCGCCCAGCCGATCAAGGGCGTGATGGCCTCGATGACGCCGAACACCAGTCCCGCCTTGACCGCGCCTGGCAGGGTCGGTCGATGCGAAGCGCCACGGCCGACCGCTGCCGCGAACGCGTCAGTGGACATGCTGAGGGACAGGACGGCGATGGCGACGGGAGTCATGACGGGCATCCACCGGGCAACGAACAGCGCCTCCCTTCCCGGCCGGTGCGGCGGTGGGACGCGCTGGTCTCGCTAGGCGGCGGTTCCGCTGGCCGGACCACGCGCCAAGCGCGAGTGTGTTGACCCGGCCCCGACGATGAATCGCCGGAAGCTACTCCCCAACAGGAAGCGGCCTTCTAGCCGGCGTTGCGTACAGAGGTCCATCGACAAGACGACGCATCATGATCGTGCGCTTGTTGAGATCACCGGCCCGGGCGAGGGTGCTTGGGCGACGGACATCGTCCAGCACGTGTCGGGCCAAGCCTTGGCGACGACGTTCGCCTCAGTGGCGCGAAGGCGTGATCGAGGCCTCGGCCGCCCGGCAGGCGCCTTCGCAGCGGCGGCATTCATCGGCGCAGATGCGGCAATGCTCATGCATCTCCGCGTGCTTCTCGCATTCGACAGCGCAATCGGTGCAAATCTCGGCGCAGGTTTCGAGCATGCGTTTGATCAAGGCCTCGTTGCTGCCGGCGCGCCGCGCGGCGAGGCCTGCCGTGGCCAAGCAGACATCCGCGCAGTCGAGATCGAGGCGGATGCACTGGGTCAGATCCCTCACCATCTCCTCGGCGAGGCAGGCGTCGGCGCAGATGCGGCACACGGCGGCGCAGCCGTAGGCCGCCTCGATCGCGCGAACAAGGCTGTCATTGACGCTGCCGCGCACGTCCGGATGGGTGCTGATCATCGGTTGGATTTGCATCAGGGGCTCCTTGGCTGATCGGAATCAAACCCGGGCGTTGAACTGATGTTCCGAACGGTGGAGCCTGGGAGGCTTCGCGTTTGCGTCCGTCGCCTACAGCCCTCCAGCCGGCAGCCAGACCGCGCCCTCGGGGGCGAGCGACGCCCAGCCGCCGGGCGTCGGGAGACCGGCTGCCGTAGCCAACCCGGTCGAGGCTTTCTTGGCGCGGACAGCCGAACGGCAGCGCGGTCGGGAGAACGCCTTCGCCAGACGCGGACTTTCCGGCAGGGACGGGCAGTTTCGCGCGCTGCTCGCCTCGTCACGCATAAGTCCGCCTGGGCTGGGACGCCAAGGAGCTACGCGAGAGCGGCTGGAGAGCACCCTGACAACGGAAAGCATTCACCTCCTAGTCGCCGCCGGGGCCAATCCCAGCGACGTGCGGCGGCTGCGCGCTCGCGGGGTCGATCTCTTCGAAGCGGCGTCCGCCGCCATTCGGGGGGAAGCGACTTTCGCCCAGCAGGCGACCCTGGCTCCCGTTGTCGTCGTCGCCGAGGCGGTGCAGGCGCGTCAAGCCGACGGCGGCGACGGGTTCGGATCTTCTATCGGTTTCCGCGTCGTCGAAAGCCTGAAGGGAGACCTGCCAGCGGGCGCCGACTTCGTTGTACGCCAGGTTTCCGGCGCGGACATGGATGTGAGCACCGATCTGCGCCCGGAAGCCGGCGACCGGTTCCTGCTGCTGCTCTCGCGAGACTATTACGAACAACTCGTCGCGGAAGCGGGGCGTTCACCGCGAACAGGCGCCTATGCCCAGCTGCTGCCGGGTTTCGTCGTGAGGGGCGAGCAGTTGCTGCCGACCGTGATCGGTCAGCCGCCCGTCGGCTCGCTGGCCGCGGCCCGAACCGCCGCAGGTCTTTAACCCGGAGTTCCGAATGAAGACGCTCGTCACCCTCGCCTCGTGCCTGACCCTGGCGACCGCACCGGCGCTCGCCCAGACGCCGCCCATGGAGCGGAAATGGGCCTCTCCGTCGGCCCAGGTCTTTATTCACGTCGACCTTCCGCCCGCCTGCGATCCGGCCACCCAGAGGGCGATCTCCACCTGGAATGGCCAAGGGTCGCTGTGGAACTACGGATGGTCTTCGCAAAATTACCAGACCGACTATCAGGCCTATACTGGCCGCGTAACCTTCGCCCCCCAGCGGCTGTCACCGTCCGTGCCGGGCCAGACCACGCGCTACCCCAGCACAGGAACGACCATGAATTCGGCCTGGATCGGGATCAACGACCAGATGCTGTTCTGGAACGGCAGCTACTATACGGCAGACGGGGATCTGCAGTGCCCGCACTCCGGCGGGGTTTCATCGACGCGCTACAGCTACGAATACGTGGCGCTTCACGAACTCGGTCATGCGCTCGGCTTCGGTCACCATGGCGACTATAGCTGCGTCATGAGCTACGGCACCTATGCGGGGGATCCAAGGACGCGCCCCTGTTCGGCCGAGACGCTCGAGCTTCGGAGGCAGTACGGTGCGCGCTAGATGGTCGGTCGTCGTCCCTGCCCTGGCGTCGACCGCCCTGGTTCTGCTCAGCGGCTGCGAACAGGAACCGGAAGGCGGCTCGATCACCCCGCCGGAATGGCGCACCATAACCTTCGACCGTTGCTGTGAGATCGCCCTCCCCCCTGGTTTCCGGGAAATACCGAAGCCGCCCGGCGTGGTCGACCCGAGCTTCATCGCCGTCGGCGACGGGTCCTCCGAAATCACCTTCGAATACCGGCCTCAGGTCGGCTTCCCGGAAGGTGCCTTGGGCCGGACGGGCTGGTCGAAAGAGACCGTTCTGGTTGACGGCCGGAACGCCGACTTGGTTCGGCACGATGCGCAAGACGCATTTGCCGGCGGGCGAACGCTTCGTCTCAGGGTGAGACTGCCGGATGTACCGACCCTGCAGTCCGCGCCCGCCGCCGCTAATGGCATGGAGCTAGGCGCGACCGGCCATTGCCGGGACGAAGCCAGCTGCGCGACGGTCGAACAAATTTATCGATCGATCGATCTGCCGCCGCTTCGGCGGGCCGACTGACTCGAACGGCTTTGTGGCGCCAGGGTGCCGGGCCGCCGACGAGTGCTCTACCGGCCCCACGGCAGCAGTGCGCCAGAAGCGGAACTTGGGACCGGGCCGCACAGAAGACCTTCAGCTGCCTTGGGGCCGCCCGCGCGGCGCGCTGATTCTGGCCTCGCAGGCCAGCAAGCGGACAGCGACCTTTCTATGCCAGTCAGCGCCGCCAGGTTGAAGACTATTGCATCACACGCAGCCAAGAGGTGGCGGTCGAGTTCGTTGGCCGGCAACGCCGCGATTGACGATCGCCCGCCCTCATCTCCAGGCGCGCTATAGGTGGCGCTACCGCCAAGCCTCCGCAACAATCAATCGGCACAGCGCGCCAGATCACCTCATAATCGCAACAAATCCATATTGAACTGCATCGCCAAGCCGTATACACGCACCATACAGGCGCGATCGTGCAACGCCCCGATGGGAATCGCTTATGGACCATTTCTCGATCATCCAGGCTCTCTGTCGCGCGGCCATGGCCGATGCGTCGCCGGCCCTGCGCAAGCAGATCGAGCGCTTGCGTGATGCGCTGGCCAAGGATGGAGATGCGAAGCAGGCCGCCGCCTTGACCAGCATACTGACGACCGCAGATCGGACGACGGAGCTTTCACCGAGTCGTATCGAGCGTTCTAAGGCTCAGATTCCCGGCGAAGTTCTGACGCGCAAGACCCCCGTGCCCGTCGATCGCGAAACGGCGGCGGCGCTAGCAGACATCATCTTCCCGGCGGACATCCAACCGACCGCGCCGCTGTTCAACGCGACGGTCAGCCAAGCCATCGAAACCATCATCGAAGAATGGGCAAATTTCGACGCCCTATCCGAGATCGACATCCGGCCGTCGAAGACTTGCCTCATCTACGGGGTGCCAGGAACGGGCAAGACCCGCTTGGCGCTTTGGATTGCGCAGCAGCTCGACCTTCCCGTTGTCCTAGTGAAGTTGGACGGTCTCGTGTCGTCGTTCCTGGGCACTACCGCGCGCAACATCGGTAACTTGTTCACGTTCGCCAACCGCCATCGCTGCATCCTTCTGCTCGACGAGTTCGACGCCATCGCGAAAGTCCGAGACGACCCGCAGGAAGTCGGTGAGATCAAGCGCGTCGTGAATGCGCTTCTGCAGAACCTCGATGTTCGCCGCGATATCGGCTTCACAATCGGGATCACCAATCACCCGAAGCTCTTGGACACCGCCGTCTGGCGACGCTTCGAGGTTCAGCTTGAAATTCCTAAGCCGGACTTCGAGATGCGGAAAGCGATCGCCGCTCATTTCATGCCGCCCGTGAAGGCTCCGGACATCCATTTGCGGCTGATCGCATGGTTTACTGAAGGTTCGACCGGCGCCGAGATCGAGTCCCTTGTCCGCACGTACAAGAAGGCCACCACCGTTCGGGAGGAGGACAAGCGTGGGCTGCTCGATACGCTCCGCCAGTTCGCCACGCTGAACGCCGCTCGAGTTCAAAGCGAACGCCGCGCGCTGCTGTTCGACGATTCGAGTAACCTGTTTCGGGCCATGCGGGATGATCCGATCCTTGGCTTCTCGATGGCCGACATCGGCGAGATCGCGGGCAAGGATAAATCGACAGTCAGCCGTCAGCTCGGCCGTTCAGCCAAGTCGGGCGAAAGCGAGGTGCTGAATGGCTAGTCCGATCCAGATCGTCCTCAATCCGGAACACTACGAGGAAGCGCGCGAAGCTGGCGGAGGCGGCGGCCGAAAGGACTTCTTCGCCCACCGTGACGCCGAATTTGCCAAGCATCGTGCGGCCCTCACAAACCAGATCGACACCATCTGCGGCGTTCTCAGCGCGCAGTCGCAAGGCGACGTCGGTTTTGTGAAGGTCATTCTGCGCCGTGAAGCTTGGGCGAAAAGCCACCGACCGGTTGCGAGCCTGTTCCGCAACGATCGCACCCCGGTCGTCGGCGGCGGCGATCTCGGCGTCATGATCATCGAAGCCCGCCCTGACACTCTCCGCCAAGTCGCGGGCGAGATCGCCAAGGCCGAGACGCATACGCAAATGCGCTTCAACGAACAGAAGCAGAAGGATGAGCCTCACCCGTCCGCCCGGAAGAGCGAAACCGGCGCCATTGACCGGATCGAACTCTACGGCCCCGCCGACCGCCGCAGCTTCTCGGTGGAAGAGGCCGTCGCATGGCTTTCAAACCCGATGACCGGCAGCAGCTACCAAGTCGAGCTGTTCGATAGCCCACCGCCCCGTTCGGAATGGGATCTCCTCGACGGAGGCCATCGTCGCCTCGCCGAGAGTTTCATCGCAGGCTTCAATGCTCTCGGTCATGGGCTCGCGGTCGAGCGGCTGCCCAATCACCGCCACAAGCAGCCGATCCTCTCCGTCCGGCTCGACCAATCCAGCGATCAGCCCGTCTTGCGGCTGAACGAAGCCCCGCTCAGTGAGCGCCGTCGCGAGTTGGCTCTGTTCAACCCCGACGTCAAACGCCACGCTCGCCTGCTTGCCTTCCTAGACAGCCATCCGCTTGTCCGGCGAATCGAACTGCCCGGCATCGTCGTCCGGGCTACAGGCGCGACCACGCCCGCGCCGCGCACGCGGCCGACGAACCTCACCATTCCTACTCGCGACAGCCGCCGCACCCATCCACGGCTCGGCATCATCGACGGCGGCATCAGTAAAGCGCTCTCGGACTGGGTGATCGATCGGTGGGACATTCTCGCCGACGAAGACGCCGACCTCGCGCATGGCACCTTTATCGGCGGCCTAGCAGCGGTCGGCGGCGCCTTGAACGGCGCGGAAACCTGTCCTGAGCCCGATGGCGCGGAGCTGGTCGACGTCGCCGTGTTTCCGAATGAGCGCAAGGCCGGAGCCTTCGCCTCCTATTATCCCGAGGGCCTGCCGCAGTTCTTCGACGAGATGGAAACCGCCGTTTCCGACGCTCGCGCCCGGCACGGTGTGCGGGTGTTCAACATGAGCCTCAACATCCTGCAACCGGCGGCGCCGGATCGGTACAGCCCGCACGCAGCACGGCTCGATCAGATTGCCGAGACCAACAATGCGGTCGTGTTCATTTCGGCGGGCAATATCCAGCCCCAGGATCTCCGCGCCGAATGGCCCGCCGACGCGACCGCAGCGCTCGCCAATCTCGTGAACGCTCGCAACGACGGCTTGCTCACGCCGGCCGAAAGCGCCCGCAATGTCGCTGTCGCCGCGCTCAATCCGCCGGGACATGACGGGTGCCTACCCTTTGCACCCACGCGGTACAGTCGCCGTGGTCCTGGTCTACGCGCCGGGGTTAAACCGGACTTGGCGCATGTCGGCGGCGCGGGTTCCCAGCATCCCATCATCGGACACGGGCTGTTTTCGATCCTGCCCGATGGGACGATCATAGATGGCTGCGGCACGAGCTACGCCTCGCCCCTCGCCGCGAAAACCGCCGCCGTTCTGGACCACGCCATTGAGGGGGAAGTCTCGCGAGAGACCCTGATTGGCTTGCTGGTCCATCACTCCGAAATGCCGAAGCCCTTGCAGTCCAAGGCGCTCGCGCCGATTGCGCGACACATGGTCGGCTTCGGCATGCCGCCTTCCGCCGACCGGATTCTCGAATCCGGCCCGAACGCCATCACGCTTGTCTTCGCTTCGCGCATCCGGCGCGATCAGCAGATCAACTTCCGCTTTGCGTGGCCGGCGTCGCTGGTGGGACCAGGCGGCAAGTGCCGGGGCCGGGCGAAGATTACCCTTGTCTCCACGCCGCCACTGGATGCCCGGTTCGGTTCGGAGTTCGTGCGGGTGAACATCAACGCCACCTTGCAGCAGGAACAGGCGGGCGGCGGATGGAAGGGTCGCCTTGAACCGCTCTACCTCCCCTCAAAGCGGGAATCACCAGCCGTCGAAGCGGAACTGATCGAACACGATCTGAAGTGGAGCCCGGTGAAAGTTCTGGCTAAGACCTTTCCACAGGGTGTCGGCCCCTCGTCGAACTGGCGGCTGTTCGTCGATTATTTGACCCGCGCCGGGGAGGTTATGCCCGAGGACGGCGTGCCGTTCACGGCGATTGTCACCATCAGCGACCCCGACGCCGAACAGCCGGTGTTCACCGATATGCGTCAAAACCTTCAGGCGCTCGGCACCCAAATCGCTGACATCCGGACCGCCGCACGCATTACGCCGCGCGTCTGATCCTCATCGATGGATGCCGCCGCTCGCCGGATAGCGAGACCTTAAGGAGATTTGTCATGGCGAGATCAGTGTCACTCAGAACCGGACGAGTCTTCGAGACCGTTGCAGCCGCCAAAGAGCATTTTACGCTCATCCTGAACGGCCAAGAGTTGAAGCAGGCATTTGCCGGGGACGAACTGGCCGACATCCGCGCCATTTACGACGACTACTGCGCGAAGACCGGGTGGGAATTACCGTCCCCTCCGGCATCCTTCTATCCCACGCACGATCGCGGTCCGGGCTACACCACGCGATGCTATGGTGTGACTTTCGAAGATGGGACGACTGGTAAATTCTCGCTTGAGAAGGCGCTGAGGGCGATCGCAGCATGAGGCACATTGGGCGCACAATCAGCAAGCGAGTCCGCAATGTCCGATGAATTCCGACGTCTTTGGGAGCAACAAGAAGCGCTGCGGCGAATGATGAAGCCTTCGGGCGACCTGTGGCGACATATCGACCCCGTGCACGATGCCTACAAAGGGCTAGGAATCGGTTCGGCAACAATGGACTTCATCCGACAGGAAGAAGAACGCCGCAGAATGCTTGCCGATCTCATGGATGTCGGCAGCGTCGCCAAGATCACCCAAGACTTCGAGCGACAGCGCAAGCTGCTCGAAGGGCCGGTCGAGGAAGCAAGACGCCTAGGTTTGTTCGACCCTAACTCGGATATTCGAAAATCTATCAGCGCAACAATGGAAGCGCAGCAGGCCTACGAACGCCTGTTCAGACTTCCGGAGACCATGGAGCTCAGCCGGATCGCCCAAGAGGCTATGGAGGGGGCCCGCCTCACGCGCACTGTGCTGGGGACCGAGGATCGACTGCAGGCGGCTATGGCTTCCATGCGGTCACCCTGGCTCCAGATCGAGGAAAGCCTAGTGTCGGCCAAGGCGTTCTCCGAGATCATAGCGATGGGCCGCGGTATCGAGAGTCGCCCCCCGTACGATCATGTTTTTGCCTCAGCGCTGCGGCCGGGGCTCGGCGATTGGCGCGACCTACTGACGCCGACACCCGAGCAGTTGATCGACCCCGTGCTGCGTTCTGGCTTCTATGTGGAGCGGGGCTTCGATCCGGATCTTACCGATTTCACCCCGATGGCTTTCGGCGAAAGCCTGAGGATCGCTGGTCTGCGGGAACCAGAGACGACCGAGAGCCCCGACGAGCAGGAGGATGGCTTCGTCCGTGCCAAGGAGGCGTTCGATCAACTGCAACGCTTCGAAGTCGCGCTCCGTCGCTTCATCGAGCGTGTGATGCAGGCCGCTTTTGGCGACGATTGGATGAAGCGGCAACTCCCCGCCAACATGCTCGACGCTTGGATCGACAAGCGAGATAAAGCAGTGAAAGCCGGATATCCCGAGCAACCGCTAATCGACTATGCGGATTTCACCGACTATCGAGCGATCATCGAACGTAAGGACAACTGGCGGGCGGTGTTCAAGCCGGTGTTCGGCCGCGCAGAGGATGTGCGGGAATCCTTCCAGCGCCTGTTCCCTGTCCGCATTACGACGATGCACGCCCGTCTCATCACCAGGGACGACGAACTGCTTCTGCTGGTCGAGACGAAGCGTGTCCTGAAGGCGATCCGAGGCCAGTAACTAACGGTAAGGCACATTCGGCTCGCCGAGGACGGTAGCCGCCGGGACAAGCGGAAGATCCTGAGCGCGTCCCCCCGAAGGGGACCTGGCAAATGACCGCTAAGAGTCACGTGCCGACATTCGAACTCACGAAAAAGCCGCGCGCCCCCAAAGGGCGCGCGGCGAGTTTTTCCTCAATCCGGCGCGGCGGCTATTCGGCCGCGAACGCGTAGGCGTCGGCGTCGGGCGGCGTCACGGCTTCGGCCGCCTCGCCCTCGTCGTCTTCCTCCGGCGCCCCGGCCACGGCCGTCCGCAGGACAACTGGCAGCCATCCCTTGCCCTCGACCAGCCTCTCCGCCGCCTCGGCCATGTCGGCCTTCTTGAACCCGGCGATCCGGCCCGCCTCCTCGGCGTTGACGGCCTCGGTCACGGCGTCCAGCACCCGCGCCTTGGACACGCGGGCGAAGTAGCTGGCCGCCGTCGCCGACCACGTCCCCGTCATGTCGAGGCCGACCGCCGCCGCCAGCGTCTCGGCCTGCGCCAAGGCGCCGGGCCGCCGGTCGTTCGGGTCACGCACGGCGTAGAGGCCGACCCCGGCGCAGCAGGCCATCAGGTCAAGCTGCTCCGAGGGCGCCAGACCTGTCACCACGCTCCAGAGGTCTTCCGCCCGCTCGGGCAGGCGCGCGCCCCACGCCTCGCACCGGTCGCGAACCCGGCGACCGGCGGGACCGTCCTCCACCCCCGGCGCCAGCCGCTCCAGTCCGCTGACCGTCATCCGAAGCTGCAGCGGCGTCCAGACGCCGTAGGTCGGATAGAAGACCTGCAGGGCCAAGGCGTGGACCACGGTCGCCAGCGCCGCCCCCGCATCGGCCTGCACCGCGTCTCGCAGGCCCATGGTTCTGTGGGCCGTCAGGTCGATGACCAGCCGGTCCGAGAGGGCCGCGCCCGCCTCCTCCGGCTCGGCTCGGATCCGGTCCGCCTCCGACCCGGCCCCGGTCCCGACGTCCTCAGCTGCTCCGTCCTCGAAGGGCGGCGGCGGTTCGGCGACCGCCACCGCGTCCTCGGCCCTGACCAGCCCGCGCTCGAAGCGGGCCAGACCGTCGTGGCCCAGCAGGACCACGATCCCGGCCCGCGCCCTGGCCTCGGGCGTGTAGGCGAAGTCCGGGCCGAAGGCCTGCAAGGCCTTGTCGATCTCTTCCAGCCGGGCGTCCACCTCGGGCGGCAGCATCTCCGCCGCGTCGGTTTCCGAAACCAGACGGTCGTATTCCTCCGACAGGGCCGCGATGACGGCGGCGTCCGCCGCCGACCGCTCGACCGCCACCGGATAGACCCGTCCGAACGCGGAGAGGTCCGGATACTCAAGACCCGCCTCGGCCCATTTCCAGCCCTCGCGCTCGCGCGCCTCCTCGGCCAGCCCCGCCAGCTTGTCGCCGACCAGCCGGTCCAGCAGCCCCACGTCCTCCAGCCAGCCGCCGCCGTCCTCGGTGAAGAGGTCGCGCAGCACCGCCCCGCCTTCGGCCTCATAGGCCTCGACGCCGACGAAGCGCACCCGCCGGTCATCGACGCGGACCTTGGCCTCGGTCATGGCGCGGCGGATGGCGTAGGCCGGGGTGTGCGGCCCGACCTGCTCCAGCACTTGCCGTTGCCGCTCCCGGTCCTCGCTGACGCAGAAGGCCGTCAACTGGTCGAGCGCCAGCGTCCCGTCCCGATAGGCCGCCATCAACTCCGGCGCCGCCGACCCGAGCCGCAGCCGCTGGCGCACGACGTGGGCCGACACCCCGAACCGGGCGCCGATTTCCTCGGGGCCGTAGCCCTTCTCCACGGCCAGCCGCTGGAAGGCCTCAAACTGGTCGGCGGGATGCATGGCCTCGCGGGTCATGTTCTCGTCCAGACTGATTTCGTGGGCGTCGTTGTCGGCGTCCACGATCACCCGCACCGGATGGGTGCGCTTGATCGCCTTGCGCTTGGCCAGCAGCCGCAGCCCCTGACGGCGCCCCTCCCCGATGGTGACGAGATAGTTCCCGGTCGGGACGCCCTCCCCGTCCCGCTCGACCTCGACCACGGGCGGCTGCAACACCCCCTTGGCCCTGATGGAGGCCGCGAAGGCCTCGATGGTCGCCGCGTTGTGCGGGGTCTTCCTCGCATTTTTCGGCGAAGCCTTGAGCCGGTTCAGCGGCACGATCAGTTCCGCGCCGTGCTGCGGCGCGGTCGCCTCCGTCGCGACGGTTTCGATGGATTGAGCAGTCATGTCTGCCTCCTTTGGGCATGGGTTGCAGGCACGCGAACTGCGCGCCTGAAACCCTGCCCGTCGGCGAGACCGGGGTAGCAAGGGCCAGGGCGGACCGGCCGGAGGGGGATCGCCCGGGCTGCACAAGCCGATGATGATGATGATCATGAACAGCATGACCGCGCGGAAGGCCGGGGAGACCGGCCGGTCCGGCGGCGGAGCCGCTTCACCCTGGCCCGCGCGAGGGCGGAGCCCTTCCATGTCCTTTTTCAAGTGTCTGGACGTGCGAAAACCCCTCCGCGCCGCAGGCGCGGAGATGAGCAGGATGAGAGGTTCGTCAGGTTGGGGGCGGAGCGGCGCTGGCGACGGTCGATCAGTCTTCCATTCGCGTGTTGGTTACCGCATGAACGCTTTTCGTCGCGGGCTGGCCTCTGACTTAGATCGGGCGTCGGCACATGACCTGCCCACTGGGCTCTCGAGGATGTCCCTGACCTTCCGCTCCGCCCCCGGCCTGACGGGCCAGGGCTCGGCGCTCAAGGCGCCGCTGGCCGCACCTCTTGACCGATCGCCCAGATGAAGCCCGACAGCTCCCGAGCGATGGCGGCGATGACGACAGTCGGCCGCTTGCCGCCGGCGCTGAGCCGGCGATATCGATCGCACAGGCGCACCTGGGCCTTCCACGCCACGTCCCGCACCACCTTCGGCTGGCGAGAGACGAGGTCGGTTTTGCCGGTCGAGACCCGCGGCGGGTAGCGATAGCTCCAGGCCGCTTCCACGAGCATGCGCCGCGCTTCGCGGTTGCCGGTCTTGGTGATGCCGCCGCGCCGGATACGCTCGCCGCTGGAATGCTCCGATGGGACCAGGCCGAGATAGGCCATCAGCCTGCGCGGATTCTCGAACCGGCCGAGATCGCCGACGGCCGCCACGAAGCTGACGGCCGAGATCGTGTCGAGGCCACGCAAAGCTCGCAACGCCTCGACCAACGGCGCCAGCGACCAGCCTGCCAGCATGGCGGAGATCCGCGCTTCGAGCTGATCGCGGCGGTCCTGGGACGCCCAGACGGCCTCCACATAATCCTGAAAGACGACGCGGTGCGCATCCTGCTCGAACGCCTGACCCGCCAGCCAGCGGCGGTGCCTCAAGGTCCACGGCTTGCCGACCGGGTAGGTACGACCATGACGCAGCAGGAACGCCAGAAGCTGCTGGCGCGCCCGCATCAGCGCCATCATCGCGTCGCCCCGGGCCCGCACCAGATCGCGCATGGCCTCGTGCACCTCGTCCGGAACCCAGACCGCCGTCAGACCGCCCGCGCGATGCTGGAGCGCGAGCATCTGGGAATCCCGCCTGTCGGTCTTGATGCGGTCGCCTGGCTTGCGAGCGATCAGCGTCGGCGCCGCGACCAGGCAGCCATGGCCCATCTCCGTCAGCTGGCGGTAGATCCCGTAGCCACAGCCGCCGGCCTCGTAACAGAACTCCAGCCGACTATCAGACCGCGACAGCCGATCCGCCAGCTTGCGAACCTGTTCCGGCGTGTTGGCGACCTCGCCGCAGAACCTGACGGCGCCGTCGCGACCGTCCTCTGCAGTGGTGACGCTGATGCTCAGCTTGTGAACATCGAGCCCCACAAAGAGCCTGTCCATTCCTTCCTCCTCGACGCTGCTGAAGGCTGCAGCATCCGGCATCACGCCGGACGAGGGAAAGGACATACGGACTTAGCGCTTCCGAGCGGCGTGGCGGCGTGCGCCTGTGGACGAGACGTCCAGCCAGGCGGAGTCCACCTTGACCCTGCCTCCTGTTCCGCTTTTGTTCTTGCCATGCCCTACCGCAAGACCGTCATTGTCGAATGGCAGACCGCCGGCGACCGCCGCTCCTATTTCGTGCGGCCCGGCAGCCGGTCCCGCCCGTGGATCTGGTTCCGGGACGGCGACGTGCCGCCCTTCGACGAGGCTTGCGCCCGCTTCGTGGTCGAGAAGCGCGCCGGCCGCTGGGTGGCGGTGGAGCGGGCCTGAGAGCGTCGCCGTCCGGCGAACGGGCTGACGGCGACGCCCGCACGCCGCCATGCCGTCGGATCGATACGCCCCTCGACCGCTAGTCGGCGGCCTCCGCCTGTGCCTTGCGGGCGTCCTCCAGAATCTCCAGGCCGCCCCTGGCGGCGATCCCGGCGACGATGACGCCGACCACCAGGTCCGGCCAGGACTGGTCCAGCCACAGCACCAGTCCGCCCGCGACGATGATGCCGCCGTTGGAGGCGAAGTCGTTGAGACTGAAGGTCTCGGCGGCGCGCAGATTGACGTCGTCGCCGTCCAGCCGCCGCAGCAGTTGCAGACAGATCAGGTTCACCACCGCCGCGACGACAGCCAAGACAATCATGGTCCCGCCGATCGGCTCGGCCCCCAGCCACCACCGCCGGCCGGCGTCGACCAGGACGCCGACGGCGAAGATGAGCAGCAGGACGCCCGACGTCGTCGCCGCGCGCCGCTTCCAGGTCAGGGCCCGGCCGACCGCGAGGAAGCTGATCAGATAGACGACGCTGTCGGAGGCGTTGTCCAGCGCGTTGGCCAGCAAGGCGCTGGAGTCCGCCAGCAGGCCGCCGAGACCGAGCCCGGCGAACAGCAGGCCGTTGAGGATCAGGACGACCAGCAGGGTCCTCCGCTGGCGCTCATGCCGGCCATTGACGGTCACAGGGGTTCCTCCCTCTTCTCCAGAATGCGCGCGGCCAGGGTCGGCAGCACCAGAAGCGTCAGCAGCGTGGCGGTCAGCAGGCCGCCGATGACCACGGTGGCCAGCGGTTTCTGGACCTCGGCGCCGGCCCCGAAGGCGAAGGCCATCGGGATGAAGCCCAGCATCGCGACCAGGGCCGTGGTCAGAACGGCCCTGAGGCGACTGACGGCCCCCTCGACGGCCGCCGTCAGGGGCGCGGCCCCTTCCTCGTAACGCTGGCGAATGGCCTGCATCAGCACAAGCCCGTTCAGCGTCGCGACCCCCGAGACGGCGATGAAGCCGACCGCGGCCGAGATCGAGAACGGCATGCCGCGCAGCAGGAGCGCCACCGCCCCGCCGACCAGGGCCAGGGGCACGCCGGCGAAGACCAGGGCCGCGTCCTTGAGCGAGCGCAACGCCAGGAACAACAACAGGCCGATGGTCAGGAAGACCAGAGGCACGATCATCGCCAGGCGGGCGCTGGCGCGTTCGAGGTTCTCGAACTGCCCGCCCCAGTCGAACCAGCCGGACACAGGCGGGCGCACCTCGCGACCGACGGCTGCGCGCGCCTCGTTGACGAAGCCGCCGAGATCGCGGCCCCGGACGTTGGCCTGGACGACGATGCGCCGCTTGCCGTTCTCGCGGCTGATCTGGTTGGGGCCCTCGGTGACCTCGAACCGGGCGACCGCCGAAAGGGGCACTGTCAACGCGCCCGGTTCGGCCGCTTCCGGCATCACCGGCAACTGGGCCATCACCGCCGGATCGTTGCGCAGATCGTCGGCCAGGCGGACGACGACATCGAAGCGGCGGTCGCCTTCCAGGATGTGGCCGG
Source organism: Brevundimonas sp. VNH65 (assembly GCF_049445955.1). Classification (NCBI taxonomy): domain Bacteria; kingdom Pseudomonadati; phylum Pseudomonadota; class Alphaproteobacteria; order Caulobacterales; family Caulobacteraceae; genus Brevundimonas; species Brevundimonas sp. VNH65. The sequence goes on along the minus strand of NZ_JBMSDX010000006.1, from coordinate 51,440 downwards.
CCGACCGCCCGCCCAGGGCGATGGCCAACGCATCGGCCGCGTCGCTGGCGTGCACGCCTTGCGCCGCCGCGATGGTCCGGTCGACGGCGGCGGTGATCGACGGCTGGCCCGAGACCTGTTCGACGCGGACATCGGCCGCGCCGGGGATGCGTCGGAGGACGGCGGCGACCTGATCCGCGCTGGCCTGCATGGCGGCGAAGTCGTCGCCATAGACGGAGACGGCCACGTCGGAGCGAACCCCGGCGATCAGCTCGTTGAAGCGCATCTGGATCGGCTGGGTGAATTCGTAGTTGTTGCCGAGCAGGTGACCCAGGTTCTCCTCCATGCGCTCGACCAGCTCGGCCTTGGCCAGGGAGGGGTTCGGCCACTCGTCGCGCGGCTTGAGCATGACGAAGGTGTCGGAGATCGAGGGCGGCATGGGATCGGAGGCCACTTCGGCGGTGCCGGTCCGGGTGAAGACCTGCTCCACCTCCGGCATCGCCTGCAGGGTTCGTTCGACCTGGAACTGCATGGCCTGGCTCTGTTCGAGCGAGGTGGACGGCACCCGCAGCGCCTGGACCAGAACGTCGCCCTCGTCGAGCGTCGGCACGAACTCGCGACCGAGACTGAGGAAGGCGAGCAATCCGACGAGAAGCGCGAGTCCCGCCCCGACGACGACGGCACGCGGGCGGTCGACCACCCGCCGCAGGAGCGGCTCGTAGCGGGCCTTGGCCGCCCGGCTCAGCCGGGTCTCGTCGTCGTGCCCCTTGGGCTCCCGCACCCAGATGGCGGCCATGGCCGGCACGAAGGTGAAGGACAGGATGAAGGCGCCGAGCAGGGCGAACATCACGGTGCCGGCCATGGGGCCGAACATCTTGCCCTCGACGCCTTCGAACATCAGCAGCGGCGCATAGACCAGAAGGATGATGGCCTGGCCGAAGGCGGCCGGCCGCGCCATTTCTTTAGCCGCGTCGACCGCCACGGCCAGCCGTTCGGGCAGGCTCAGGGCGCGGCCGACGCTCTCGCGCCGCATGGCGAGCCGCCGCAGGGTGTTTTCGATGACGACCACGGCGCCGTCGACGATCAGGCCGAAGTCGAGCGCGCCCAGGCTGAGCAGATTGGCGCTGATCCCGAAGCGGTTCATGGCCGTAGCGGCGAACAGGAAGCTGAGCGGGATGACCAGAGCGGTGATGATCGCAGCCCGCACATTGCCGAGCGCGAAGAACAGCACGGCGATAACCAGCAGGGCGCCGAGGGCGAGGTTGTGCTCGACGGTGCGGATCGTGGCCTCGACCAGTTGGGTGCGATCCAGCGCCGGCTTGACCACGACGCCAGGGGGCAGGCTCGCGCCGATCTCCTTCAGCCGCTCGCCGACGCGATGCGCCACGGCGCGCGAGTTCTCGCCCTGGAGCATCAGGGCCGTGCCCACCACGGTCTCGCGGCCGTTGCTGCTGGCCGAGCCGAGGCGCGGCGCGCGGCCGATCTCGACCATGGCCACGTCGGAGACCCGGATCACCTGGCCGCCGCGATTGAGGATCGGGGTCTGGGCCAGCTCCTCGAGGCTGCGGATCCGCGCGTCGGCCCGGACGATGTAGGCTTCGCCGGCCCGGTTGACATAGCCGGCCCCGGCGATGCGGTTGGCGTGTTCGAGCGCCTCGACCAGTTGCACAAGGTCCACGCCATAGGCGGCGAGACGCGCGGGATCGGGATGGACCGCGTACTCCTTCACATAGCCGCCCTGGACGTCGATGCCGGCGACGCCTTCGACGGTCTTGAGCTGGGGCGCGATGATCCAGTCCTGGACCGTGCGCAGATAGGTGGCCTTCTCCTCGTCGGTGGTCAGACGCTCGCCCTCGGGCGTGAGGTAGACGGCGCCTGTGCGGGCGGCCGGACCGGTCAGCTCGACGGTGAAGATGAAGACTTCGCCGAGGCCGGTGACCACCGGCCCCATGGAGGGTTGGACGCCTTCCGGAAGGTCGTCCCGAGCCGCCTGCATGCGCTCGTTCACCAAGCTGCGCGCGAAATAGATGTCGGTCCGATCGGTGAAGACGGCGGTGATCTGCGAGAAGCCGTGCCGCGACAGCGACCGGGTCTCGACCAGGCCCGGTAGGCCGGCCAGCGCCGTCTCCATCGGGAAGGTCACCTGACGCTCGACCTCCTCCGGCCCGAGCGCGGGCGCGACGGTGGTCACCTGGACCTGGCGGTTGGTGATGTCCGGGACGGCGTCGATGGGCAGCCGCACCAGTTCGCGCACGCCGAAGCCGGCGAGGACGATCGCGGCCAACACGACGAGCCAGCGATAGCGCACGGCGCCCGAGATGATCCGGTCGAGCATCAGTCGTGGTCCTCCACGGCGCCCTTGCCGAGCTCGGCCTTCAGCAGGAAGGCGTTCGCGCCGGCGATGCGCTCGGAGCCGGTCAGGCCGCGAACGATCTCGATGCGGTCGACGGCCCGCCGGCCCGGAACCACCGGCTGGGCCCGGAAGCCCGTCGGGGTGACGACGAACACGACACTGGCGCCGTCGACGGTCTGCACCGCCTCGGCCGGGACGGCGATGCCGCTTTCGCCGCCGGTGATGATCGAGCCGCTCACCGCCGAACCCGGCGGCGGCGCGACGCCGTCGGCCCGGGCGCGGATCAGGGTCGATCCGGATTGCGCGTCGGCGCCCGGGGCCACGGCGGTGACCACGGCCGCATACTCGGCTCCGTCCGCGCCCTGGACCGTGATGCGCGCACCGGGCCTGACCGTCGCCGCCAGGGCGGCGGGGGCGTTGAAGACCAGTTCGACGCGGTTGGGATTGGCGATGGTCGCGACCGGATCGCCCTGCTGGACGACGCCGCCTAGTCCGACTCTCAGGGCCGTGACGACCCCGGCGATCGGGGCGACGATCGTCGCCCGCCCGCTGGCGTTGGGGCCTCCAGCGGCGGCGACCCGGGCCCGGCTGGCGCGGGCCTGGGCCTCGGCGGCGGCGGCGCGCGCCTGCGACGCTTCGACGTCCTGGCGCGCGACCACGCCCTGGTCGAACAGATTGGCGTCGCGCGTCCGCGCGGCGGAGGCGGCGCGGGCTTCGGCGGTCGCGGCGTCGGCCTCCGCCCGAAGGGTCGCGCCATCCCCGCTGATCACGACCGCGATCGGCTGGCCGGCGCGGACGACCGAACCCGGCGCGACCAGCAGCCGTTCAATGCGGCCGCCGAGGGCGGCGCCGACGGACGCCTGGGCGTCCGGCGCGGCCTCGACCCGTCCGGCGAGGTGGGTTTCGCCGCCGCCGCCGGACTGCACCGAGACGATGCGGATGCCGGCGGCCTGGGCCTCGGCCGGCGACAGGGTGACGACGCCGGGTTCGCCGCTTTCGCCCTCTTCGGCATGGCCTTCCTCTCCCTCGGCCGCCGTTCCGGCCGCGGGCGCGGCGGTCAGCCGGGCGGCGCCGTAACCGGCGCCGACGGCCACGATCAGGGCGGCGACCGCCGCGGCGGTCCTGGTGCGGGTGTTCATAGTTGAGCTCCAAAGGGGGCGCGGCCTTCGAGGCGCGCGAGTTCGGCTTCGGCCCGGGCCCGCATCAGGCGAGCCGCGATGGCGACGTCCCGGGCCTGCACGAGACCGCTGCGGGTGCTGCGCAGTTCCAGTTGGGAGAGACGGCCGGCCTCGAAGCCGATCCGCGTCAGGCGGTAGGCCTCGGTCGCCGCCGTCACGGCGGCGTCGGCGGCGACGACGCGGCTGGCGGCCGCGTCCCGCCGGGCGGCGGCGGCGCGCCAGTCGGCGTCGGCGTCGAGGCGCGCGCCCCTAAGCCTCGCCTCGGCGGCGCGCACCTCGGCCTCCGCGGCCAAGACCCCGCCCCGGTTCCGGTCGAACAGCGGCAGTTGCAGGCTGACGCCGGCGGTCAGCGCGGTGGCGTCCTCGGCCTCGAACCGCCGGACCCCGACGCTGGCGCGAACGTCCGGTCGGCCGCGCGCCGTTTCGACGCGCACCCGGCCCTGGGCCGCGCCGCGCTCGGCGACGAGGGCCAGAACGGCCGGCGCATCGGCCGCCTGACCTACTGAGGCCGTGGGCGATCGATCGAGCAGGGAGCTCTCCACGGAGGTGAGCGGCGTCTGTCCGCCGGCCAGGGCGGTCAGCTCGGCGAAGGCCGCGTCGCGCTCGGCCCGCGCCTCGTCGAGCGCGGCGCGCGCCGCCGCCGCTTCGCTCTCGCCCTGGATGCCGCGCAGCAGCGGCTCCCGGCCCTCCTCGACGAGGATCAAGGCCGCGCGCGCGTCGGCGACCGCGAGTTCGAGCGCCTCTTCAGCCAGGGCGTATCGCCGCTGCGCGGCCTCCGCCTCGGCGTAGGCGACCGCGAGCGCGGCGGCGACTTGCAGCCGGCTGGCGTCGCGGCGCCAGCGAGCGGCTTCACGTTCCGATTGAGCCACACCGACACGGGCGCCGCGACGTCCCCAAAGCTCCAGATCCTGCGAGACCGTCAGGGTGGTCTCGGCTCCATCCACCCCCTGGAAGGGACCCCGACCGAGGATGTTCTCGACCTCGAGCCCCAGTTCGGGATTGGGCCGCACGCCAGCCTGCGCCAGGCGGCCTTCGGCGGCGGCCAGATCGGCGTCGGCTTCGGCCGCGGCGGGCGCGGTCAATGCCTGGGTCAGCAGTTGTTCAAAGGCCGGCGCGGGGTCGGCCCAAGCCGGAAAGCCGGCCGCCAGAGCCAGGACGGCGAAGGCGCAGCCGACCGCGCGCGGCGGCCGACAGGGAGGTGACAGAGACATGATCGGGGTTCCAGAGTTTCGACGAAGGCGAACGCGCCGGGGCGCGGGCGAACGTCAGGCTCTGGGCGGTCGTTCTGGTCCCGCGGGCGTGCGGGAGGGCCGGTGATCCACGAAAAGAACGGGGTGAGTCGCGTCCGCGCTGACGGCGCGGCTGACCTCGGGCGCGGGCGGCGGCGCCGTGAGGCCGCCATGGTGGCACTGGCAGTGCGTGCAGCCGCGCGGATCGGCGGCGCCCCGGTCGGCGTTGTCCCTGTCTCCGGCGGGGGCGGCGACCTGGGTCGCCGTCACTTCGACAAAGGACGCGCCCGCCTCCTCGGCGATGCAGGCGGCGGCGTCGACCGCTGTCGCCAGGACGAGGAACGACAGGAACGACGCCAGAAGCGTCGCCATCAGTCCTCGTCTCGCCAGGCCCTTGCGCATGGGGCCCTGTAGCACGCGCCGCCGTGTTCGTAACCGCGTCATGGCCGCGCCGCGCGATAGAAGGTGATCGAGCCCGTCAGGGTCGGCAGCACATGAAGTTCGCGAACGCCGACGAAGCCGGCCCCGGCGATCAGGGCGGGCAGGACGCCGTCGGCGTTCGGCTGGGTGTTCTCGTAGCCGTCGAGCGACTGGACGATGCGGAACAGGGTGCGCATCGCGCCCGTCTGTCGCCCGTAGTCGGCGATGTGCAGCGTCCCGCCGGACTTCAGCGCCCGCCAACTCGCCGCCAGGCCGAGACGCTTCTCCTCCATGGGCAGTTGATGGAAGACGAGGCTGGACGCCACCTTGTCGGCGACGCCCTCGCCAACGAGCGAGGCCACGTCGCGCGCGAAGCCCTGGACGAAACGGATCGGCCGGCGGGCGGCTTCCGCCTTCACCGCCGCCCGGCTGAGGATGTCGCCGTCGGGATCGAGGCCGATGATGCGCGCGTCCGGCGCGCGGCGCGCCAGGGACACGGCGAACGATCCGGTCCCGCAGCCGAGGTCGATGATCGTCTCGCCGGCCTCCGGGTCCACCTGGTCGAGCAGTCGGGCGCGCCAGGCCCGCTCCCGGGTCAACAGGGCGATGGCGGGATCGTAGAGGCCGCTCAGGGCGGCGTGGCCGAGCGCGGGGGTGAAGCTCGCGGTCACGCCGCGGCCTTCAGCTCGGCGCGCGATTGTTTCAGGATTGACCAGGCCGACTGCAGGAAGACCACCGCCAGGATCGCCCCCGCGATCAGGTCCGGCCAGCGGGAGGCGGTCAGCCACACCGCCAGACCGGTGCCGGCGACCACCACGCTCTGGATCAGGTCGTTGCGCGTGCACAGCCAGACCGAGCGGACATTGGCGTCGCCCTCGCGGTGGCGGACCAGCAGGAGCGCGGCCAGGGCGTTGGCGAAGAAGCCCAGGGCGCCCAGGCCGGTGATGACGAACCCTTCCGGCGGCGCCCCGGAGGTGGCGCGCCAGATCGCGTAGCCGAGGATGAACAGCGCCAGCGCCGCGAGACTGGCGCCCTTGACCAGGGCCGCTCCGGACCGCACGGCGACCGTGCGCCCGATCACGGCCAGGCTGATGCCGTAGGTGGCGGCGTCGGCCAGGAAGTCGAGGGCGTTGGCCCCCAAGGCGGCCGAGCCCTGCAGGGCCGCGCCGCCGGCGATGGCCAGGAAGGCGGCCCCGTTGATGGCGATCACCGCCATGAGGATGCGCCGATAGGCCGGCGTGGCGCCGTCGAACTTCACGGTCGCGCCGCAGCCGCAGCCGGAGGCCGCCGGTTCAGAGGATAAGGGACGTTCGGTCATGGCTCTCCACCTGTCATCATGAGGATGCATCCTCCAGTCGCTGGAGGATCAAGCGGAAATTCGCGCCCGCGGCCGAACCTCCGGACTCGCCGACGGGTCTTGATCCTCCAGCGACTGGAGGAGTTAGGATGCGGACCGAGCCGGAGCGAACCCACCATGAGGCCGATGAACGCCGAACAGAGAGAGATCGCCGCCCGCTCGGCGGCGGCGATCGCGCTGAGCGCCGCGGCGGTCGCCGCCGCCTGGCTATGGCTGCCGCCCGCGCTGCTCGGCGCCACGCCGGATATGGCGACGGCCGATCGGCTGGCCTACGCGCTGAAGGCGGACCTGCCGGTCTTTCTGTGGCTCGGCGGCTGTCTGAGGGCTGTGGCCAGCATCCGGTTCCGATCGGACGCCGACCGGCCGGGCGCAGCCTACGGGTCGCCCAGCGCCCGGCTGGCCGTGCCGGCCGCCGTACTTCAGAACTCCCTCGAACAGACGGTCCTGGCGGTGGGCGCCCATCTGGTCCTCGCCACCGTGCTGCGGGGCGAGGAGATGATCCTGCTGCCGGTGCTGGTCGCCCTCTATCTGGCCGGCCGGGTATTCTTCGCCCTGGGTTACGCCAGGGGCGCGGCCGCCCGAGCGTTCGGCATGGCCCTCACCGGCACCTCCACCATCGCCGCCTTCGGCGTCGCCCTCGTCCTCATGGGGCTCGGCCGATGATCCCGCGCCGGGTCGCCCTCCGGCCATCCGTCAAACCCGAGACGACACAATGACCCAGCCCTCCCCCGCTTCATCGGGCCTGCGCCCGATCGGCAAGCTCGCCGCCGCCACCGGCGTCAAGGTTCCGACAATCCGCTTCTATGAAGAGATCGGCCTGCTTCCCGCGCCGCCGCGCACCGCCAGCGACCGGCGCATGTATGACGACGCGGCGGAGCGCCGCCTGTCCTTCATCCGGCATGCACGCCAGCTGGGCTTCGACCTGGACTCGATCCGCTCCCTGCTGGACCTGTCCGATCACCCGGACCGGCCCTGCGCCGAGGCGAACGTCATCGCCGAACGCCACCTGGCCGAGGTGAAGCAGAAGATCGCCCAGCTCAGGGCGCTGCAAGGCGAGCTCTCGCGGATGACGGCGGAATGCGCCGGTGGCCGGGTCTCGGCCTGCAAGGTGATCGAAGCCCTGCACGATCACCCGGCGTCGCTTTGAGCGCGACAGTCTCGCGGCGCGAATGCTAATGCGAGCCGCTCACAACTAGGTTTCCCATGCGTCCTCTGTTCCACCTGCTCGCCCTGCTGTTCGCCATGGCGCTGGCTGGCCCCGCCCTCGCCCAGGCCCCGTCCGCCTCGGAGGCCCAGGTGGCCTGGCGGCTGCTCGACTATGTGGCGGTCGACTACGCCGGCGCTGTGGCCGATGGCGAGATCGTCAACCCGGCCGAATACGGCGAGATGATCGAGTTCAGCACCCAGATCCGGACGCGTTTGGACGCCCTGCCGGCCAACCCGGCCAAGGCCGCTCTGGCGCGCGACGCCGCGGGCCTGCAGGCGGCCATCCGGGACAAGGCCGATCCGGCCGTCGTCGGCGCCCGGGCGAAGGCCCTGGCCGGCGCGGTGCTGACGGCCTATCCGAGCCCGCTGGCGCCTTCGTTCCCGCCCGACCTGGCTCGCGGCGCCGCCCTCTATGCCGAGCAGTGCGCTGTCTGCCACGGCGCGACCGGTCGCGCCGACGGCCCGGGCGCCGAGGGGCTCGACCCGCCGGCGATCGCCTTCGCCGACCTGGAGCGCGCCCGCCAGCGCAGCGTCTTCGGCCTCTACCAGGTGATCGACCAGGGGCTGGAGGGCACGGCGATGGCCAGCTTCTCGCACCTTCCGGCCGAGGACCGCTGGGCGCTGGCCTTCTATGTCGGCCGCTTCGCCTTCACCGACGCCGAAGCCGCCGAGGGCAAGCGCCTGTGGGACGGCGATCCCGCGGTCCGTGCGGCCTTCCCCGACCTGGCCGCCCTCACCCAGACCACGCCGGCCGACCTGGCCACCCGCCTCGGCGAACCCCGGGCGCGAGCCCTGACCGCCTATCTGCGGCGTCATCCCGAGGCGGCGGCGCGCCCGGCCGGATCGACGCTGACCCTGGCGCGGACGCGCCTGGCGGAGAGCGAGGCGGCCTATCGCCGGGGCAACCGCAAGGCGGCGACGGACCTGGCGCTGTCCGCCTACCTCGACGGCGTCGAGCCGATCGAGCCGGCCCTCGGCGCCCGGGACAGCGCCCTGATGCGCCGGGTCGAGACCGCTATGACCGAGCTGCGCGTCTCGATCAGCCGGGGCGCGCCCGCCCGGGAGGTCGCGGACCGGGTCGCGCGTGCGAACGCCCTGCTGGACACGGCCGAGCGGGCCCTCGCGCCCCAGGAGGCGGACAATCTCGCCAGCTTCCTCGGCGCCTTCACCATCCTGCTGCGCGAAGGCCTGGAGGCCCTGCTCATCGTGGTGGCGATGATCGCCTTCCTCAGGAAGGCCGAACGCCCCGAGGTGCTGCGCTACGTCCACGGCGGCTGGGTGGCCGCGCTGGTCGCCGGCGGCGCCACCTGGGCGGCCGCGACCTTCTTCATCTCCATCAGCGGCGCCAGCCGGGAGCTCACCGAGGGCTTCGGCTCGCTTCTGGCCGCCGTCGTGCTCGTCTCGGTCGGCATCTGGATGCACGGCAAGTCGCACGCCGACGCCTGGCAGACCTATATCCGCGACAAGCTCTCCCACGCCCTGTCCAAACGGTCGGCCTGGTTCCTGTTCCTGCTGGCCTTCGTGGTGGTCTACCGGGAAGTGTTCGAGACCATCCTGTTTTATGCGGCGATATGGAGCCAGGGCGGCCATGTCGGCATGCTGGCCGGCGCCCTGACGGCGGTGGCGATCCTGGCCGTGGTGGCCTGGGCCCTGCTGGCCTACAGCAAGCGCCTGCCGATCGGCCGGTTCTTCTCCCTGAGCTCGATCCTCATGGCTGTCCTCTCGGTCGTCCTGGTCGGCAAGGGGGTGGCGGCGCTGCAGGAGGCGGGCTGGCTCGATGTCCACCCCCTGGCCTGGATCCCCCGCATCGAGATCCTCGGCCTCTATCCGACCGTCGAAGGCGTCGCCGTTCAGCTGTTGACGATCGCCATCCTCGTGGTCGGCTTCTCTCGGCATGGGACGCCGAAGGGCGCGCGGCCGGCCTCTTGAGCGGCCGTCTCCGTCTGCGGCCCTCAGACTGCGGCCCGTCGGCAAGGATATCGGCGCCGCTTGGGCACGAGGGCGCCGATACCCGAACGATCCGCGGATACCAAAGATGCGGGGCTGCAGCCGATGGCTGTGAGAGCCCAGCCTTGGTGTGCGGAGATTAAGCTCCCTATTCTCCGCACCATGCGCGGAGAATAGCCTTGCTCTTACGGCGAATAACGCCCATATTCTCCGCAAGGAGTGCGGTGAATGGCGGAGTACATCCACGAGATCGAAGGCTGGCCGCGTCTGGACTGGCGCGCTGACGCGCTCGCCGATCGCCTCGCGGCGGTCCGTCACCGCCAGGGCCTTCTACTTGGCCGGATGCATACGCTCGGCTTCGACCTGCGCGCTGAAGCGGTTCTCGAGACCCTCACCGAAGACGTCCTCAAGTCCAGCGAAATCGAAGGCGAACTGCTCGACAAGGATCAGGTGCGATCCTCGATCGCCCGCCGCCTCGGCATGGATATCGGAGCCCTCGCCCCTGCGGACCGCAACGTCGACGGCGTGGTCGAGATGATGCTCGACGCGACCCAGAACTTTGCGTCTCCGCTCACCGAGGACCGCCTGTTCGCCTGGCACGCCGCCCTGTTTCCGACCGGGCGCAGCGGCATGACGAAGATCGTCGTCGGCGCCTGGCGCAACGAGAACTCCGGCCCGATGCAGGTCGTCTCGGGCCCTTTCGGACGAGAGCGCGTGCACTACGAAGCGCCGCCCGCCGCCCGTGTGCAGGACGAGATGCGGGTGTTCCTCGACTGGTTCAATGACGAGCCGCGGACGGATCCGGTCCTCAAGGCCGCGATCGCTCACCTGTGGTTCGTGACCATCCACCCGTTCGACGACGGGAATGGCCGGATCGCACGCGCGATCGCCGACATGGCGCTCGCCCGCTCCGAGAAAAGCGCCCAGCGCTTCTACAGCATGTCCGCCCAGATCCGGCTGGAGCGCAAGGACTACTACGCCACCCTGGAGACGACCCAGAAAGGCGCGCTTGACGTGACCCTCTGGCTGGACTGGTTCCTTGGCTGCCTCGATCGCGCGTTCGACGGCGCGGAAGCCACCCTGACCCATGTGATGCGCAAGGCGCGCTTCTGGGAGGCGCTCGCCGGTCAGACGTTGAGCGGGCGCCAGAGCACGGTCATCAACCGGCTGCTCGACGGCTTCGAAGGCAAGCTCACCTCGACCAAATGGGCGGCGCTGACGAAGTCCTCGCCCGACACGGCCTTGCGCGACATCAACGATCTGGTGGATCGGGGCATCCTCGTGAAGGATGAAGGCGGCGGGCGCAGCACGAGCTACTCCCTGGTCGATCGAGGATAGGCGGCCTCCTACGGCGCCGGCGGGACTCTGGGCGGGGCGGCTCCGCTCAAGAAGCGGGTCTCAACAGGGTGAATCGCAATTCGCCACTTCTGGCGAGTTACGCCAAGACGCCAGCTTATTTCCCCAGAAGTGGCGACTTACGACCTTTGCCAAGCGCGCGACGCCCCAAGCCGCCGCCGACGCGGCCTCAAGCCTGACGCGCGATGGCGATAGCCGGGAGATCGGCGGCGGCGTCGACCGGAATTCCGGCCGCCTTGCGCTCGGAATAGCGGTCCACGAGCTGGGACGCGTGGGGCCGGACAAGGATGGTGAAGCGCACCAGTTCCTCCATCACATCGACGATGCGCGCATAGTAGGCCGAGGGCTTCATCCGCCCCGCCTCGTCGAACTCCTGGAAGGCCTTGGCCACGCTGGACTGGTTGGGGATGGTGATCATCCGCATCCAGCGGCCCAGCAGGCGCAGGGTGTTGACGGCGTTGAAGCTCTGGGAGCCGCCCGACACCTGCATGACCGCGAGCGTCCGGCCTTGGGTCGGGCGCATGCCGCCCAGGCTCAACGGCAGATGGTCGACCTGCAGCTTCATCAGGCCGGACACCTGGCCGTGCCGCTCCGGGCTGCACCAGACCATGCCTTCCGACCACAGGGCGTGCTCGCGCAACTCGCGCACCGCCGGATGGTCGTCGTCGCCGGGCGCGCCCGGCAGGGGCAGGTCGGACGGGTCGAAGATGCGGGTCTCGCATCCCATGCGCTGCAGCAGGCGGGCCGCTTCCTCGACGCAGAGCCGCGAGTAGGAGCGTTCGCGCAGCGACCCGTACAGGAGAAGAATGCGTGGCGGGTGGTCGTGCGGACCCAGGCCGCCCGCCGGATCGCTCGACAGAAAAGCCGCGTCCAGGGCCGGCAGATGATCCGGATCCGGCAGCGGCCGCAGACGCGCGAAGGTCATCCGAGATCCTTGGTGAGATAGGCGGCCGAGGCCGGGCAGATGTCCGTGAACTCGCCGGTTCGCCGGATCGCTTCGGGCGCGGTCTCCCGATCGGCGGCGACGAAGCCGCGCCGGATGAAGAAGGGCTCGGCCGTCGTGGTGAGCAGGTGAAGACGTTCCCCGCCCATGTCGCTCGCCACGGCTTCGGCGGCGGTCAGGATGCGGCTTCCGAGGCCTTGCGCCTTCCTGTGGGCGGATACGACCAGGGAGCGCAGCAGCAGGTCCCGCCCCTGCCCTTCCAAGCCGACGTATCCGGCCAGGGCGCTGTCGTCGTCGGCGCGGAAGTAGCGGCCGGCGCCGGGGTCCGGCAGGCCCTCGGTTCTGAGCGCGGCGATCAGACCGGAATCGTTTGCATCGACGCGGTGAAGCCCGATCATCAGACGACGTCCGCCGGCGGGGCGGTGTCCGGGAACCAGCGCCGGCCCATCCACAGCGCGACCGACACCAGCAGGATCAGCACCGGCACCTCGACCAGCGGCCCGATGACCGCCGCGAAGGCCACCGGCGAGGTCAGCCCGAACGCGGCGATGGCCACCGCGATGGCCAGTTCGAAATTGTTCGAGGCCGCTGTGAAGGCCAGGGCTGTGGTGCGCGGATAGTCGGCCTCGATCAGCCTGCCCAGGAGGAAGCTGACCACGAACATGACGAGGAAGTAGATGGTCAGCGGAATGGCGATGCGCAGGGCGTCGAGCGGAAGAGCCACCACCTCGCCGCCCTTGAGGCTGAACATGACCACGATGGTGAACAGCAGGGCGACCAGGGTGATCGGCCCGATGCGCGGCAGGAAGCGGCGCTCGTACCAGTCGGCGCCCCGGCGGGCGATCAGACTGCGGCGGGTCAGGAAGCCGGCCAGGAACGGCAGGCCGAGGTAGATCAGAACGGCGCCGGCGATGGTCCAGACGCTGACGTCGACCACGCTGCCCTGCAGGCCGAACAGCGGCGGCAGGACCGTCAGGAAGATCCAGGCGTAGAGGCTGAAGAACAGGATCTGGAAGATCGAGTTGAAGGCGACGAGCCCGGCCACATACTGGTTGTCGCCCCGCGCCAGCTGGTTCCAGACCAGCACCATGGCGATGCACCGCGCCAGGCCGATCAGGATGACGCCGGTCATGTATTCGGGCTGATCGCGCAGGAAGATGACCGCAAGGACGAACATCAGCACCGGACCCAGCACCCAGTTCTGGAACAGGGACAGGGCCAGCACGCGCCTGTCGGCGAACACGCGCGGCAGCGCCTCATAGCGGACCCTGGCCAGCGGCGGGTACATCATCAGGATCAGACCGATGGCGATCGGGATGTTGGTCGCGCCGACCGAAAGGCTGTCGACCCAGGCGGGAAGGCCGGGAACCAGGGTTCCCAAGGCGACGCCCAGACCCATGGCGGCGAAGATCCACGCCGTCAGCCAGCGGTCGAGGAAGGACAGGCGGCGCGGCGGCGCGGCCTCCGACACGGGCGTATCGATCATCGTCCCACCCGCCGGCCGTCGACGTCGATGACCACCTCGCCGTCCTCCTTGGTGAAGGGTTTGAGGCCCTCAGCGGGCAGAAGGTCAAGCACGGCTTCGGACGGCCGGCAGAGCCTGACGCCCAAGGGACTGACGACGATCGGCCGGTTGAGCAGGATCGGATGGGCCTCGATCGCGTCCAGAAGCTGATCGTCCGTCAGGTCGGGATTCCCGAGCGCCAGTTCGGCGAAGGGCGTGTCCTTCTCGCGCAACAGGTCTCGCAGCGGCGCGCCGGTGCGTTCGGCCAGCCAGGCGACCATGGCGCGCGACGGCGGGGTCTTCAGATACTCGACGACGTGCGGCTCGATGCCGAGGTGGCGAACGAGTTCAAGCGCGTTGCGCGACGTCCCGCAGGCCGGGTTGTGATAGATGACGATGTCCACGGGATCCTCAGGGGCAGCAGGGCGCGAGTTCAGCCAGCAGAGGCTCACACAGGTCCGCCCGGCCCCCGCAGCAGTCCTTGAGCAGGAAGAGGACCAGGTCGCGAAGCCGGTCCAGATCGACCCGGTAGATGATCGACCGGCTGCGACGCTCGGAGCGGATCAGCCCCGCGCGGGTCAGGACGCCCAGATGGGACGACAGGGTGTTGGCCGGGATCGCCAGATGGTTTGCGATTTCACCGGCCGGCAAGCCGCCGGGTTCGTGACGCACGAGCAGGCGGAACGCCTCCAGCCGCGTCGATTGCGCCAGGGCGGCGAGCGCCAGGATCGCGGGTTCGGTTTCCATAGTTCCGAATTAGTCGAAATATGGATATGTGCAAGCCCTCTCCGCGCACAACGCAGTAAGCCTACGGTCGAGAGGTTGGCGGCTAGGCCTGACGCGGTCTTTCGACTTCGATTCCCACGACACTGTGGAGATATTCGATGGCCCAGGCCGACCCCCCGCTGAAGCGTACGATCAAGAAGCCCCAGTTGCGCCAGATGGTGCCCCTGGCCGACAGCACCATCTGGGAGATGGAGCAGCGCGGCCAGTTTCCGAGACGGTTCCTGCTGACGCCGCGCTGCGTGGTCTGGGATCTCGCCGAGGTCGAGGCCTGGCTCGCGCTTCGCCGGGCCAAGCCGATCCGCAGGGCTCCGCCGCCCGACGTGCGCAAGCGGGTCAGCCGACCGGTCAGAGCCGCGGATCGAAGCGAGGACCGGCCGTTTCCGGGATGACGAGCACGGGCGTGAACGCCCGCCCGGCCTCCCAGGCGTCCACGGCGTTCGACCACTCCTGGGCCATGTGACGGCGCTGGGCCTCGAACTCGGCCTTGTTGTAGACGCCGCGGGACGACCGCTCCTCGTGGGCCAGACATTTCTCGATCCAGTCCGAGTTGAAGCCCATCTCGTGCAACAGCGTCGAGGCGGTGCGCCGCAGGTCGTGGACCGTGAAGGGCTCCAGCGGCAGGTCTCGCTCGCGCGCCCGCTCGGCGATCGCCGAGGTCACCCGGTTGAAGGTCGCCCGCGACATCGGCGCGTCGGCGTCATAGCGCGAGGGCAGGATGTAACGGGAGTTTCCGGCGCAGGTCTTCAGCGCGATCAGGATGTCGAGCATCTGGGTCGAGAGATAGACGTTGTGCGGCCGCGACCGCTTCATCCGCTCCTTCGGAATCGACCAGACCGCATTGGCGAAGTCGACCTCGTCCCAGACGCCATCCTGCAGCTCACTCTTGCGAACCATGCTCAGCAGGATGAACTTCATGCCGAGGCGGATCGTCGGCAGGGTCGCCACCTCCCCCAGCAGGCTCAGCGCGATCCGGATCTCCGTTGGCGACAGCGACCGGTCACGTGGCCGGAAGGTGGCGATCGAGGCCGGCCCCACCCCGTCGGCGGGATTGTCGATCTTCTCCCCGTGCAGGATGGCGTAGGCGTATATCTGTTTGACGATGTCGCGCACGTGCACGGCCGTCGCCGGCGCGCCCCGCTCGACGATCGTCTTGCAGTGGGCGCGAAGATCGTTGGGGGTGATCTCGTTCAGCAGGCGGGTGCGCCATTGAGGCAGGATTTCCCGGTTGAAGATGGACCGCCGCATGTTGCGGGTGCTGTCCGCCATCGGAGCATGATCCATCCATCGGATCGCCACCTGCTCGAACCTCTGGGCCTCCTTCAGCCGGCGCTTGACCCGCTGCTTGTCCAGCGCCGGCGAAACGCCTTCGGCGATCTGGCGCTTCGCCTCGACCAGCTTCTCCCGCGCCCTGGCGAGCGAGAGCCCGGTCGGGCCGTAGGCGCCGAACGTGACCGTCTCGCGCCGCCCGTTGAAGCGGTAGTCGTACTTGAAAGCGATGCCGCCTGTCGGTGTTACGAGGACGTACAAACCGTCCCTGTCGGTCTTTTTGTAAGGCTTCGTTTTTCCACGTGTATTTCGCAATTCAGCGTCGGTGAGCATGCCGTTTTCACTCCAAAAGACCGTCAGGCGTTTTCGGGACCTTTCGGGATCTTTTTCCTCAGCCAAATCCGCAGCTTGGCTCAGAAAAAAGACCGTCAGGACGCCCTCGGCCCTATGACGGTATGGAGCGGAGTCTCCGCGAGCAATGGCGGCGGGACCGTCGGAGCGACCGACAAAAACGAAAGCAGCCCCTCGAAAGGTATCGAGAGGCTGCGAAAGCATTTATCTTGCAAGTCAGTGATTTAGCGCTATATTTCAAAGCGCCGCCGAAAGACTTCGAAAGCCCTGAATCACTCCCACTCGATCGTGCCAGGCGGCTTGGACGTGACGTCGTAGACGACGCGGTTCACGCCGCGCACCTCGTTGATGATCCGGGTCGCGGTTCGGCCCAGGACGTCCCAGGGGAATTGGTAGAAGTCGGCCGTCATGCCGTCGGTGGAGCTGACGGCGCGCAGCGCCAGGACTTTCTCATAGGTGCGGGCGTCGCCCATGACGCCGACGGTCTTGACCGGCAGCAAAACCGCGAACGCCTGCCATATCTGGTCGTACAGGCCTGCCTTGCGGATCTCGTCCAGATAGATGGCGTCCGCCTGTTGCAGGGTTTCGACCGCCTCGGGCGTGATCTCTCCGGGAATGCGGATGGCCAGACCGGGTCCGGGGAATGGATGACGGCCGACAAAGGCGTCGGTGAGGCCCAGTTCGCGGCCCAAGGCGCGAACCTCGTCCTTGAACAGTTCGCGCAGCGGTTCGACCAGCTTGAGCTTCATATAGTCCGGCAGGCCGCCGACGTTGTGGTGGCTCTTGATGACATGGGCCTTGCCGCTGGACGACGACACGCTCTCGATCACGTCCGGATAGAGGGTGCCCTGGGCCAGGAACTCCGCCCCCTCGATCTTGTTCGCCTCGCGGTCAAAGACCTCGATGAAGACGCGGCCGATGGTCTTGCGCTTGGTCTCGGGGTCCGACTGTCCGGCCAGCTCGCCCAGAAATTCCTTAGACGCATCAACGTGGATCAGCGGGATATTGTAGTGCTCGCGGAACAGGGTGGTGACCTGTTTGGCCTCGTCCTTGCGCAGCAGTCCGGTGTCGACGAAGACGCAGGTCAACTGGTCGCCTATGGCCTCGTGGATCAGCACGGCCGCGACCGAAGAATCGACACCGCCAGACAGGCCGCAGATGACCTTGGCCGAACCGACCTGCTCGCGGATCTGGGCGATCTTTTCGTCGCGATAGGCGGCCATGGTCCAGTCGCCCTTCAAGCCCGCGATGCCGTGGGTGAAGTTTTTCAGCATCTGGTGGCCGCGCGGGGTGTGCATCACCTCCGGGTGGAACTGGACGCCGTAGAAGCGGCGGGTTTCATCGGCGATCACCGCATAGAGCGAACCCGCCGAGGAGGCGACGACGTCGAAGCCCTGTGGGATGGCGACGATCTTGTCGCCGTGGCTCATCCAGACGGTTTCTTCCTCGCCGACGGGAGCCAGGCCTTCCAGAAGCGGCGAATTCTTTTGCACGGTGATCTCGGCGCGGCCGAACTCGCGGGTGTGGCCGCCCTCGACCTTGCCGCCCAGTTGTTCGCACATGGTCATCTCGCCGTAGCAGATGCCGAGGACCGGAACGCCGGCGTCGAACACGGACTGCGGCGCGCGGGGGCTGCCCTCTTCGTGCACGCTCTCGGGACCACCCGACAGGATGATGGCCGCCGGCGTCATTGTCGCCAGGGCGGCTTCGGCCTTGGCGTAGGGGTGGATCTCGCAATAGACGCTGGCTTCGCGCAGGCGGCGGGCGATCAGCTGCGTCACCTGGCTGCCGAAATCGACGATGAGGACCTTCTCGTGGGTCTGGGCTTGGGTCATGCAGCAGGTTCCGGGGAGAGGACGGCGGGGTCCCGGTCATGTCGGACCGGATGTTCAAGGGCGGCGAGACCCTGGGCCTCAAGCACGGCGATCAGCTTGTCGAGCGCGACAGCCAGGGTCTGATCGACTTCGACCAGAGGCGAGCGCCAGTCGTCCAGACCGGTCAGTTCCACCTTGCCGTCCGATACGCCTCGCAGCGCGACCAAGGGGATGCCGAAGGCCTGGGCCGCGCGCAGCAAGGACCAGGTCTCCATGTCCACCATGTCAGCGTCGATCGTTGAATAGGCGATGCCCGATACGACGTCGGCTCCCGTGGACAGCCGCGCGGTCGGAACGTCAGGGATCGGGCACGGCAACGGCAAGGCCGCCGACAGATTCAGCAGCGGAGTGACGCCCTTCTCAAAGCCGAGCGCGCTGGCGTCCATGTCGCGATAGGAGACCGACGACGCCTGATACACGGCGGCGTGCTCCAGGGACGGCGATCCGCAGGAACCGAGCGAGACGATCAGATCAGGCAGATCGCCTGCGGCCTCCAGCCGAGCCAGTGCGGCGGAAAGGGCCACTGCGGCCTCGACCGGACCGATGCCGGTCATCAAGGGATCGATCCGGGCGCGCAGATGTTCGCCCCACTCCAGCGGCGCGGCCATCACCGGCAGGACCGAGACGCCACCGTATCGCTGCAGCCTCATGCCGTGCGCTCATACAGGGCGAAGAAGAAGCCGTCGGTTCCGGTCGAGGCGGGCGACAGGCGCAGGCGAGCGCCCTGCCCGCCCCAAGGCGCGGAAACAGAGACCGATTGGTAGCCGGGATGCGCCGCCTCGAACGCATCGACCGAAACTTCGTTCTCGGCGGTCAGCATGGAGCAGGTGACATAGGCCAGACGACCGCCGGGCTTCACCAGTTTGGCGGCCTGACCGAGAATACGGACCTGCAGGGCATGCAGCTTCTGCACCTCTTCCGGCGTCAGACGCCAGGCGTCCTCCGGACGGCGTCGCCAGGTTCCGGAGCCGCTGCAGGGCGCATCGACGAACACGAGCTCGGCCTGGCCGTTCAGATCTTCCATGCCGCCGCCGTTCTGGCCCAGAAGACGCAGGTCGGCCTCGACGCCCGCGCGCTGGAGGCGCGGACGGATGTTGTCGAGCCGCTTCTGCACGACGTCAGAAGCGATCAACCGTCCCTGTCCTTGCATCGCCTGAGCCAGCCCCAGGGTCTTGCCGCCGCCGCCGGCGCAATAGTCGATGACGGTCATGCCGGGCGCCGCGCCGGCCAGGGCGCAGACGACCTGGCTGCCCTCGTCCTGGATCTCGATGCGACCGGACTTGAAGGCGTCGAGGGCCTGGACGTTGGGCGGCGGCTCGGACGCCAGCCGCAGCCCCAGGGGCGACCAGGGAGTGCGTTCGGGCGACAGGTCGGCGTCCCGCAGTTCGGCCTCGACGGCGCCGACTTCGCCTCGGGCCGGATTGACGCGAAGGTCGATCGGCGCGCGCGGCTGCATCAACTCGCGAGCTTCATCGATCCAACGGTCGCCGTAGGTCGCTTTGAAATCCTCGACCACGAACTCGGGCAGGCCCGCCGCGACCCATCCGGGCAGGTCGCCTTCCGAGGCGACGGCGATGCGGCTGCGTTCCTGTTTGGACAGAGGGCGCGGTCCGTAGCCGTCGCCGGAATGCAGGGCCTCGATCTCCTCCAGGCTCAAGCCGTCCAGCGCTGCTAGCGACCCGATCACCAAGGCCCGGCCGTCTTCACGGCCACCCATGATCCAGGACAGGCAACCACGGGCGCGCAGCACCTTGTAGACGCGATCGGCGATGGCGCGCCGATCCTTGGAGCCGGCGAAGCGGTTCTGCTGCCCCCAGGCCTTCAAGACCACTTCCGCCGGATTGCGGCCCTGGGCGATGGAGTCCAGGACCGAGGCGGCGGCGGCGAGGCGGGCGGAGGGGGTCAAGGCGGAGCTTTCAGGATCAAGCGACGAACAGGGCGGCGATCACCATGACCAGTCCGACCAGAGAGGCGAGGAAGGCGAGCGACCGGACATAGGTCACGCCGAGAGCGTAGAGCGGCACATAGGCGACCCGGGCGAAGAAGTAGAGGTGCGTCCCGAGAAAGGTCAGCTGCCCGTCCTTGCCCGCCACATGGGCCATGATGACCGCTGCCGCGAAGATCGGCAGGGTTTCGAACAGATTGGCCTGGGCGCGCAGCAGGCGGCCGGAATATTTGCCCGGCGTCGGCTCGGCGCCGTCGCGCGGCCCGGCGTTCCACTTGGCGCCCAACTCCAGGGTCCGCGCCGTGGAGGCGGCGAAGATCTGGACGATCGCCAGGATCAGGGTGAAGGCCAGCAGTATGAATTCCGGCGTCATGTCCATGGCTTGCCCCTCCCTGTTCAGCCCTGACGATAGTTGGGCGCCTCACGCGTGATCATCACATCGTGGACATGGCTTTCACGCAAACCGGCGCCGGTGATCCGCACGAAGCGCGCCCGACGCTGGAACTCAGCCACGGACGGCGCCCCGACATAGCCCATGGAGGCGCGCAAGCCCCCGACCATCTGGTGCAGAACCGGCGCGATCGGGCCCTTGTAGGGAGTCTGGCCCTCGATGCCCTCAGGCACCAGTTTTTCGGACGACACTTCCTTCTGGAAATAGCGATCGGCCGATCCCCGGGCCATCGCTCCGACCGAGCCCATGCCGCGATACGACTTGTAGCTGCGGCCCTGATACAGGAAGACCTCGCCGGGACTTTCGTCGGTGCCGGCGAACATCGAGCCCATCATGGCGACATTGGCGCCGGCCGCGATGGCCTTGGCCAGGTCGCCTGAATATTTGATGCCGCCGTCGGCGATGACCGGGGCGCCGCTCTCGCGAGCCGCCCGCGCGGCCTCCATGACGGCGGTCAGCTGGGGCACGCCGACGCCGGCGACGATGCGGGTGGTGCAGATGGAGCCTGGCCCGATGCCGACCTTCACCGCATCGGCGCCCGCGTCGATCAGGGCGCGGGTGGCGTCATAGGTGGCGACGTTGCCGGCGATGATCTGGATGCGGTTAGACTCGCGCTTGATGCGCTCGACGACAGCGGCCACGGACGAGGAATGGCCGTGGGCGGTGTCGATCACCACCACGTCGGCGCCGGCCTCTGCCAGCGCCATGGCTCGCTCATAGCCGGCGTCCCCGACGGTGGAGGCGGCCCCGACCAGCAGGCGGCCCTGCTCGTCCTTGGCGGCGTTCGGGAAGGCCTGGGCCTTCTCGATGTCCTTCATGGTGATGAGGCCGACCGCACGATAGTCCTCGTCCACGACGATGACCCGTTCGATCTTGCGGGTGCGCAGCAGGTCGCGCGCCACGTCGCGGCCGGCGCCTTCGCGCACCGTGACCAGTTCGCCGGTGGTCATCAGGGCAGAGGCCCGGATCGACGGATCGCTCTCAAACCGCATGTCGCGGTTGGTCAGCATGCCGACCAGCTTGCCTGACTTGGGATCGATTACCGGGAAGCCGCTGATCTTCTTCCGCGCGACGATCTCGCGCACCTCGCCCAGGGTCGTGTCCGGGGTGACCGTGACCGGGTTCACCACCATGCCGCTTTCGTAGCGTTTGACGGAGCGAACCTCCTCGGCCTGTTCCTCGATCGTCATGTTGCGGTGAAGCACGCCCAGGCCGCCGGCCTGGGCCATGGCGATCGCCAGGCGGCTTTCGGTGACCGTGTCCATGGCGGACGACAGCAGGGGGATGTTCAGGCGAATGTCACGCGTCAGTTGGGTCGACACGTCCACATCGGCGGGCATGACGTCTGACGGACCGGGTTCGAGCAAAACATCGTCGAAGGTGAGGCCTTCGCGAATCTCCATGGGGAGTCTCCGTTTTGCGGGGCGCGTATAAGCGTCCGGACCGGCCTCCGGCAAGGGCGGACTTGTGGACCCGCCATATTTTATTGATTTGCAACCGCCAGAGCGCGCCACCATTCTCCTGCCATGGTTGAAGTCGCGCTGAACGCCGTGCGCAAGCTGGCGCTGAAGATCGCAAGCTACGGGATCATGCACCTCGTGGTCGCGGTCGTGGTGGCCTTTGCCGTGACGCGCGATTGGCGGCTGGCCCTAGCGGTGGGGATCGTCGAACCCTTCGTCCAGACCATCGCCTATTCCTTCCACGACCGCATCTGGCATCGGATCGAACATCGCAAGATGAGGTCCGGCGTCGAGGAAGCCACCGAGGCCTTCACGGCCCGCCTGGACGTGATGTCGCCCGAGGAGCAGTCGCGCGCCCACGGTCAGGGTCCGCTGCATCAGCACGGCCACAGCCACGCCCTGCCCCGTTCCTTCAGGCAGATCGCCCTGAAGACGGTCACCTATGGGGTGATGCACTTCACGGTCGCGGTGGCCGTCGCTTACGCCTTGACCGGCAACCTCGCCACGGCGCTGGCCATCGGCACGCTGGAGCCTCTGGTGCAGACCGTCTTCTTCACGATCCACGACCGGGTCTGGGCGCGGATCGAGGCGCGGCGGGCGGCGCGCGAAGCGGCGGTCTGAGCGTCCTTCATTGCGCCCGAGCGGCTGCGGCCTGCAAGACGTCGGCCTGCCGGCGTGCTTCATCCGGATTCTGAGCAATGGGAGGTGTCGTCAGTCCCCCACAGGCTGCGCGGACCGCGAGGCCGAGACCTGATCTCGGGGCGGGAGTCGCATCCGGCCGATTGGTCCAGACTCCGCCCAGAAATCGCGCGCCCACGAACAGGTCGCTGCGGATGGCCTGATACTGTCGCGTCTGGCAATCGACGTGCAGAAGGTTGGCCTGGGTGTCATGGTTTCTGAGATGCCCGGGTCGGTAGAAGCCCCAAAGCCAGATTTCCGTCCGTCCCGATCCGAGACGCTCGGGCGCCGTGACGAAGTTGGACTGCGATCCGTTTCCCCCGACGAACCACAGGGCTTCATCTGTCGATACCCGGATCTCGCTGACCTGAGGGGGCGGCGGCGCGTTCTGGGCAACCGCAGCCTCGCCGCACATCCACGCCGCCAAAACTGCAACCCAAATCCGGTCCATGATGACCTCCGATCCCAATGGTCGCGCAGTTGCATCCTCAGCGCCGCCTCTTGAAACCTGACGGCTACAGCCGGTTCAGCGCCACCAGATAGACTTCCGAGCTGCCTTTCCGGCTGGCGTTCGGCTTTACGTATTTGACCTCCTCAAAGTTGGCGCGGAGGTCGGCCAGGACGCCGCCTGCATCGCCACCCTGGAAGTTCTTGGTCACAAAGGCGCCGCCGGGCTTCAGGGTGCGGATGGCGAAGGCGGCGGCGATCTCGATCAGGGCGATGATCTTCAGGTGGTCGGTCTGACGATGGCCGACAGTGTTGTGGGCCATGTCGGACAGCACCAGGTCCGGCGCGCCGCCCAGCAATTCGATCAGCTGGTCATCCACGCCCGGATCGGTGAAGTCGGCCTGGACCAGTTCGGCGCCGCGGATCGGTTCGATCGGCAGAAGATCGACGCCCACGACCGCGCCCGCGCCGCGATTGACGCAAACCTGAACCCAGCCGCCCGGCGCGGCGCCGAGATCGATGACACGGGAGCCCTTCTTCACCAGGTTGAAGCGGTCGTCGATTTCCAGAAACTTGAACGCCGCCCGACTGCGCCAGCCCTCGGCCCGCGCCCGTTCCGACCAGGGGTCCGCCAACTGGCGCTTGATCCACTGCTGGCTGGACATGGACTTTTTGTCGGCCGTTTTGATCTGAGTGCCCAGCCCCCTACCGGCGGCGGTTCCGCCGGACGGGGGGCGCACCATGCGGCGGCGTTCGGGTTTGGGATCGTCTTCGATCATCACACGCCTATGGCTCAGTCAGCCTCGATTGCGAGTAGACCAAGACTGGTCCATAATGAGCCGCGATTTAGGAGTCTCCGATGGATATGTCTGTCAGCGAAGCCAAAGGACAACTCACGGAACTGGTCCGCCGCGCCGAGGACGGCGAGGAAATCATTCTGACCCGTCACGGGAAGCCCGTAGTGCGACTTCAGCCCCTCCAACCGAGCCGACGAGGCCAGCGAAAAGCTCTGCTTGAAGCGATACGCAGGCAAGCGCCGCCCCAGATCCATGACACGCCGACCGCCGCCCGCAGCCAGGATTTTCTGTACGACGACGACGGCCTGCCGTCTTGATCGTCGTCGATACGTCAGCCCTGATGGCCATCCTCCTCAATGAAGAGGACGCCCCGGCTTGCATTGAGGCTCTCGATAGCGCCGAGGAAATCATCATCTCGGCGGGAACCCTGGCCGAAGCGTTGATCGTGGCCGGACGGCGGGGATTGAGAGAAAGAATGGCCCAACTCATCGAGGGCCTCGGTGCCGAGATCGCGCCTGTCACAGAGTCCTCAGCGAACGCCATCGGTCGCGCCTATGAAATCTATGGCAAGGGCCGACATCGCGCCGCCCTGAACTATGGGGATTGCTTCGCCTATGAGAGTGCGCGTTCGCGAGACTACCCTCTGCTTTTTGTCGGTGAAGATTTTGCCCATACGGACGTCGTGTCCGCCCTACCATTGCGGGCGACCGGGGTGATGTCCGGCGATCTGTTCGGTCGGGATTTTGCGCGCGATGCCTTGCCGCAGCAAATTGAACGCCTTTTTTTCGGCCTGATGCTGCCGAGAGACGCGGCGCGAGAGGCAGTGTCTGTGCTGCGCGCATCTAGGGACGAGTTCGGGCTGCGCGGTCATGCGATCCGGGAAGATCGGCTGCATATCACGCTGATCCATGTAGGCGACTACGCGGGCATGCCGCCGCAGTCGGTCGTAGACGCGCTTCGCAGAGCTGGAGACAGTATGGCTCCATCGGGCTTTGACGTGGCGCTGGACCGGGTATCGAGTTTCTCAGGCGCGCCTGACAGACATCCCCACGTTCTGCTGGGGGAGCGAGCGATCGCCTCGCTGAAGGCGTTCAGGAATGAGCTCATGAAGGCCGTCGTGCGGGAAGGCGTCAAACCGCTGTCCCGGCAGAACTTCACGCCGCATGTCACCTTATCCTACGCCGACCGCCGCCTGCCTGAGCGGCCGATACGTCCTATCGCGTGGCGGCCGACGGAGTTCATGTTGATTCACAGCGAAGTGGGTCGATCGATCTATAATCCGCTGGGGCGCTGGTCGCTGCATTGAGGGGTTCCTCGCAGCCACCCGGCGCTGTATTGGACGCCCAACTTCGAACAAGGAACGCCCCATGGCCGAGACCCTGACCTTCACCCTCGACACCGGCGACGGCGTTGAAAAGGACGTGGTGATCAAGCTGCGCAACGATCTGGCCCCCGGCCACGTCGCCCGGATCACCGAACTGGCCTCGGAAGGCTTCTACGACGGCGTGGTCTTCCACCGCGTGATCGCCGGCTTCATGGCCCAGGGCGGCGACCCGACCGGCACCGGCACCTCGGGCTCGTCCAAGCCGAACCTGAAGCAGGAATTCTCGTCAGAGCCGCACGTGCGCGGCGTCTGCTCGATGGCGCGCACCTCGGACCCGAACAGCGCCAACAGCCAGTTCTTCATCGTCTTCGACGACGCCACCTTCCTGGATCGTCAGTACACGGTCTGGGGCCAGGTCATCGAAGGCATGGAACACGTGGACGCCCTGCCCAAGGGCGAGCCGCCCCGCGCGCCGGGCAAGATCGTCAAGACGACGGTCAACTGAGTTGCGGAAGGCGGGTCGCGAGGCCCGCCTTCTTCATATCGGGCCTCAGTCGCCGGCCCACCAACGCAGGCGCACGCCGCTGAAGCTGCGACCGCCGACCTGCAGGGTTCCGGTCAGGACCGCGCCTTCGTCTCCCAGATTGCGGCGCGAGGTCGCCAGGGCCTCCTGATCCAGCCGCCCGTCGAAACGCACCTCGCCGACGCCGTCGGCGCGCCCCTTGAAGGCAATGCGGTCGTCGGTGACCTGATAGCGGGTGGGCAGGACGCGGATCTGGCCGGAGCGAACCTCGCCGAGCTCCGTCGCCGTCATCGGACTGGTCTCGTCCTCCAGTTCGATCATGACCGGCGCGAAGGTCCCCATGCGGCGGCCGCCTTCCCAGTCGGCGAAGTCGCTGACCTGGCCGACGAAGAGGTTGCGCACCTTCCATTCGCCCACCCGGATGTCCTGGGTCGGCAGATAGTAGCCGGAGACGTCACCCGAGAGGCTGGAAGCGAAGGCGGCGGGCGGCGGCTCGGCGTTCGACGCAGGCGCTTCCTCGGCCTTGTCACGCGGCATGAACCGCTCGCAGCCGGCGAGCAAGGCCAGCAGCACTGACGCGGCGATCAGGACAGGCCGGGCGTTCACCGGTCGAGCCCCTCATCCAGCCGGCGGAAGGCGGAGATGGCCAGTTCGGTGGCCGAGGCGAAGATCGCCGGGGTGATCTTCTCGAAATCGTCCGACGGGCGGTGATAGTCGGGATGGTAGTCGACGCCGAAATAGAGGAACGGCAGGCCCACGCGGTGGAAGGCGCCGTGGTCCGAGGCGCTGACCCAGTTGTCCGCGCCGGTGTCGGCCGGGGTGTCCTTGCCGAAGGCCAGGGCGACGTCGCCGATCGGGCCGACGCCCTCGATCAGGGGGCGCAGGTTCGGATGCTGGTACGTGCCCGTGACCCACAGCCGCTTGTCGGTCTCGGCCCGGGCGGTCATGTCGTAGTTCACATTCAGCACGATCGACGACAGCGGCACCGG
This sequence comes from Brevundimonas sp. VNH65, assembly GCF_049445955.1. Classification (NCBI taxonomy): domain Bacteria; kingdom Pseudomonadati; phylum Pseudomonadota; class Alphaproteobacteria; order Caulobacterales; family Caulobacteraceae; genus Brevundimonas; species Brevundimonas sp. VNH65. The sequence continues at coordinate 25,077 of NZ_JBMSDX010000006.1, read as the reverse complement.
CGGCGCCTCGACGAAGTGCCTGGCTCCGATCAGCCCCCTCTCCTCGCCGTCCAAGGCCACGAAGATCACGCTGTGTTCGGGCGGCGTCGCCTTCAGGCGGGTCGCCAGCTCCAGCATGGTCGCCACGCCCGAGGCGTTGTCGTCCGCGCCGTTGTAGATGTGGCCTTCGCTGATGCCGACATGATCATAGTGGGCGGTGACCACGATGTATTTGTCGGGGACCCGCGTGCCGGGGATCAGGCCGAGGATGTTGGTTCCGTTGAACGTCTTCGGCCCTTCGCGCGTGCGGCCCTGGGCCTGGAACGGTTGAAGGCGGCCCATCGGCGGCGCCTCGACGCCGATCGCCTCCAGACGCGACACGATATAGGCGCGGGCGCGCTCGCCGCCGGGCGCGCCGGTGTCACGGCCCTCCATGTCGTCGGCCGACAGGATGCGGACGTCCTCGATCAGTTGCGGCGGCACGACGACGGAGGCGGGAGCCGGCGCGGCCGGAGCGGCGGCAGGCTCGGCGGCCGTCCGCCACGGCAGGTTCAGGCTCTCGCAGCCGGCGACGGCCACAGCGCTGACGAGCAGCAGGGAGAGGATTGCAGGGCGACGGACCATGGGAACTCCGGACAACGGCGCGGGGAGCCTAGGCGAGGCCGGACGGCGCGTCAGCATAACGATCGGTCATGGAGCGAATTTTGGAGTCGAGAGAGTCGGGAGAGTCGGTTCGCCGTGAATGACGCCGGGTGTCGGCGGCCATTGTTCCCATAACCCAAGCCCACGTCAGCGCCGGACGCAGCGGCTCCGCCGCACGCACACGAGGATGTTCCCGATCCGGCGGGGTGTTAGGTTGGCGGGCCATGATCGCTGCGATTCCTGAATTCCCCGCCCTGGAAACCCTGTCGCCTGAGACGGCGGCGACCGAGCTGGCCTGGCTGGCCGGGGAAATGGCGCGGCACGACAGCCTGTATTACGCCGAGGCCGAGCCGGAGATCAGCGACGCCGACTATGACGCCCTGAAGGCGCGCAACGCCGCCGTCGAGGCGCGCTTTCCCGAGCTGGTCCGCGAGGATTCGCCGTCGCGAAAGATCGGGGCCCCGGTTTCGACCCAGTTCGCCGAGGTGCGGCACGGCGTGCCCATGCTGTCGCTCGACAACGCCTTCGACGACGGCGACGTACAGGATTTCGTCGCCCGCATCCGCCGGTTCCTGAACCTGCCCGCCGACGAGTCCGTCGCCTTTGTCGCCGAGCCCAAGATCGACGGCCTGTCGGCCTCGCTCCTCTATGTGGACGGCGTGCTGAAGGTCGGGGCCACGCGCGGCGACGGCCGCACGGGTGAAGACGTCACCGAGAACCTCAAGACCCTGGGCGAAAGCCAGATACCCCTGCGGCTGCACGGCTCGGGCTGGCCGGCGCGCGTCGAGGTACGGGGCGAGGTCTATGCGCCCAACGACGATTTCGCCGCCTTCAACGCCGCCGCCGAGGCGGAGGGCCGCCGCACCTACGCCAATCCCCGCAACTTCGCCGCCGGCTCCCTGCGCCAGAAGGACCCCAGGATCACGGCCGGTCGCCCCCTTCGCTTCTTCGCCTATGCGTGGGGGGAGCCCGTCGAGGGGTTCAGCGACACCCAGCACGGGGCGCTGGAGAAACTGGCCGAATGGGGATTCTCGACCAATCCCCGCTCCGAGCGGGTCGAGGACGCCGAGGGCCTGATCGAGGTCTATCGCGGGCTGGAGACGGACCGGGCGGGCCTCGGCTATGACATCGACGGGGTGGTGTACAAGGTCGATCGCCTGGACTGGCAGCAACGCCTCGGCTTCATCGCCCGCAGCCCTCGCTGGGCCATCGCCCACAAGTTTCCGGCGCAGCAGGCCACGACCGTGCTGGAGGGCATCGACATCCAGGTGGGTCGCACGGGGTCGCTGACGCCCGTCGCGCGGCTGGCGCCCGTCACCGTCGGGGGTGTCGTGGTCCGCAACGCCACCCTGCACAACGAGGACGAGATCGCCCGCAAGGACGTGCGCATCGGCGACACGGTCGTGCTGCAGCGCGCCGGCGACGTCATCCCGCAGATCGTGTCTGTGGTGGGCGACAAACGCCCCGCCGACGCCCTGCCCTATGTCTTCCCGACCTACTGCCCGGTCTGCGGCTCCGAGGCGGTGCGGCCCGAGGGCGAGGTTCGTCGCCGCTGCACCGGGGGCCTGATCTGCAACGCCCAGTTGGTCGAGCGGCTGAAACATTTCGTCTCGCGTCGCGCCTTCGACATCGAGGGCCTGGGCGAGAAACAGCTGATCGCCTTTCATGAGCGCGGCTGGATCCACGAACCCGCCGACATCTTCCGCCTGGCCCGCGATGCCGAAAAGCTGGACGCCCTGCGCGCCGAGGACGGCTATGGCGAGACCAGCGTTCGCAACCTGATCGCCGGCATCGACGCGCGACGCACCATCGCCCTGGAACGGCTGATCTTCGGCCTGGGGATCCGCGACATCGGCGACCAGACCTCGCTGCTTCTGGCCCGCGAGTTCGGGAGCTGGACCGCCTTTCACGCCGCGGGGCTGGACGCGGCGCAGGGCATCCCCTCGACCGACTGGACGCGACTGGCCGAGGCCCATGCGGTCTCTCCACGTGTGCTGGCGACCCTCGCCGCCGCGAACGTCGCCGAGGCCGATCCCTGGCCCGAGGCCCCGCTGGATCAGAAGATCGCCCTGGCCTTCCCCGGTCTGGCGGCGCCGGCCCGACGCGCCCTGGCCGATCTCGCCCCGGACTGGCCCGGCCTGCGTCGTCTTGCCGAGATCGCCCGCAATGAAGGGCCGTCCGAAACCCTCGGCCGGATCGCCGGGATCGCCGGGGTCGGTCCCGTCGCCGCCCGCGCCGTCGCCGAATTCTTCCATGAGGACCACAACAAGACCGTGGTTGAAGCCCTGGTCGCCGAACTGGAAGCGATCATCGACGCCGAACGCCCGCAGGCCGACAGCCCCGTTTCGGGCAAGACCGTCGTCTTCACCGGAAGTCTGGAGCGCTTCACCCGCGACGAGGCCAAGGCTCGGGCCGAAAGCCTCGGCGCCAAGGTGTCGGGATCGGTGTCGAAGAAGACCGACTATGTCGTCGCCGGGCCGGGCGCGGGATCCAAGCTGGCCGACGCCCAGAAGCATGGCGTGGCGGTTCTGACCGAGGACGAATGGCTGGCGCTGATCGCCGGATGACGTCGGTCGCCCGATCTTACCCAGCCGTCATTTGACGGCGACGCCCGGACGCGCTCAAGCTTTCCGCAAAGGCCCTTTCCGGGACCAGGAACCCCTGCCATGAACCGCCGCGAACTGCTCGCCTCGGCCGCCGCCACGACCGTGGTCGCCGCCTCTCCCACCCTCGCCTCTGCCGCCACCGGATCGCCCATGCCCCAGTCCCGCCCCGTCCCGCCCGTCGCCCGCAAGGTTCCGGTGCGCATCGAACAACTGGGCCGCGTCCGGACCGACGACTATCAGTGGATGAAGGACGACAACTGGCAGGCGGTTCTGAAGGACCCCAGCCTGATCAAGGCCGACGTCAAGGAGCACCTGACGGAAGAGAACGCCTATCGCGAGGCGATGATGGTTTCGACCCTGCCGCTGCAGAACGCCATGTTCGAGGAGATGAAGGGGCGCATCAAGGAGGACGACAGCTCCGTCCCCCAGGCCGACGGACCGTGGGAATACTACACCCGCTTCAACGTCGGCGATCAGCACCCGCTGTACTGCCGCCGCCCGACCGGTCGCACCGACGGCGAACAGATCCTGCTGGACTGCAACGCACTGGCCAAAGGCAAGGCCTATTCCGAGGTCTCGGCCGCCGACAACAGCCCGGACCACGGCCTGTTCGCCTATGCCGAGGACGCACAGGGGTCGGAAGTCTACAAGATCTACGTCAAGGACCTGGCCACCGGCGAGGTCCTGCCGTCGGTGATCGAAAACGCCACGGCCAACTTCGCCTGGTCGCCCGACAGCGCCTGGATCTTCTGGACCAACCGCGACGACAACGGCCGCCCCGACAAGATCTTCCGGCGCCCCGCGCGCGGCGGGGAGACCACCCTGGTCTATGAAGAGGCAGACGACGGCATGTTCATCGGCGTGGGCCGGACCGCCGACGACGCCTTCATGGTCATCTCGATCGCGAACCAGGAGACGGGCGAAAGCCGCATCATTCCCGCGACCAACCTGACCGCGAGCCCGACCCTGGTCGAGGCCCGGCATGAAGGCCGTCTGTATGATCTGGATCACTGGGGCGATCGCTGGGTCATCCGCACCAACGCCGACGACGCCATGGACTTCAAGATCGTCGAGGCGCCGACCGCCACCCCGTCCAAGGCCCACTGGAAGGATCTGGTCGCTCATACGCCCGGCCGGTTCATCGAGGGCGTCAGCCTGGTGAAGGACTATCTGGCCCGCCAGGAGCGCGCAGACGCCAACACCCGCATCGTCATCCGCGACCGCGCGGGCGCCGAGCATCAGATCGCCGCCGACGAGCCGGCCTACGCCCTGTCGCTGCAGGGCTCGGCCGAGTTCGAGACCACGGTGATGCGCTACACCTACAACTCGCCGTCCACCCCGACGTCCACCTATGACTACGATCTCAAGACTCGGGCGCGCGACCTGAAGAAGGTGCAGCAGGTGCCGTCGGGCCATGATCCGGCCGACTATGTGGTCGAGCGGCTGACCGCCGCCGCCCCGGACGGGGCCGAGGTGCCGATCACCGTCCTGCGCCGCAAGACCACGCCGGTGGACGGCTCGGCGCCGACCCTGCTCTACGGCTACGGCTCCTACGGCATTCCGATCGGGGCGACATTCTCGACAAACCGGCTGTCGCTGGTCGATCGCGGCTGGATCTACGCCATCGCCCATATCCGCGGCGGATCGGACAAGGGCTGGAACTGGTTCCTGTCCGCCCGCCGCATGACCAAGAAGAACACCTTCACCGATTTCATCGCCTGCGCCGAACACCTGATCGCCGGCAAATACGCCACGGCGGGAAACATCGTGGCCGAGGGCCGTTCGGCGGGTGGCATGCTGATGGGCGCCGTGACCAACATGCGGCCGGACCTGTGGGCCGGGGTCATCGGGGGCGTGCCCTTCGTCGATGTGATCAACACCATGTCGGACACCAGCCTGCCCCTGACCCCGCCGGAATGGCCCGAATGGGGCAATCCGATCGAGGACGCGGCGGCCTATGACTACATGTACTCCTACAGCCCCTACGACCAGATCGAGGCCAAACCCTATCCGGCCGTCCTGGCCACCGGGGGCCTGTCGGACCCGCGCGTGACCTACTGGGAGCCCGAGAAGTGGATCGCCAAGCTGCGGCCCGCCACCACCTCGGGCAAGCCGGTGCTGCTGAAGATCAACATGGAGGCCGGACACTTCGCCTCCTCCGGCCGGTTCGACTATCTGAAGGAGGTCGCCCACGACTACGCCTTCGCGGTCTGGGCCGTCGAAAAGGGCTGGGAGGCCGCTTGAGCGATCCGATCGACTGGATCCTGCGCGACGCCGTCGCCGCCGACATGGCGGCGGTGACGGCCATCTACGCCCAGGACGTGACAGAGGGCACGGGCACCTTCGAGCTGGATCCCCCCGACCTGGGCGAGATGATCCGGCGCCACGCCAACATCGCCGCCCTCGGCATGCCCTGGATCGTGGCCGAAGCCGGCGGCCAGGTGGTCGGCTACGCCTACGTCGGCCCGTTCCGCCTGCGCCCGGCCTATCGCTACACCGTCGAGGACTCGATCTATCTGGACACGGCGTGGCGCGGAAAGGGCCTCGGGCGCGCCCTGCTGGAGGAGCTCATCGCCCGCTGCGAAACCCTGGGCGTGCGCCAGATGCTGGGCGTCATCGGGGATTCGGCGAACCAGGGCTCGATCGAACTGCATCGCGCCTGCGGCTTCGACATGGTCGGGACGATGGGGTCGGTCGGATGGAAGTTCGACGCGTGGCGCGACGTCGTGATCATGCAGCGCGCCCTGGCCGGCGGCGACACCACGCCGCCGGACACGGACGGCATGCCCCTGACCGGCTGATCTGGCGCCGAGCGCTGGCACGGCCTAGGGTGGCGGCGTGCGCGTTCTGTTGGCCCTGTTCAGCCTCCTCGCCGCCCTGACCCTGCCCGGTCTGGGCGTCGCCGACGCCTGGGCTTCGCCGGTGGAGCCGGCGCCCTGCCACGCCGACCAGGGCGCGACGCCGTCGCATCACGGGCAGGACGGATCCGCGCCGGCCGACACGCCCGCCAAGGCGATGAAGATGATGGCCTGCTGCATCGCCTGCGTCGTCGCCCCCCTGCCCGCCCCGACCGCCCGGCCTGAAGCCCTGGCTCGCCCCTCGGTGGCGCCGCGTCTCCAGGCGGCTGTTCTCGGCCGAACCGTCACGCCTGAACCCGACCCTCCGAAGATCTGATCCGCGATCACCGGCGCACACGCCTGCGCCTCCGGAAACCTCAGATTTGAAGGAGAACGCCATGACGGCGCTTCCCAAGACGCTGGGCCTACTGGCCGGCGCATCCCTGTTCGTGTTCGTCCCTTTCCTGTTCGTCCCTGCGGCGAGCGCCCAGGACCATTCTCACCACGCCCCGACCGATCCTCATGCCGGCCATGACATGCCGAGCAACAGCCCGCTCGGACCCTGGCCGCTGACCCGCGACGCCTCGGGCACGGCGTGGCAGCCGGACATGTCCACGCACGGCGGCCTGCATGGACAATCCGGCGACTGGTCCTTGATGGGTCACGCCGTGCTCAACCTGGTGCATTCGGCCCAGTCCGGTCCCCGGGGCGACGATCAGACCTTCGTCGCCGGCATGCTGATGGGCGCAGCCCGGCGTGAGTTCGACGACGGCACCACCCTGAACCTGCGGGCCATGGTCAGCCCTGATCCGCTGATGGGCAAACGCGGCTATCCGCTGCTGCTGGCGGCCGGGGAGACCGCCGATGGCGTGCGCCCCCTGTTGGACCGCCAGCATCCGCACGACTTCCTGATGGAGCTGTCCGCCAGCTATTCCTGGCGGCTGAGCGATCGTGACAGCCTCTATGTCTATGCGGGCCTGCCCGGCGAGCCCGCCTTCGGCCCCCCGGCCTTCATGCACCGCATGAGCGCGATGGACAGCCCCGAGGCGCCCATCACCCACCACTGGCTGGATTCGACCCATATCGTGTTCGGCGTCACGACGGTCGGCTGGGCCCGCGACCGGTTCAAGATCGAGGCCTCGGCCTTCAAGGGCCAGGAGCCGGACCAGCACCGCTGGGACATCGACACGCCCCGGCTGGACAGCTGGTCCGTGCGCGCGTCCTGGAACCCTACGGCCGAATGGTCGCTGCAGGCCTCCTACGCCGACGCACAGGCGCCCGAGCAGCTGGAGCCGGACGAGGACGAAACCAAGCTCTCGGCCAGCGCCATCCACACCCGGCGGTTCGGCGCGGACGGCTGGTGGTCGACGACCCTCGCCTTCGGTCGCAAGACCAATGACCACGACGAGTCGAAGGACGCCTGGCTGCTGGAAACCGCCGTGAAGCCGAACGCCGACTGGACCGTCTTCGCCCGGGCCGAACGTATCGAAACGGATGAACTCCTGCCGGGCGCCCACGGGGGCCACGGCGACCTGTTCACGGTCTCCAAGGCGGCGGTGGGCGTGATCCGCGACTGGTGGGTGTCGTCCTCGGCCATCTTCGGGCTGGGCGGCCTGTACGCCGTCAACCGCGTGCCGGAGGGCCTCGCCGCCGTCTATGGCGGCGACCCGGACGGCGGCATGGTCTTCGTCAGGCTGAAGATCGGGTGACGCGGACGGGAGGGCCGGCGCGCTGGATTCGCTTCAGCGCCCAGCCCTCCCAGGCTCCGAACAGGGCCACGCACATCAGGGCGAACCAGCTCAGCCAGCGCACGGTGATGGCGGCCCAGACCAGGTTTTCCAGCCGGATCAGGGTCACCACATGGGTGGCCAGCGCGAGCAATTGGCATCCGGCCGCGAAGATCAGCCACCACCGGTCCCGGGTCAGGGCCCACCACAGCAGCAGGGACGCCAGCATCAGGGACGACAACGGCACCGCCCAGCGCCCCTGATGCTGGATGAAGGGCGTCACGATCATCACCGCAAAGAAGGCGACCGCCGCCCACCGTTCGATCCGGCCGCCGGCCCAGGCCAGCAGAGTCGTCACCGCGACCGAGAAGATCACGAACGGAGACAGGGCGATGGCGCTCATCGCCGGGCGCCGGATCCGGCGGTCATGCGACAATCTGCAACGGGGCGACGCCGGTCGGCTTGGTCTCGGTCGGCCCGTCCAGCCGCCAACGAACCGCCTGTTCGTCGGCGATTTCGGCAAGGCGGTCATGCGCGGTGACCACCGAGGCGCGGGCCGCGTTCATGGCGCTGACCCCGCCCAGCACATGGTCCAGCGCGTCCTGCCCTAGGGCGGCGCCGAAGCCGGCAGCGCGGCGGGCGTCCAGCATGATGGCCCCCAGCCTGAGGGTCTCGGCCATCGCCTCATCGACGGCGTGTTCAACGGTGCGGAGTTGGCGGGCGACCTGGACGCCGGCCTGGTGTTTGTTGGGCATGTCGTGCGCTCCTCAGCGAAGGGGTCGCGCTCAGATCGATCCCGGCGCCTGCCGTCCGGCGAGGTCGATGATGGCGTTCACCAGCGACATCCCCATCAGCAGGGCCGCCGCGAGACCGACGAACGCGCCGACCACCCAGGCCAGACGTCCGACGACGCCCGGCAGAGGCGGCAGGGAAAGCCCGAACAACACCGGCCTCTCCTGCGACGCGCCCATCGGAGAACCGGTCGGCGCAGGCGAATGGGGCGGCTCGATCCGCACCCCGACAATAGCGATGTCTTCATATAGCGGATGAACCGCTAGACGCCCCATCGCGTCATAGCGATCGACGGCGCCCAACTTCTGCATGGCGGCGCGGATGTGAAGGCTGACCGTCGACGGAGCGATGCCCAGTTCCGCCGCGATCACCTTGTCGCGGCTGGCCGCACGCCGGAGGCATTCCAGCTGCATGGGCGTCAACCGTTCCATTTCCCACGTCCCCATCGTGGTTAAGACACGGAATTCGTAACACGATCTTCGGCCCGGGGTCCAACCGTGATTTTCAGCTTCGCAAGGGTCGGGTCACCCACAGAGGGCGCTGTGTCGCCGACGTCACCAAAGTCCGATCCCGCCGCCAGCGCTCAGGTCTTCAACCGGCCGCCCCCTGATCCACCAGGAAGGCCCGCAGGTCGGCCGCATCGACGGATTTTTCGACGAAGGCGCGGCCGATGGCGTGGGCCAGGATCAGGGTCAGGCGACCGCCCTCGGCCTTCTTGTCCCCGGCCATGCGCGCCATCAGGGCGTCGGCGGAGAACGTCCCGGCCTGTTCAAGCCGCGTGAGCAGTCCAGCCGCGGCGATGACGGCTTCGACCCGGTCGGCTTCGGCAGCGGCGCACAGGCCCAGGTGTTGCGAGTAGCGGAAGGCCAGGACGCAGCCCAGGGCCACGGCTTCGCCATGGGCCAGGGCGGCCTCCTCAAAGCCCAGTTCGGCCTCGACCGCATGGCCGAAGGTGTGACCGAGGTTGAGCAGGGCGCGGCGGCCGGCCTCCTTCTCATCTTCGCCGACGATGGCGCTCTTGATCTCGACCGAGCGGATCACCGCCCGCTCCAGCGCCGCCGGATCGCCGGTCGCGCCGGCCGCCCCCTCGCCCGCCAGCCAGCCGAAGAACGGGGCGTCGCAGATCAGACCGTGCTTCAGCACCTCGGCCCAGCCCGAGCGAAGCTGCACCGGCGGCAGGGTCGCCAGGACGTCGATGTCGGCCAGGACCAGACGCGGCTGGTGGAAGGCCCCGATCAGGTTCTTGCCGCGCCGCGTGTCGATCGCCGTCTTGCCGCCGACCGAAGAGTCCACCTGGGCCAGAAGGGTCGTGGGGATCTGCACGAAGTCGATGCCGCGCATATAGAGGGCCGCCGCCAGGCCGACGAGGTCGCCGACGACGCCGCCGCCCAGGGCCACCACCACATCCTTGCGGTCCAGGCCGATCTCCAGCAGTCGATCCAGCACCCGCTCCAGCTCTGAGAAAGACTTGGACGCCTCGCCGGGCGGGATCGTCACCACCTGGGTCGTGACGCCGGCCGCCGTCAGGGACGCGACCAGGGTCGGAGCATGCAGGCGGGCCACCGTCTCGTCGCTGACGATCACCGTACGGCCGCGCGCCAGGGCGTCGATGCGCTGTCCGGCCTGGGCCAGCAGATCCCGCCCCACGACGACGTCATAGGCGGCGAAGGCCCCGCCGGACACGGAAATGACGGTCATGGCCGGGTCTCCGAACGCGAATCCAGATGCGACTTCAGCGCCGTGATGACCGCCTCCACCGCCTGGGAATGGGCGCCGCCGCCCACGTCGACCGCGACATCCGCCTGGGCGTAGTGGGGATAGCGGACCTCGGCCATGGCGCTCAATGTCTGGAAGGGATCTTTGCCGCGCAGCAGCGGCCGCGTGTCCCGCCGCGCCACCCGCTGGGCGATGACGCGGATATCCGCCCGCAGCCAGACTGTGTGCGCCCGTTCCTTGAGCAGAGCGCGCGTGTCGGCGTTCATCATCGCGCCGCCGCCGGTGGCCAGAACGATCGGCGGCCCCTCCAGCAGCCGGCGCATCACCCGCGCCTCGCCTTCGCGAAACGCGGCCTCGCCGAGGCTGGCGAAGATGTCCGAGACGGTCATGCCGGCCGCCTTTTCGATTTCGTCGTCTCCGTCGGCGAAAGCGAGGCCGAGCCGTGCGGCCAGGCGGCGGCCGACAGTCGATTTGCCGGCCCCCATCAACCCCACCAGGGCTATGGTGCGACCCGTCAGGGCCGACGATTCGCGTCTGGCGGCTGAACGGGTCATTGGGCGCAGGAGGGGAAGACAGTCATGATCAAACCGTCCTCTACACCATCGACGCGCCGGGGCCACGGCGAAGGCGGCCCTGAATGAGCGTCGACGCCGCATCGCCACAGATCGAAGCCTTCCTGGAGATGATGGCGGTGGAGCGCGACGCCTCGCCCCACACCCTTTCAGCCTACGCCCGGGACCTTGCCGACGCCGAGCAGGGGGTCGGGCCGGGCGGCCTGATGGCCGCCGACGAAGCGGGTGTCGAGGCTTGGTATGCGGATCTGGCGCAACGCGGGCTTTCCGCGGCCACGGCGGCGCGGCGACGGTCATCCGTGCGGCAGTTCTACCGCTTCGTCCTCGGCGAGGGGTGGCGCCCGGACGACCCGTCCCGGAGGCTGGATGCGCCGAAGCAGGGACGCAACCTGCCGAAGATCCTGAGCCGCGAGGACATCGACGCGCTTCTGGCGGCGGTGGCGAAACGCGACGCAGCGGCGGCCGTTCGCGCTCTGGCGCTGATCGAACTGGCCTATGCCTCGGGTCTGCGGGTCTCCGAGCTGCTGAATCTCCGGGTCGAGGCCGTGCGACGCGACCCCGCCTGGCTGACGATCCGGGGCAAGGGCGGAAAGGAACGGCTGGCGCCCCTGAATGACCCCGCGCGGGCGGCGGTCCGCGCCTGGCTGGACGTCCGGGATGCGGCGCGCAAAGCCCTGCCCTCCGGCGGTCCGGCTCCGGACAGTCCATGGCTGTTTCCCTCGCGTGGCGCCGGCGGCCGGCTGACGCCGCGACGGTTCGCCCAGATTCTCGATCAGGCGGCGATCGACGCCGGCATCGATCCCGCGCGCGTCAGCCCCCATGTCCTGCGGCACGCCTTCGCCACCCATCTGCTGGAAGGCGGCGCCGATCTGCGGGTCGTGCAGACCCTGCTCGGCCACGCCGACATCGCCACCACCCAGATCTACACCCACGTCGCCACGGACCGGCTGAGCCAGGTGGTGCAGCGACATCATCCCTTGGCCGCGCCGCCGTCGCGCACGGAGGATTGAATCTCCCCGTCGCCAAGGCCGCTTGCTCCTCTGCCCATGCGGCTCTAGTTTCCGCCGCCTCGCCGGGCGGCTCCCCTCGCCTGTCATTCCGGACGCCCGATGGCCACGCACTATCTCGAATTCGAAAAGCCGATCGCCGAGCTCGAACAGAAGATCGACGAGCTGAACGGTCTGTCCGCGACCTCGGGTTCGTTCGAGACCGAGATCGCCGCCCTGCGCAAGAAGGCGTCGCAGCTGCGCAAGAAGACCTACGCCAATCTCGATCCCTGGATGCGCACCCAGGTGGCGCGCCATCCCGAACGGCCTCATTTCATCGACTATGTCGACGGGCTGTTCACCGATTTCGTCGAGCTGAAGGGCGACCGTCAGTTCGGGGATGACCAGGCCATCATGGGCGGTCTGGCCCGGTTCCGGGGGCAATCCGTGGTCGTCATGGGCCACGAGAAGGGCAATGACACCGCCAGCCGCCTGACGCACAATTTCGGCATGGCCCTGCCCGAAGGCTACCGCAAGGCCGTGCGCCTGATGGATCTGGCCGAGCGGTTCAACCTGCCGGTGCTCAGCTTCGTCGACACCGCCGGCGCCTATCCGGGGCTCGGCGCCGAGGAGCGAGGCCAGGCCGAAGCCATCGCCCGATCGACCGAGCGCGGACTGATGCTGGGCACGCCCTTCATCACCACCATCACCGGCGAAGGCGGGTCCGGCGGCGCCATCGCCCTGGCGGCGGCCAATCGGGTGCTGATGCTGGAGCATTCGATCTATTCGGTCATCTCACCGGAAGGCGCGGCCGGCATCCTGTGGCGCGACGGCGCGCGGGCGAAGGACGCCGCCCTGGCCATGAAGATCACCGCTCCGGACCTTCTGGGTCTGAAGATCGTCGATCGCGTGATCGAGGAACCGCTTGGCGGCGCCCATGCGGACCGGACGGCCGCGGTGACGTCGGTCGGCGACGCGATCGCAGAGGAGTTGGCGAGCCTGCGTCCGCTGTCGGCGGACACCCTGCGCAAGCAGCGGGCGGATCGCTTTTACGCCATCGGCCGCGCAGGCTGAGCCTCGGCCCGGTCATAGCGTTAACGCCTTGTCCACGGCGGCGTGACAGCTTGCCGCCCGTGGGTGGTGTGATGATGGGCGCATGAACGGAACAGGAGAAAAGCTCCGCGACAGCGCCGTGGTGAATTTCGCCGGCGCGATCACGATGGTCGTCGACGATTCGGCGTTCAGCCGGGAGCTCACGGTCGAGGCGCTGCGAGGTTTCGGGGTTCAGATCCGCTACGCCTGCTCCAGCGCCGAAGACGCCATCCAGATCCTGCGCGATCATCCGATCGACCTGCTGCTGGTCGATTGCGAGATGCCGGGGCTGGATGGATGTGAACTGGTGCGCTGGGTTCGGCATTCGGGGCATGATCCCAACGCCTACGTTCCGGTCATCATGACCGCCGGCCACGTTCGTCGCTCCAAGCTGGGGGCCGTGCGCGACTGCGGCGCCAACTATCTGATCACCAAGCCGTTCAGCGCGGCCAGTCTGCTGGAACGGCTGGTCTGGGTCGCGCGCGACAACCGCCCCTTCATCGAGGCGGGCGACTACAAGGGACCGGATCGCCGCCGCAACAAGTCCAAACCGCTGAAGGAAGGCGAGCGGCGCGCCGACATGATCGCCCGCGCCCAGCACGAGGCGGCGATGGGGTTGAGTGAGGACGAGGCCGATCTGGAGGCCGCCGTCGCGGAACTGGAGGCCGAGGTGGCCGGCAAGAGGGGGAGCTGAACATGGTCGTCATCCGACAGCAGAGGAAGTCGCGTCTTTCGACCATGATCGACGCCGCAGGCGGTCTGAGCGTTTCGGTCGCCAAGGCTCAGGCGCTGGCGAACCTGAACGTCATTCGCCCGCGCGGCCTCGAGATCATCAAGGCCCAGATCACCGAACTGGCCGCCATGCCGGCGCCGTCCGGCCCCGATGATCGAGCGGTGTCGCGCGCCTATGGTCTTTCCGCCGGGATCGTCGATGCCGCCGGGCCCTTCGAGATGAACGACCTGTGCCGGGCAGCTTCCGGGCTTTGCGATCTGCTGGACGCCGCGCCGGAAGGCGAGACCTTCGACTGGCGCATCGTCACTGTCCACGTCCAGGCCCTGCAGTTGATGCTGGCCCTGCCGGAAGGCGAAGAGGGCGAGGCCGCCCGCGCCAAGGTGCTGGACGGCCTGGATGAGATGCTGCGGGTGAAGCTTCAGCCGGCGGCCTGACCGGTCGTCCGGGTCTGTTTGCGCCACAGGGCCGCGTATTCCCCGCCGACCCGCGCCACCAGCTCATGGTGGGCGCCGCGCTCGACCACACGTCCGTTCTTGAGCACCAGGATCTGGTCGGCGTCGGCCACGGTCGACAGCCGGTGAGCCACCACCAGGGTGGTGCGGCCGGACCGCGCCCGCCTCAGGGTCTTCTGGATCGCCGCCTCGGTCCGGCTGTCGAGGGCGCTGGTGGCCTCGTCCAGGATCAGCACCGAAGGATCGGCCAGCAGCGCCCGAGCCAGGCCGACTCTCTGCCGTTCGCCGCCCGACAACTTCAGGCCACGCTCGCCCACGCGCGTATTCAGGCCTTCCGGCAGACCCCGGATGAAATCGCCCAGTTCAGCCGCGTCCGCAGCGGCCCAGATCGCGGCTTCGTCCGCCTCGGGCCGTGCGAAGGCGATGTTGGTGGCCAGGGTGTCGTTGAACAGGGCCACGTCCTGAGGCACCAGGGCGACCGCACGGCGGATCGAGGCCTGGGTGACGTCCCGCATGTCCTTGCCGTCGATCCGCACCTCGCCCGCCGCCGGGTCCAGCAGCCGCAGGGCCAGCTTGACGATGGTCGACTTGCCGGACCCTGACGGGCCAACGATGGCCGTGGTCTGGCCGGGTGCGGCGACGAAGCTGACGTCCTCGAGACCGATGGCGCGGGCGTCGTGACGGAAGCCCACGCGATCGAAGACGATCTCGCCGCCGCGCCGGTCCGCCGCCGGGGTCAGGTCGACGGCGCCGGGTCGATCGGCGACCAGCGGCGACGTGCGCGTGACCTTCAGCATCTCCTCCATGTCGATGAAGGACTGGCGGATCTCGCGGTAGGCGAAGCCGAGGATGTTGAGGGGCCCATAGAGAGAGATCAGGATCAGGACGGCCGCCGTCACATCGCCTGGCCCCATGCGGCCCGCCGCCGCCTCGTATCCCGCCATCACCGCCATGACGCCGAGGCCGAGGTTCATCACGGCCGCCTGAACGACGTTCAGCAGAGCCAGGGATCCGTTCGCCTTCAATGCTGCGGCGTTATAGACGCCCAGGGCCTGATCATAGCCGGCCGCCGCACGGGTCTCGGCCCCGAACGACTTGACCGTTTCGTAGTTCAGCAGGGCGTCGACGGCCAGGCCCGCCGCCTCGGTGTCGGCCGCGTTCATCGCCCGCCTCTGCTCGATCCGCCAGTTGGAGATCGAGAAGGTCAGGAGGGTGTAGATCGCCACAACCGCCACGGCCACGGCCGCGAACCGCCAGTCGTAGCGACCGCCCAGGACCCCGGCGGCCAGAACCAGTTCCAGTCCCGTCGGCACCAGGTTGAACGCCAGAACCCGAAGCAGGAAGTCCACCGCGCGCGAGCCGCGATCCACCGTGCGCGACAGGGCGCCGGAGCGTTTGGTCTGGTGAAAGTCGAGCGAGAGGTTCAGGGCGTGGGCGAACGTCTCCGCCGCCGTCGTGCGCTGCGCGGCGGCGCGCACCGGGGCGAAGACCACATCCGACAGCTGCGGCGCCGCCGACGACAGGAAGCGCACCAGGGCCCAGCCGACGGCGAAGCCCGCGAACCCCAGCCCGACCGCCACGCCGGTCGGTTGATCCCGCGCCAGATGGTTGACGGCGGCCCCCAGCACCAGGGGCGCCAGAACGCCGAGCCCCTTCCCGGCGAGGGTCAGGAGAACAGCGGTGATCAGCCTCATTCGCAGCTGAGGCGCCCGCGACCGCCCCACCAGACGCGCCAGCTCGGCGAGGGCGGTCAGCGTGCCCGGCGAATCGGGCGTGACCTCCGGGCCGCCTTGTGCGCGGGTCTCCATCGATCCGCCCCTGCGTCCGCCGCCGCGCTCGCCTCTCGCCATTCGCCCGATATGGAGGCTGGCCGAAGTGGGGGGAAGGCCTCAGATGGCCGGACAGGGATTATGTTGCAGCGACCGCCCCCAGTCCGGCGCGTCCCCGACCGCAGAAGCCATCTGGAAGCCGCCATCCCGAATGTGACGGACCCGATAGCCGTCCGTGTTCGGCGTCAGGCTGAAAATCGCATCCTGGCCGTCGGCGCGGACGTACATCTCGACTTCCCGGCCCCGGCTGATGCGGCGGATCCTGCCTGGCCCCGCCGCCTCGATGACGACCAGGGATCGGCCTTCACAGCGCGGAGGGTCAGGAATGATCGTGTCGTAGCCCTCAATCTCTGCCGGGCCGACGGCCCAGCGACCGATGAAGGCGGCCGTCGGGTCCGACGAGGTCGCCGCGATCACCACGGATATCAGGAACGACAGCATCATCCAGCAAAGGTGCCTGCCGCAGCGTCACCGGCACAGTGACGTGACCTGACGAGCGGCCTTCAGTCCAGCCCGGCGATGGCGGCGACCAGTTCATCGACCGCCTCGATCCGCGTCGCCCAGGAACAGACGAACCGCACCGAGCCGTCATCGAACCGGTAGCAGGCCCAACCGAGCTCGTTCAGACGACGATGGGCGCGTTCGGGCATGCGAACGAAGACGGCGTTGGCCTCGACAGGATGCGCCAGGACGAAGCGCGACCCCAGCGATATGCCCGCCGCCAGGCGCTGCGCCATCAGATTGGCGTGCGCCGCCCCCGCCTCCCAGTCGCCGCTCTCGAGCAGTCCCAGGAACGGAGCCGCCAGAAAACGCCCCTTTGACGCGGTCTGCCCGGCCTGTTTCAGGCGGTTGTCCAGGCGACGCGCCAACGACCGGTCGAACAGGACCAGGGCCTCGGTCGAAGGCAGGCCCGCCTTGGCGCCCCCGAACACCAGGACGTCGACGCCCAGGCGCGGAATGTCCTTCAGGTCGAAGCCCGCCGCCGCCGCATTGGCCAGACGCGCGCCGTCCATATGGACGCCATAGCCCGACGCCTTCACCGGCTCGATCAGGTGGCGCAGTTCCTCGGACGAATAGACCGCGCCGTATTCGGTCGACTGGGTCAGGGACAGGGCCGCCGGAGGCTGCCGGTGACCGACCTCGGGCTCGGCCAGGATGGCCTTCAGGGCGCGCGGGTCGATCTTGCCGGATTCGCCCGGCAGGCCGATCAGGCCGACCCCCTGCCCGAAAAATCCCGGCGCGCCGGTCTCGTCGGTGCAGATGTGCGCCGCCTGATGCGCCATCACAGCCTCGTGCGGGTAGGCCAGCATGGACAGGGCGATCGCGTTGGCGGCCGTGCCGGAGAACACGAAACGTATCTCGGCGTCCGCGTCCAGTCGGGCCCGGATCTGGTCGGCCGCGCGCGCCGTCACGTCGTCGGCGCCATAGGCCCTGGCGAAGTCGGCGTTGGCGTCGTTCAGGGCCGCGAGGGCGGACGGCGCCATGCCGGCGGTGTTGTCGGAGGCGAAATCGTAGCGCACGTCTCAGCTCTTCTTCGGCTTGCGGGCGCGCGACGGTTGATCGGCGGCGCCGCCCGGCTCCGGCTCCGGCGCCGGCGTCTGCACCGCCACGACGGTCGGGACGGCGTCGTCGCCAAAGGGCACCGCGACCTGGTGCGGGAACGGAATCTCGATATCGGCCTCGTCCAGGGCCTCCTTGCCGGCCTGGATCAGGTCGGCCTGGGTCTGCCACCAGTCCGCCGGAACCACCCAGGCGTGCAGCGTGACCTGCACGGCGCTGTCCAGCAGGCCGGTCACGCCGGACCAGGGCGCCGGGTCTTCCAGCACCTTGTCGTGCAGCGTCGCCACGGCCAGCAGAATGCGCCGCACCTCGTGCAGGTTTTCGCCGTAGCCCACGGTGAAATGAATCTCGATCCGCCGGGTCTTTTGTCCGGACAGATTAATGATGACGTCGCCCAGCACCTTGGAATTCGGCACGACGATCTTGTGGTTGTTGGCGTTGGACATCTGGGTGGTGAACAGGTCGAGCTTCTGGACCGAGCCGGTCGCGCCGCCGATGTCGACCACGTCGCCCACGCGGTACGGCCGCAGGATCAACAGCATCACGCCCGCCGCGACGTTCGACAGCGTCCCCTGCAGCGCCAGGCCCACCGCCAGCGAGGCCGCGCCCAGCACCGCGATGATCGAGGTCGTCTGCACGCCCAGTCGTTGCAGCACGGCGATCAGGCCGATGACGATGATGACCACGCGCACGATCTGGGCGGCGAACCCGACCACCGTGGCGTCATGGCGGAAGGCGCGCGTCCGTCCCAGGGCGCGACGGGCGGCCCCCGCCCCCCATCTGGCCGCGAACAGGGTGGCGATCAGGATCGCCAGGGCGATCGTGAGGTTCACCGCGAAAGCGCCGGCGACGTCGATCAGCTTGGCCAGCATCGCCTGATCGACGGCGATGGCCTGCCGTCCGGCTTCGACGGCCTTTGAAATCTG
Organism: Brevundimonas sp. VNH65; assembly: GCF_049445955.1. Lineage (NCBI taxonomy): Bacteria > Pseudomonadati > Pseudomonadota > Alphaproteobacteria > Caulobacterales > Caulobacteraceae > Brevundimonas > Brevundimonas sp. VNH65. Next base: position 6,628 of record NZ_JBMSDX010000006.1, on the reverse strand, counting down.
GTTCGGAGACAAGTCGGTCATTGGGCCGGGTCTAACGCCTGGCTTCCGATTTGGAACCCCGTGACCGCTGAAATCCGCGTCATCGACTCGCCAGCCGCCCGCCCTCGCCTTCCAGCGTCTGCAGGAGCCCCTGCACCGTGGCCAAGGTATCCGCCTCTCGCGCCGGCTTGTCCCAGCGAATGCGCGCGATGCGGGGGAAGCGCATGGCCACCCCTGACTTGTGCCGGGTCGAGCGGTTCAACCCCTCGAAGGCGATCTCCAGCACGAGGCCGAACTCCCGCGTGGCCGTGACTGCGCGCACGGGGCCGAACCGCTCGGTGGTGTGGTCGCGCACGAACTTGTCCAGCTGTTTCAGCTCCTCATCCGTGAAGCCGAAATAGGCCTTCCCGACCGGGCTCAGGGCGCCGACCTCATCCCAGACGCCGAAGGTGAAGTCGGAATAGAAGCTGGATCGTTTCCCATGACCGCGTTGCGCATACATCAGGACCGCGTCGATCAGGTGCGGGTCGCGCTTCCATTTGAACCATGGCCCCTTGGGACGGCCGGCCACATAGGCGGAATCCCGGCGTTTGAGCATGACGCCCTCCGCCGCCGCCCCGATCGGCGGATCAGCGCGCAAGGCGGCCAGGTTCTCCCAGCCGTCGAACTCCAGCACCGGCGAGATGATCATCCGGGACTGGGGCCGTTCGGCCAGCATCGCCTCCAGCGCCGCCCGACGCTCCGTCAGAGGGCGCGGCCGCAAGTCCATGTCGCCGAGCGCCATCAGGTCGTAGGCGATGATCGCCGCCGGATGTGACGCCTGGAGACGAGGGTCGGCCGTCTTTCGGTTGAGGCGCTGCTGGAGGTCGCCGAAAGGCGCCACGACGTCCTCCCTGCGAATGACCAGTTCGCCGTCCACGACGCCCTCGAAATCCAGGCCGGACAGAACATCGGGGAAGGCTGACGATATGTCGTCCCCGGACCGCGAGTAGAGGCGCCGCACGTCGCCTTCGATCACGGCCTGGACCCTGACCCCGTCCCATTTCCATTCAGCGAGGAAGTCGGCAGGGCTCAATCTGTCGAGCTCGGCCTCGTCCAGGGCGGTGGCCAGCATGACCGGGCGGAACCGGCCTGCGCCCTGGGCGTCCGGGCGTTCAGCGGCGCCCTCAAGCCAGGCGAACAGGTCGACATAGGGCGGCGTCAGCCCATGCCAAAGCTCCTCGATGTCCGCGACATCGATCGGCGGCAAGGCCGTCGGAGGGGCCTCTCCCTCCGGTGCGGGCGGTCCCGGATGTTCGGCGGGACGGAGCATGGCGGTCGCGGCGCGCGCCAGTCGGGCCGACAGCCCGATGCGCAGGGCGCCCGTCACCAGCTTCAACATCGCCCAGCGGCCGCGCGGATCCAGGGCGTCCATCCAGCCCTCAATCAGCCGCTCCACCTCGCCCCGCCTGGCCGCCGACAGGGCGTCCACCACCTCGCCCAGGCTCGGCTCGCGGTTCGGGCGCCGGGCGGGATCTACCGGCCAGGCCAGGGCGGCGGTTTCCGCCAGGTCGCCGACATAGTCATAGGACCAGCGGAACAACACCGGATCCAGTCGCGCCTCGATCACTCGCCGGATCACCGCCGGCTTGGCGACGGAGAAGGTCAGGTCGCCGGTCAGGGCGGCCAGGGCCCAGCCCCGGTCCGGATCCGGCGTCACGCGCAGATAGTCGCGCAGGATCGCCAGCTTGGCGTTGCGCGACCGGGTCAGGGCCAGACGATCGATCAGTTCGGCGAAGGCGCGCATCCAGAGGTCCGGGTCCCGAGAGCCGGGCGCCGACGCACCCGCGCAGGCTCAACGGTCGAGACGCCTCAGGTTTCCGCCGTCTGCGGCTTGAGGACAAGCCTTCGGGGCGTCAGGCCGCGGCGGCTGCCTCGCCCGGCTCGAGCACCGTGCGCATGGCGGACCGGCCGCCCGGAGCGAGGGCGATCAGCTCCGCCAGATCGGCGAAGTTGATCGGCTTGGTCAGATAGGCGTCAGCGCCCGCCTCCAGCCCCGCGCGGCAGTCCTCGGCGCGGGCGGAGGCCGACAGCACGGTGATCGGCGTCTCGCGATTGGCCCCGCCCTGGCGGATCAGCCGCGTGGCCGTCAGCCCGTCCATCACCGGCATGTTGACGTCCATCACGATCAGGTCGAAGGCCCGGTCCGCGCTCATCTCCACGGCGATCTGGCCATTCTCCGCCGAGGCGGTCGTGTGCCCGCCCGACGTCAGCCAGGCGTCCAGGATCATGCGGTTGACCGGGTGATCCTCGACGATCAGTACGTTGAGGGATCGGGAATAGACGTCCTGCGTCTCCGCCTCGACCGGCGTGGCCAGACTGGTCCATTCGACGACTTCGGCCTCGACGGTGAAGTTGAAGGTCGACCCCTTGCCCGGCGTCGACTGCACGTCGATGTCGCCGTGCATGATGTTGGCCATGCGGCGCGCGATCGTCAGGCCCAGACCGGTCCCGCCGAATCGCCGGGTCGAGGAGGCGTCCAGCTGGGTGAAGGGCTGGAACAGTCGCGCCATGTCCTCGTCCGAAATCCCCGGCCCGCTGTCGGTGACGATGAAGCGGAAACGGACGCGTCGCTCCGACAGGCGGACGGCGTTGATCTCATAGTCGATCTGGCCGGCGTCGGTGAATTTCACGGCGTTGGACAACAGGTTCTGAAGCACCTGGCCGACGCGCAGGGGGTCGCCGCGCACCACGGACGGAATCTCGCCGGTGAAGGCGCAGTTCAGCTTCACGCCCTTGGCCTCGGCCATTGCCTGGAACGGACCGGTGACGCGCTGGTGCAGGTCAGGGATCGAAACGTCCATGACCTCGAAGGTCATGCGACCCGCCTCGATCTTGGTCATGTCCAGAATGTCGTTCAGCAGCGACAGCAGGCTGTCGCCGGAGTTGCGGATGACCGACAGATACTCCCGCTGGGTGTTGTCCAGACGCGTCGAGCCCAGAAGCTGGGCCGCGCCGAGCACGCCGTTCATCGGGGTTCGCAGTTCGTGCGACACCACGCCCAGGAAGTTGGACTTGGCCTCGCTGGCCGCGTTGGCCCGGTCGCGCGCCGTTTCAAGCTCGGCGATGAGGCGCGCCTGATCCTCCTGGAAGGCGCGGATGCGCTGCTCGCGCAGCATGTTCATCGTCACCATGACGAACAGGCCGGCCGCTGTGAACGGCAGGACGGCGAGAAAGGCCCAGAACTCTGGCGTCCCCCACAGGCTGCCGGCCACGATCGCCGCGACGACGCCATAGGGAGAGGAAATCACAAGGGCCTGGCGCGGCGATCCGCGCAGTTGGGCGAACACCAGCACATAGCCGGCGATCAGCAGGGCGACGGCGAGCGTCTGGCCGAAGCCGTTGCCCCAGAACCAGGCCAGCAGCGGCGCCGCCGCCCAGGCCGCCGTGGTGCCCGTGGCCACCAGCGGAAAGACCAGGCCCCATCCGCCGCCGACCTTGCCCGCCATGCTCTTTTCGAAGCGGCCGCGCAGCGCGCCGGCGGCCAGGGTGGCGACAAACCACACCAGGGCCGTCCGCCAGCCGATCGCGCCGAGCAGGCCCACGGCCCAGCTGGCGATGATCAGATAGCGCAGATACTGGGTCTGCAGCATGGTGGCCAAGGCTTGCGCGGCCTCGCTTGCGGCGAGTCCGTCCAACCCCTTGCCCAACCCGTCGGATCCCACCATCCGCTGTTCCGGTCTCTATTGGCCCCGGGGCGACGGTAGGTTGAAGGTTCTAAGACGAAATGAACGTCCCAAAAAATGGCAGAACGCCGCTACCTCACCGGCTCGCAGCGGCTTCTGATTCCGTCAGGGCGCGGATGGAAAGGGCGTGGACCGGCCCCGCCAGCTCCTCCGCGAGGGCGGCGTTGATCATTCGCTGTCGCTGAACCCGCCCTAGTCCGGCGAAGGCGTCGGCGACGATCAGCACGTTGAAATGGCTTTCACCGCCGGGCCGGGCGTCCATGCCGCCCTCATGATGGTGACCGGCGTGTCGCCAGCTGTCGTCCTCCAGTTCGATGCGGCTGGGAGACAGGGCCGCCGTCAGTTTTTCCCGAATTCTCTTCGCCACGGGGCCGTCAGCCATCTCAGGTTCCTTGAAGCGGTCGAAATCGGCCTTACACTTGGGGCGATGCCCACTGAATTCCAGTACAAGCCGCGCTTTCGCGATATGCGGATTCGGCCGCCGTCCGAGGAGCACGCCGCCGCCGAGGACGTCCTGCGCCTGAAGCCCGGCGAAAAGCCCTGCCAATGGCCCGACTGCCGTCAGGCCGCGACGGCGCGTGCGCCCAAGTCGCGCGAGCGGCTGAACGATTTCTACGAGTTCTGCCAGCGGCATGCCGGGGAATACAACAAGGGCTGGAACTTCTACGCCGGGATGAGCGAGGGCGAGATTCGCGCCGCCCAGGAAAACGAGGCCATGACCGGCGGTCGTCCGACCTGGGAGATGAAGGCCGGCAAGAACACGCGGGAGGCGGCCGCCTTCGCGGCCAAGTTCGGCACGGCCAACAACACCGGCGCCGGTTCCTGGCGCGACAGTTTCGGCCTGTTCGGACGTCGGGTGCGCGAGAACGCCGCAGCCGGAGCTCCGGACGAGCCGCGGCTGGGCAAGATCGAACGCGGCGCCCTGGCCGATCTCGACCTGGACGCCCGCACCGAGCCCCAGGCGGTCAAGGCCCGCTATCATGAGCTGCTGAAGCGGTTTCACCCCGACCACAATCAGGGCGATCGCGGCGCCGAGGCCAAGCTCCAGCGCGTCATCAAGGCCTACAAGACGCTGAAGAAGGCCGGACTGGCGGCCTGACCTCCCTCTCGCGTCGGGAGAAGGAGCGCCTATCTATGGCTCTCCATCTCTCCAAGGAGCCAGACCATGGAAGTCCTCTACACCGCCCACGCCACCGCCTCGGGCGGCGGCCGCGACGGCCGCTCGGCCACCGATGACGGCAAGATCGACGTCAGCCTGTCCGTGCCCAAGGCCATGGGCGGCGACGACGGCCCCGGCACCAATCCGGAACAGTTGTTCGCCACCGGCTACGCCGCCTGCTACCTCGGCGCCCTGCGGCTGGTGTCGCGCAACGAGGGCAAGCCGGTCGGGCCGGACACCAAGGTCACCGCCGGCGTCGGTTTCGGCAAGAACACCCGCGGCGAGGGCTTCAACCTCGACGTCTCCCTGACCATCACCGACCACGGGCTGGACCAGGCGACCATCGACGACCTGATCCAGAAGGCCCACCAGGTCTGCCCCTACTCCAACGCCACCCGCGGCAATGTGGACGTGGCCCTGAAGGCGGAATAGCGCGCGCTCCTTGACCGTGCACCCCGGCGAAGGCCGGGGTCCAGAACTCGCCTCCGCGGCGGCTGCGCACCGACTTTGCGCCACGCGCCGACCGCCTTCACTGCATCTGGATCCCGGCCTTCGCCGGGATGCACGGAGTAGGTCTCGACCATCCGGTTCACGTCGGCTAATCGCACACCCATGACCTCCCCGCTCGACGCCTCCCCCGATCCGCTGCTGACGTTCGAACCGCACCGCAAGGCCTCGGTCCGAGAGCTTTTCGGCGTCGACAGCGACATGCAGGTTCCGGTCTTCGAGCCGGGCGACAGCCATGTGCCCGAGATCGACCCGGCCTACCGCTTCGATCCCCAGACGACCCTGGCCATCTGCGCCGGCTTCGCCCACGACCGCCGCGTCATGGTCCAGGGCTATCACGGCACCGGCAAGTCGACCCATATCGAACAGGTCGCCGCTCGCCTGAACTGGCCGCTGGTGCGCGTGAACCTGGACAGCCACGTCAGCCGCATCGACCTGGTCGGCAAGGACGCCATCGTCCTGAAGGACGGCAAACAGATCACCGAGTTCCGCGAGGGCATGCTGCCCTGGGCCCTGCAACGCCCCATCGCCCTGGTGTTCGACGAATACGACGCGGGCCGTCCTGACGTCATGTTCGTCATCCAGCGCGTGCTGGAGGCCCAAGGCCGCCTGACCCTGCTGGACCAGAACCGCGTCATTCGCCCGAACAAGCATTTCCGTCTGTTCGCCACGACCAACACCATCGGCCTGGGCGACACCTCGGGCCTGTATCACGGCACCCAGCAGATCAATCAGGGCCAGATGGACCGCTGGTCGATCGTCACCACCCTGAACTACCTCGACCACGACGTGGAGGCCGAGATCGTCGCCGCCAAGGTTCCCGAGTGGCAGGACGCCGAGGGCCGCCGCAAGATCGCCGCCATGGTCCGCGTCGCCGACATGACCCGTAACGCCTTCATGAACGGCGACATCTCCACCGTCATGTCGCCCCGCACCGTCATCACCTGGGCCCAGAACGCCCAGATCTTCAACGGCGACCTTGGGTTGGCCTTCCGCCTGACCTTCCTGAACAAGTGCGACGAATTGGAACGGCCTACGATCGCGGAGTTCTACCAGCGCGCGTTCGGGGAGGATCTCCCCGAGGCGGCGACGCGGGTGAAGGTGGGGTGATGACCACCGCTGATTACGCTCTAGGCTCAGGACCCATTGATCCAAGAGGCTCGATCTGATTCAGGCTCCTGAGGAGTCTGGATATGAGTGACCTGTATTGGCTGACGGACGAGCAGATGGCTCGGCTGGAACCCTTCTTCCCCAAGAG
>NZ_JBMSDX010000005.1:0-184016 GCF_049445955.1 Brevundimonas sp. VNH65 | reverse complement strand
CAGATCGGCCGGTCAGCTGCGCTGGTTGGGGGCTGCGCTGACCGGCCTCTTGCCAACCCCAACAACCCCAGTTCAGATCAACCCAGGACTCTCGTTATGGCTGGATGAGAAACGGGGGTCACGTCAGTTCCAAGGCGCGCGTGAAGGCGAGTATCGGCTCTTCCTGATGAAGGAGTCGATGCGCGATGGCGAGAAAGTCGATCCTCAGGAGCTTGACCGGATCACCGCTCGCGAAGTCGCCTCCGGACGTATGTCACCTGACAGCGAATACCGGGCGCTGGCGAAGGCGGCTGGGACCGTCTTGGGATCACCTAAACCCCGCAAAGCGGGCTGGTTTGGAAAGCTGTTCAAATGAGCGTCGCCCTGATCTCCATAGTCCTCAACGTAGCTCTCGCGCTCGCGCTCGTGTTCGTGATGCTGAAAGCTAGGGCTCGCATAATCGAAGAGAAACTCGCGACCTTCGCCGGGGCGCTCAATGCGTTCTTCTACGGCCTAGCAGCGGGAGACGTTGAAACCCGATGGAAGCGGTTAGCTTTCGGTCTTCAAGGAATGGTCGGGAAAGACGTTGAGGTTCGCGAGCTGGAATGGCGACTGATTCAGGCGTCTACGATCCGCTACCTAAGGCATGAGGCCGTTGCCGCTGATTTAGGAGAGCACCTTCACTCGCTCGTCCTCCAATCGGTGCGGGGAGACGACGAGGCGATCCGTGTGTGGGATTACATAGACGGCGCTCTAGGGAAGGAGCCCGGTTTCGAGCAAGAGCCTAGCGAGCGGTTCACAGCGGCTGAGCTGGCGAAAGCTCAGTTTCAGATCGAAGGCGATCTCTACCGAATGTATGAGAGAACGCTCACCGGCCATCCGCCAAAGGTCTTTGGGTAGTCGGTCGCGGCTTCAAACCCGGCTCACTTGTCCGGTAGCACCTGAACCGGCCTTCCCTGATCCACAGCGTCCGGGATTTGGTCGTCCCCAACCATCGCATAATGGATGCGCTGAACGGCTTTGCTGAAACGCGCCGCCTTCTCGGCTTCAGCCTCCAACCGTCCGGTCCAGTAGCGGGACCGACGATGAGAATTCTGACCTCCGTCGATGATGATCTCATCGAACACGATCCCCCAATCCTTGTAGACCTCCATATCAGCGTGAGCCATTCGGTTCCGGATGCCCCGGCTCGCGTCATAACGGTCGAGGATCGCCAACCCGAGCTTCCTGAAGCGGAAAAGCGGGCCGGGGATAGCTAGAACCTTCCGGAGATATTTTACGCGAGCGGCGCTGCTGAAGGGTGGTTTCTCCGACACGTCGCGATAGTCAGCCTCGTGGGAGCATCGAACCACGACGTCCGTCAGCTTCTGCTCGACGTGGCTGTAGCTCCAAAGAATCGCGGATCGGAGAATCAGGGCGCGGGCTAGCTCGTCATCCTGAAGCCAAGGGTTGATGACGGCTCGCCACTTGTTAGGAACGAGGGGCTTTTCGGGGCTCTGCATAGAGAGAGCTAACCGGCTTCGAACCGACACCGCGACCGTAAAAAACGGCGTAGAAAAAACCGTAGAAAACTACACCCCAAACGGGCGGTAACTGCTTGATTTTAGGGGAAATCCCCGCGCTGGCAGTCCCTAGGGGAATCGAACCCCTCTTTTCAGGTTGAAAACCTGACGTCCTAACCGATAGACGAAGGGACCGCTGCGCGGGGAGCCGGCGATATAGCCGCCGATTCCAAAGGGCGCAAGCCCCTCGTCTCGCGCGATTTTCGATCAGTGTTAGGCGCCGATCATTGATGCTCAGACCCTCCGCGGGTCGGCGACGTCTTCGATCTCGAACTGCACGCCCTGGCGTCCGTTCCAGTCATCGGCCTTCAGGCGACCGACCACATTCAACCCGGTGCGTCCTTCCAGCAGCGCCTGCCCCAGCGGAAGATCGGCCTGGCGCCAGGCGATGGCCCGGACCGAGGCTCCGTCCGGCCCGGCCAGGCGGCATCGCACATGTCCGCCCTTCATCGCCATCGGCTCGCGCGCCTGCACGCCGCTCAGGGCGAACAACGGCTCGGGATTCGCCGGGCCGAAGGGGCCGAGGCGCTCGAACCCGTCCAGCAGGGCTCGGGTCGCGGCGGACGGATCGATCAGGGCGTCGATCTCGACGGTGTCCTGCGCGGCGGCGACCTGCTGCTCGTCGGCCAGTCGTGCGTTCAGATAGGCGCGCAGATCCTCGAGCCGATCGATCCGGACCGTCAGTCCCGCCGCCATCGCATGTCCGCCGCCCGCGAGCAGCAAACCCTCTCCCCAGGCGGCCTGTATCGCGCGCCCGAGATTCACCCCGGGCTGTGACCGGCCGGACCCCTTTCCCACGCCGTTGACCGCGTCCAGGCCGATGACAATCACCGGCTTGCGCCAACGCTCCCGCAGGCGCCCCGCGACGATGCCGACGACGCCTGGGTGCCAGTCCTCGCCGCCGACCACGACGACGGCCGACCCGTCGTTATGCCATCCTGCGGATTCCACCCTGCGCACGGCGGCGTCCTGAACCTGCCGCTCGATCTCGCGCCGCTCGTGGTTCAGGTCATCCAGCCGGCCGGCGAGAGCGGCGGCCTCCGCAGGATCGTCCGTCGCCAGCAGCCGCGCGCCGAGATCGGCCCGGCCGATGCGCCCCCCGGCGTTGATGCGCGGCCCCAGGATGAAGCCTGCATGGTTGACCTTGGCCGGGCCTGGTTGTGCGTCGGCCACCTCCAGCAAGGCTCTGAGGCCGGGATTGGCCCAGTCCGACATGACGCCGAGGCCGAGGCTGACCAGAGCCCGATTGAATCCTCTCAGGGCCGTCACATCGCAGACGCCGCCCAGCGCCGCCAGGTCCATCCATCGGCGGATGTCCGGTTGCGGCCGGTCGCCGAAAAGTCCGCGCGCCCGTCCCTCCCGATTCAGCGCGGCCAGCAGCACGAAGACGACGCCCGCTGCGGCCAGATCCCCCTGCCCCGAGTTGCAGCCGGGCTGGTTCGGATTGACCAGGGCTAGGCAGGGCGGCCGTCGCTCCCGCATCAGGTGATGGTCCACCACCACCACGTCCAGGCCGATGCGCGCGGCGTGTTCAAGCGCATCCTCGGCCGCCGCGCCGCAGTCCACGGTGATCACCAGATCGGCGCCCTGGGACTGCAGGGTGTCGAAGGCGCGAGGGCTGGGTCCGTAACCCTCGGTCAGCCGGTCGGGAACATAGATCGGCAACTCCCGCCCCATGGCCCGGAACCAGCGCACCAGCAAGGCCGCGCTCGCGGCGCCGTCGACGTCATAATCGGCGAACAGGTGCAGCGAACGCCCAGCCTCCATGGCGTCCAGGATCGCGGTCGCCGCCTGGTCCATGCCGAGAAAGCTCGAAGGATCGGGAAACATCGACTTCAGCGTCGGCTGTAGAAAGTCCCTTGCGCCTCGCGCATCGACGCCTCGCGCGGCCATGGCTCGCGCCAGCAGTTCGTCCAGGCCTTCGGCCTGCATTATCGCGCGGACCTGGGATTCGTCGGCGGGCCGTCGCTCCCAGGCTCGTCCCGATAGGGATTCGCCTACGCCCAGAAAATGCTCGAACGCGTCCGACGTCATGTCAGACAGGTCGTTCGGTGCGGACGCGTCGCGTGAGGCCTCGCTCGGAATCCATTATCAGACTGTGCGTCGCCAGCCTGTCGCCTTTCCGTTCCACCCCCATCAACAGACTGCCTGTCGTGACGCCAGTCGCGGCGAAGACGATCGGACCGCGCACCAGATCGTCCATGCCGTGGACGCCGCTAACCCTCAGTCCGCTTGCCTCGATCCGACGCGCCTCGTCGTCGTTACGCACAACCAGGCGTCCCTGGAAAAAGCCGCCCAGACATTTCAACGCCGCCGCCGAGAGCACGCCTTCCGACGCTCCGCCCGAGCCGAGATACATATCGATGCCTGCTTCCGGCTCGGCCGTCTGGATCACGCCGGCGATATCGCCGTCGGAGATCATGCGCACCCTTGCGCCGACGGTTCGGAGATCCGCGATCAGCCGGGCGTTGCGGGGGCGATCCAGCACGCAGACGACGAGCGAGTCGGTCGAAACCCCCTTTGCGCCGGCCAACGCCCGGACGTTGTCAGCGGCCGACCTCTCCAGGTCCACCGTGCCGGGCGCGAAGCCGGGACCGATGGCGATCTTGTCCATGTACAGCGCGGGCGTTCGCGCCAGGCCGCCGACCGGCGCGGCGACCAGCACCGCCAGCGCGCCGCCCATGGCTTTCGCCGTCAGGGTGGCGCCTTCCAGCGGGTCCAGGCCCAGGTCGATCGTTGGGCCGTTCCGGGTCCCGACATTCCGCACCGGTCGCCCGTCCGCATCCGTCAGCGCGTCGCTCATGGCGATTTCGCCGTCGATGTCCAGCCGTTCCAACTCCCGGCGCATGGCCGCCCACGCCGCCTCATGAGCGCGAGGCTCGTCACCGCGCCCGACATGGGCGAACCCAGCGATCGCCGCCGCCTCGGTCGCCGCGATCAGGGTCATGGGAAGGTCGGCGGCAAGGCCGGCCGCTACGTCCTGCACCGCTACGCCGAATGCCGAATCCGCCATCAGTATTCCTCGTTGATTCGCCGACCTGTCCATGGACCGGCGAGAGGCCGCTGCGCAGCAGCCCTTACTGGCGTCGCCCGATCGGCGGCGGCGCCTCGCCCCGACGTCTCAAATCTTCGGCCCAGGCCTCAAGTTGTTCCAGTGTCCTGGCCGCTTCCGGAGAAGGCGGGATCGCGGCCAGCCGCTGCCGCACCTGGGATTCGAAGCGCGCCGGGTCGTCCGACGTCCAGACCAGCCGATCGACCTCGCCGGTCAGGGCGGTATTGGCGCCGGACAGGGCGTTCACTGCGGCGGCGATCTGTTCCGGCGTCGGCGCGCCCTGCGACGCCTTCGGAAAGTCCGACCACTCGGGATATCGACGGTTGGCGTCGACCAGCGCCTGGACCCGCTGGTCCAGCGGGGAATCGCCCTTCTCGGCCTCGAACGCGCCTGCACAAGCCGACAGCAGCAGGGCCGCCGCCCCCATGACGAACGCGCCTGTCATCTTTTTCGCAAAACGGCCGTTCATATCGTCCGGCGTCATATGCCATCATCCGGTCTGGCGAAAGGGTCGGCGTGGGCGGCGGCTTTCGCCATGCAGCGCCTCCGGGCACCAACAACGGGAAACGTCATGGCCAAACCGCCGATCGATCCGTCCGCCAAGCCCCGCAAGGCCGGACGCCCGACCTCCGCCCGACCCAGGCCGCCGAAGGCCCCGCGGCCTCAGGAGGGCGCCGAACCACCCGCAATGGCGATCCCGGTCGCCGCCGGGTTGAAACCCGATCAGGCCTCGACCGCCGGACCGTCTGCGGCAAGGACGGATGACCCGACCCGCGACGCCGCGGCCGCGCCATCGACGGCGGATGAGCAGCGCGCTGCGATCGAGACCCTCTCGATGAACCTCGCCAAGGCCGTCATGACGGCCCAGACGGCGATGACCGAGGCGACGCTCGCCCAGGTCGGACGCCTTCAAACCCAGATCCAGGACGGTCAGCCTCCCCAATCGCCGAACGCCGACCCGTTCAACGTCGCGCCGGCGATGGCTCAGGTCATGTCCGGACTGGCGGCTCAGCCCGAGAAGCTGTTCTCGGCGCAGGCCGATCTCTTCACCCGCTATCTGGATCTCTGGAGCACCGCGTCGAGACGGGCCGCCGGCGAACCGATCCCCTCGGTGGCCGACAAACGGTTCAAGGACCCGGCCTGGTCCGAGAACCCCGTCTTCGACATCATGCGCCAGTCCTACATGACGACGGCGGACTGGATGAACGGTCTCGTCGCGGGCGTCGAGGGCGTCGATCCCAAGGCGAAGCGTCGGGCCGAGTTCTTCACGAAGCTGCTCACCGACGCCTTTTCGCCGTCGAACTTCCTCGCCTCCAACCCGGCGGCGCTGAAAGCGATGGCGGAAACGAACGGCGAATCCCTGGTCCGGGGCATGCAGAACTTCGCCGCCGACCTGGAGGCGGGGGGCGGAAAGCTGAAGATCAGCCAAGCCGATTACGGCCGGTTCCAGGTGGGTGAAAACGTCGCCACGGCGCCGGGTCAGGTCGTGTGGCGCGACGAACTGTTCGAACTGATCCAGTACGACGCGGCGACGGACCGGCAGCGGGCGCTCCCGCTGCTGATCTTCCCGCCCTGGATCAACAAATTCTACATCATGGACCTGCAGCCGGCGAACTCGCTGATCCGGTGGCTGTCATCGCAGGGCTTCACCGTCTTCGTCTGTTCCTGGGTGAACCCGGACGTCGACAAGGCCGGTTTCGGCTTCGACGACTATCTGGAAAAGGGGATCTACCGTGCGACGCGAAAGGTCATGGAGCAGACGGGTCAGGATCGACTGAACACGGTCGGCTACTGCATCGGCGGCACCCTGATGGGCGCGGCGCTCGGACACATGGCGGCGACCGGCGACACACGCGTCAACGCCACCACCTTCTTCGCCGCCCAGCACGACTTCCGCGAGGCCGGCGACCTGCTGCTGTTCACGGATGAGCACTGGCTGGCAGAGGTCGAGCAGCAGATGGACGCGGCCGGCGGCGTGCTTCCGGGTGCGGTCATGGCCGACACCTTCAATGCGCTGCGGGCGAACGATCTGATCTGGTCGTTCTTCGTCTCAAACTATCTGATGGGCAAGGCGCCGGCGGCCTTCGACCTTCTGTTCTGGAACGCGGACCAGACGCGGATGCCGAAGGCGCTTCACATGGCCTATCTGCGCCAGCTTTACGGCCAGAACCGCCTGGCCGAGGGCTTGTTCGAAATCGGCGGCCAGACGATCGACCTGTCGAAGGTCAAGACGTCCCTCTACTTCCAGGCCTCCAGGGAAGACCATATCGCGCCCATGAACTCGGTCTATCGTTCGGCGCGCCTGTTCGGCTCGGACGACGTTACCTTCACCCTGGCCGGATCGGGCCACATCGCCGGCGTCATCAATCCTCCCGCCGCCAACAAATATCAGCACTGGATCAATGCGAACCTGCCCGCGACCCTGGACGAATGGCGAGCCGGGGCCCAGGAACATCCGGGCAGTTGGTGGACCCACTGGGCCGACTGGCTGCATGCCCGTTCCGGCGACTGGGTCCCCGCGCGGCATCCCGACGCCGGCCCGCTCAAGCCGATCGAACCCGCGCCCGGCAGCTATGTGAAGGTCAAGAGTTGAAGTCCGTCGAACCCAACCTGCTCCTCGCCGTCAGCACTGCCCTCGCTCTGGCCCTTCTGATCGCGACCTCCGTGCTGTTCGGCGAGCCGGACCAGGCGCTCAAATATGTCATCACAGCCTTGGTCTGCCCGCCCCTCTACGTCGTGATGAACGGCTGGTGGCGTCGGCGGCGCGGCGCCGCCACCATCCCGATGATCCACCGCGAAGCGCCCGGCACGGCGGTCTGGGCCTCGATCTTTCCGGCGTTGCTGATGCTGGCGGCCGCCATACCCGTTTTCTGGCCAGGCCATGATTACGGACTGCTAGTCGTCATCGCCTCGGTCTGGTTCGCCGCGACGCTGGAATCGGCCATTACGGCGGCGCGTCGCCCCGCGTGACGGCGGGCCCGCCTCCAATAATATGATTATTTAGTTGCATCGGCCGACGGGGCGTCGGAAACCTTGGCTGATGACAAAGCCTCTCCGTTCGCGCGCCTGGTTCGACAACCCGGACAATCCGGACATGACCGCCCTCTATCTGGAGCGGTATCTGAACTATGGGCTGACGCTTGAGGAGCTTCGTTCCGGCAAGCCGATCATCGGCATCGCCCAGACCGGGTCCGACCTCAGTCCCTGCAATCGCCACCATATAGAACTGGCCAAGCGGGTCCGTGAAGGCATTCGCGAAGCGGGCGGGATCGCCCTGGAGTTCCCTGTCCATCCGATCCAGGAGACAGGCAAGCGGCCGACCGCAGGCCTGGATCGCAACCTGTCCTATCTCGGACTGGTCGAACTGCTCTACGGCTACCCCATCGACGGCGTGGTTCTGACCATCGGCTGCGACAAGACCACCCCGGCCTGTCTGATGGCGGCGGCGACGGTGGACATCCCCGCCATCGCCCTGTCCGTCGGCCCGATGCTGAACGGCTGGCTGAAAGGCGAACGCGTCGGCTCGGGCTCGATCATCTGGAAGGCCCGCGAGATGATAGCCGCCGGCGAGATCGACTATGAGGGCTTCATCGATCTGGTCGCCCGGTCGGCCCCTTCAGTCGGCTACTGCAACACCATGGGCACGGCCACGACGATGAACAGCCTGACCGAGGCCCTGGGCATGTCCCTGCCCGGCTCGGCCGCCATCCCGGCGCCGTATCGCGAACGGCCCCAGGTGGCCTATCAGACCGGCAAACGGATTGTGGACATGGTCCACGAGGATCTGAAGCCCTCGGATATCCTGACGCGCCAGGCCTTCGAGAACGCGATCGTGGTCAACTCGGCCATCGGCGGCTCGACCAATGCGCCGATCCACCTGACCGCCCTGGCCCGCCACGCCGGCGTGGAACTGCCGCTGGAGACCTGGCAGGCGGTCGGCCATGACGTGCCCCTGCTGGTCAATCTTCAGCCCGCGGGAAAGTATCTGGGTGAGGAGTATTTCCAGGCAGGCGGCGTGCCCGCCGTGGTCGCCGAACTGATGCGACACGGCCGCATCCATGAGGCCGCCCTCACCGTCAACGGCCGAACGATCGGCGACAACTGCCGCGACGCGGGGATCGATCTGCCCGACGTCATCCGCACCTATGACAACGCCCTGGTCCAGGACGCCGGCTTCCTGGTGCTGACCGGCAATGTCTTTGACAGCGCGGTGATGAAGACCAGTGTGATCTCGCCCGAATTCCGTGACCGCTACCTCTCGGACCCGGCCGATCCGGAGGCCTTCGTCGGGCCGATCGTCGTCTTCGACGGCCCCGAGGATTACCACCGGCGAATCGACGACCCGGCGGAGAACATCACGGCCGAGACCATTCTGGTCATGCGCGGCTCCGGCCCCATCGGCCACCCGGGCGCCGCCGAGGTCGTCAACATGCGCCCGCCCGACTATCTGATCCGGCAGGGCGTCACCGCCCTGCCCTGCATCGGCGACGGTCGACAATCCGGAACGTCCGGCAGCCCCTCGATACTGAACGCCTCGCCCGAGGCGGCGACCGGCGGCGGCATCGCCCTGTTGCGCAACGGCGACCGACTGCGCGTCGACCTCCGGGTCGGCCGGGTCGACGCTGATCTGTCGGAGGCGGAATGGGCGGAGCGGCGCGCCGCCTTCGAAGCCGCCGGCGGCTATGCCTTCCCGCCGTCACAGACGCCCTGGCAGGAAATCCAGCGGTCCATGGTCGGCGAACTGGAAACAGGCGCTGTTCTCGAGCCGGCCGTCAAATATCACCGCATCATCGACCGCTTCGGACCGCCGCGCGACAATCACTGACGGCAGGTCAGCGCGTCACAGCGCCTGGCCGTCGTCGATGACGATCACCGACCCGGTCATGAACCGTGCAGATCGCCCGCACAGCAGCATCAGCGCCTCATCCAGTGCGTCTCCGTCCATCAGGCGACGACGCGGAAACCCGGAGATCTGCGCCTTGCCGCCCTCGCTGGCGAACCAGTCGGCGTTGATCTCCGTCTCGATGTATCCCGGCGCGATGGCGTTGACGGCGATGTGGCGCTTGGCCCACTCGCGCGCCAGACCCTTGGTCAGGGAAATCACCGCTGCCTTGGACGCGCAATAGCCCGTCAGGCCGGGCAGTTGCACCAGTCCGGCGACGGAGGCGATGTTGACGATGCGGGCGTCTCCGGCTTCGGCCACGCCGCTGTCCAGCATGCGCTTGACCGCCTCGCGCGCGGTCAGGAAGACGCCGCGCACATTGACGTCGAACGTCTGGTCCCAGGTCTCGACCGGCAGGGACAGGGCCGCGCCGTCGCCGCTGAGGCCGGCATTGTTGATCAGGATCGAGATCGGGCCCAGCGCCCCCTGGGCCTGATCCAGCGCCGGGCCTATCGCAGCGGGATCGGAGACGTCCAGAGGCACGGCGACCGCCTCGCCGCCGCCTTGGCGGATCGCATCCACAACGCTGTCGAGACGGTCTGTCCGCCGCGCCGCCAGGGCGACTTTGGCGCCTGCGCCCGAAAGCAGATGGGCGAAGCGGACACCCAGTCCGCTCGAAGCTCCGGTGACAAAGGCCGTCCGTCCGGCCAGGCGGTTGTCGGTCATGGCGAATCCTCCCGACGACCGTCTTAGCGGTCCGCTATCGCAAGCTGAAAGCCAAATCTGCCCTAGTCCGATGACGGCTTGGCCAAGGTGCGGTTCAGCCAGAGCGCGATCAGGGTCGCCACGGCTCCCGACAGCAGATAGGCGCCGGACGCCAGCAGCCCGCCTTCGACCGACAGGAACAGGGCCGCCAGGGGCGCGAACCCGGCGCCGAACAACCAGGCCAGGTCCGACGTCAGGGCCGAGGCCGTGTACCGGTTCTTCAAGGCGAAACTCGACGCGACCGGGCCCGACGCCTGGCCGAACGAGAGTCCAAGCAGGATGAAGCCCGAGATCATGAACACCAGTTCGCCGGTCGCGCCGCCGTCCAGCAGCTGCGGCGCAAAGCCGGAAAAGGCGGCGATGCCCGCCGCTGTCGCCGCCAGCACCGCGCGCCGGCCGTACCGGTCCGCCAGCATCCCCGATCCCAGGATCGCCAGGATGCCGACCCCTGCGCCGATTGCTTCGATTAGAAGGAACCGGCTTGGCTCCTCGCGCGTGAACAGAAAGACCCAGGACAGCGGAAACACGGTCACCATGTGGAACATGGCGAAACTGGCCAGAGGGGCGAAGGCGCCGACGACGATGCGCGGCCCCTCCTCCCGAACTGCGGTCAGAACGCCCGTCGGCTGCAACTCGCTGGACTTGAACAGATCCTGGAACGCCGGGGTGGCCACGATGCGCAGGCGCGCGAACAGGGCCACCACATTGATCGCGAAGGCCACAAAGAACGGATAGCGCCAGCCCCAGTCGAGGAAGTCCGCCGCCGACAACGTGACGAGGAAATAGGCGAACAGACCCGAGGCGACAATCAGACCGATCGGCGCGCCCAGTTGCGGAATCATGGCGTACCAGCCTTTGCGTCCGGACGGCGCGCTGAGCGCCAGTAGCGACGGCAGGCCGTCCCAGGCGCCGCCCAGCGCGACGCCCTGGCCGATCCGGAACATGCACAACAGGATGGCGGCCCAGACGCCGACCACGGCATGCGCGGGCAGGAAGGCCACGGCGACCGTCGAACTGCCCAGCAGCAGCAGCGCCAGCGTCAGGCGTGTCGTCCGGCCGAAGCGCCGGTCGATGGCGATGAAGACGGCCGTGCCCACCGGCCGGAACACGAACGCCAGCGCGAACACCGCAAAGGACCACAGCATGCCCTCGAGCGGCGGCAGGTGGGGAAACACCAGCTGGGGGAACACCACCACGGAGGCGATCGCATAGACGAAAAAGTCGAAGAACTCGGACGTCCGCCCGATGATCACTCCGACGGCGATCTCGCTCGCGGCGACCGGGCCATGGCTGGAGCCCCGCGTTTCCGGCGCGTCGGCCAAGGGCGCGTCAGAAGGGCGGGCGTCAGACGGGGGCGCTTCGGCTTTGGTCGACATTCGCGAAGGCTCTTCAGGGCGGCTCGAGTGACAGGCCTGTCGACCAGACGACAGACTCCAATGGCAACGCGCACACCTCGGCGCGCGTTGCTGGATGAAGTAGCCCGCGCGCGCCATTCGCCGGGATTGGACAGATTGTCCAATAGGCCCCCGCCGGATCGCTGCGTATGCCCCGCCATTCTCGGCGTGAACCTGATCGACGCGCCCCTGGCCGAAGGATGGACTGAAAGTGCGCCTGCGTTCGCTGTTGCCGCCCATGCTGCTTCTGCCCTTGCTCGCAGGCTGCGAGGCGGTGGTGTTGTCGCCGGCGGGTCACATCGCCGCTCAGCAGCGCGATCTGCTGGTCTTCTCCGTCGTGCTGATGCTGATCATCATCGTGCCGGTCATGGCGCTGACCGTCTGGTTCGCCTGGAAGTACCGCGCCTCGAACGCCGAGGCTCGCTACGATCCGGACTGGGACCACTCGACCCATCTGGAACTGGTGATCTGGGCCGTGCCGCTGCTGATCATCATCTGCCTGGGCGCCGTGACCTGGGCCGGCACCCATCTGCTGGATCCCTATCGCCCTCTGGACCGGATCGACAAGGATCGCGCGGTCCCTGCCGACGTTCGCCCGCTCCAGGTCAATGTCGTCGCCCTGGATTGGAAATGGCTGTTCATATACCCCGAGTATGGCGTCGCCACGGTCAATGAGATGGCCGTGCCGGTCGATCGACCGGTGCGTTTCAGCCTGACCTCGTCGTCCGTGATGAACGCCTTCTACGTGCCCGCCATGGCCGGGATGATCTACGCCATGCCCGGCATGGAGACCAAGCTCCACGGGGTCATCAACGCGCCGGGCGACTACAAGGGATTCTCGGCCAACTACTCCGGCGACGGCTTCTCGGACATGAAGTTCGCCTTCCGCGGCCTCAGTGACGACCAATTCAACGCCTGGATCGCCCAGGCCCGCCAGACGGGCCAAACGCTGGACCGCGTCGCCTACCTGGATCTCGCCCGCCCCAGCGAGAAGACGCCCGTCATGCGGTTCGCCGACGTCCAGCCGCACCTGTGGGACCAGATCGTCAACATGTGCGTCCAGCCGGGCAAGATGTGCATGGGCGAGATGATGGCCATCGACGACCAGGGCGGCCTGGGGCTCGACGCGATCCGCAACACCTGGCCGCTGGCCTATGACGACCAGCGCCGTCGCAGCGAAGCCGTGCTCGGCGGCGCGGCCCAGGGCTATGTCATGGCCGTCTGTACGGCCGATGACGCGGTGGCGGCGGCGGAGGGCCGCGCCGCATTGGAGCTGGCCCAGATCAATGCGCCGTCGCCGTCGCTGGCGCGAGTTCAGGGCCTCGGCCTCGCCCGCCCGACGTCCCAGTCGCCGCTGCCCGGCCGCAGCCTGATCGAGCAGGCCGCCCAGCCCTCCGTCGCCTCTCCCCGGAATTCCCCGTCCCAGAACGGCGCCCGCTCCTGATGTCTTCCCCGAACCTCCCGACCGATCACATCGTGCCCGTCTCCCCGTTGCTGGGGCGGCTGACCTGGGACGCCATCCCGCACGACCCCATCGTCCTCGCCACCTTCGCCGTCGTCGCCGTCGGCGGCGTCGCCATGCTGGCCCTGATCACCCGCTACAGGCTGTGGGGCTATCTGTGGCGCGAGTGGTTCACCACGGTCGATCACAAGCGCATCGGCATCATGTACATGATCCTGGGCATCGTGATGTTGCTGCGCGGCTTCGCCGACGCCGTCATGATGCGGCTGCAGCAGGCGATGGCCTTCGGCGGTTCCGAGGGCTACCTGAACGCCCACCACTACGATCAGATCTTCACCGCTCACGGCGTGATCATGATCTTCTTCGTGGCCATGCCCCTGATCACCGGCCTGATGAACTATCTTGTGCCGCTACAGATCGGGGCGCGGGACGTCTCCTTCCCCTTCCTGAACAACTTCAGCTTCTGGATGACCACAGCCGGGGCCGTCCTGGTCATGGCCTCTCTGTTCGTCGGCGAATTCGCCCGCACGGGCTGGCTGGCCTATCCCCCGTTGTCAGGCCTTGCCTACAGTCCGGGCGTCGGGGTCGACTACTACATCTGGGCGCTGCAGATCGCGGGTGTGGGCACGACCCTGTCCGGCATCAACCTGATTGCGACCATCGTGAAGATGCGCGCCCCCGGCATGACGCTGATGAAGATGCCGGTCTTCACCTGGACGTCGCTGTGCTCGAACGTCCTGATCGTGGCGTCCTTCCCCGTGCTGACCGCCTGCCTCGTCCTGCTGACGCTGGACCGCTACGTCGGGACGAACTTCTTCACGAACGACTTCGGCGGCAATCCGATGATGTACGTGAACCTGATCTGGATCTGGGGTCACCCGGAGGTCTACATCCTGATCCTCCCGCTGTTCGGCGTCTTCTCCGAGGTCGCCTCGACCTTTTCGGGCAAGAAACTCTTCGGCTACACCTCGATGGTCTATGCGACCGTCGTGATCACCGTGCTGTCGTATCTGGTGTGGCTGCACCACTTCTTCACCATGGGATCGGGCGCGTCGGTGAATTCCTTCTTCGGGATCACCACCATGATCATCTCCATCCCTACCGGGGCGAAGATCTTCAACTGGCTGTTCACGATGTATCGCGGCCGCATCCGGTTCGAGCTGCCGATGATGTGGCTGATCGCCTTCATGCTGACCTTCGTCATCGGCGGCATGACTGGGGTAATGCTGGCGATTCCGCCGGCGGACTTCGTGCTGCACAACTCACTGTTCCTGGTCGCCCACTTCCACAACGTCATCATCGGCGGCGTGCTGTTCGGCCTGTTCGCCGGCATCAACTACTGGTTCCCCAAGGCCTTCGGCTTCAAGCTGGACAAGCGGTGGGGACTGGTCAGCTTCTGGTGCTGGGTCGTCGGCTTCTGGGTCGCCTTCGCCCCCCTCTATGTGCTGGGCCTGATGGGGGTGACGCGCCGACTGCGGACCTTCGACGATCCGTCCTACCAGATCTGGTTCGTTATCGCGGCCATCGGCGCGGGCATCATCGCGGTCGGCATCCTGGCCTTCCTGATCCAGATCGTCGTCAGCGTCCTGAAGCGCGACCAGTTGCGTGACGTGACCGGCGATCCCTGGGGCGGCCGCACCCTGGAATGGGCCACGTCCTCACCCCCGCCGAACTACAACTTCGCCTTCACCCCGGTGATCCACGACAGCGACGCCTGGTGGGACATGAAGGCTCGCGGCTACCAGCGTCCGATCAAGGGGTTCGCCGCCATCCACATGCCGAGATCGACCGGCGCGGGCGTCATCCTGGCGGGCCTGTCGACGGTGCTGGGGATGGCTCTCGTCTGGTACGTCTGGTGGCTGGCCGTGCTCTCCTTCGTCGCCATCGTCGGCTACGCCATCTGGCACACCTTCAACTACAACCGCGACTTCCACATCCCGGCTGAAACCGTGGTCGAGATCGAGGATAGACGCACCACAGCCCTCGCCGCCGAAACGGGAGCCAAGGCATGAGCGCGCCCGCACGCACCGCTGATCCGGTCGAGTTCCATCTGAAGGAAGAGCCGCACCATCCGGAGGGGAACTCCACCCTTCTGGGCTTCTGGCTCTATCTGATGAGCGACTGCCTGATCTTCGCGATCCTGTTCGCGACCTATGGCGTTCTGGGCGGAAACTATGCGGCGGGTCCGGGCCCCAGGGACCTGTTCGACCTGAACCTCGTGGCGATCAACACCGCCATGCTGCTGTTCTCGTCGATCACCTACGGCTTCGCCATGCTGGCGATGTACAAGGGTCGTCAGAGCCAGACCCTGGCCTGGCTGGCGGTGACCGGCCTGTTCGGCCTCGCCTTCCTCGGCATCGAACTCTACGAATTCCATCACCTGATCCACATCGGGGCCACGCCCCAGCGCAGCGCCTTCCTGTCGGCCTTCTTCACCCTGGTCGGGACCCACGGCCTGCACGTCGCCTTCGGCCTGATCTGGCTGGGGGTGCTGATGGTTCAGGTGATGCAGCGCGGCCTGATCCCCGCCAACCGGCGCCGGCTGATGTGCCTGTCCCTGTTCTGGCACTTCCTCGACGTCATCTGGATCGGCGTCTTCAGCTTCGTCTATCTGTTGGGAGTCCTGCGATGAGCGCCCATCCCGAGCATGACCACGACCCGGCGCACGACGACGGTCACGACCACGGCAGCTACCGCTCTTACCTGACCGGCTTCATCCTTTCGGCGGTGCTGACGGCCATTCCCTTCGCCCTGGTGATGACCGGCGCCCTGCCGGTCGGCGCCACGATCGCCGCCGTGATCGGCTTCGCCGTCGTGCAGATCGTGGTGCAGATGGTCTACTTTCTGCACATGAATCCGAGATCCGAGGGCGGATGGAACCTGCTGGCCCTCGCCTTCACCCTGATCGTCGTCGTGATCGCGATTTCCGGCTCGCTGTGGGTCATGCACCATCTGGAGGTGAACATGATGCCGGCCCACGACATGGAGGCCATGGCCCGCTGAATGACGTCAGCCGCGTCAGGACGCCGCAAGAGACTGGTCCTGACCGGGCTTGCCCTGGGCCTGTGCCTTCTGTTCGCCGGCCTAGGCGTCTGGCAGGTCGCCCGGCTGGTCTGGAAGCTGGAGCTGATCGATCAGGTCGAGACCCGCATTGATGCGCCGGCGGTCAGCACGCCGGGTCCAGCGGAGTGGCCGCATGTCACAGCCGCCGGCGACCAGTACCGTCGCGTCGCGACGCAGGGCCGCTTTCTTCACGATCGCGAGACCCGGGTTCAGGCCGTCACGGCGCTAGGCGCCGGACACTGGCTGATGACGCCTCTGGTCACAGACGACGGCTTCGTCGTTCTCGTCAATCGGGGTTTCCTGCCTGCGCGGTCCGACCGGGCGCCTGCGCCGACGCCTGAACGTCCGTCGGGCCGTGTGGAGCTCACCGGCCTGCTGCGGATCAGCGAGCCGGGCGGCGGCTTCCTGCGCGCCAACGCCCCCAGCGCCGACCGCTGGACGTCGAGAGACGTCGCCACGATCGCCGAGACACGCGGCCTGACCGGAGCGGTCGCGCCCTATTTCATCGACGCCGCCGCCGACACGGGCCAGAATGTCTGGCCGCGCGGAGGTCTGACCGTGGTCCGATTCAGCAACAACCACCTGGTCTACGCCCTGACCTGGTTCGCCCTGGCGGCTCTGGCCGGGTTCGGCGCCTGGCGCTTCGCCCGCTCCGTCCCAGGAGACCTGGCCCCATGAGCGCCGACGTCGGCATCCAGGATACGGCCGACCGCCATAATCTGCGGCTGCTGATCCTGCTGCGCTGGTTCGCCGTCGGCGGCCAGCTAGCCACCATCTGCGTGGTCGGGTTCGCCATGGACGTGCGCCTGCCCCTGATCCCGATGTTCGGCGTCCTGTGGTTCCTCGTGGCGCTGAACGGCCTGGCCTGGCTTCGTCTGCGCGGCGCCTCGGCCATCACCGGGCGCGAGCTGTTCCTCGGCCTGCTCGGCGATGTGCTGGCCCTGACCGCCCAGCTCTACATGTCCGGCGGCGCCACCAACCCCTTCATCTCCCTGTTCCTGCTGCAGGCCATGCTCGGGGCCGTCCTGCTGGACCTGCGACGCGCCGCGACGCTGGCGGTCGTGACCATCGCCGCCTTCCTGGCCCTGACCCTGTGGTTCGAGCCGCTTCGCCTTCCGCCGCGCGCCGACGGCGACCTGTTCGCGCTTCATATCCAGGGCATGTTCATTTGCTTCGTCCTGACGACGGTGCTGCTGCTGGTCTTCGTCACACGCATCACCCGCAATCTTCGCGACCGCGACCGCCGCCTCGCCGAACTGAAGCAGCAGTCCGTCGAGGAGGACCACATCGTCCGCATGGGCCTGCTGGCCGCCGGCGCCGCGCATGAACTGGGCACGCCCCTGGCCACCCTGTCGGTCATCCTGCGCGACTGGCGGCGTCTGCCCTTCTTCCGTCGCAACACAGAGGCGAAGCAGGAGCTGGGCGTCATGGAGGCCGAGCTGGAACGCTGCAAGTCCATCGTGCGCGGCATCCTGATCTCGTCCGGCGAACTGCGTGGCGAGGGCGTCATCCGCTCCGAAGCCCGCCAGTTCATCGACGACTGCGTGCAGGAGTGGCGCAAGGCCCGCACGCCGCCCCGCCTCGACTATCGCAACGCCTTTCCCGCCTGCACGCGCATGCTGGCCGACGTCGCCCTCAAACAGGTCATCTTCAACCTGCTCGAGAACGCGCTCGAGGCCTCGCCCGACTGGATCGGCGTCGAGGCCCGCCGCGACGGCGAGCGCCTGCTGTTCCTCGTCTCGGACCGTGGCCCCGGCTTCGCGCCGGAAGTCCTCGCCAATCTCGGCAAGCCCTACGCCTCGACCAAGTCCGGACCGGGGCGCGGCCTGGGGCTGTTCCTGGTGATGAATGTGGCGCGAAAGCTGGGCGGCGCCGTCACCGCCGTCAACCGTCCCCAGGGCGGCGCCCAGGTCACCCTGGCCCTGCCCCTGGCCGACGTCGACCCGGAGCCTGACGCCCCATGACCGCGCCCCGCCTGATCATCGTCGAGGACGACGCCGCCTTCGCCACCACCCTGGAGCGGTCGTTCATCAAGCGCGGCTATCTGGTCCGCGTCTGCAACGGGCTCGACGGCCTGACCTCGATCCTGGCCGAGTTCTCGCCCGCCTTCGCCGTGGTCGATCTGAAGGTCGTCGGCGGGTCCGGTCTGGAATGCGTGAAGGCCCTGCACGCCCATGATCCCGACACCCGCATCGTCGTCCTGACCGGCTTCGCCAGCATCGCCACGGCGGTCGAGGCCATCAAGCTGGGCGCCTGTCACTATCTGGCCAAGCCGTCGAACACCGATGACATCGAGGCCGCCTTCGCCCGCATCGACGGCGATGCGTCGGCCCCGCTGACGTCCCGGCCGACCTCGATCAAGACTTTGGAGTGGGAGCGTATCCACGAGACCTTGGTCGAGACCGATTTCAACATCTCCGAAACCGCGCGGCGACTGGGAATGCACCGCCGAACACTGGCCCGAAAGCTGGAAAAGCGACAGATCAAATGATCAAGGCGCGAATCGGCGAAAATCGATTCAGGTCGCGTCGACGGCGATTCACCAAACACAGTCCCGTCAGCAAAATTTTCGCCGTCTGATCTCGCCGAAATCCCGCGCCGATCGCATTATCCGCCGACGATCATTGGCGAATCGAACACAATCGAAGATCCGGTCGCCGAGAATACTGGCCAGGCCCGCATGACGGGTGTATGCGAGCCCTCTGGACCTCGGGTCGAGGTCACTTCGGAGATTACGCATGTCGGAAGACAACAACCAGATCGCCCTGATCGAGATGACGGCGGACATCGTGTCCAACTATGTGGCCGCCAACAAGATCGGACCGGAAGAGCTTCCGGGCCTGATCGCCTCGGTCCATGGCGCGTTGAACAACCTCGGTGAGCCGGCGGCGGAACCGGCCGAAGAGTTCGCCAAGGCCTCCCCGGCCCAGATCCGCAAGTCGGTCTCCGATTCCGGCATCGTCAGCTTCGTCGACGGCAAGACCTATCAGAGCCTCAAGCGTCACCTGACGACCCACGGCCTGACCCCGGCCGAATACCGCGACCGCTACGGCCTCCCGGCCAACTATCCGATGGTCAGCCCCGCCTACGCCGCGCGCCGTTCGGAACTGGCCAAGGCCATCGGCCTCGGCCAGGGCGGCCGCAAGCCCAAGGGCGACACCGCCCGCAAACCCCGCACGCCCAAGGCCTGAGTTCGGCGTACGGGTTCAAGACTATCAAAAGGGGCGAGGGCGTCAGGCTCTCGCCCTTTTTCGTTTTTTGGGATGCTGACAGCCCTCTGCCACCTTTCGCTGCGGCGACCGGCTTTTTGCCGGCTTTCCACCGCGATTGCGCATTCGCGATGGCGCAACGGATCATCTGCGATGCGTGGCCGAAACGCCGTGACGACGAGTTGATGAAGACGAACCGCTAGCGAAGGCGTCGATTGCGTCAGCCTGCGGCGGCTGCGTCGCGGCTTATGTTCTGGACGATGAATCGCGCGCGATAGAGAAGTTCGTCAAACGTGAGAATTTCAGGCGCACGGACATTGCGACGGTAGAGTTCGAAACACGCAATCTTGTCGTCATTGCCCTGTAGCTCCTTCGTGTCGCCAACGATCAAGAAGCTTCGGGGTTCGATGGAATAGGCTGTCTCTCCGCTATCGTTGCCATCGCCATCTTTCAGAGCGAC
The DNA here is from genome assembly GCF_049445955.1 of Brevundimonas sp. VNH65. Taxonomy (NCBI): domain Bacteria; kingdom Pseudomonadati; phylum Pseudomonadota; class Alphaproteobacteria; order Caulobacterales; family Caulobacteraceae; genus Brevundimonas; species Brevundimonas sp. VNH65. Next base: position 164,188 of record NZ_JBMSDX010000005.1, on the reverse strand, counting down.
GCGGAAGCGTTTGCGGGCAAATTCGAAGGTGGTCTTCTGGACCTGCGTGACGGCGTTCGACACTTCGGCGGATACGCCCCAACATCCGGGCCGATAGGGATCGCCGCTACGAAGAAGGTTCGTCGTGTCCTTCTTGATTTCCACGAACACGAACTGACTGACTTCGGCCCGCGTCCGCATAAGCGCGTCGGCAGTCTTGCCACTGCGGTCGAATTCGTTGCCGGTAGTCCGCGCCGTCAAGGTGTCGGACACCTTGTCGAGCGACACATAATTCAGGCCATGCCCGAATATCCATTGGTTCGCTTCGAAGAAAGCTTGCCAATCCTTCTCTGGCGCGTCAGTGCCCATGCGTTGTTCGAATTCCGCCAACGCCTTCCGCTTCGCCGCTACCGCGTAAATGTCGTGGTGAAGCTCCGGGGTTTCGGCAAGTTCGCGGATCAGTTCAGCCCCCTTCGAACTGCCCAACAGTGCGCCAAGCGCGCCGATGTTCACGTTATCGAGCGAGATGCGCGCCTTCTTAGCGTCGCCTAAGTTCAAGTTCGATATGATCGACAAGAACTCCTTCATCTGCCCAAGTTGGAAGTGGTTGACCTGTATGTGGCCGTCCGCACGCCAACTATGCGTTTTGTGATAGGTCAGCTTCGTTATCTTGAACGTCCCGAAGTCGCTCTTGTCCTGAACCCAAAAGGCGGACACCACGATCTTGCATCGGGTGGTTACGTCGAACTCGCCGATCACTTCTTCGCCTTCACCGGCGATGGTCGCGTAAGTCCCGGCCTTGCCGGGGTGCGTGTAGAGCTTGTCCGGTAGGTAGTTCGCTAGATATTCAACGTCTTCGGACATGATCGCTACACCCCCTTCGGGACCATGATGTGCCCGATTTCGCGGTTCTTCGGAACTACGGTCACATATCCTATCGTGATCGGGAGCGGTGTCTTGTCGGTCCACATGGAACCCACGATCTTCGTCGCCCGCGTCGCCGAATAGAGGCGCGCCCCATGCTGTTCGAACTCGCCTAAGTTTTCGTCGAAGCTGCGGCTCGCGGACAGGCGGTCGCCGTGGGTCAGGTCCGACCAAATGTCCCCGTAGTCCTGCAACAGGTCGAACAGGGCGGCGGCTTGCTCCTTCACTTCATCGGACAGTTCGTCGTCGCAGTTGAACACGTATGCGGACGATGCACCGATCAAGCGGCTCAAGGCGTCGCCAGTTCGCACGGGTTCGGCGGGCAGTTTCAGGTGATCCGGGTAGCGTTCTTTCTCGCTATGATCGGAAACCGTCTCTAGCAGCTTGTGAACCTCGGCCACGAAGGCGGGATCATCAAACACGTCGGGGTTCTCATACCCTAGCCCGCGCGCCAGACTACGGCGGGTGGTGACGCTTGCGGATTGACCGGCTTCGATCCTTTGAATGGTTCGTGTCGTCAGGCCAGACGCTTCAGCGAGCGCGTCCTGCGACCACTTTGAGGCAGTTCGGATGCATCGCACCCAGAATCCGAGAAGTTGCGGCGACAGGGTTTGCATTTCGGCGGTCATGTATCCTCCTTCGATGCTCACCTAGCTACGGCGAATTCGGAAGTCTCGACACGACAGCACGCCGACAGCATGGCGTCAGGCGACGGCGGTGGCGGATCGCCAGCCGCAGCCCCATCGCCTAGCAGAACATGGGTAGGGGCATGGGTAGCTTTCGCTGCGCGCCTCAAAGCCCAATAAAATCAGAGGGAACTGGCGGAGACGGAGGGATTCGAACCCTCGGTACCGGTTACCCGGTACGACGATTTAGCAAACCGTTGCCTTCAGCCACTCGGCCACGTCTCCGGCAGGCGCCGTCGATAGCGAACCGGCGCGGCGAGTGCAATGGGCTGTGCGGCCGGTTCGGCCGTTAACGTCAAATCCACACCGCCCATGGCACTGATCGGGCATGCGCACAGTGCAGCGGACCCGGCCCTCCATGCTCCAAGCGGACGCTCCGACCCTGGATCAGGCCGTTCCCGCCGACGCCGTTGCGACCGCCGACGGCGCGGCCCGGCGCGGTCCGTTCCGGCCCCAGACCTGGCTGAATGTCCGTCAACGGCACGGGGCGCGGATGGCGTCCCATGCGTTCCGGCTGGTCGATCTGCTGCTGATCTGGCCGGTCAGCCTGTGGTGGGCACTGGGCGGGGCCTCGCCGGCCCAGGCCGTGGTGTCCGCCGCCGCGCCTGTGATCGTCGCCGCCGTCCTGTTGCAGGCGCTGGGCGCCTCGACCGGCCTCTATCGTTTCCCCCGCGATCGCGGCGCGGTTCGCCATCTCGCCGGCCTGGCCGCCGTCGTCCTGCTGTCGGCCCTCGGCGGCGCCCTGATCGCCTTCGCCCTGCCCGGCGGCGATCTGTCGCGCATCCAGGACTGGCTCGCCACCCTCGCGCCCGGCTTGGTCATCCTGCATCTGGTCTGGTTCGCCCGGGTCGCGCGCTGGCGACGCAGCGGCGCCCTGACGCCCAACATCGTTGTCGTCGGCGCGACCCGCCATGCCGAGCGCCTGATCGAACGCGCGCTTGAGCGGCGCGACATCAACGTCCTGGGCGTCTTCGACGACCGCCTGGCCCGCGTGCCCGATTCGCTGGTCGGCGTTCCGGTCCTGGGCCGCGCGGACGACCTGCTGAAACATCGCATGATCCCCTATGTCGATCGCATCGTGGTCGCGATCGATCCCTCGGCCCAGGCGCGTGTGCGGGAGCTGACGGCCCGGTTGCAGACCCTGCCCACCGACGTCAGCCTCATCGTCGATCCGCAGAACCAGAGCGAGCGCGACGAGGCCCTCGAAAAGCTGGCCCGCTCGCCGCTGGCCCCGGTCGCCGCCCCCTCGTCCGCCGAGCGCCGGGCCTTCGCTAAGCGCCTTCAGGACCTGGCGATCAGCGCGCTGGCCCTGGTGCTGGCCGCGCCCGTCCTGGCCCTCTGCGCCCTGGCCGTCCGGCTGGACAGCCCGGGGCCGATCTTCTTCCGCCAGCGTCGCCACGGCTTCAACCACGAGGAATTCCTGGTCTGGAAGTTCCGCTCCATGCGCACCGAGGCGGCCGACGCCACCGCCTCGCGTCAGGTGACCGCCGGCGACGACCGTGTCACCCGCGTCGGCCGCGTCCTGCGCTCCACCAGCCTGGACGAACTGCCTCAGCTGCTGAACGTGCTGAAGGGCGAAATGTCGCTCGTCGGCCCCCGCCCGCACGCCATCGGCATGAAGACCGGCGCCGTCGAATCCGCCGCCCTGGTCGCCGACTACGCCCATCGCCACCGCATCAAGCCGGGCATGACCGGCTGGGCCGCCATCCACGGCTCTCGCGGTCCGCTCGATTCCGCCGAGGACGTCCGTCGCCGGGTGCAGCTGGACGTGGACTATATCGAGCGCCAGTCGTTCTGGCTGGACCTCTGGATCATGATCGTCACCGTCCCCGTCCTGCTGGGCGACCGGATGGCGGTGCGCTGACCGGGGCCGCGCGATGTTCTGGAAAGGCGTCTGGGGCTATCTGCCCGCCAACATCGTCCAGGGCGTGGTCGGGTTTCTGGCCATCTTCCTGTTCACGCGCCTGCTCAGCCCCGAGGAATTCGGCCGCTACGCCCTCGCCTTCTCCATCCTGACCCTCGCCCACGTCGCGGTGTTCAGCTGGCTGGAAGCCGCCATGGCGCGCTACTGGGCCGCCCAGAAATCGGCCGCCGAACTGGCTGACCACTTCGCCGCCATCTATCGCGCGGCCTTCATTCTGGTGGCCGTCTTTATCGCCGTGGCCGGCCTCGTCGTCCTGCTCGCGCCGTGGGACATGCCGTTCAAGCTGGCGGTCGCCGCCGGCCTGGCCGGCTGCCCCGTCCGGTGCCTGGTCAAACTGGCCCAGGAGCGGTTCCGCGCCGAGGGCGAGGTCGGCCGGTCGGCGACCCTGGACATCATCACCACGATCGGCGGCCTGATGGTCGGGGTCGTCGCGGCGCTTCTGGGCGCGGGCGGAGCGGCCCCTCTGATCGGCATCGGGCTGGCGCCCCTGTTCGTCCTGCCGTTCGTCCTCCCGGGCGAAGTGAAACAGGCGCGCCAGGGCGTCATCGACCGCGCCCGCATCCGCGCCTACGCCGCCTACGGCTATCCGATCGCCGCCGGCCTGGCCCTGGCCCTGGTCCTGGCCTCGACCGACCGCTTTCTGCTGGCGGCCTTCCTCGATGAAGCGGCCGTCGGCGCCTATCACGCCGGCTATTCCATCGCCAACCGCACCCTGGACGTGATGTTCGTCTGGCTCGGCGCGGCGGGCCAGCCCGCCCTGGTCATGGCGCTGGAGCGTGGCGGACTGGCGCGGCTGAAGGAGGCGGCGCGCGAACAGGCCTCGACCTTCCTGCTCATCGGCCTTCCGGCGGCGGCGGGCGTTGCCCTGGTCGCACGCCCGCTCAGCGAGTTCATGATCGGCCCCGACCTCCGGGATGCTGCGGCCGCCATCACCCCCTGGATCGCCCTGTCGGCCCTGTTCTACGGCCTGACGGCCTACTACTTCGGCCAGGCCTTCACCCTCTCACACCGCACGAAGCTGCTTCTGGTCACCATGACCGTGCCGGCGGTGCTGAACATCGTCCTGAACGTCCTGCTGATCCCGCGCTTCGGCGTCATGGGCGCCGCCTGGGCCACGGCCGCCAGCTTCGCCATCAGCATGACCACGGCCAGGATCCTCGGCGCGCGGGTCATGCCCCTGCCCGTGCCCTGGGAGACGTTGATCCGCTGCGGCGTGGCCACCGGCCTGATGGCTCTCGCCGTGTCCGCCCTGCCGGACATCGGCGGCTTCGCGGAGCTGATGCTCAAGGCCACGATCGGCGGAATTGTATATGCAACTGCGGCCCTGACCCTGAACGCCGCAGGGGTCCGTGATCTGGTGCTGCGCATCTATCGCCAGCGGCTTCGCCCGGAGACGGCCACATGACCGCGCGAACGGTCGAAAGTCCGGGCTGGCCGGGCGCCGCTCCCGCCCTGTCGGTCCTCATCCCCTTCCTGCGCGACGATCCGTCCGACCTGCTGGCGATGCTCGACGGCGAAGCGACCGTCCTGAAGGGAGCGGTCGAACTGGTGGTTCTGGATGACGGAACCGGGGACGAGGCCCTGACTCGCCGTCTGGTCGATCGCGTCTCCGCCATGGCCCTGCCGATCCGCCTCATCACCCTGACGCGCAATGAAGGCCGCGCGATCGGCCGCAACCGGCTGGCCACCGCCGCGCGCGGATCGTTCCTGCTCTTTCTCGACAGCGACATGCGGCCGGACCGCCCCGACTTCCTGTCCCGCTGGCTGGCCGAGGCGCAGGAGACCCGCCCGGCCGTGGCCTTCGGCGGCTTTTCACTGAAACAGGCCTCGACGGCGCCGCGCTTCGCCCTGCACCGCGCCATGGCCGCCTCCGGCGAATGCCTCGACCATCTCGAGCGCGCCAAGGCGCCGGAGAAGTACGTCTACACCTCCAATCTTCTGGTGCGCCGCGACGTCTTCGACAGCGAGGCCTTCGATCCTGCCTTCAGCGGCTGGGGATGGGAGGACGTCGAGTGGGCCATGCGCGTGTCACGTCGCCACCCGGTCGCCCATGTCGGCAACCCCGCCACCCACATGGGACTGGACACCGCCGCCGATCTGGCGCGCAAATACGAGCAATCCGCGCCCAATTTCGCCCGCGTTTCGACCCTGCATCCCGACATCGTCGCCGCCTATCCCAGCCACCGCGTCGCTCGCCTGCTCAAGCGCGTGCCCGGCCTCGGAATCTGGCGGCCGATGCTGAAGCGCGCGGCCCTCGCCGAGCCCCTGCCGGTCCGCCTGCGCGCCTTCTCCCTCCGGCTGTACCGCGCCGCCCTCTATGCCGAGGTGGTGTGATGGCGACCGCTCAGTCGCCCACACTCGACGTCGCGGTCATCATCCCCACGATGCGCCGTCCCGAGGCGCTGGCCCGGGCCCTCCACTCCATCTTCGGCCAACAGGACGTCGCCGGGCGGCTGCGCGAGATCGTCGTCGTCGACAACGACCCCCGCGCCACGGCCCGCGACACGGTGGCGGAGCTCGCAGACACGAGCCCTGTCCCGCTCATCTACCGGCACGAGCCGCGTCCCGGCGTCGCCACAGCCCGCAACGCCGCCCTGGCCGCGACCCGGGCGCCCCTGATCGCCTTCCTCGACGACGACGAGGCCGCCTTGTCGACCTGGTTGTCGGCGCTGCTGGCGGCCCAGGCCGAGACCGGCGCCGACGTCGTCTTCGGCCCCATCCAGGGCCGCGTGCCGTCCGGCCTGGGCTGGAAGACCCCCTATCTGGAGCGGTTTTTCGGTCGCCTGGGACCGGAGGCGACCGGCCTGATCGACCACGCCTACGGATGCGGCAACTCCCTGATGGTGCGCGCCACAGCCCTCCCCGGCCCGGCGCCGTTCGATGCGGCTTCGGATCAGAGCGGCGGCGAGGACGACGCCCTGTTCTCGGCCCTTGAGCAGCGCGGCGGACGGTTCGGCTGGGCGGCCGACGCCTGGGTGGAGGAGTTCGCGCCTTCGCATCGCGCCACCTTGCGCTATGCCCTGTCGCGCGCCTTCGCCTATGGCCAGAGCCCGCCCCAGATCGCCTGGCGCGAGCGAAAGCCGGCCCGCGTCGCCTACTGGATGCTGGTCGGCGCCGCTCAGACGATCGCCTGGGGCCTCGCGTCCCTTGCGCTGACGTTGGTCGCCAATCCCCGCCGCGCCGAAACCCTGGATCGCGCGGCGCGCGGCCTGGGCAAGGTGTTCTGGATTCAGGGGCTTGAGCCGCGCTTCTATGGCGCGAAGGAACTGGCCCGGCTCGAACGGATCAGCCCGTCAGCCGCTTGAGAAAGCCCGGCGTCTTGTAGCGCGACCGGTTGACCACGACCCCGGCGATACGACCGCCCACCGCTTCGATTTCGTCCCTCAGGATCACCGGCTCGTTCGCCGCCGTCGTTTCGGCCGCCACCACGATGATGGTCGCATCCACGAAAGGCGCCAGGACAATCGCCGTGTCGCTGCGATCGGCGGCCGGAGAGTCGATCACGACCGTGTCCGAATGCTTGCGCATGGCGTCCCAATAGTGAGGATCGGGCAGGACGTCCGCCCGCTGGCCCGACCTCAGACTCTCCACGCGAAAGCGTGTGACCCACAGCCGGCTGCCCAGACATGGCCGCGCAGTCAGCAGGCGTCCCGGCGGCGCGGGGTCGCCGTTGCGATCGACCAGCTGCGGCGACACGGCATAGAAGACGCGTCCGTCGGGACTGGCGACCGCCGCGTCCCCGAGACGGCCGAAGCGATCGGCCTGGGCGGCGACAGCCTCCTGCTGGCCCTGTTGCGCCAGATCGGCGTCCACCAGCCAGACCGGCCGACGCGCCCGAACGGCCGCCAGGCGCGCGAACTCCCGCGCCATTGTTGAAACGCCCTCGCCCGCCGTGGCCGAGGCGAACTGGATCACCCGCCCCCGATAGGCCGGAGCCGGCCCGAGGGCGGCCAGCAAGCTCGCCATTTCGGATGTCAGATCGACCATCGAATCGGTTACGCGCCAAACAACGGCATCACCCTATCACGGACGGCCTCGGTCGAACGGCCCATCCGCCCGAATCGGGCCTTCACGCCTTGACCGGCGTCACCGCCAGTACGGGCAGATCCAGGGTGCGCCCGACCGAAGCCGGGGTCACATAACCCCGCCGGGTCACGACCCTCAGCAGGCCGACGCACAGGGCGGTGAAGCCCGCGAACAGGATCACCAGCGCCAGCAGCGGCAGCTTCAGGCTGGATCCGCGCGTCGGCGCCGCCGGTTCGGACAGGACCCGGATATTGTCTGCGCCCCCGCGAACCAGCTCGTTGTCGGCGCGGTTCTGGGCGCCGCGTTGTTGGAACTCACGGATCGTCGCGGTCAGGATGTCGCGGTTGCCCATCAGGACGGCGTTTTCCGACTCCAGCCGGGTCAGGTCGGCCTGTCGCGCCCGAAGCGTGGCCAGTTGACTGTTCAGGGTCGCCAGCCGGTCGGCCAGGGCGTCGCGATCGGCGGCCGCGTTGATGCGGTTGTTCTCCACCTCGGTCCAGACCGTGTTGGGGCCGATCCGGACCTCCTTGGCCCCGACGGTGCCGCCGGCCGCCACCAGGGCTTCCTGTTCGGCGATGCGGGCCTCGATGTCCCGCACCGGCTGGGCGTCCGGCAGATAGCGCGACAGCAACTGCGCCCGCTCGGCGCGCAGGGTGCGAATCTGGTCCTGCGCCGAAACATTCAGATCCTGCTGCAAGGTCACCTCGGCCGGGGTGGACGCCTGCTGCTGCTCCAGGGTGCGCAGACGCGCGGCCGTCTGGTCCAGCTGCGCCTGGGTCATCATGCGATCGGTCAGGATCGACTGATAGACCGCCGCCGTCGCCGCCTTTGCGGCCGCGAAGTCGCCGATCTCGTTTGACTGCAGGAACTGCTCATAGCTGGCGTCGACTTCGCCCAGTTCCTCTTCGAATGTCCGGCGCTGCGCCTCGATCGCCTCACCCGAGGTGTCCTGGAACACCTCCCGCCGATATTCGCGATAGGACCCGATCAGGGCGTTCAGGACGTCCGCCGACTTCTGGGCGTTGTCGCTCTCGAAGCTCAGGGCGATGACCGGGCTCAGCGGCGCCGTGCCGATCTCCAGCCCGTCGTTGATGAACTTGATGGCGTCGCCTTCCTGCTTCTCGATCGTTCCGGTCGCCGGCTTGCCGGGCCTCTGGAACGCTTCCAAACCCAGGCTCCGCACCGCACGCAGCTTGACCTCGCGGCTGCCGATGATGGCGGCTTCGTTCTGGGCCACCTCGGTCAGGCTGGGCGGCTGGGTCGAACGGTCGGTCATGGGCCCGACCCGGGGCTCATAGGCGTACTCCTGGCCCACGCCCGCATAGATGCTGGCGCTGGCGACATAGGTCTTCTTCAGCGTCATCACGGCGGCGGCGCCGACGGCGACCACAAGGATGAAGACCAGAATCATGATCCAAAGTTCGCGGAACAGCAGGCCGACGATGTCCGCCAGACCGTATTTGGGCCGCGCAGGAATATAGGCCGTCGTCCGCATGAACGAATCCGTCGAAGGTTAACGACGAGGATGCTTGGCGGAGCGGCGTTAACGGCTCGTTACCCATAACCGCAGATGGTCCCCGATCATAAGCTGAAGGCCCCGATTTCCACGGACCGCTTCGAATGACCGACCGCCGCTCCCTGCTGCTGGCTCTGACCGGCGTCGCCCTGTCCGCGTGTGGCGGACGCGTGGCCATGCCGGACCTCGGCATCGGCGGATACGACACGCGCGCAGGCGGCGGCGGACAGGCCTACGGCGGCGGATTTCCCGATGTGCCCTTCGCCGACTGGACCGACGCCGAGCCGGAGTACTTGCTCTATCCGGGCGACGAGATCGAGGTGGCGACCCCGACGGCTCCGGAAAACACACGCACCGTCCGCGTGGGTCCCGACGGGCGGATCGCCATGCCCCTCGTCGGCCAGGTCATGGCTGCCGACCGCTCGGTCTATGAACTGCAGCAGACCCTGGCCGGCGCCTATTCCCACGTGCTGGTCCGCCCGGTCGTGGAGGTCAGCGTCAAGACCGCCGGCCCTCTTCGCGTCTGGGTCGATGGAGAGGTCCGTACGCCGGGCGTCTATGAGATGACCGGCGACATGGAGGCCCTGCAAGCGGTCATCCAGGCGGGCGGCGTTCTGCCCTCAGGCAAACTTCAGACTACGGCCCTGATCCGGCGCGGGCCTGGCAATGTCCGGATGATGCGGGTGATCGACCTGCGTCAGCGTCGGGGCGACGCGGTGCCGCTGCGTCGCGGCGACATCCTGTTCGTCCCCCGGTCGAACCTCGGAGAGCTGGCGGCCTTCTTCACCCAGGTGAAGGCGGCCCTGCCGATCGGCTTCAACTACACGATCAACGGCCAGTATCAGCAGTTTCCGTGAGGCTGGGGCGCTGACGCGCCGCGCTATGCTCGGCTCGCGGAGCCTCGCCACTTGAGCGCAAAGATGTCTGGGACTCCCGCGCTCAAGTCGTGAGCGACCGCGTCGCGAACATAGCGCGGCGCGTCAGCGCCCCGAAACATCAAGCCGCGAGACTGACGACACCGGCGTCGATGTAGCGACGCGCCGCCCGTTGAGCCTCGGCGATTTCGTCGCGCTCCATCTCCATAGACATCTCCCGGCGATATACGCGGGCTTCGACCGAGCCCTTCATCGCCGCCAGATTGAAGATCATATGGGCGGAAACCCGGTCCATCGGACAACCGCCCGAGCCGGAAGAATACATCATCCCCAGCTGGAACAGCGCGTCGCCGTCCATTTCGGGGGTGGGCAGCGGCAGCGACGCGGCCTCTTCGGAAACATGCGCGGTTTCTTGCGCGGTCATGGCTTCATCCTCCAAACGCGCCCCTTCTGGGTGCGTCCCTGATGACGCGATGAAACGCCCGCGCGTTGAAGTTAAAGTTAACAGGAAAACGCCTGAAAGATGTTTTTTGCCAACGATCGGTGAACGCCAATACTGCTGTTCACTCAGCAGAAACAAAGACGAAACTTCGCGTTTACACATCTAGTCGATCGGTTAACGATCAGGCTGGTGCGCCCTTTGTCCGAACAGCACCGCCCTGGCTTTCGCGGCCTCGGCCCCGGACGCGGCGAGGTTGCGACGCAGGTCGTCACCCACGGCGCGTCCGGCCTTGACCGCCGGGCGCGCGCCGACCCGCGCCATCCAGGCCGCCAGGTTGGGAAACTCTGAAAGATCCTGCCCCTGCAACTCCGGAAGCATCCACGGCCAGGCCGCCATGTCGGCGATCGAATAGTCACCCGCCAGATAGTCGCGGTCCGACAGCCGGTGGTCCATTACGCCGTACAGACGATGGGTCTCATTGGTGTAGCGCCGCACGCCATAGGCCAGATGCCTCTGGTCCGCCGTCAGCGCCGGGGCGTACTGTCGGAAATGGTGCGTCTGTCCCGCCATCGGCCCCAGACCGCCGACCTGCCAGAACAGCCACTGATCGACCTCGGCCTTGCCTCGAGGATCCTGCGGATAGAACTGACCCGACTTCACGCCGAGATACTGAAGAATGGCGCCGGATTCGAAGATCGGCAGCGGCTGACCGTCGGGGCCCTCCGGGTCCACGATCGCCGGCATGCGGCCATTGGGGCTGATGGCCTGAAACGCCGGCGAGAACTGTTCGCCCGTGCCGATGTTTACCGGCTTCAGCACATAGGGCAGGCCCATCTCCTCCAGGGCGATGGACACCTTCCAGCCGTTCGGGGTGGGCCAGTACCAGAGTTCGATGGGGGCTGACATGCGGGCTTCCTCGGCAAGCTTCGCCACGGAAGATGGCGAGAAATCCGGCCTGCGCAATCCTGACGACGCCGTTCAGGACGAGTTCATGCGGCCGACCTGATCCTTTAACCATCGACAACGGGCGGGCGCGCAAACGACCGACCCATCGGGAGCAAAGAGGATGAACCGCTTCACCAAGGCCGCGCTCGTCGCCCTGGCCCTGACCACCACCGCCGCCCCCCTGGCCGCTCAGGCCCAGAACCGCGGCGACCGTCAGGACCGTCGCGAATGGCGTCAGGATAACCGCAACGATCGCCGCGAATGGCGTCAGGACAATCGCAACGACCGTCGCGAGTGGCGTCAGGACCGCCGGGATGACCGCCGCGATCATCGCTACGACCGCAACAATCGCAACTGGTACCAGGGCCGCTCCGACTTCCGGGACTACCGCGGCGCCCGTCAGAACTACTGGTACGCGCCGGGCTACGGCTACTACCGCGTCGAACCGCGCTACTACGGCCAGCGCTGGGCTCGCGGCGGCTATCTGCCCAGCGCCTATCGCGGTTACTACGTCCGTGATCCCTATGTGTACGGCCTGCGCCCGGCCCCCTACGGCTATCGCTACGTCCACGCCGGCAGCGACATCGTGATGATCGCGGTGACCACCGGCCTGATCGCCAGCGTCTTCGCCAACATGTACTGATCCGCCTCGCGTATCTGGATCGGCCCCGCAAGCCTATGGTTTGCGGGGCTTTTTCATGTCCGAAAGTTAATCTGCGGGTCGATCTCGTTCAGATACGGTTCATGGCGAAACGTCGATCCTTCACTCAAGCCGCCCGCTTTGGGCGTGCGGGGAAGAAACGACATGAAGACCAAGTTGATGGCCTACGCCGCCATCGCCGCCTTCACCCTGCCCCTGGTCGCCTCACCGGTCGCGGCCCTGGCGCAGGAACGCGGCGACCGCGGCGACGACGACCGGGCCCAGGCGCCGCAGCGCGATCGTGGCCGGCCGGGTGGTGGAACCTCCACTCAGGCGCAGCAGGCGCCGCGGCCCACGCCGCAACGTCAGCCGGAGGCCCGCCCGCAACCGTCCAGACAGGACTCGCGCGGCGATCGTCCGTCGCGCGGCGACCGGCCCGACCGCCCGTCCGGCGGCCAGCGTCCGGATGGCGGCAATCGGCCGGACCGTCCCAGCGGCGGCTGGAGCGGCGGCGGTCAGCGTCCGGACTCCGGGGCGCGCCCCGATCGTCCCGGCGGCCAGCGACCGGACAGCGGCCGCCCGAACCGACCGGACTGGAACAACGGCGGCCAGCGCCCGGATTCCGGCCGTCCCGATCGGCCCGGAGGCCAGCGACCCGATGGGGACCGTCCGAACCGTCCCGACTGGAACAACGGCCAGCGTCCCGATCGTCCGGGAACCGGCCGCCCGGACAACGGTCGGCCGGGTTATCAGCGTCCGGACAACGGCCGGCCGGGCGGGAACTGGAACAACAATGGCGGGCGTCCCGGAAACAACTGGGATCGCGACCGTCGTCGCCAGGAATACCGCAACCGTTTCGACAGCGACCGCTGGCGCCGTGAATGGAACCGCAATCACCGGTCCGACTGGTGGCGAAACGACCGGCGCTTCCGGGGGTGGAGCGGCGTCCGGATCGGCTTTTATTTCGCCCCCGGCTACGGCTACTACAGCGTTCCGCGCAACTACTGGGGTCAGCGCTGGCATGTCGGCGAGTATCTGCCGTCGATCTTCTGGCGCTGTCAGCTCAACGACTGGCGCACCTACGGTCTCGGCTATCCGCCCGAAGGCACCCGCTGGGTCTATGTCGACAACTCGATCTATCTGATCGACCAGTACGACGGCTATATCATCGACGTCATCCGCGACTTCTGGCGCTGGTGAAATCCGTTAAATGAAACGAGACCCCGGAAAGCGATTTCCGGGGTCTTTTCCTGCGCGATGTCTGAACCGCCTGTTCAGCCTGGGTTCAGCCCCGCAGGACCATCCTCCATGCCATGTCGGGTTTGGATGCGGCGCTACGCCGCCGGAAATAGGAGGCTGACATGACGAACAAGATCCTCGTAGGCGCCGCCTGCGCCGTACTGGGCCTGGCCGCTCCGATGGCCGCTTCGGCCCAGCACTGGGGCGACCGCGACCGCGACGGCCGCTATGAACGATGGGAACGTCGCGCGGACCAGAACCGCTACGACGGCCGTCGCTACACCGATCGCGAACGCTACAACGACTGGCGTCGCGGCGCGCGTGACCAGCGTCGGGACTATCGTCGCTGGCAGCGCGGCGCGGTGATCCCGCGCAACTATCGCTCCAACTGGTACGTCCGCGACTATCACCGCTACGGCTACGCCCCGCCCCCGCGCGGCTACGGCTACTACCGCACCAATACGGGTGAGATCGTTCTGGCGGCTCTGGCCACGGGCGTGATCATCTCGCTGCTGTCGAACTAGGGCTCAGCCGGCTCACAGGAACGCCGCCGATCCTCATGGATCGGCGGCGTTTCCGCGTTCAGAAGGGATCGACGCCCAGACCCGTCCCTTCCCACAGGCCCAGCATCAGGTTCAGGTTCTGCACCGCCGCCCCCGAAGCGCCCTTGCCCAGATTGTCCAGCAGGGCCGCCAGACGCACCTGCTCGCCCTCGCGGTCACCGAACACATGCAGACGCAGCTTGTTGGTGCCGTTCAGCCCCTCGGGCGTCAGGCCGCTCATGGCCTCGCTCTCCTCCAGGTCCACGACCTCGACGAACACCTCGCCCTCATAGGCCTCGGCCAGGGCGCCGTGGATCACCTCGACCGAGGTGCGCGTCGGCAGGGCGCCCAGTTGCAACGGAACCTCGACGATCATTCCCTGGCGATAGGCGCCGACCGACGGCGCGAACAGGACGTCGCGCGTCAGCCCCGCATGCAGGGTCATTTCCGGCACGTGCTTGTGATGCAGACCGAGGCCGTAGGCGCGATACGGCGGCGCCTTCGACATCCCGGCCTCTGATCCGGGACCGCCCTCGAACTCGGCGATCATCGCCTTGCCGCCGCCCGAGTAGCCCGACACGGCGTTGACGGTCAGGGCCTGATAGCCGGGCACGATCCCCGCCCGCACCAGCGGCGCGACCAGGCCCAGGAAGCCGGTCGGATAGCAGCCGGGGTTCGACACCCGTTTCGACTCGGCCACCGCGTCCCGCTGCCCCGGCCGCAGTTCGGGAAAGCCATAGGTCCAGCCGCCGGCCGTCCGATATGCCGTCGAGGCGTCGATCACCTTCACCGCCGGATTGTCGATTAGCGCCACCGCCTCCTTCGCCGCCGCGTCCGGCAGGCACAGGATCGCCAGGTCGCAGGCGTTCAGCGCCTCCTTGCGCCTGGCCGCGTCCTTGCGCTCGGCCTCGCCCAGCGAGATGAATGACAGTTCGCCCCGCCCCTTCAGCCGCTCGCGGATCTCCAGACCCGTGGTTCCGGCCTCGCCGTCGATGAAGATGGTATGCATTCGAGTGGCTCCAGATGGGCCTCAAGGATGGGATCACGGCGACCACGACGATGATCACAGAGAACACCACGGTCGTTGTGCTCGTTGTGTCTATCGCTGTGTTCGCTGTGATGAACCAAGCGATTGCGGCTTCGCCGCATCAAAGAAAAAGGGCGCTCCGGTTTCCCGAAGCGCCCCGTTTCGTAATCGCTGTCGCGAAACGGCTTAACGCTTCGAGAACTGGAAGGAACGGCGAGCCTTGGCGCGGCCGTACTTCTTGCGCTCGACGACGCGGCTGTCGCGGGTCAGGAAGCCGTGCGGCTTCAGAACCTTGCGCAGTTCCGGCTCATAGTGCGTCAGGGCGTGCGACAGGCCGTGGCGGATGGCGCCGGCCTGGCCCGACAGGCCCGAGCCTTCGACGGTGCAGACGACGTCATACTGGGTGGCGCGGTCCGAGACGGTCAGCGGCTGGGCGACCATCATCTGCAGCACCGGACGGGCGAAATAGGCCGCGACGTCCTTGCCGTTGACGGTGATCTTGCCGGTGCCGCGCTTCACCCACACGCGGGCGACGGCGTTCTTGCGCTTTCCGGTCGAATAGGCGCGACCCAGGCTGTCCAGCTTCTGGACGTATTCCGGGGCGGCTTCGGCGGTCGTGCCGAGGCCCTTCAGGGCGTCGAAGCCGGTGGCTTCGGTGTTGGTCACGTCGGTCATGCTCAGACGCTCCGGGTGTTCTTGGCCGAGGCCGACGCGAAGTCGATCGTCTCGGGCGACTGGGCTTCATGGGTGTGGGTGGCGCCGGCGAACAGACGCAGGTGCGTCATCTGCTTGCGGGCCAGCGGGCTTTCCTTCGGCAGCATGCGCTCGACGGCCTTCTCGAGCACGCGCTCGGGGAACTTGCCGCCCAGCACCTTGGCCGGCGTGGTTTCCTTGATGCCGCCCGGGTGGCCGGTGTGGCGATAGTAGACCTTGTCGGTGTTCTTCTTGCCGGTGAACACGACCTTGTCGACGTTGGTGACGATGACATAGTCGCCGCAGTCAACGTGCGGGGTGTAGGTCGGCAGGTGCTTGCCGCGCAGGCGGTTGGCGATGAAGGTCGCGAGACGGCCCACCACGACGCCTTCGGCGTCGATGTGAATCCACTTCTTCTCGACCTCGGCCGGCTTCAGCGAAGCCGTGGTGCTCTTCAGCATGAGGTGTGTCCTGAACAGGAGGCGAAACGGGCATGCCCGCCCCGACCACTGGCCGGAACGAACGGAAGGCGCGCTGATAGAGGAGACAGACGACGGGGTCAATACGTCGCAACACGCCAACATCGCCACATATCATTGTAAATAATAGTGATTTTGTATGCGGTATTAAAATACCGCGCCTTCGCGACCCTCGCAGATGCCTATACGTCACTGAACCGTGACCTTTCCCGCCTAGGCGCTACAGAATAACAGCCTCTGCGGAATCTCCCATGCTCGCCCACCGTCGCGGTCTTCTGACCGGAAGCGCCGCCGCCCTCGCCTTCGCCGGCATGGCGCGCCATACCTTGGCGCAGAGCCCCTCGGCTCCGGCCGCCGAGACCTATGTCAACGAGGTCGAGGGCTATGGCCCGCTGACCCGCGACCCGAACCGCCTGCTCGATCTGCCCGAAGGCTTCACCTATCAGGTGGTGGCACAGAGCGGCGACACCATGGACGACGGCCTCTACGCCCCCGGCCAGCCGGACGGCATGGCCTGCTTCGCCCTGCAGGGAACTCAGGTCGCCCTGGTCGTGAACCACGAACTCAAGGGCTCCAGCGGCCTGCACCGCAACCTCGGACCCGGCGGCCTGCATCAGGAGCGCATCGGCCTGCTCGACGCCTCGAAGGCCTTCGACACCTACAAGGACGGCCGCCCCCTGCCCGGCGGATGCAGCACCATCGTCTATGATCTGGCCACGCGCGAGGTGGTGAGCCGCCGACTGACCCTGGCCGGCACCTCGACCAACTGCTGCGGCGGCCCCACCCCCTGGGGCAGTTGGCTGACCTGCGAGGAAACCGTCGAGACCCCGGCCGACGCCGACGTGACCAAGGCCCACGGCTGGGTGTTCGAGGTGCCGTCGACGGCGACCGACCTGGTCGATCCCGTCCCCCTGAAGGCCATGGGCCGCTTTGACCACGAGGCGGTCTGCATCGATCCGCGCACGGGCATGGCCTATCTGACCGAAGACACCAACGACAGCCTGTTCTACCGCTTCACTCCGACCACGCCCGGCAGGCTGGCGGACGGCGGCAAGCTGCAAGCCCTGGCCTGGAAGGGTGCGCCCTCCGCCGATACCCGCAATCAGGACGTCCGCTCCTGGAATGTCGGCGACTGGCGCGAGGTCGAATGGATCGACCTGGACGACGTCGAGTCGCCCAATGACGATCTGCGCAAACGCGGTCACGCCTCCGGCGCGGCGCTGATCGCACGCGGCGAGGGCATCTGGTGGGGCGATGACGAGATGTATTTCACCGCCACCTCGGGCGGTCCCATCCGACGCGGTCAGGTGCTGCGTCTGGTTCCGGGCCTGAACGGCGCTCCTGACCGGCTTCAGCTGTTCGTCGAAAGCACGAACGAGAAGACCGTCAACATGGCCGACAACATCACGATCGCGCCCTGGGGTCACCTGATCCTGTGCGAGGACAACTATTCGAGCGAGATCCGCAATCACCTGAAAGGCGTCACCCCGGAGGGCAGGATCTACACGATCGCGCGCAACGTCTTCACCGGCAACTCGGAGTTCGCGGGCGCCTGTTTCTCGCCGGACGGCCAGGTGCTGTTCGTCAACATCATGTACCCGGGCATGACCCTGGCGATCAGAGGCCCATGGACCTCGGTCCGGACATGAACAGCCGCGGCTGAGACCGCCGCACCATCCACAGATTGACCGTCGCGGCCAGCAGCACCACGGCCGCCCCGGCCTGATGCAGTCCGCCCAGCCAGATCGGCACGGCGTGCATCAGGGTGACCACCCCCAGTACGGCCTGCAGCCACAGCGACGCCGCCAGGACCACGGCCGATGCGCCGAGCCCCTCGGCCAGCCGCCAGCGCCAGGCCTGAATGGCGTAGATCGTTCCCGCGATCAGCAGGCCGTAGGCGAAGACGCGATGGTTGAACTGCACCAGCGCCTGGTCATGCAGGAAGGCCAGCGCCCCCTTGCCCCAGTCGGCCGGCGGGAAGATCGCGCCGTTCATCAGCGGCCAGTCGGTATAGACCATGCCCGCCTTGCTTCCCGCCACCAGGGCGCCCAGCAGGCACTGAAGGAAGACAGCGCCCCACATCAGGGCGGCGCCCCGGCTCCACCCCTCGGGCGATCGTGACCGCTCCTCCCCGGCCCAGGCCTCCAGCCCAACCCAGATCAGTCCCGCAAAGATCAGTAGGGCCAGGCCGAGGTGAACCGCCAGCCGCTCCGGCGCCACGTCCACCCGTTCCGACAGCCCGCTGGACACCATCCACCACCCGATCAGGCCCTGGAGAGCCCCCAGACCCAGCAGGATGGCGCAGCGCCAGATCAGACGGCGCGGGATGCGGCGCAGCAGCAGGAAGACGGCGAACGGCAGGGCGAAGACCAGCCCCAGGATCCTGCCCAGGAATCGATGCGCCCATTCCCACCAGAATATGCCCTTGAACGCCTCCAGGCTCATGCCGGCGTTCACCTCGGTGTACTGCGGAATGGCCTTGTACTTCTCGAAGGCCGTGGCCCAGTCGGCGTCGTTCAGGGGCGGCACGGCGCCCAGGATCGGCTTCCACTCGGTGATCGACAGCCCTGATCCCGTCAGGCGGGTCACGCCGCCGACCACCACCATCGCGAACACCAGAACGGCGCAGAGAAAAAGCCAGACAGCGACCGATCGACTGTGGTCGCGCGGGAGGAAACGGTTCATTCGACGCCTGCGGTGCTTGCGGCTAGACTGCCGGCGTTCGACAAGAACGCCCCCGAGGGGTCGGGTATGCCCGGCGATCTGGGCAAGATCAAAGCCGATTTCGTCGCGGGCGAAATCGAACGACGTTGGAGGAAGATGGTGCAGTACGCCGATATCGCCGTGGCCGTGGCGGGTGCCCTGGCGATCGCCTGGATCGCCGATCTGCTGACCGGCCGGCGCGGCTATATCGCCACCCTGCTGGTGTCCGGGACCGGCGCGGCCTGCGGCTGGTTCCTGGCCACGCGGGTGTTCGCCGTGGCGACGATGGACGACTGGGTCTGGGTCGCCTGGGCCTTCGCCGCCTCGGTGCTGAGCCTGATCGGCTACTTCCTGTTCCGGAACAAGCGGTGATGCAGCCGGTCACCCGCCCCAGCGGTCGCCGCGCCGTCGCCGCCGTTCTGACCCTCGCCTTCCTCGCCTTCTACGTCTGGGCCGTCATCGCGGTGGGCGAACGGGTTCCCGACCACTGGCTGGCGCAACTGGCCTTCTATGGCTTCGCCGGAACCGTCTGGGGCCTTCCGCTGCTGCCGCTGTTCAGCTGGGCCGAGCGCGGCGGCAAGAAAGGCTGAAACGCAGAGGGCCGCCCAAAGGCGGCCCTCAAATCGATCATTCCATGGTGAGGAATGGTCGGAGCGACAGGATTCGAACCTGCGACCCCTTGACCCCCAGTCAAGTGCGCTACCAGGCTGCGCCACGCTCCGAGAGGCGCCCGTATAGCGGCGCGCTTCGGTCGCCGCAAATCGAAAAAGCGGAAATCTCGGCGACGTCCGCCTATCCGGCCAGGGCGGCGTCCAACCGGGACCTCGCGCGCTCCAGTTCGGCCAGAATCCGGGTCAGGCCGCTACCCGGCGGCGCGGCCTCCGACGTCTCCATCGGCGCATCGTTTCCCAGAAGACCGCGCAGCCCCTGCTCGCGATGCAGGCGCTGGACGCCCCTGATCGTCAGGCCGTCCTCATGCAGCAGACGCCGAATCGCCTTCAGCAACTCCACATCCTGCGGACGATAGAAGCGACGCCCGCCCGCCCGCTTGACCGGCGTCACGAAGGCGAATTTCGTCTCCCAGAAGCGCAGCACATGCTGGGGCGCGCCGACGGCCTCGGCCGCCTCGGAAATGGTGCGAAAGGCGTTGGGCCCCTTGACGGCGGCGCTCCTGGCGACGGCGCGCGCCACGGGCTCAGTCGCCGACGGCCGCGTCGTGGACCCGGGCCTTCATGATCTGGGACGCCCGGAAACTGATGACCCGCCGCGGATTGATGGCCGCCGGCTCGCCGGTCTTCGGGTTGCGCCCCATCCGCGCCCGCTTCTCGCGGACCTGAAACACGCCGAAGCCCGACAGTTTGACCGTCTCCCCGCGCTCCAGCGATTCGACGATCAGATCGAGGGTCCGCTCGACCAGGGCCGAACACTCCTGGCGGGACAGCCCCACCTCCTCATGCACCGCCTCGCAGAGGTCGGCGCGCGTCAGGGTGTGTGGTTCGCCCAAGGCCGTGCCCTCCAACGTCCAAAGCGCGCATATAAAAGGCGAAAATCGTCAGAAACGGAAGCTTTAAACGTCCTTTACAGTCGGAACGCGCAGGCGCCCCACGTCAGACCGCCGCCCATCGCCTCCAGAAGCACCACCTCGCCGCGCTTGATGCGCCCGTCGCGGATCGCCGCGTCCAGCGCCAGAGGGATCGAGGCCGCCGACGTATTGGCGTGCTGCGCCACGGTCAGCACCACCTTGTCCTCGTCCAGCCCGAGCCGATCGCCGACGCCCTTGATGATCCGCTGGTTGGCCTGGTGCGGCACGAACCAGTCGACCTCGGCGATCTCCAGCCCGGCCGCCTCGCAGGCCAGGGTGATCGCCTCGGCGATGTTGACCACGGCGTGGCGAAACACCTGATTGCCCAGCATCCGCAGGTGACCGACCGTCCCCGTCGTCGCCGGCCCGCCGTCGACGTAGAGCAGATCCTTCTTGCTGCCGTCCGCGCGCAAGGCGAACCCCAGCAGCCCCTGGTCGGCCTTGGTCCCCTGCCCTTCGCGCGGCTCGACCACCACGGCCCCGGCCCCGTCGCCGAACAGGACGCAGGTGGTCCGGTCCTGCCAGTCCATCAGCCGCGTCATTTCCTCGGCCCCGATCACCAGGGCGCATTTCGACAGGCCGCGCGCGACGAAACCGTCGGCCACGCTCAACGCATAGACAAAGCCCGAACACACCGCCTGAACGTCGAAGACGATGCCGACCGGCGCCCCGATCTTGGCCTGGACGATGGCGGCCGTGGCCGGAAAGGTGCTGTCCGGCGTGGTGGTGGCCACGATGATCATGTCGACGTCGGACGCGGATCGCCCGGCGTCGGCGAGGGCCTTCAGCGCGGCTTCGACCGCCAGGTCGCTGGTCGGCTGATCGTCGGCGGCCTGATGGCGCTGGCGGATGCCCGTGCGCTCGACGATCCATTCGTCGGACGTGTCGACGAACTTCGCCAGGTCGTCATTGGTGACGATCTTTTCGGGCAGGTAGGATCCCACGCCCGTGATCGCGCTGCGGACCACGCTCACTGCACCTTGTCTCCGTCTTCGGCCGCCGCGACCTCGGTCGCGGGAATGACCTCATCCAGCCGGCGCAGATTGGCGCCGACCTTCTCCAGATAGTCGCTGCGCGCCAGATCGACCGCGACGCGGATGGCCGAGGCGAAACCGCGCGCGTCCGCGCCGCCATGGCTCTTCACCACGATGCCGTTAAGACCGAGCAAAGGCCCGCCGTTGACGCCGTTCGGATCGATCCGGCTGCGCATCGCGCGCAGGGCGGGCATGGCGATCAGGGCGCCCAGTTTCGATTGCAGGCTGGACGTCAGGGCGTCGCGCAGCAGGGTGGAAACGAACCGCGCCGTGCCTTCTGCGGTCTTCAGCGCGATATTGCCGGTGAAGCCGTCGGTGACGATCACGTCCACCGTCCCCTTGGCGATGTCGTCGCCCTCGACGAAGCCGTGATAGGTCAGGCCCAAGGTGTTGTCGCGCAGGATGGCGTGCGCCTCGCGCACCTCCTCATGCCCCTTCATGTCCTCGGACCCGACGTTCAGCACGCCGATCAGCGGCTTCTCCACCCCGTTGACCGCCTGGTGATAGGCCTCGCCCATGATGGCGAACTGGATCAATTGCCGGGCGTCGCTCTCGACATTGGCGCCGACGTCCAGCACGGCCGTGACGCCCTTCAGGGTCGGCCAGGGCGCGACGATGGCCGGGCGCTCCAGCGCAGCCGCTGACATCCGCAGCACCAACTTCGAGATCGCCATCAGGGCGCCGGTGTTGCCGCCCGAAACCACGGCGCCCGCCTCGCCCGTCTTCACCGCCTCGATGGCGTTCCACAGGCTGGAGCCCTTGCCGCGCCGCATCGCCTGGGCCGGCTTCTCGTCCATCGCCACCACCTTGTCGGTGTGGCGAACCTCGATGAGCCCCTCACTCAGATGAAGTCGCTCGACCTCCGCCCGGATCGCCGCCTCATCCCCATGCAGCAGGAAGCGAACACCTTCTCCACCGTTGCGACGAACGTATTCCCTGACGCCGCCCACCACGACCGGCGGCCCATGGTCGCCGCCCATGGCGTCCAGCGAGATCAGAATGGGATGGGACAAAGGCATTCAGCTCCACGCGCCGTCTGACGCGGCGCTCACGGCGAGATCAAGATAGCGACGCCGGGCGCCGATGCAAACCCGGCGCCCTTGCGTCAAGTTTCGGAACCGACGCCCTCAGTCGGCGTCACCGGAATCGGATCGCGGAAAGGCCTTCAGTACAGCGAACGGCGACAATTCCCCCGGCTCGTCGGGCTGCACGAACTCCGCGCCCGGCTTGCGCGGGAACGGGTCGAGATTCAGCGCCAGCTGCTCGACCGCATACTGACCCAGATCGATTCGCCCGTCCTCGATGAGGTCGGGACCGTCCTCATCCATAGACACCTCGACCTCTCCTTCAGAGGCTGACGGATCGGCCTCCACCAGATCGACCTGGAAGCGGCTGTCGATCGAAACCGGCAACGGCTCCAGCGTGACCCCGCAGGTCTGCACCGCCTCGGCCCGCACCCGGCCGGTCAGCCGCCAGCCTATGAGAGCGGGCGCGAGGACCAGATCCGCCTCGAACCGATCAAGCTCAGCCAGATCGAGCGTCTTCGCCAGTTTGGCGCGCTGCGCTTCATCCGCCACAAGACGACGCTCAATCCCGGCGCCGATTTCATTCACCCGGACGACGTCGTTGAAGAGGGATGCGGAGGGGGTCATGCCGTGATCTCCGGCCATGTCGGCGCCTTCAGCACCTGTTCGAACGTCTGCCCGGACAGACCGACCCGCGCCGCCTCGGCGTATCGCGCCAGAACCCTGGCCTTGTCGTCGGGCTCGTCCGCCTGACCATAGACGTTCCGTCCGATATCCGCCGCCAGGGCCTCGAACGCCTCTGCGCGCAGCGAGGTTTCATAGGCGGCCATCCGCCCGTAAACCGCCTCGCCCAGTTTTCTCATCTTTCGCGCCACCGACACGTCGCTGACCCCGAGTTCACGCAGCACATTGTCCAGGGCGGACACATAGGCGTCGAACAGGTCCTGGGCCGCCTCGGCCCCACGACCGGGCGCTCCCGCGGGATCCTCGTCCCGCAGGCGCAGGTTCAGCAGCAGCATATGCAGGGTGTAGAGCTCGAATCGCGCATCGATTCGATCCTCGACCCCCAGCCGGGTGTAGAAATCCGTACGCCGCGCCTGAGCGGCGACGGCGGCGTAGAGCCGCTCGCCCACATCCGCCTGGCGGCGTTTTCGAAACAGAGTGCGCAACATCGTCCGTCGGCCCCTTTTCCGCCGCGCCGTTGAACTAGGACGCCGCTCCGGTTAGGTCAAAGACCTTGTTCAACGCAGGCGACTGTTTCATGGCCCGTTCCGCTGCCCTCATCGGCGCCGCCGCCCTCCTCGGCCTGGGCGCCTGCGCCCCCGTCATCGGCCAACACGGCTTTCAGGCCATCGACGCCAAGCCGATGGACGTCGCCGTCGGCACGGACACCAAGGAAACCGTGCTGGCGCGGCTCGGCACGCCGTCGACGACCTCGACCTTCGAGGGCGACAATGTCTGGTACTACATCACCCAGACCACCGAGCGGTACACCTATCAGCGCGCCCAGGTCTCCCAGCGCAGCGTCACCGAAATCACCTTCAACGAGGGCGACAGCAAGGTCGCCGCCGTCCGCACCCTCGGCCTCGAGGACGGCGTCCAGGTCGCCATGGAATCGCGCGAGACCCCGACCCGCGGCCGCCGCCTGACCATCCTGGAGCAGTTGCTCGGCAACGTCGCCCGCGGCCAGCTGCCCCGCACCGACGAGGACGACCCCGGCGCCCGCCGCCCGGACTGAGGTCTTCGTCCCGCCGATCCAAACGAAAACGCCCCGGAGATCGCTCTCCGGGGCGTTTCCATTTCGGCCTGGCCTGATCAGACGATCTTGCCGCTCGCCAGCACCGCCAGCATCAGCAGGGCGACAATGTTGGTGATCTTGATCATCGGGTTCACCGCCGGACCGCTGGTGTCCTTGTAGGGATCACCCACGGTGTCGCCGGTCACCGAGGCCTTGTGCGCCTCGGAGCCCTTGGCGTGGAGGACGCCGTTCTTGTCGGTGAAGCCTTCCTCGATCACCTTCTTGGCGTTGTCCCAGGCGCCGCCGCCCGAGGTCATCGAGATGGCCACGAACAGACCCGTCACGATCACCCCCATCAGCATGGCGCCCAGGGCGGCGAAGGCGTTGGCCTTGTCCGGCTGGATGAACAGCACCACGGCGAACAGGACGATCGGCGACAGCACCGGCAGCAGCGACGGCACGATCATCTCCTTGATCGCCGCACTGGTCAGGATGTCGACGGCGCGGCCGTATTCCGGCTTCACCTCGCCGGTCATGATGCCCGGGTTCTCGCGGAACTGACGCCGCACCTCGGCCACGACCGATTCGGCCGCGCGTCCGACCGCCGTCATCGACAGGCCGCCGAACAGGAAGGGCAGCAGCCCCCCGAACAGCAGGCCGACCACGACATAGGGGTTGGCCAGATCGAAGGCGACCGTGCCCAGTCCGTGGAAGAAGCTGCCCGGCGCCGCCTCGGCCGAGAAGTGCTTCAGGTCCTCGGTATAGGCGGCGAACAGCACCAGGGCGCCCAGGCCGGCCGAACCGATGGCGTAGCCCTTGGTCACGGCCTTGGTGGTGTTGCCCACGGCGTCCAGGGCGTCGGTCTTCTCGCGGACTTCCGGCGGCAGGCCCGCCATTTCGGCGATGCCCCCGGCGTTGTCGGTCACCGGCCCAAAGGCGTCCAGCGCCACGATCATACCGGCCACGCCCAGCATGGTCGTGGTGGCGATGGCGATGCCGAACAGGCCCGCGAGCTGATAGGTAGCGACGATGCCGACGATGATGGTCAGCGCCGGCAGGGCCGTCGATTCCAGCGACATGGCCAGGCCCTGGATCACATTGGTGCCGTGTCCCGACACCGAGGCGTTCGCGACCGACTTCACCGGTCGGAAGCCCGTGCCGGTGTAGTATTCGGTGATGACCACGATGGCGGCCGTCACGATCAGGCCGACCATCCCGGACCAGAACAGGTTCATCGGCTGGATCAGCAGCCCGCCCGACGTCTCGACCGCGCCGGGCACCAGCTGGTGGATGATCCAGTAGACCGCGCCCGCCGACAGCACGCCGGTGACGATCAGACCCTGATACAGCGCCCCCATGATGTTGTTCGACTTGCCCAGGCGGACGAAGAACGAACCGACGATCGAGGTGACGATACAGATGCCGCAGATCGCCAGCGGCAGCAGCATCATGACGTCCACATAGGGCTGATCGCGGAAGAAGATCGCCGCCAGCACCATGGTGGCGACCGTTGTCACCGCATAGGTCTCGAACAGGTCGGCCGCCATGCCGGCGCAGTCGCCGACGTTGTCGCCGACGTTGTCGGCGATGGTCGCGGCGTTTCGGGGATCATCCTCGGGAATGCCGGCCTCGACCTTGCCCACCATGTCGCCGCCGACGTCGGCGCCCTTGGTGAAGATGCCGCCGCCCAGACGCGCGAAGATGGAGATCAGCGAGGCGCCGAAACCCAGCGCCACCAGCCCGTCGATCACCTCACGGCTGGTCGGTTCCAGACCCATGTGCGCCGTCAGCACGATGTAGTAGCCGGCGACCCCCATCAGGGCCCCGCCCGCCACGAACATCCCGGTGATGGCGCCGGAACGGAACGCGAGGTCCAGTCCCTTGCCCAGGCTCTCGGATGCGGCCTGGGCCGTGCGGACGTTGGCCCGCACCGAGATCAGCATGCCGGCGTATCCGGCCGCGCCGGACAGGACGGCGCCGACCAGGAAGCCGGCGGCCGCATAGGGCCCGATCAGCAGCCAGGCCGCGATCAGGATGACCACGCCGACGATGGCGATGGTGGTGTATTGCCGCTTCAGATAGGCGGAGGCGCCTTCCTGAATGGCGGCGGCGATTTCTCGCATTCGGTCGTTGCCGGCGCTGGCCTTCATCAGCACGCCGGTCTGAACGGCGCCGTAAAGCACCCCCAGAACGCCGGCCGCGAAGGCGAGCGTGAGATACATATGCATTGGCGTTTCCATGCCCTTGGTGAAAGGCGCACGGCTCGTTCGCTTCCGGGTCTTCAGACCTCTGTGAGGCGACCGATCCCCCCCGTGCGCCACGGACGCATCAGCGCGCCCAGACGGGAGTCAGGGGAAACCGTGCCAAATGCGGCGCATGGACGCAACCGCGTTCGCGGAAGGGACCTCGCGGTCAGCCCGCGCGAATGATTCCGAGGAAATCCTCGGCCTTCAGCGAAGCGCCGCCGACCAGGGCGCCGCCCACCTCGTCCGCCGACAGGATTTCCGCCGCATTG
The DNA here is from genome assembly GCF_049445955.1 of Brevundimonas sp. VNH65. NCBI lineage: Bacteria > Pseudomonadati > Pseudomonadota > Alphaproteobacteria > Caulobacterales > Caulobacteraceae > Brevundimonas > Brevundimonas sp. VNH65. Next base: position 137,654 of record NZ_JBMSDX010000005.1, on the reverse strand, counting down.
CCGGGCTTGACCGAGCCGCCGTACAGGATCGGCGCCGCGCCGCCGTCGTTGACGCCCAGTCGTTCGATCAGGGCGGCGCGCACGGCGCGGTGCACCTCCTCGATCTGGCCCGTCGTCGGCGTCAGGCCGGTGCCGATGGCCCAGACCGGCTCATAGGCGACGGCGAAGGCCTGCCCTTTCAGCGCATCCGGCGCCGATCCCTTGACCTGCGCCGACACGACGGCGACGGCGTCCCCGGCCTCGCGCTGTTCCAGGGTTTCGCCCACGCAGATGATCGGCTCCAGCCCGGCCGCCAGGGCGGCCTCGACCTTGGCCGCGACCAGGCCGTCGCTCTCGCCGAATGCAGCCCGGCGCTCCGAATGCCCGAGAATCACCAGCCGCGCGCCGGCGTCCGCCAACATGGATGCAGAGATCGAGCCCGTGAACGCGCCGCCGGGCGCCTCATGGCAATCCTGCCCTCCGATCTCCACCGCGCCGCCGACGGCCGCCCGGGCCAGACGCTCGATCAGGGTCGCGGGCGGGCAGATCGCCACCCGATGCTCCGAGGGCTGGACCGCCAGGGCCGACGCCAGCGCCAGAACCTCGGACAGGTCCTCGCCCCGTCCGTTCATCTTCCAGTTGCCGACGATCATCTTCACGGATTGTTTCATCCCGCCTCCATAGGCAGACCGCCGCCGAAAGCCAAGCTGTGGCCCCATTCGCCGTGTCAGACGGACCGACGCGGCCGCCTCGGCTTGCCGCGCCGTCGCGCCCTGCCTATACGCCGGAGCGGCGTCTGTTCTCCGCCGTCATCAGGTTTGCCCGAATGATCACCGTCTTCCGCAACTTCGCCCGTTCGAAATGGGCGATCGGCTTTCTGGTCCTCTGCGGCTTCGCTGTGGTGTTCACCGGGGCCCAGATGGACGTTTTCTCCAGCTTCGGGCCGAAGCATGTGATCACGGCCGGCTCGCGGAGCGTCGATCCAGTCCAGTTCCGTCAGGATTTCGACCGCATCCGCCAGGGCGCCTCCGAACAGACCGGCCGCGCCGTGTCGCTGGAGGATCTGGTCAACGAGAACGTCCACGTTCGCTACCTCGAAGAGAACACGCGCAAGCTCGGCCTGCTGGCCTGGGCCTGGGACGCGGGCATTCGCCCCAGCAAGGATCTGGTGATCCAGCAGATTCGCCAGCTTCCGGCGTTCTTCAGCCAGGTGTCCGGCAAGTTCGATGAGCAGGAGTACATGCGGATTCTGGCCGAGCAGGGCGTCACCCCGGCTCAGCTGGAACAGGAGATGTTCGACCAGGAGGTCCTGACCCATTTCGGTGCCGCTGTCGGCGCCGGCGTGCGTCTGCCGCGTGTCTACGGCGCCGTCCTCGCCTCGCGCGCCATGGAGACCCGCGACGGTCGCTGGTTCGAGGTCACCCCGGCCATGATCGAGGCCGTCGGCGCCCCGACCGACGCCCAGCTGACCGCCTTCCTCAACGAGAACGCCGCCCGCCTGCGGATGCCGGAGTTCCGCACTGTCTCCGTCGTCCTGTTCAGCGACGCCAACGCCTCGACCGCGCCCATCGCCGAAGAGCGCATCGTCGAGCGGTTCAACTTCAAGAAGGACACCCTGTCCCTGCCGGAACGCCGAACCTTCGTCACCCTGACCGCGCCGAACAAGGCGGCCGCCGATCGGATCGCCGCCGCCCTGCGCGCCGGCCAGACGCCTCAGGCTGTCGGTCAGGCCAACGGCGGGGTCCGCCCGGCTGATTTCAACGAAACGCCGCGCGCCGCCGTGACCGATCCGGCGATCGCCGGCGCCGTTTTCGGGGCCCAGGTCGGCGCCGTGAGCGACCCCGTACAGGGCCGCGTCGGCTTCACCGTGGCCAAGGTCACCGGCGTGACGCCCGCCGAGCCCGCCACGCTGGAAGGCTCCCGGTCCGCCCTGATCACCGAGCTTCGTCAGGAGGACGTAAAGGCCAAGGTCTTCTCCCGCGTCGAACAGTATGAAAAGGCGCGCAACGAAGGAAAATCGCTGCAACAGGCCGTGCAGGAGGTCGGCGCCCGTCTGGTGCCCCTGCCGCCCTTCACCCAGGACGGACGCCTTCCCAACGGTCAACAGCTCAGCGCCCCCACCCAGATCGTCGAAAACGCTTATCGCCTGTCCAAGGGCGGCGAGAGCGACGTCATCGACGCCGGCCAGGGCCAGTATTTCGTCCTTCGCGTCGACGACGTCCGCCCGGCCGCCCTGCCGACGCTCGCGGAGGTGCGCGAGCCGCTGGCCCGCGAGTGGGTCGGTCGCGAAACCGCACGCCGCCTGACGGCCAAGGCCGAGGAACTGGCCAACCGCGTGCGCGGCGGCGAGGACATCGCCGCCGTGGCGGCCTCGGCCGGCGCGTCGCTGACGACCCGCACCTCGGTCCAGCAGTCCCCGACCTCCCAGACCGAGCTCGGCCAGGGCGTGCTTCAGGGCCTGTTCGGCCAGGGCAAGGGTCAGGTCTTCTCCGGCCAAACGGGTCAGACCGCCTGGGTGGTCGGCCGCGTCGACGCGGTTCACCCCGCCGTTCCCGCCCTCGCGGCCCCTGTTTCGGAGCAAATTCGCCTGCGCGGATCTCCGGAGATGGGCAATGCGATCTCGGAGCTGGTCGTCGAAGGCGCCGCACGCAAGACGAAGGCCCGAAACGACCCCGCCTTGGCGCTGCAGGCCCTCGGCGTCACCGCGCCGACGACGCCGGCCGCCCCCGCCGCCCCCCAGCCCTGACGGAGACGGCGTGACAGACAGTCGTTTCGACGCCTTCGTCGCGGGGCTGATCGAAGGCCGGCCCCAGGTCGTCGTTCGCCGCCTGATTGATGATCTGGAAACCCCGGTCTCGGCCTATCTCAAGGTCGGGCTGGGGCGGCCCAACGCCTTCCTGCTCGAATCTGTCGAAGGCGGCGCCTTGAACGGTCGCTACTCGATCATCACCCTGGATCCCGACGTGGTCTGGCGTTGCCGCGGCGACGCCGCCGAAATGGCGCGCGGCGCCGACGTTTCTGCGGACCGCTTCACGCCCGAGCCTCTGCCGGCCCTGAAGTCGCTGCGCGCCCTGATCGCGGCCACGGCTTTCGATCTCTCCGCGGTCGCCGGAGAGGACCTTCCGCCCATGGCGGCAGGCCTGTTCGGCGTCTTCGGCTACGACATGGTCAGGCTTCTGGAGCCGCTCGGCGCACCGAATGCGGATCCGCTCGGCCTGCCCGACGCCGTTCTGACGCGGCCTTCCCTCGTGGCCATCTTCGATTCAGTTCGACGCGAGATCGTCATGGTCTCCACCGCCTATCCCGACGCCGGGATCGCGCCGGACGTCGCCTGGCGCGCGGCGACGGAGCGTCTGGACGATTTCGAAGCGCGCCTGCGTCGCCCGCTGATCGGGCGCAGCGCGCCTGCCCCGACGGACATTCCCGCCTTCGCTTCGCCCATCGACGGCGACGGCTACGGCGACATGGTCGCCCGCGCCAAGGACTACATCGCCGCCGGCGACATCTTCCAGGTCGTCCTCAGCCACCGGTTCCGCGCGCCCTGGGCCGGCGATCCCTTCGCCTTCTACCGTTCGCTGCGTCGTCAGAATCCTTCGCCCTATCTGTTCTATCTGAACTTCGGCGACTTCCAGCTGGCCGGCTCGAGCCCCGAAATCCTGGTCCGGCTGAAGGACGGCGGCGTCACGATCCGTCCCCTTGCCGGCACCCGGGCGCGCGGCGCCACGCCCGAGGCCGACCGCGCGCTGGAAGCCGAGCTGCTGGCCGATCCCAAGGAACGCGCCGAACACCTGATGCTGCTGGATCTCGGCCGCAACGACGTCGGCCGGGTGTCCGCACCCGGCACGGTCGAGGTGACCGAAAGCTTCGTGGTCGAACGCTACAGCCAGGTCATGCACATCGTCTCCAACGTCCAGGGTCGGGCCGATCCGAAGCTGGACGCCGTCGACACCCTTCTGGCGGCCCTGCCGGCCGGAACCCTGTCCGGCGCGCCCAAGGTGCGCGCCATGGAGATCATCGACGAACTGGAAGGCGAGAAGCGCGGCGTCGGCTACGGCGGCGGCGTCGGCTATATTTCGGCCGGCGGAGAAGCGGACATCTGCATCGTCCTGCGCACGGCGATGTTCGCCGACGGCCAGGTCTTCGTCCAGGCCGGGGCCGGCGTGGTCGCCGATTCAGACCCCGCCGCCGAATACGCCGAAACCCAGGCCAAGGCCCGGGCGCCCATGCGCGCGGCGGAAGACGCCTGGCGCTTCGAGCTGGGTGCGCCGCTCAATCATCCGGGCGACGTCTAAGGGATCGTTTCGCCGCGCCGCGTCGTTTGCCTTGATAAGCAAGGGAGACCCAAGCCGATGCGCATGCAGAACGACCACGTCGAGGAATCGACCGAGGAAGCCCGTCAGGGTGAGAACATCAAGGGCATGACCACGGTCCTGCGCGTCTCGATCATCGGCGCCGCAGCGGTGCTGTTCATCGGCGCCGCGATCTTCTGGGCCAGTTCGGCCGGCTGGTTCTGATCCCGGCCTCAGTTCGCCGCGACTGAGCCTACCGGCGGAACATCGGCGAACACCACGCCGGGACCCAGCACAACCATCCCCGCCATCAGCACCCCGGCTGTGGCGACCAGCAGCGCCGCGGCCAGCGCCGCCCAGGGGCTGGCGGAACCCTGACCGTCATTCGACCTCAGAAGGCCGCGCGCTCGCTCGATCTGTGTACTGGTCGAATCCATCGCCCCCTCACTGACGGTTCGGCGATAAAGGTTGGGCGAAAAGGTTAACGAGAGATTGCGACGCCTCGACCTTTGCGCGCGGAGGCGTCTGGGGCTAGGAAGCCCGCATGATCCTCGTCGTCGATAACTACGACAGCTTCACCTACAACCTCGTCCACTACCTCGCGGAACTGGGCGCCCGGACTCACGTCGTGCGAAACGACGATCTGACCGTCGATCAGGCCTGGGCCCTGAATCCCCAGGCCGTGCTGTTGTCCCCCGGCCCCTGCGCGCCGGATCAGGCCGGGATCTGCCTGCCCCTCATCGAGACCGCGGCGCCGAACATGCCGATCCTCGGCGTCTGCCTGGGTCACCAGTCGATCGGCCAGGCCATGGGCGGCAAGGTCATCCGCGCCAAGACCCTGATGCATGGCAAGACCTCGCCCATCCTGCATGAAGGCCAGGGCATGTTCGCCGGCCTGCCCTCCCCCTTCACCGCCACCCGCTATCATTCCCTGGCCGTGGAGCGCGACAGCCTGCCGGACCTGCTGGAGGTGACGGCCTGGACGGCGGACGGCGAGATCATGGGTCTTCGTCACCGGACCCGGCCGATCCACGGCGTCCAGTTCCACCCCGAGTCGATCGCCACCGAGCATGGTCACGCCATGCTGGCCAACTTCCTCGATCTGGCGGGCGTCCGGCGTCTGGCCGCGGCCTGAGGGCGGGCTGATGTCGGACGGCGGCTTCAAGCCCCTGTTGGCGCGTCTGGTCGATGGCCAGACCCTGAACGAGGCCGAGGCCCACGCCTTCTTCTCCGCCTGCCTGCGCGGCGAGCCGACGCCGGGTCAGGTGGCCGCGGCGGTCACCGCCCTGCGGATGCGCGGCGAGACGGTTGCCGAAATCGCGGCCTTCGCCCAGGCCATGCGCGACGCGGCGACGACGCTCGATCACCCCTACGACGTCATCGACACCTGCGGAACCGGCGGCGACGGCGCCCACACCTTCAACATCTCGACCGCCTCGGCCCTGGTGCTGGCCGGCGCCGGGGTGAAGGTGGCCAAGCACGGCAATCGCGCCATGAGCTCGAAATCCGGATCCTCTGACGTCCTCTCCGTTCTCGGCGTCGACCTGACGGCGGGCCTGGCCAAACAGCGTCAGGCGCTGGACGAGGCCGGCATCGCCTTCCTGTTCGCCCCCGCCTACCACGGCGCCATGCGCCATGTCGGACCTGTCCGCGCCGAACTGGGCTTCCGCACCGTCTTCAACCTGCTGGGGCCGCTGTCCAACCCGGCGGGCGCCCGCCGCCAGTTGATGGGCGTCTATGATCCCCGCCTGCTGGAGCCCCTGGCCCAAGTGCTGGGCCGGCTGGGCGCCGTCCGCGCATGGACCGTCCACGGCCAGGGTCTGGATGAACTCACGACGACCGGAGCGAGCGAGGTCGCCGAATGGCGCGGCGGCCGCCTTCGCCGGTTCACAATCACACCCGAAGACCTCGGCCTGAAGCGCGCCTCGATCGACGACCTGCGCGGCGGTGACGCCGAGGATAACGCCCGCGCCCTGACCGCCCTGCTCGACGGGGCCGCCGGTCCCTATCGCGACATCGTTCTGCTGAACACCGCCGCCGCCCTGGTCGTGGCGGATCGCGCGGACGACCTGACGCATGGCGTCGCCCTGGCCGCAGCGGCGATCGACGATGGCCACGCGAGAGCGGCGCTGGAACGCCTCGCCGCCATCACCTCTGCGCCTGAGGAGGAAGAGGCATGAGCGACATCCTGGCCCGCATCGCCGACTACAAGCGCGAAGAGGTGGCCGCCCGCAAGGCCGCCCGCAGCCAGTCAGAGATCGAGACCCTCGCCGGCTCCGCCTCCGCCCCACGCGGATTTCGCGCCGCCCTGGCCGACCGCCATGAGGACACCGGCCGCCCGTCCCTGATCGCCGAGATCAAGAAGGCCAGCCCGTCCAAGGGCCTGATCCGTCCCGACTTCGACCCTCCGGCGCTCGCGAAAGCCTATGAACGCGGCGGCGCGGCCTGCCTGTCCGTCCTGACCGACAGCCCTAGCTTCCAGGGCGACGACGCCTTCCTGACCGCCGCCCGCGACGCGACCGCCCTTCCCTGCCTGCGCAAGGACTTCCTGGTCGACCCGTGGCAGGTGGCCGAAAGCCGCGCCCTGGGCGCCGACTGCATCCTGGTGATCCTCGCCATGGTCGACGACGCCCTGGCCCGTGACCTGCTGGCCGAGGCTCACCGGTTCGGCATGGACGTCCTGATCGAAACCCACGACGAGGACGAGATGGCGCGCGCCTGCCGCCTGTTCAGCGACTGGGACGGCGAAGCTTTGGTGGGCGTCAACAACCGCTCGCTGCGGACCTTCGAGGTCGATCTGGAAACGACGGAACGCCTGTCGATGCTCAGCCCGGTCAAGGCCCTGCTGGTGGCCGAGAGCGGCATCTTCACGCCCGACGACGTCGCCCGCGTCGCCGAGGCCCACGCCCAGGCCATCCTCGTCGGCGAAAGCCTGATGCGCCAGGACGACGTCGAGGCGGCGACCAGGGCCTTGCTGTCCTGATCATCGGCACCGCCGCGCCGTTAGTTGACTCTTAACCAGAACACTTACAGAACACGCACAAGCGGTTCACGGCTTGTTCTGGACGATTCGACGCCATGCTCACCAAGAAACAGCACGAACTCCTGATGTTCATCCATGAACGGATTCAGGAAACCGGCGTCTCACCCTCCTTCGACGAGATGAAGGAGGCGCTGGACCTCGCGTCCAAGTCGGGCATCCATCGCCTGATCACGGCGCTGGAGGAGCGCGGCTTCATCCGCCGTCTGGCCCACCGGGCGCGGGCGCTTGAGGTCACGCGCATGCCGGACGAGGCGACCCCCGTGCGCGGACGCGGCGTCTTCCGTCCCGAGGTCGTCGAGGGCGGCGGCCGTCCCATGGCCGTGACGACCACGACGGCGGCCAATGACACCCGCGAGCTGTCCCTGATGGGCAAGATCGCCGCCGGCACCCCCATCGCCGCCATCGAGCATGAAACCGCTCGCTATCCGGTGCCGGAATCCATGCTGGGCGCGGGCGAGCACTACATCCTCGAGATCGAGGGCGACTCCATGATCGAGGCCGGGATTCTGAACGGCGACATGGTCATCATCAAATCCACCGACACCGCCAACTCCGGCGAGATCGTCGTGGCCCTGGTCGAGGGCGAAGAGGCCACGCTGAAGCGCCTCCGGAAAAAGGGCGGGTCGATCGCGCTTGAGCCCGCCAACCGGGCCTATGAAACCCGCATCTTCGGTCCGGATCAGGTCGAGGTTCAGGGCAAGCTGGTCGGCCTGATCCGCCGCTATCACTGACGGGCTCACGCGCCCTCGCCCTCTGGCGTCGGCTGGCGGCTCCAGGGCCGCCTGCCTCTCACATCCGCCGCCCAAACGGCGGACCAGGATGCTGCAGCGCCCTCTCCATCGCGCCACAGCTCAACGGCGCCGCCGCGTTCGAAATCGACGCCGTCTAGGACCAGGCGCGCGAGGCATGTCTCCGGCAGATCAGGCAGCGGTGCGCGGGACGCCACGACCGGCGCGACGCGACACATGCCCTCCAGGAGATCAGGCTCCGGCGGCCTTCGCCCCCACCACAGGGCGACCGGGCCGATCCCGGCGTCTTCCGGCGCACAGCTGAATCGGCTGCAGCTCCAACCCTGATCCGGGCGGGCGACGGCGTCCAGACCGCGCCGTCTGGACCAGACATCGACCGCGAACTCCCGCACGCCCGAGCGCACCACGACGGCCTCTCCCGCGCGCGCGAAGGCAGCCTGGGTCCCGCCGTCTCCGATCCACACGTCCGGCGTCGGCGCACGCGGCCATAACAGCACCGCCATGGCCAGCGGCGCCCCGACCCAGCGCAGGCGGCCCCGCCACAGGCACAGGATCAGAATGCCCAGGAAGGCGATCGGCAAGGCGGCCGTCGGGGCGCTGGCGATGGTCCGGACCGCGCCCGGCAGATCGGCGGTCCAATGGCCGATGGCCAGCATCAACTCCACCGCCTTGCCCGCGATCCAGAGAAAGGGCGCGCCCAGCCCCAGCGGCTCCAGCGCCGCCCCCAGCGCCAAGGCGGGCATCATGATGAAATCCGCCATCGGCGCCGTCAGCAGATTGGCCATCAGCCCATAGACCGCCGTGCGATTGAAATGCTGCATGGCGAACGGCCCCGTCGCCATTCCGGCGACGAGACTGGCCGCACACGCCGCCGCCAGCCAGCCGCCCAGCCTCTGCACGGCGGCGATCGGCCAGGGCACTGAGATTTCCCGCAAACGTCTCGGCCAGATTTCGACCAGGGCGACCAGCGCCGCCGTCGCCGCAAACGACATCTGGAAACCCGGCGTGACGATCGCCTCGGGCTGGGTCGCCAACACGACCAGGGCCGCGGCGGCCAGGGCCTGCATGGTTATGGCCTGCCGATCGATCAGAACGGCCACGAAGGCGATGCCGGCGGTGATCGCCGCCCGTTCGGCCGGTGGCGGAGATCCCGAAACGATCAGATAGACCCCTACCGCGATCAAGCCCGCCCCGGCGGCGATCTTCTTGCCCGACACTCTCAGCGCCAGCCAGGGCCAGGCGGCCACGCCCAGCCGCACGGCGAAGAAGACGAAGCCGCCCACTACGGCCATGTGCAGGCCCGAGATCGACAGGATGTGCGCCAGTCCGGACTTCCGCATGGCGTCCAGATCCTCGCGACCGATCCAGGCCTCGTGCCCGGTGACCATGGCCGCCGCCACGCCCCCGATGCGCGGGCCTAGACGGGCGACGATCCGTTCCGCCAGAGCGTATCGCGCCGCATTGACCCTCATCATCAGTCTCAGTCGCCAGGGCGGCGGCGACAACTCCGCCGCTCGCGTCTCGCCCAGAGCGAAGGCGACCCCGCCCAGACCCTGAAACCAGGCGTTTCGTCCGAAGTCATAGGCGCCAGGCGCAGCCGGGGCCGGCGGCGGATTGAGGATGGCGTACAGCCGGATCGCCTCTCCCGGCCGAGGCGGCGGTCCGCGCACCGTGGCGCGCAGGCGCAGCGGCGTCTGTTCCGGCTCCAGGCCCCGCACCCCGGTCGGGGCGATGACCACGCGCGAGCCGCTCTCGCCGGGGCTGTCCACATCCAGGACCCAGGCCGTCAGCACGGTCGGCGCGGTCATCGCCGGCGCGATCGGCCCGGCGACGCGATCGCTGCGAACCTTGGCCGCCGCGACTCCGCAGGCCAGGAAGGCGACCAGCATCAGCGGCACGGTGACCCGTCGCCCCTTGCCCGATCGACGCCCCGCGACCCAGGACGCGATCGCCAGCAGCGCCGCTGCACCCAGGGGCCCTATCGACGGCTCGGCCCTTAGCGAGAAATACAGGGCGCAACCGGCGCCGAAGGCCACGGGCGCCCACAGCCGCCATCTCAGACCCTGTTCGGCGACCTCGGCGACCAGCCCTGCCAGAATGCGACCCAACGGGTCTGCCTGCGCCGCGCCGTCACGGCCGGCGTCGCCTTCACTGGCCATGTCCGCGCGCCCAATTTATCAACCGTCGTTACTTGGGGCGGAAAACGTCCAGAAATACAAGGCTAGAAACGCCAAGCGTCACGACAAAGGTCGCAAACGCTTGGATGATGCGCCGCAACAGACTAAGTGAACGTCCATAACGAAAAAGGAGGCCCGGCTTCTCCCGGCGCGGGCCTCGCCTTCACGAAGGGGCTACGATGAGCGAAGACGTCAAGACCGCCACCCTCACCCTCGGCGACACCTCCATCGAACTGCCGGTCCTGTCCGGCTCGGTCGGTCCGGACGTCGTCGATATCCGCAAACTCTACGGCGGCACCGGCGCCTTCACCTTCGATCCCGGCTTCACCTCGACCGCCGCCTGCGAGAGCGGCCTGACCTATATCGACGGCGACGAGGGCGTGCTGCTGCACCGCGGCTATCCGATCGATCAGTTGGCGTCGCAGTCCAACTTCGTCGAAGTCTGCCACCTGCTGCTGCACGGCGAACTGCCGTCGGCCGAGCAGTGCGAGAAGTTCGAAAACAGCATCACCATGCACACGATGCTGCACCAGCAGTTCGATCGCTTCTTCGAGGGCTTCCGTCGCGACGCCCATCCGATGTCGATCATGGTGGGAACGGTCGGCGCCCTGTCGGCCTTCTACCACGACAGCCTGGACATCCACGATCCGGTCCAGCGCAACATCTCGGCCATCCGCCTGATCGCCAAGATGCCGACGATCGCCGCGCGCGCCTACAAATACCACATCGGCCAGCCGTTCGTGTCGCCACGCAACGACCTCAGCTACGCTGAAAACTTCCTGCGCATGTGCTTCGCCGTGCCGGCCGAGGACTATCACGTCGATCCGGCCCTGGTGCGCGCCATGGACCGCATCTTCATCCTGCACGCCGATCACGAACAGAACGCCTCGACCTCGACCGTCCGCCTGGCCGGTTCCTCGGGCGCCAATCCGTTCGCCTGTATCGCCGCCGGCATCGCCTGCCTCTGGGGCCCGTCGCACGGTGGGGCCAACGAAGAAGCCTTGACGATGCTCAAGGAGATCGGCACCCCTGACAAGATCCCGGAGTTCATCCAAGGCGTGAAGGACCGCAAGTACAAGCTGATGGGCTTCGGCCACCGCGTGTACAAGAACTACGATCCGCGCGCGAAGGTCATGCAGGAAAGCGCCTATGAGGTGCTGGCCGCGACGGGCCGCGAGAACGATCCGCTGTTCCAGGTCGCCAAGGAGCTGGAGAAGGTCGCGCTGAACGACGAATACTTCACCTCGCGCAAGCTGTTCCCGAACGTCGACTTCTATTCGGGCATCACCCTGTCGGCGATGGGCTTCCCGACCTCGATGTTCACTGTCCTGTTCGCCCTGGCCCGCACCGTCGGCTGGATCGCCCAGTGGCAGGAAATGATCGGCGACCCTTCGCAGAAGATCGGCCGCCCGCGCCAGCTCTACACGGGCCCGACCCAGCGCGACTACACCCCGATCAGCCAGCGCGGCTGAGCCCGGGTCTCCACCTGATCGAAAACCCCGTCCGGTCCGCCGGGCGGGGTTTTTCTATGCCGTCAGCTCAACCCTGGTCGTCCACCCGTCATACGCCACCTCGACATTCGCCGGCACGCGGCGAGACAGGTCGGCGTAGTCCAGATCGATATGCAGATTGGTCAGGACGGCCCGCTCCACTCCGGCGCGCGCGATCCATTCCAGCGCCCGATCGACATGGGCGTGGGTGGGATGGGGCGTCCAGCGCAGGGCGTCGACGATCCATAGGCGGCATCCGCTCACCGCCGCGATGGCCGCCTCATCGAGGTCCGACACATCGCTGGAATAAGCCACCTCCCCCAGACGATAGCCGACGGAACGGATCGGCCCGTGCGCCTGGTCGAAAGTCACGACGGGGATCGAGCCGCCCGCTCCGTCCACCGTCCAGGACGTTCCATGCTCCGGGATCAGATGGGCGTCCAGCAACGCCGGATACCCCTCCTTGCTCTCGAAGATATAGTCGAACCGCCGCGTCAGGGCCTCATGGGTGGCGGCGTCCATCCAGGCCGGCAGCCGCTTGCGACGCCGCATGACGAAGGTGCGCAAGTCGTCGATCCCGTGTGTCTGGTCCGCGTGATCATGGGTGTAGAGCACGGCGTCCAGGCTGGTGATCCCGTTGGCCAGCGCCTGTTCGCGCAGGTCCGGCGAGGTGTCGATCAGGACACTGGTTGTCCCTTCGGGCCCATGCCGTCGCGCCAGCATCGAGCACCGCGTGCGGCGGTTCCTGGGATCGGCCGGATCACAGGCGCCCCAGTCGCCGTCCCCGCGCGGCACCCCGCCCGACGACCCGCACCCCAGGATGACGATCTCCAGTTCGTCAGTCATGCCGAGGCCGGCCGGGGGACGGTGTGGAACAGATTGAAGAAGGCGTCGGTCGTGCGCGCCAACGCCTCTTCCCGCGACCAGCCGCGCACCTCCGCCAGGGTCTCCAGCACCCGCCCGATATAGGCCGGCTCATTGCGCCGTCCTCGATGCGGCGTCGGGGCCAGATAGGGGCAGTCGGTTTCGACGATGATCCGGTCGGCGGGCATGCCGCGAATGACTGCCCGCACCTCTTCCGCCGCCTTGAAGGTGGCGATGCCCGACACCGAGAACCATCCGCCCAGTTCAGCTGCCAATTCCGCCAGTTCCGCCCCACTGGTGTAGCAATGCATCAAGAACTTGAACGCCCCCTCGGCCTGTTCCTCCTTCAGGATCCCGGCCATCACGTCGTCGGCCTCCCGCGTATGCACCACCAGCGGCAGACCGGTTCGGCGCGCCGCCCGCACATGGACGCGGAACACCTCGGCCTGCACCTCTCGCGGGCTGAGGTCATAGTGGAAATCCAGACCGCACTCGCCGATCCCGACCACGCGCGGGCGCGCGGCCAGATCGACCAGCCGGTCGTCGCTCAGCCCCTCATAATGGCGCGCCTCATGCGGATGCACCCCGACCGTGCACCAGATGTCGTCATGCGCCATGGCCAGGCCGTGGGTCGCCTCGAAGGTCGACAGCCGATCCGAAATCTCGACCATCATCCCCACCCCGGCCTCGCGCGCCCGAGCGATGACGGCGTCGCGGTCCTCGTCGAACTGCGGCGCGTGCAGGTTCACATGACTGTCGATCAGCATCGTCTATCCGTTCAGGGCGGCGCGCGCCCGCGTCCGCTCGAGCGCCGACAGCGCCCCGGCCAGGGCGTCGCCGCGATCCAGGTTCAACCCCGCCGTCCGGCCGGGAATCTCGCTCAGTTCCGTCCAGAGATCGGCCCAGTCTCGACCGGCCTCCGGCGCCTCAAGCGCTCGCTCCCGCACCGCGGCGATCAGGCGATCCATGATCCGCTCGAACCGCGCCGGTCCCTCGGCGCCGCGAAAGCCGTCAGCGACGGCCAGAGCCTCGGCCCTATCCTCCAGCCCCTGATGCACCCAACGGCGCGCCAGTTGATCGGCTTCCGACGTCTCCGGCCCCGCCAGGGCCAGCGCCGCGCCGGGCGATCCGCCCGCCATGGCCGCCAGCCGATCGGCCTGTTCCGGGTCGGCCGCGCCGCGCCGGACCAGCAGGTCGGCGACCGCCGTCGTCGGCCACGGCCTGAAGGCCAACCGCCGACACCGCGACCGGATCGTGGCCAGCAGCCGCCCCGGCGAATGGCTGACCATCAGCAGCACGCCATGTTCGGGCGGTTCCTCAAGAATCTTCAACAAGGCATTGGCGGCGTTGATGTTCAGATCGTCCGCCGCGTCGATGATGGCGACCCGCGCCTGGGCCTGGGAAGGGCTTTTGGCGAAGAATTCCGGAAGATCGCGCGCCTGATCGACCGAGATCGACTTCTTCACCTTGCCGCCCTCGGCCAGCCGCTCCAGCACCAACAGGTCGGGATGGGACTGCGCTGAAATCAGCCGACTGACCGGATCGTCCGGCCGCGCCCCCAGCGGTCCGCGCGATGGGTCGGGCGCCGCCCCCAGCAGTCGCCGCGCCGCCCGATAGGCGAAGGTCGCCTTGCCCAGCCCTTCCGGCCCCGTCAGCAGCCAGGCGTGATGCAGCCGTCCTCGCGCCCGCGCATCCTCGAACGCCGCCTCCGCCTCGCGCGACGGCGCCAAATCGAATCGATCGCGCGGATGGTCGTCGCTCATGGCAGGACCGGCTCCACCGCCCGCCAGACGCGATCGAACACCACGTCGGCGTCGCCTGTGGCGTCGATCAGGCGACACCGCTCCGCATGGGCGGCCGCGATCGCCAGGAATCCGTCGCGCAGTCGCTGATGAAAGGCCAGTCCCTTGCTCTCGAACCGCAGATCCGCCCCGCCGCGCGCCAGGGCCCGCTCCAGCCCCACCTCGACCGGCATGTCGAAGATCAGCGTCAGGTCCGGCTGCGTCTCTCCCACGACATGGGCGTCCAGGCCCTCGATGAAATCCAGCGGCGCGCCGCCGCCCGCGCCTTGATACGCCCGGCTGGAATCGGCGAACCGGTCGCACACCACCCAGGCGCCCCGGGCCAGCGCCGGCCGGATGGTGCGCTCCAGATGGTCCGAGCGCGACGCATACATCAGCAGGGTCTCGGTCGTGGCCGACCAGCGGTCCGCCGCGCCGTTAAGGGCCAGGGCGCGGATTTCTTCGGCGCCGGGCGATCCGCCGGGCTCGCGCGTGCGGACCACGTCCAGCCCCCTCGCTTGCAGGGCCGCGACCAGCCGCACCGCCTGGGTCGATTTTCCGGCGCCCTCGCCGCCTTCCAGGGTGATGAATCTGCCGCGTGTCACCGCGCCACTAATGGCGAGGCGAACGCCAAGAGCAACCCCGCGAAAGACCTCAGCGGCCGGAAATCAACAGGGCGTCGCGCACGCCCCGCGCCACTGCGCCCTGACGCGCCTGTTCTGCGCTGTTGGCGTCGTCCCAGGGCCCGATCATGATCCGAAACAGATCCCGGCCGCCGACCGCCGCCCGCTCGACCCGCGCCCTGTCACCCAGCGATTCGGCGGCGACCTGCGCAACCGTCCGGTCGGAATAGGCGCCGGCCTGAACCCAGAACGGCCCCTCCCGCACCGAGGCCGATGAGCTTACCGGCACAGGCGTCCGCCCGGCGTAGCGAACCTCGCCGACCCCGCCGCCTCTCGGCGCCCTGCCCAGATACCGCACGCGGACCCGGCCCACGCCCTGCTGCAACATGCCCAGTTCCGAGGCCGCCCCACGCGACAGGTCGATGATCCGCCCCTCCACGAACGGCCCCCGGTCATTGACCCTCAGCACCACGGTCCGGCCATTTGCCAGATTGGTGACCTCCACCAGCCCCGGCAGAGGCAGGGTTTTGTGAGCCGCCGTCATGGCATGCATGTCGAACCGCTCGCCCGTCGAGGTCGGCCGCCCGTTGAAGGCGTCGCCGTACCAGGAGGCCAGACCCGTCTCCTCATAGCCGGGCTGCTCGGCCGGGTGATACCAGCGCCCCCGCACTTGATACGGCCGCATCGTCCCCGACACGATCGGCGCCGGATCGCTGACGACCGGAACCACCGCCCGACCGCCGCTGACCTCTCCGCCCCGGCCGCCGCCAAAGCCCAGCGTCCCGCACGCGGCCAGCGACATCGCCGCGACAGCGACGGCCATAATCCTGACGATGCGCAGACCCGCGACCATGCCGAACCTCTCGAAATCGCCCGACAGGGTCGCAGAACGAATTTCCGTTTTGGTTAATCCGCCCTTCGCCTGCTATGCACCGCCTCCCGCCCGAGGCGTCCAGGAAGAGTGGCCGAGCGGTTTAAGGCACCGGTCTTGAAAACCGGCGACGGTGCAAGCCGTCCGTGGGTTCGAATCCCACCTCTTCCGCCATGCTCAAAGTATTTTCCTTCGTTTTGAATTACTTAGACGCCGGATTGGCTAACCGTTCGGCAGGGTTAGCCAAAGTTTGTTCACCATCCGTGCCGCCGATCAGCGCCAGGGCGTCCTTCGCGAGGCGGCGCTGATCGCGCTTCAGGGTGTAGCGGCGCACCTCTCGCGAGGTCTGGTGACCGCTCACGGCCATGATCTGTGATTCCGTAGCGCCAGCATCGGCGAGTCTGGTCAGGGCCGATTTTCGGATGCCGTGGGCAGGCGCGGTTACACCCGCCGCACGACAGGCGTCCCGAAACCAGTTCCCGAACCCGGCGGCGGTGAAGCCCACGCCGTGTTGCGTGACCAGGAAAAGCATCTGGTCTTTCGCCACCTTGGCCAGCGACGCCTTGAGTCGTGGGTGAAGCGGGATGTCCAGTTCCACGCCCGTTTTCTCTTGGCGCACCCGGATCGCGTCGCCGTTGACGTGCTGGCGCCCCATCCGTCGGACGTCGCCGACGCGCTGCGCCGTGTACAGCAGCAGGTCGAAGGCCGTGCGCTCCCGCGTCCCGACCTTCCACTTCGCCTCAAAGCTGCTGATCTCTTCTTCGGTCCAGGTGCGGTGGCCGTCGCTCTTGACCTTCAGCGGCTTGATGCCGGCGGCGGGGTTCTCTCTGATCATCTGGCGCGACACGGCAAAAGCCAGCATCCAGCGCAGGATTCGGATCAGGTTGTTCGCAGCGGTCGGCGTGGCGGCCTTCTTATCCCGCATCGTCAGGATGTTCGCTTGCGTCAGGCGGGCGACAGGCAAGTCACCGAACCCGCGCCGCACCTGTTCAATGATGCCGCGATAGGTCGTGCGCGAGGTCGGCGCCAGTTGTGACCACTCGGCAGATTCGTAGAGAGCGACCGCCAGGGCGTCGATCGTGCCGGGAATCGTTCGTTTGGCGCCCGGCTTAATCCTCGCGCCGTTGCGCGCGGCTTCATAAGCGGCGGCGAAGTCCGGCGATCCGGGAACGCCAGGGAGATAGACCGTGGGTTGCCCCTTGCGGCGGTAGCGGTAGCGCGCCTTGCCATGCCGGTCGCGAAACATGGTCACATGGTCGAAGCCTAGCATTGCGCCAACCGAGCGTCCCATGGGTTCGGCCCTTCATCCGCGTCGACACAGTCGCCGACCGGCGAATTCTCCGCCGGATCTCGCAACGGGACAAGTCGGATCGCGCCGGGCCGAATTTCCACGACATATCCAACCTTGGCCGCGGCCTTGGCGGCCCGGTCCATATCGGTTTGCGTGAAAGCTGCAGCCCGGCGCGCCATGGTCGTCAGACCTCCCGCCCCGGCGTCAGACGGCAATGGTCGAGTAGATCGCGGATTCGGTCGGCTTCGATGCGCAGGCCGTCCAACTTCAGCAACAGGCCGGCCTCGGCGGCGACCTTGCGGACACTGTGAACGGGCACGTCCAGAGTCTCGGCGACTTCTTTGATCGGTAGCAACTTCATCGGGGATTGTCCGGCTTTGCTTGGGTTCGCCAAACAACATCGTCATTCGTGAGGAAGAGTCAAGAAGCCCTTGTTTTTGCTCATCTTTCGTTTGATTTCCCTCAAACGAAATGTCGCCCACTGGCACACATGAAATCTCACCGGCGACTTGAGCGGGCCGCCGTGTCACTTATGGGCGCTCATGAAATAAATTTCGCCATGGGGGCCGATAGCAGCGCCACCGGCCCCGCCTTGGCGTCAGAACGAGCCGTTAAGCCGGATTTGGACTTTAGCCGACGGGTTCGCCGCAGCCGACACGGCGACGCCAATATACGTGTTGCCCGATGCCGTTTTCGAGACAGCGGCTTCCGCCGCCTGCCAGTACACCTTGTCGCCGATGGCGATGGCCAGGGCGCTAATCTTGGGCAGTTCAAACACGCCCACGACGTCCAGGTCGACGGGTTCGCCGGACACCGCGTCGCCGTTGGCCACGCCGAAGATCGAACCGATCAGGACGCCGGCGCCAGACAGGACGTCGGCCGGCGCAGGGAGAGTCAGCGTATTGCCGGGTTGAATGAAGTTGCGCATCAGGGCGCTCCTTTCGTTTTAAATCGAATGGTATGAGGGGTGACCTGACCAGCGATCTCGCGCTTCAGCGCGGCGATGTAGCTGGCCAGGTCAGCGGCGCGAGTCCGGCCGTACTGGATAGCCTCGCCGCTCTGGTCAGTGATCGCGACCGCCGACCGCCCAACCATGAGGTCATGATAGGCGGCCTCGGCCTCGGCCAAGCGCGTCGCTAGGGTGGTCATGGTCAGCCCGCGTTGCGGAAGGCGCCGCGGTAGTCGACGGCGCCGACGCCCAGGTCCAGGACCACGCGATATTCGCGGCCTAGGGTGTCCCACCCGTCGCGCGTCTGGATCTGCGGACCCGGCGCCGACGACAGATAGGCCATCTCCAGAACCGGCGCGGTGACCTTGTCGCCGAACACGTACCAGGCGGAGCCCAGACGCGGTTCCACGATCAGGTCGAGTTTGCCGGCGAACACGTTCTGATCCTCGGCCTTCGTGGCGTGAACCTGCGCCAGCAACATCTCGGCGAGGGTCTCGTTTTCGGGGCCCACGACCAGCCACTTGGGCGTCACGCCGATGGGCGTCACACCGTCCAGCCCCTTCTGACTGCGCAGGGCCAGACGCGCTTCGCCGATGCCCTCCAGTGACGGAACGCCGACCGTGTCGACGCTCGCGACGTTGCCGTGGTCGGCGTGGAAAAGTCGCACGTCGTCCGACATGAGAGGACCGGCGCCGCTCCCTTGGGTCAACAGGCCGATCAGGGTGTTGGCCTCGGCGGCGGCGGCCAGTTGCCCCATCTGGCGCATCATGTCGCCGAACACGCCGAACTGGTCATTGATGATGACCTTGCGCGACAGGCTGAAAATCTTGGCGAACGTCTTCACCTGATAGGACTCAGCGCCCTCGCCGAACGAGCCGTGTTTGACCTCGCCGGACTCAGTGACTTCCTCCAGGCCCGACAGTTCGCCGCTTTTTACCACGGTCACGTCGCGGAGGTCGGTCACCTCCCGCCGGGTGGCGATCTGCTTCAACGGCGACTCGGCCGCCTGATAGGCCGTGGAGAGGACGCGCGTCCCGCCTTGCTCCATCAGCAGCGGAAAATCCGACGTCGTCATCATGGCGCGCGTCAGCAGCGTTTCCGCCGAGAGCGAGTCAGTGCGCTCGCCGGCGCGCTGCAGGATGGCCCGCGCGTGATCGGCGAAGGACAGGCCGACGTACTGGCGGGCCGCCCCGGAGGCTTCCGGGCCACCCATGCGCTGCGCCAGGGCCTCCGCCTGCCGTTCCAGGATGATCGCGGGCTCGGTGTGATCGACGCCGACATGGGCGCGGATTTGCGCGTTCTGGGCGCCGCGCGTGGCCATGGCTTCGAAGGCAGCGGCGCGGGCGCTCTCGACCGTCGCCTCCGCATCGATCTGCGCATCCGCGAAGGTGCGGTCTAGGCCCGCGACCTCGGCCAGGCTGCGGATCTGGGCATTGATGGCGGCGCGGGTATCGGTCTGAACCGCCGGCGGGGTTTGAACGGCGGGCGCTTCAGGCTCCACCACTTGGGTCGACATGATGTCACTCCGAATGAAAGCCGACGGATCGGCGGGGATCGGGACCAGGCTGGCCTCAAGAAGGGTCCAGGCGGTCGCGGTTCGGGTCCGGGCGACGCCGGGAGCGGCGGGGGACTCGCTCCATTTGTCGACGCGGTAGCCGATGCTGATTCCGGTCAGGTCGCCGCGTTCGATGGCGTCCAGCGTGGCCGGGTTTGAGATGCGAAGAGTCGCGTCGATGCGATCGGCTTCAAAACGCACGTCCAGAACGCGCCCCAGGACGTCGCCGATCGACGTCTGGCGATGCGAGTCCAGAACGGGGATGCGATTGCTGTATGTGACGGCTTCGCGCGAGATGGCGAGCCGTTCGATGTAGCCGCCACGGCGCACCGGGGCGCCGGTCGACAGGGTGACTTCAACCGTACCCGCCTCACGGTTCAGACTCTCAGGCCGGAAGGCCAGGGCGGCGCGGGTCAAGGTTTCGGGGCGTTCGGCGACGTCAGTCATCGGACGTGTCCTCTTCGTTTTGTGGGGTTGCGGCACGACCGCCGAAGGTCAGGCCAAGCGACGCCTCACGGGCGCGATCGGCGGCGATCTCGGCGTCTAGGGCTTCGACGCTCCAACCTCGCTCGGCGGCGGCCTGTGTCCGCGACATGAGGCCGGCGTCGATCAGGTCGCGATAGGCGGCGGCGTCCTTCGCCGGGTCGATCCAGGGCGGCGCCGGGAACAGGAACTCAGCAGCCGTCCAGGCGCGCGGATCGCTCTCGAAACCGGGCGCGTCCAGGTCGCCGGACAAGATCAGCGACGCGACCGCGCGACCGTGAACCCGGCGCAGAAGTTGATGTGCGATCGGGCCATACTGGACGGCCTCATACCGTTGACGGAAGGCGACCAAGTCGGCGCGAATAGACGAATAGTTTGTCTTCGACAGGTCGCCCGTGATCAGGTGCGACGGCACGCCCATACCGACGGCGACGGCACGAAGTTCGGCGTTGAGGAACTCGGGCGCCTGCTGCGCCTGCTGCGGCGAGTTGAACTTGATTGTCTTACCGGCGGGCACGACTTTGATCGTCCCCGGCTCCATATCGGCGATGACGACGCCGCCTTGCTGATCGCCTTCATAGGGCAGCGCACCGCCGAGGTTCGTCGCATCCTCGATAAACCCGGCGTGCAAAGCCGAAATCTTGAAACCCCGGAGGATGGCCTCGGACAGGTCGCCGACGTCAGACAGCTTCGCCAAGATCGGCGCGAGCCATGAAACGCCCCTCACCTGCCCTGCGCCGAGCGGCCGGAATAGGTGGATGACGTCGTCAGCCGACACGCGCCGGGCGGCGGCGTAACCTGCCCAGGCGGCGGTCGGCAGTTCCGGCCGAATCCAATAGGCCACCCTGCGGCCGTAGGAGTCGAACTCGACGCCGGCGACGATCTGGGCGCCGCCGCCAAGGTCGCGGGTTTCCTCTTCGGCGAGTAGTTCGGCCGGCAACTGGCGCAGGCGCAGCCCTTCCGGCGTGTCGACCAGGGTCGCGAGCGCCTCCCCGTCGATCACCATGGCGCGCGCCAGACTGGCCTGCAGCCCGTACCAATCGGCGACTCCGTCCAGGTCGCAGGACTCAGACCAGCGATCGATCGCCGAAGTGATCGCGCCACGGGCGTCAGGGTCGGGATGCGTCGGGGTGGCGCGGGCGCCGGTTCCAATCAAGGCCACGGTCCAGGCTTCGACGGCCGATTTCGCGTGCGGGTCCTCGCCATAGACCCGGCGCGCATGACGGCGCATCGTGCCCGCGACGGCGAGCGTATCAGTGGCCACGCGCCCGCCGCTGATCGGCGTCCAGCCGCCGTCTTGAGACTCGAAGCGGCGGACCTGAAGCGGCTGCGAAGGGGCGATCATGCGCGCCAGGGACGCGCGGAAACGAGCGACGGCGGTCATCCGAGATTGGCCTTGAACTGTTGCGAGTTGGCCCGGACGAAATTCCAGAATGAGGCTTCGCCGCTCTCGGTGGTGAGGCCCTTCGACAGAATGTCGCCGGGGTCGAATACGTTGGTGACCTTGATCGACCGGGCGCCACCAAACCCACCGCCATTGGCGCGGTGACGCGGATCGCTCTCGGTCAGCACCTCTTCGTTGCGCTTGGCGATGATCGGGACTTCGTTCGGCGCCAGTCCGACCAGTCCGCCGCTGTGGTAGCGCGTCGCGCCGGCGAACACGGCCGGACTCACGCTGCGGAACATGCCGCCCGACCCCACGAGGCCGCCGGTGTGCTTCGAACCGAACAGGCCATTCACAAACCCGCTCACGCCCTTGCCGATCGACGACCCATCGGCGCCGCCGAGAGCATTGAAGATCGCGCGCTGCACGATCATGAGGGCGATCTGGCGCAGGAAGTCGGCGGCGAAGCGAAGGAAGGCGTCCCGCATGGCGTCGAACGCGTTTGCGCCTTCCGCCAGCCCTTGGGAGAAGTCGTCGAAGGCGTTGACGCCGCCGCCCACGATCATCTCGTCAATGTCCTCGGCGCTGACGACGGCCTTGGCGCCGACCTTCGCCAACTGATCGGTCAGCAAGCCGGCGTCCCTCAAAAGGGTCTCCAGGCTGAACCGCGCCAGTTCGGCCTCCGGCCCG
Source organism: Brevundimonas sp. VNH65 (assembly GCF_049445955.1). Taxonomy (NCBI): domain Bacteria; kingdom Pseudomonadati; phylum Pseudomonadota; class Alphaproteobacteria; order Caulobacterales; family Caulobacteraceae; genus Brevundimonas; species Brevundimonas sp. VNH65. The sequence continues at coordinate 115,436 of NZ_JBMSDX010000005.1, read as the reverse complement.
GCGAGCCCAGCCATAAGCGCCAGGGCGGCGCGGGCGGCCTCGACCAGTTGGGCATTCACATCCGTTACGCGCTGGCGCAGTTCTTCTACGCGCAGCTGATCGCCGGTGTCGGCCGCCGTCTGCATCTCAGCGATCAGGGCGCCGCGTAGCTGTAAAAGGTCGTTGGTGGATTTCTCAGCGTCGCCGAGGCGCCGGGCGGCGGCGTCCATGTCGTACAGTTGCCCGACGATCTCGCCGAACTCGGCTTTCCGTTCGGCCGTCGCATCGTTCAGCCGTTCGGCCGTTTGGCGAGCGATGAAGTCGGCGCGGCTCTCGATCTCGCCTCGGCGCTGCGCCAGGTCCAGACGCGCGGCCTCGATCGCCTTGAGGGCGTTCTGGTCGGCGATCTCGGCGCTGTTGTCCTCACGGGCGGCCGGCGTCGGGCGCGGCAAGGCGACACGGCCCGGCGAGGTCCGATTGACGCGCGGCGGGCGGGTCGTCGTATCAGGCGCCGTCGCAAGCCTGCCTTCGGCGGCGAATAGCTTGCGCAGCACCTGATCACGCTCCTCCTCCAGGCGCGCGATATTCGAATAGGCGTCGCTACTTCCGGGAAGGCCGTTCGTCGGGATGTCGCCCAGGCCCCGATTGATGCGGTCCTGATTGCGTCGAATCTCTGCATCGATCTCGCCGTGACGCTGGCGCAGATAGCGAGCAGAATTCTTGTCGACCGCCGGGAGCATGGCGGACAGCCGGGCAACTAGGGCAATCACTTCGCCCATCTCCCGTTTGATCGCATCCCATTGAATGCCGTCCAGCATCCACTTGCCGAACGCGCCCCAGGCGTCGCCGAAGTTGCTCAGGATCTGCGACCACGATCCGTCCATCTTGGCGGCGATGTCGCCATATCGACGCTCGAAGATGGCGAAGGCTTCAGTGCGCGCCTCGGCGTCCTTCTTCGACTCGCGCAACTGCTCGATGTGCTTGCGCTCCGTGGCCGTCAGGAAGCCCAACTGGTCGTCCAGGGCCAGCACCTCGTCGGCGTTGCCGGTGAACGCCTGCGAGACGGTCTTGATCGAGTCCGCGAGGTCTTCGCCCGTGATCTTGGACAGGCCGCGCGCGGCCGTGGCGAACCGGGTCAAATAGGCGGGGTCGACCGCGTCGCGCAGGTTGGCGTTGATGACCGCCGCCGTGTCCTTCGCCTTGATCCCCATGTCCTGCAGGGTCTTGGCGTAGTCGGCGAGTTGGGTGCGGCTGTAGTCGGCGGCGTTGCCCGACACCTTCAGAGCGTTGTCCACGCCGGACAGGCGCGTCGCTTCGTCGTTCAACTGCTTGAAGCCCACGATCAGCGGCGACACGGCGAGCCCGATGGCCGCCAGCACCGGGCTGAACCGCAGCAGCGCGCCGGTCGCCTTCGGGAAGATCTGCGCGATCTGGCCGCCCTGCTGCGCAAAGGCTTGCATCGGCGACGTGCCGCTGGCGATCTGGGTAATGAGGTCATTCACCTGATACGACAGATTGGTGACCTCGTGCGGTCTCAGTCCGCCGAGAAACCCGCCCTTAGTGGCGCGAGCGGTCACGGCCTGCAGCGATGCGCCGCCGCCGAGGGCGCGGGCGTCTAGGCCGGCGAATCCGCCGCGTCCCGTATTGCGCAGCCGTGCCAGGCTGGCGGACGCCTTGTCATACTCGGCGCGCGTCTCGCGCACCGCCGCCCGCGCCGCCTTGAACGCCGCAACTTGCTCTCCGCTGGCGTTGAGGCCCGCCGCCCGCACCTCTTTGCCCAGACGGGTCGCGGCGGTGCGGGCCTGATCGTAGCCGACGGACAGGTCGCGGGTCGCGGCCACCGCCGAGGCGTACTGATCGCGCCGGGCTTGCGTCCGGTCCTGTGCCGCCTTCAGGCGCTTGAGACTGGTCTCAGCCGAGCGGACGCCCGGCGCCGTGGCGTCGTCAGCCCGGATTCGCAGCCTCAGGTCGCGGCCCTGTTGTGCCATGCGTCAGGCGCTCCCTTCGACGGGGGCGGCGGCGAGCGCGACGGTCTGCGAATGGACGGCGGAGCGACCCAGGATGATCGCGGCCATCTGGCGCTTGGCGTCCGCTAGATCATCGGGGCGTCGCGACAGAGTGCGGAAAGCAGCGACCAGATTCCCCGCCGCCCGGATGCCGGCGCGGGACAGTTCCGCATCGACCAAACACCCGACCGCTTGCCGGTCGAAGGCATCATGATGACGGGCGGGGATCTCGGCGCCGTTCGGCCCGATCTCGAAATACGCATCGGCGAGCGAGGCCAGCGCCTCGGCGTGCGCCGTCGTGGCATTGATGACGATATCGCGGGCGACGGTGCGCAGCATGTCAGCAGCTACCGGCGGCCTCGCCGCACAAGGCGCCGAGGCGAGTGTAGGGCAGCAGCAGGCGCAGCATCTGCCGCGACGCCGTGGCGTGCAGGTGGGGCGCAGCCTCAAGACAGGCGATCGTCGATGCCAGGGCGTCGGACTTCCCTTCGTCCTGCGCACATTTGGCAAGGGTGGCCTCAAGGGCGTCGCCGAGGTCATCGATAGACTCGCGGCGGAGCGTCGGACGGCCGTCGGCGCCGGGGATCAGAAAGCCGTCCAGCATCGCGGCGAGGTCGGCGCGGTTGCGGTGGCCGAAGGCGAGGAAGGCGGCCACGGGGTCAAAGCCCATCATGGTCTCAGCCCTCCGCTTCGATGGGAGCGAGCGGCGGAAGCCCGGCCCAGATGTCGGCCAGGTTGAATTCGGTTACGGCCTCGACTCGTCGGCCAAGGTGACTGACGTCTAGGAGCCGCGCGAATTCCGGCGTCATCGGCTCGGCGGGCGTGTCGCTGCGCTCAATGCGCGCCGTGTGAAAGTTGCGGCGGCCGTCGCGGACATGCCGGATACTCAGACGCCACGGCTCGCCGGCCGCGACTCGTTCGATGATCTGTCGCAACCCAAAGGCGCCGGGTGCCCCCTCGTTCAGGACCGGCCCGATGCGCGACATGTCCAAGGCGGCGGCCGGCAAGGCGCCATAGAGCGCGGCGGCGTAGATTTCGACGTCCTCAAAGCCCAGGGTCCGGCGGGCGTCCAGCACGTCGCACGGCTTCAGCCAGCCACGCGCGACGAAACTCCGCACACGCGGTTCAAGAACACTGGCGTCCTCGCCAGTGGCTTCAGCGAGGATCGCGGCGATCCGACCTATAGAATAGAGTTTCGACATGGAGGCATCCTTCGTTCGATGCCTTTAGCATTATCACCAGGTCTTAACTCATAGTTTCGAGTTAGGAACTGAATCAGTGGCCGCGTTTACTGTTTACAGTCGTCAAAATGGATTTGGCATTTGTCAAATATACCATGCTTAACCCACTGGAAACCACGCTGGCCTTTCCATGTGCTCGCCGTGACGGAGGTAGGCCGCCTCGAAAAGTCGTTACGGCGCCGACCGGGCCTCGGAAGGGTGACGGTCGGTCGGGCACATGGGTTTCTCCTTCCCCTAGGGCCTAGCGGTCGCACCTGCCGGGATGCGGCAAGGCCAAAATGTTCGATCGAACCAGGGGGCCGGTGTTGCCATGCGTCGGCCCCCTGAATATCTGCAAATCAAACAATACTTGAGTATTCAAAAGCGAAGTTTGATGTTGAAATCATTCGCTTTTTTCGCTTGTTCGGCGATTTGTTTCGTGTCTATTCTCGCCACGCCGCAAATGACTTGCAGCCTGGTGTGAAGGCCAGTTAGGAGACAGTTCCGGCGCATGTCGGAGCCGGGCGATTGTTTGGCGGGTTTCGGCCCGACCGCACCCACCTAGCGGCCTTCAACCAGCAATCGCCCGGCATCGTGTGAAGGCGATCCGGGCCAACTGGATAGGTGGACAAAATGGCCGTTTCGACTTGGGTATCTGATTGCAACGCCGGCCGCGCGATGGCCGCGAACATGCTGGCGACCGCGCGCATTGACGGCAGCGACGGTATGGCCGCCGACGCATTCTTTCATTTGAAATCCCGACTGGCGGCGGTGACGGGCGAGGACATGGGCTTTCTCGCTTACATCTGCGAACGGGCACTGGCGGGCGAGGTCGCGATCTCCGGCGGCCTACTGGCATATGAGTGACGAAATCGACATTCTCGCCGACCTCGGCATGGCGGCGCCGAAGCCCGAAAGGTGGATGCGCATGGCGGAGATTGCGCGCCTTACAGGTCATAGCCCGCGAACGATATATCGGCGCATTAGGGAGGGGTCATTTCCTGCTGGAAAGCGGATCTCGCACAAGGTCGCGGTCTGGTTAGAGAGCGATGTCACGGCGTGGCAGGCGCAGCAGCTGGCCAAATGGGATCGGCAGGTGCGGGCGGGAAAATTCAAACACCCGTAAAACCAGAACAATGCTGGAACATCCACAGGCTTTCGAGGCTGTAAATCCAAGCGACCTACCGTCAGACGATTCGACCGCCCAAAGTGACGGTGTCGAGCCGAATCGCAGAAAAGCCCGGTCACCTCTAAAGGCAACCGGGCTTCACGGACCCTGCATCGGCCGACTGGCGCACCTAGCGGGACGGCGGGGGAGAGGTAAGAGGCTCCTCCGTCGTTTCCCGACGGTGCCCCCTACCCGCGCGGCAATCAAGACCAACGTGGTCATCCTGACCACCCATCATCATGAAGGTGTGCATAAGGCGCACGGCGCACGGCGCGCGCCTCCTACCTGGGCCATCGTTCATGTTCCGGCCGCTTCACAAAGCCATCCGGCGAGCCGCGCCGACCAGCGCCATCGCAAGTCCGCCAAAGAAACTCGTTTCCCGTCCAGAGGCGACCGCAAGCCATGACCTCGTTATAGGCCCGCTCCGTCGCCCGATATTCCGGCGTCGCGGGGCGCAGGCGCTGCAGCAAGCTTCCGAGAATGTCGAGGCATTGGCGCAGCGTCGCCAGGTCGGCGTCGGTCGGCCGACGACGTCGCGGCGTCCTCACCGCCACACCTCCGTCACCGGCAAGCCCAGGCGGCGCATCTGGTCGATTGCCGCCAGCTTTTGAATGAACCCCGGTTCGCGCGCCTCAACCTCGCGCAACAGGGAACCGATACCCGCGCGCCAGTCGGATCGGCCGTCCCGTATCAGGGCCGCCGCCAGGGTCGTCAGGTGTTCGTGCGGGTCGGTTGTCGTGTGCATCGTTGCTCTCCGTTTTCGATCGACCCAGGCCGAACGATGACGAGAACAAATACGGAACGCAATACGATTGACGACTCAAGCTGTGGAAGGCTGATATGTCTCCGCGATGGGGAAGAGAGAAATCATAATCGGGGCGTTGCTGGCAGCCTTAGGCGTCGGCGGCGGGGCTGTGGTGGCGGCGTTGAGCGCCGACGCAAACCCGTACACACCATACCTTCTTCGGGGAGGGTCACTAGCGCTCGGGGTTTCGTTGGTAGGGCTTGCGATAATGTTTCGGACGGCGCCAAGAGTTGCTCTCTCGGCTGCTCAATTCGCTATCGAAGGGACGCCAGCGCGTATATTTCTAGATGGCGATATTAACACCGATGTCTTGACGGCAAAGGTCGCCGGTAGAACTAAGTTACAGATAGAAGCCATATCTAAAACTTACGAAGGGAAATGGATGAATTTAAGCGGTAGAGTAAGAAATGTTTCGAGCATGGGAAATGGCAAGACGTTGTTGCTCTTAACCCCATCCGACAGCAGAGATACATCCAAGTTTGTCGGTGTGCATCTAGATAGCCGATGGCATAGTCAAGCCGCAGCTCTTAATATTGGAGATTGGGCTTCTGTAACAGGAAGAATAAAATCACTTGAGTCGGGCTTGACCTTGAGTGACGGAGAAATCGTGCATATGGGAGAGCCACCAAAGCCCGTCTCTAATCCGCGTGCACCGCGCAAGAAGCGCGTAACTAAACCCGACGCTTAGAGGCCGAATCACCACCGCCGCGACCGCTCGCGAGACGACGTCAACCAGGATGACCGACCGACCGTCTGCAGCATCGCCGCGTCCGGTTTCGGCGGAGGCGTCACAACCTGCGCCAGTGCCTCTGCCCGTGCCTCAAGATCCTCGCCGATAAGGTCGCGAACCGCCAAGGCGTAGGTCATGCAGTCCAGCGTCTCTGCCCGCTTGCCCTTGATCCGTTCGAAGCCGACCACGGGTTGGCCGCGCGGATAACGAAGCGTTCGCCTCTCCGAAACCAGCTGCTCGAAGAACACGGGTTCAAGGCTCTCGCTGAATCGCAGGCTCTCCGGTTCAACAAGACGATCGAATAGGCGTGACTTCACCGTATCGACGCCGACCAGCCAAAGCGGCGGCCCGCTCCCCTTGGATCGCACGATCGGCGGGCGCTTGAATCCGTCCTCCCCCTTGATCGCGACGATGCGCCGACCGAACCGCGGGCCGGTGAAGGCGTGAACCGCCGCACTATGCAGGCCGGACCCGCTGTCGACCGCAGCGGCGTCAATCCTGATCGAACCGCCAAGCGGATGGGACCACGTCATGCGCAGCAGCGAGTCCAGGTCTTGCCACACTACGTCCCCGTCAAACGGGCCGTGGAAAACGCGATGATCCAAGGCGTAGAGCGCCGTGCGGCCGTGCCCAAGGATGACGACCTCCAGGCGATCGTTCTGGACGTCCACGCCGGCCGTGAGAAACAACACGTCGGGCGGAAGGGTCGTCAGCGAGAACGGCTCCCGCCGGGCCGCCAGGGCGTCCTCATCAACCTCTTCGCCGTTCGTCCGCCACACCTCGCCAAGGGTGGTGTTCGTAAACACCTGCAGCGTCTCAGGTGTCTTTTTGGCCTCAAGGAATTCGGCGACCAGGACACTCCATCGGTGCGCCTCGTGCGGCGACGCCAGGGCGTTGATCCGAAACCCCGCGTGGCCCTTAACCTCAGGCGCCGTCGCTCGCCACCGACCACGGGCGACCATGCCGGGCTGCGCCTCTTCGGTGACCACGCAACCGTTATTCGGACACCGCCAATAGGTCGTCGCCGGGTCTCGGTTCTCCCATCGGATATCGCCCCATCGAATCTCAGAGAACTCGCCGCACGACGGACACGGGACTTCCCAGATACGTTTGTCCGATTGCTCAAACGTGCGGCTGATCGGGCCCGTGTCGAAGATCGGCGTCGATCCCATGAGGATTTTTCGGGTCGGGAACGTGCGCGTCCGTTCGATGGCCAGCGCGACCGGGTCGCCTTCGGCCGTCGCCTCATACCCGTCGACTTCGTCCAGGATCAGATTTTGAACTGTGTGGCTGCGAAGATTGCGCGGGGACGCAGCCCCCACAAACTTGAGAAAGCCGCCCGGGAAGCGTCGATCATACATAGTCGATCGGTCGTCGGACGCGTCGTCGAAGAACGACCCTCGCAAGCTAGGCGAGGCTTTGACTGTCTCTTCCAGGGAGACAGCGTAGGTCCGTGCATCGGCCGAGGTCGGAAGTACGACCATGATCGGCACGGGAGTATTCCATACCCACGACGCCAACACGCCCTGCATGAGCGCACTGTACCCAATGCGGGCAGATTTGAATAAGGTGATCCTCCGGATGGACGGGTCATCCAAAGCATCGCAGATGCCGCGCTGATAAGCCCACAACCGCATTCGACCCGGTAGGGCGGATGCCCCCATCGGCAGATAGAAGTTTTCCTCAATCCAATCGGCCGTCGCGATCTTCGGCGGCGGGCGCAGCATGGCCAGGGCGTCTCGACGGATCTGCGCCAGGGTGTCGGCGTAATCAGCGATCATCGGCGAGCCTTTCGAGGGCCAGGCGAATCTCACGATCGATGACCGCCACGTCCTCCGCCGCAAGCTTTGTCGCCAGTTCGGCGCCGCATCGCGACGGGACGGCCAGGAGGCCGGCGCGGACGTCCCGCAACAGGTCCGCCCAAGCCGCGCGCACTTCGGCGACCGGGACCAGTTCACCACGCGACTTTGCGTTGGCGATTTCCAGCTTTTCAGCGGCGGCCTTCGCCTGCCGCACCTTCTCAGCCTTCAGTTCGTCGGTTGAACCCTGCCGCTTCACGCTGTCACGCATGAAATCGCAGTACGCCCGCACCGACGCGGCGATGTCGAAGGACTCGTCTTTGCGCCCGACACGTTGAAACACGCCGTCCTGTTGCAGTTGGCGGATGCGGCCCGCTGTCAGCCCCAAAAGCTGCGCCAGGGTGGCCTCCGAAACGCGGCCCATACAGGCCGTTTCAGGGTCGGCGGGGGTCACTGGTCGCGCGGAGGGCGCAAGGGGCTTCAGCGGCGCGGAATCGGGGCCTAGCAGGTCCGCCAGGAGGTCGATCACCTCAGACATCTTGATAACTCGATCTGAAAATTTCTGTAGGGAGCGAGGAATCGGGGCTCAGCGTCCCCCCGATGGGCGCCGGCCCCGGAAGGACCCGCTGCGCCTCGCCCCATGTGCGACACGGTTGGCTTGTCATTCCATGAGCGACACGACGTTGGCGGTCATCTCGGCGGACTGCCCCAGTAGGACGGACTCCCGGACCCCCTAAAGGGGGTCTCCGGATTGTCCGCCCCCCTGCAATGGGGGAACGGACAGAGTCCGGGCCTGTCCGGGGTGAGTCCGGGGTTCGAGTCCGCCCCCTCATGACGCCGATTCCGACCCGTCGAGACCGTCGCCCGACCACTCGCCGAACCGTCTGACTTGCCCGTCGCGGAACTCAATCTGCATGTCGCCGGATAGTCGTTCGATCAGCCGTCGGACGCATCGCTTGCGGCTCTCGACATTCTCAGACCCCGATACGCCGCGATCGGCCGCACATGCGGCCCGCCATTCGTCCTCCGAAACCCAAACCGGACTCGGTCCGGACGAGTCCGCTAACCTGTCCAGGATGCGCAGCATGACCTTTGCGGGTGACGCTTTCTCAGGTTTCGGAGCCGCACCGGCCGGCAGTTCATCCACCAGGGCGGCGGTGACCGTGTCGCCGTCCTCATCCTCGCCTAGGTGTTCGGTGTCGATCAGGAAGGCGACGTCACGGTCGCACGAGCCGTTGCGGTTCTTCGTGAGGACGCCCCGGACAATGCCGGACTCATCTCTTTCGACGTGCATGGCCATATCCAGCGCGCCGTTCAGCAAGGAGTGTCCGCGCGGCGTCCGCCCCTCGGCCTTTGTGCTGTGGTGGATCAGGACGACGGCCGCGCCCCATTGAGCGAGGGATCTGGCGACTGACACGACGCGCCCCATACCCTCCGCCGAGTTTTCCTCCAGGCCGGGAAAGGCCATCGCCAGCGTGTCGAGAAACACAAGGGACGGGCGCCGCGCCTCAACCGCCTCGATAAGGGCGGCAAGGTCTGGGCTGTCGTCGGCGAGTAGGTCAGAGACGCCGTCGACGACGGTGAAGCCCGGCGCATCCCCATGGCGCAGCTTCAGCGCCGCGACCCGCCCCTGCATACCGTGCGAGTCCTCGGCGGCGACATAGAACACCTCGCCGGGCTTCGTCCGCATCCCGAACGCCGCGCGCCCCTGCGCCATCGCGTAACCGATATGGGGCGCGATCAGCGACTTGCCGGCGCCGGGCTGGCCAAAGATGCAGCCGATGTCCCCAGGCGCCAGCATCCCCTTGACGATGTAGCCTCGGCGCGGCGCGGCCTCACACTCGCTCGGCGACAGGAAGGTCAGTCGCGTCGGCGCCTCGATCGGCTTGGCTTTGGCGGCGCGGTACGCCTTTGCCATATCGTACACAGTGGCGATGGTGATCGACGCATCGCGGTTGAGCCTGAACCCATCCCATGTGCGCCGCTGATCGCGCGCGTTGAACTTGTCCGACTGACGCGACCATTTCGACCAGACCTCGAACCCCTCTTCGGAGCCTTCGGCCGCATGGTGCAGCGCCATTCCAATCCGCAGCCAGTCATCGCGATCGTCGGCGGGGATATGCTGCAGGGCGTCGCGAATGCCGCCATCCACGTCGAAGGGTATGAGCGCCGCCAGGTCGTCATCATCTTCGTCGGCCGGGCCCGACATGCCCAGGTCAGCCAGTAAGTCGTCCGGCTCCGCCTCGCCGGGCGGGAGGCCGCGACGGTCCAGGCGCGGGAGTTCGTGCGCCAGGTCGATTGGACGCCCGTCGATCAAATAGGTTGTCGGCGCCGCACGATCGCTTAGGGCGCCGTAGAAATAGCCGCGCGCCCTGTCGAAACTTTCCGGCTCCAGGATGCCGCCAAGTGCGCCGTTGAGGCGTGCGACAAGGTCGCCGTGTTCGGCGGGCGAAACCGGACGCGAGGTCGGCACGATCACACGCCAGCGCGGGGCCTCTTCAGTATGATTTGGCGAGGTGTAGATCAGGGCTGCGATCCGACTTGCCGCTAGGCGCTCCATCGCCTCGGCGACGGTCATCAAACCGCGCTTTCCATCATAGTCACCCTCGACACCGTCTAGGGTCAGCAGGTCGTCATCGGAACGCTTGGCCTTGAACGTGGCCAGCTTCAGCAGCGGAAGGGTGCGCTTGATCGCGTCGCGCTCTTCGACGGTGGCGCCAGGCGACACATTCCGCCGTGGCCAGGTGTGCGCCTCGTCGGCCAACTGGCGCAGAGAGCGCGTGAGGCGCGTCGCCCTTATGAGGCTCGCCCCATCGAATCGGCTGATCTGAAGCGGCCGGTCCAACGCCGACAATTCACCGGCATCGGAACTTGAAAGGTCGCCGAGAAGGTCGTATATTTCCGATTGCGGCTCGCCGCCTTCCTGACTGATTGCGACGCCGTTCCGGGGACCAGCCGGGGCGGCGTTTCGCGTTTCAGGCGGCCCGGTCATGCCTAGCAGTTCGGCCAAGAGGTCGACTGCAGGGTTAGCCAAAGGCGGAATTTCCCCTTTTGCCGCCAATGTCGCACCATAGGGCGTTAGCCCAGACAAGCCCTTGATTTTGTTCGGTAGGGGTGCCCCCACCTCTTCCGCCATGCACACAGCTGGGGCACCTCGAATTTCCAAACCTGACTCTACGGGGCCCGCCCTTTCGAAGGAGGGGCGTTTGCCCGAAACTGACGGCGTTCAACGTAGTCAGTAGGTGTTGGCGATGGTCCGGCTTGCCCTGGTTCTCTTGTTCGGTGCGCTGACGGGCGCGGCCGCGGGACACGCTCAGGCCCAGCACCTCGACGTCACGCCATTGCCCGAGGCGCCCTGGTCCGAGCCCGGATCCGTGTCGCATCAACAGAATGAACGCGCGAAGGGCCTCTATGCGTCCGGTCAGTACGCCCAGGCCAGGGCCGTATGGGAGAACCTGGCTTCATTCGGCAATCTGGAGGCCCTGAACAACCTCGGCGTCTACTATCAGGAAGGCAAGGCCGTTCCGGCCGACTACGATACCGCCATCCGATACTGGACGCAGGCGGCGGATCGGAACTTCACGCCCTCCCTGATGAACCTCGCGACGGTGCACCGCGCCGGCTACCCCGGACATCCGCCCGACCTGCGCGCCGCGTTCGGCTACTATGTGCGGGCGGGTCGCGGCGGCGACGGCTCGGGCGCGTTCGCGGCGGCGAACATGGCGTTTCAGGGCGTCGGGACGGTCGCGAGCTTCGCGGACGGACACCGGCTGCTGACCCTGGCGGCCGATCTCGGCGACCCCTCCGCCTTCATGATGATGGGCAAGTACGACGAGCTCGGCCTGAACCCCAGCGGCGATCTGCTCTCTGCGCAGGACTGGTATGAGAAGGCTCGTCAGATGGGGCACCCCATGGCGGCCGCCGCCCTTGCCGCCCTGCCGAAGCCCGACGTCGGCGCCGTCTACAGCATGATGCGGGCCGAGCGTCACGCGGACGCCCGCCGCCTGGCGGCCGAGTTGTGCAAGTCGAATCTCGATGCTCAGGCCTGCAGCATTCAGGGACAATACGATCTCACCGGCGCATCCGGCGTCTCTCGCGACTATGTGGCGGCAGGGCGCGCCCTGGAATTCGCCTGCGCCATGAAGGTCTCCGGCAGTTGCCTGAACTTCGCCCATGCCGTGGCGGAGGGGTCCCAGGTCCGCCTGGGCAGTTTCAGCATGGCCGACTACATGAAGGCCGAACAAGAGTATGCGCGGTCTTGCGACGAGGACAAGAACTACACCTCGTGCGCTGGTGTCATATTTTTCAACTATTACAGCGCATTCGGCCTGAACAACCGGCAAAAGATCATGGCTTACGGCGCGCGCGCCTGCATGAACGGCGGCAACGACTTCGCCTGCGATGTCTGGATGCCGATGTTCAACGCCAATGTGCGCGCGACCTACGGCGGCACTGCGGGCAGCGCCTCTCGTCAGAACGGCTTCGGCCGCTTCCTCGGCAATACGCTGGGAACGATCGTCCAGGGACTGGCGGCCGGGGCCCAGGCGTATAGCGCCGGATCTGGGACTTCGTCGTCCGGGTACCGCGGATCGACGTACGCCGGCGGTTCGAGCCCGTCGTCCTCCAGCACGCGGGACTTCAACCAGTATCTGAACTCTGTCCGCTCGATCGGCACGGCCTATTCCGCGCCCTGCCCGGCCTCGAACCCCTACTGTCGATAACAGCTGTGGCGCTTTCCCGGCGGCGTGACTCTCGCGCCGCCGGGATCATTGCGCCTCGGCGATATCAGGCCGGTTCCATCACCGGGGCGGCGGCGACGACGCTCTTGATATAGTCGCGGATGGCTTCGTCCGTGGCGTTGGCGAAGAAGTATTCCTGGAATTTCTCGCCGGCCACAGCGGCCTTCAGCAGGTCCTGATCGACGGTCTTCAGCACCGTCAGCATGTCGTGACAGGTCACGCCCTTCAGCGACTTCAGGATGCCGCGGTTCTTGGCCATGATCTCGGCGCGCTCCTTGGGATAGCCCAGGCCGCGCTCGCCCTCGAACAGCTTGCGATAGACGTCCTGCAGATTCAGCTCGGCCGCCCAGCCGAAACCCTTGGCGTACGGCATGGAGATGGCGTTGCCGTCGTTGATCTGGCCGAACAGGAAGGCGTCGGTGGGGTCGATCACCAGGCCGCAGAACACGCCCGGCATGGAGTTGCAGGCCAGCATCGAACCCATGCCGGTGCCGCAACCGGTGACCACGAAATCCGCCGCGCCGGAGTTGAGCAGGATGCCCGCCAGCAGACCGTTCATCACATAGGTCAGCGAGGCTTTGTCCTCGGGCGCATACATGCCGTAGTGGAACACCTCATGGCCCAGGGGTTGGGCGACGGCGGTCAGGGCGTCGTGGATGACAGCGCTTTTGGCGGCCTGGCTGTTTTCAATGATCAGCGCGATTTTCATGGCGTTTCCTCTCGGCGGGGACTGTGAACCGGAGCCGCACGTAGCGGCGGTCGGTCTCGAATGATACCGGTGTCTAGCATCTAAGCGCAGACATGGGCAGGGTCATGGCGATCGGGTTACAGGCTTTGAACGCCTCGCCTCGGCGCGCCTGTCGACCTAGGCTCCAACCTCGGATTCTATGGAGACGACCATGCGACTGATCGGACTGTCGGGCAGCCTCAGACAGGCGTCGTTCAACTCGGCCCTCCTGCGCGCCACCCAGACCCTCGCGCCGGACGGCGTCGAAATCGTCGCGGGCTCCATTCGCGGCATCCCCCTGTATGACGCCGATCTCGAACGCGATCAGGGGCTGCCGTCCGCCGTCACCGACCTGAAGGACTTGATCGCGGCCAGCGACGGCCTGCTGCTGTTCACGCCGGAATACAACAACTCCATCCCCGGCGTGTTCAAGAACGCCATCGACTGGCTCAGTCGCCCGGCCGACGACATCGGCCGCGTGTTCGGCGGGCGACCCGTGGCGGTGCTCGGCGCCTCGCCGGGCGGTTTCGGCACGATCCTCAGCCAGAACGCCTGGCTGCCCGTGCTGCGGACGCTCGGGACCGATCCTTGGTTCGAAGGGCGGCTGATGGTCGCCCGCGCCGGGTCCGTGTTCGACGCCGAAGGCCGGATCACCGACGAGGCGGTCCGCAAACGCCTGACCGACTTCCTGAACGGCTTCGCCGCGCATTGCCGACAACACGCCGCCTGAAACCCCTGCTTTGCGCTGGATCAAGGCGCACGCTCCGCTTCAGGCACACAGAAACCCCGTCGCCCGAACTCCCACCCGGGCCAAACTCGGCGCGGCCGGGCTGATGTCCGGCCGCGTCCTTATCCGTCCGCAAAGGCGAAGGGCGCGGTCGGGCGGCGAATGTCGTCGCTCAGGATCGGCCGGCCGATCGGCGGGGCTGACCGCGCGGTGCACTCGGCGCGATGGCACAGGCGACAGGCGACCCCGATCGGCGTCGGCGCGTCCGGGAAGCCCTGGGCGTAGATCAGCCTGTCCGCATGCTCGGCCGCGCAGACCATGGCCACGGCTCGCTCGATACGCGGCGCCCCGTATCCGCCTCCGCCCGCCGTGACGGTCCGAGCGATCGAAAAGAACCGTTGGCCGTCCGGCAGCTCCAGCCACTGCCGCACGATCTCGCGCGGCGTGCGGAACGCCGTATGCACCGACCACAGGGGGCATCCGCCCCCATGCCGGGCGAAGGAAAAGCCCGCCCCGTCCAGACGCTTGGACACATTCCCCGCCGGATCGACCCGCAGGAAGAAAAACGGGACCCGCTCCTGCCCCGGCTTCTGCAAGGTGGTCAGCCGGTGCGCCGTCTGTTCGAAGCTGGTTCCGAACTGGCGCGACAGGCCTTCGATGTCATATCGCCGTGTCTCCGCCGCCCGAGCGAAGGCGGCGTAGGGCATGACGACGGCCGCCGCCGCATAGGCCGCCAGGGCCCGCCGCGCCAGGCGTCGCCCGTCCTCGGTCGAAAACGGCGTCCCCGCCAGCGCCGCATCGATCTGACCGGCCAGATCCAGATAGGCGATCTGGGATGCGAGTTGAAACTGCTGCCCGGCGGCGTCCAGGGCGTCGTCCAGCAGGACTTCGCGGCGATGCAGGTCATAGCGCCTCAGCGACCCCACCATCACCTCCGACGGCATCCGCCGCGTCCGCAGCCCATGCCGGTCCTTCAGCCAGGCCGCCAGGCCGCCGAGTTCCGCGACCGACCGCGAAATCGCCTCGGCCGCCTCATCAAGCGCCGGGAAACAGTTGCGATGCGCCGCCAGGAACCTCCGGGACTCCGCCACCGGGTCGCCGGCGTCATCCGCGCGACCCGATCGAGCTTCTGCGGTCCTGTCGGCCAGCGCCAGATGCTCCTGCTGATAGGCCGCATGCAGCCTCAGCAAGGCCTCGGTCACGCCCGGAAAATTGGTCGTCAGATCGGCGTTCTCCAGCGGCGGCAGGTCGATGTCGGCGAACATCGGGTCCTTCAGCACCACCTGGATGCGAGCGGCGATGTCGCTGGTCGCCTCCCCCGCCAAACTCGCCATGTCCAGCTTGTAGGTCTGCGCCAGACGCAACAGCATCTCCGCGCTCAGCGGCCGATGATTGCGCTCCAGGAGGGCGATGTAGGAGGCCGACACCTCAAGGTCCGACGCCATATCGGCCTGGGTCAGACCCAGGTCGCGCCGAATGCGGCGTAGGCTGGGTCCGACATAGAGACGGCGGGGCGTGGACATGTTGGCTCACCGGTTTGTCAGGACATTACATCATTACAAAGAATGTCTGTAAAGTTTGACGGCTTCACTCCGCAGGCCGATGACGGCCGGACTCGGCGGCCGTAACCGAAAGGCCTCTCGACTTCCCCGAAGGACGCCCGCCATGTCGTATCAAGATCACATCGCCCAAATCGGCTCGCTGATCGCCGCCAAGTCAGGAACCTGGGACGGCATCAGCCCCGAGGCCGTCGCCCGGATGCGGCTCCAGAACCGCTTTCAGACCGGCCTGGATATCGCGCGCTACAACGCCGCCATCATGCGCCGCGACATGGCCGCCTATGACGCCGATCCGTCGCAATACACCCAGTCTCTGGGCTGCTGGCACGGCTTCATCGGCCAGCAGAAGATGATCTCGATCAAGAAACACTTCGGCACGACGAAGCGGAAATACCTCTACCTGTCCGGCTGGATGATCGCTGCCCTGCGGTCGGAGTTCGGCCCCCTGCCCGACCAGTCGATGCATGAAAAGACCTCGGTCCCGGCCCTGATCGAGGAACTGTACACCTTCCTGCGTCAGGCCGACGCTCGCGAACTGGGCATGATGTTCCGCGATCTCGACGCCGCGCGCGCCGCCGGTGATGAAGTCAAGGCGCGACAGATTCAGGACGCCGTTGACACGCACCAGACCCACGTCGTGCCGATCATCGCCGACATCGACGCCGGCTTCGGCAACGCCGAGGCCACCTATCTGCTGGCCAAGAAGATGATCGAGGCCGGCGCCTGCGCCCTGCAGATCGAGAACCAGGTCTCGGATGAAAAGCAGTGCGGCCACCAGGACGGCAAGGTCACGGTTCCGCACGAGGACTTCCTGGCCAAGGTCCGCGCCTGTCGCTACGCCTTCCTGGAACTGGGGGTCGAGGACGGGATCATCGTCACCCGCACCGACAGCCTCGGCGCCGGCCTGACGAAACAGATCGCCGTCTCCAATGAGCCGGGCGACCTGGGCGACCAGTACAACAGCTTCCTGGACTGCGAAGAGATCGCGCCTGCCGACCTGAAGAACGGCGACGTTATCCTGAACCGCGACGGTAAGCTGCTGCGGCCCAAACGCCTGCCGTCCAACCTGTTCCAGTTCCGGCCCGGCACCGGCGAGGACCGATGCGTTCTGGACAGCATCACCTCGCTTCAGAACGGCGCCGACCTGCTGTGGATTGAGACCGAAAAGCCCCACGTCGAGCAGATCGCCGGCATGATGGACCGCATCCGCGCGGTCATCCCCAACGCCAAACTGGTCTACAACAACTCGCCTTCGTTCAACTGGACCCTGAACTTCCGTCAGCAGGTGTTCGACGCCTGGGCCGCCGAGGGCAAGGATGTCTCGGCCTATGATCGGGCGAAGCTGATGAGCGCCGACTATGACGGCACGCCCCTGGCCGACGCCGCCGACGAAAAGATCCGCACCTTCCAGGCGGACGGAGCGAAACGGGCCGGCATCTTCCACCACCTGATCACCCTGCCGACCTATCACACGGCCGCCCTGTCCACGGACAACCTGGCCAGGGAGTATTTCGGCGACGCCGGCATGCTCGGCTATGTCGCGGGTGTTCAACGCAAGGAGATCCGCGAGGGCATCGCCTGTGTGAAACACCAGAACATGTCCGGCTCCGACATCGGCGACGACCACAAGGAATATTTCGCCGGAGAGGCCGCTCTCAAGGCCGGCGGGGTGCACAACACGATGAATCAGTTCGGCGAAGCCGCCTGATATGCGTCACGTTCCAACAGTAACGCCCGGACCTCTCGGCCCGGGCGTCTTCGTATTCATTTCAACGGCCGCTCAGGCCGCCATCGCGACGTCCGGCCGCTTCAGCGCCGCATCGATGACGTCCGCCGAAGCCGGAACCCCGACATAGAAGCCCTGGGCAAGTTTGCAGCCCTCGCCGCGCAGCATCCGCAACTGCGTGCCGTTCTCGACCCCCTCGGCCAGGACCTTGACCCCCAGGGCGTCGGACAGGTCGGTGATCGCCTTGATGATGGCCGTCGCATCCGGCCGCACCCCCAGATTGACCACGAACGACCGGTCGATCTTGATCTTGTCGACCTCGAACTGGCTCAGATAACCCAGGCTCGAATAGCCGGTGCCGAAGTCGTCCAGGGCGATGGCGAAGCCCATGGCCCGCAGGGCGTCCAGGCTCGCGGTCGCGACCGGATCGGGGTCCAGCAGAATGCCCTCGGTGATTTCCAGCTCGAAATCCTGAGCCTTGACCTGATGATGCTCCAGCAGGCGCTTCACCGCCGGCACGAATTCCGCGGACTTGAGCTGGATCGGCGAGACATTGACCGCCACCTTCAGACCGCTCCACCGCTTGGAATCGCGGAACGCGGCGCCCAGCGCGAACAGGCCCATGGCCTCGCCCAGGCCCGCCTGTTCCCCGATCGGCACGAACACCGACGGCGGCACCTCTCCACGCGTTTCGCTGGACCAGCGCATCAGGGCCTCGACCCCGACCAGATCGCCCTTCTCGTTGACCTGCGGCTGATAGACCATGTTCAGCCCGCCGCCGACCAGGGCCGCCCGCAGCTCCCGCGCCAACTCCAGCCTCAGCTTGCTGGACTGGTCGAACTCCGGCTCGAAGAAGGCCACGGCGGCCCGGGCGTTGCGCGCCGCAGACAGGGCCAGACGCGCCTGTCGAATGGCCTCGCGCGGATCGGCGCAGTCGGCGTCGGGGAAGCTCACGCCGACCGCGCTGCCGATCACCACCGTGCCTGCGGGCGTCGCCACCGGCATGTCCATCAGACGGTTCAGCTGTCCGCTCAGCACCGCCAGCTTGGCCTTGGTCAGGGAGCCGACGACGATAGCGAACACGTCTTCGCCGACGCGGGCGACCCGATCGATGTCGTCGAACACACCTTGCAGCCGCTTGGAAATCTCCACCAGCACGGCGTCGCCGCAGTCGTGGCCGAGATTGTCATAGATGTCCTGCAGACGGGTCAGACCGACGCACACGATGGCCCCGAAGGTCGGGTCTTCCTTGTTCGCGATCGCCCGGCGACGCTGGTCGTCCAACAGGGCGACGACGCCGGTCAGGTTCGGCAACTGGGTGACCACGTCGTGGTTCAGCAGATACTGCGACCGCGCGGCCGACGTCCGGCTCAGCTGCACGGACTTCCGCCATTGCCGAAACAGCACCAGCGACCCCGCGACCAGTCCGGCCGAAACCGCCGGCAGGGTCGTCCCTGCGCCGGCCACGTGGATGGTCTGCGCCATCAGGGTGATGACGCTGCCCGAAAGGGCGACCAGGGCCGCGCCCGTCAGCAGGTCCAGCTTTTCGCTGGGCGGCTCCGCATCGGCGCGACGGCCAGACGCGGAACGCTCGCCTCTAAGAAATCCGAACATACGCATCCTGCGTTTCGTCCCCACACGAAAGGCAGTTTACGTCCGTCCGGTGGACAAAGACTTACCGACCTCGGGACGCCGCGTCGCCGCGCGCCAGCGCCCCTTCAGCGGTGATCGTCGTGTCCGCATTCTCGACGACCGACAGCGCCGTCACTCGCACGCCCGCCTGTTCCAGGCCTGACAGCCAGGCCATGACCGTCCCGACCGGCGCCCGCTCGGCCATGAAGCTCAGGTCGCCACCCTCGGACATGCCGAACACGACGGACAGACCCGCCGCCTCCGCCCTCTGGCGCGCCACGCCCTCAAGGTCGCCCTCGAAGGCCGGGGCGCGACCGGCCGAGAGCCGCCGCGCGGCGACGGCGACCGCTGCTTCCCGCGTCACCGCCGCCTGTCGCTGATCCTCGGACGCCAGACGCCAGACGTGGACCGGCCGATAGACCAGCAGCCAGCCCGCCGTCAGGAGAGTCAGCACAAGGCAGACCCCAAGCATTGCCCGCTCCCGCGGCGACCGATCGCCGATCCAGCGATACAGGGGCTCGATCACGCCGCTCATCGTCCCGTCACCCTCACGCCGCTGACCACACGGCCGCCGTCCTCGACCGTGCTGTCGTCCTCCAGCCTGTATCCCGCGTCCGCCATGGCGGATCTCAGCCGATCCAGGTCCTGAAACGCGGCATAGCTGACCGTCGCGCTCAATCCACGTCCCGCCTCGGCCGACAGGGCGTCCAGTTCCGCGCCCTCGACCGTCTCCACCGCCTTGAACAGGGCGGCGGCGGCTCCGGTCACGCCCTGCGACAGCATGCCGTCGCCCTCCGCGATCAGACGTTCCGCCGCACCTTCGCCCGCGCCCGGCGCCACGCCCTGAACCAGGGCTTCGATTCGGCGCTCCGACCGCGCGGCCGCCATGCGGTCTCGCGCTCCGACCGCCAGGTCGATCAGAACTGGCGAAACCGCAAGACCTGCGGCCAGCATCCCCGCGATCAGTGCGCCATGTCGCGCCCGGTCGCGCCGTCGCACATCGGCCGCCGACAGATTCAGCGGCGGCGACGCCGCGATCCGCGCCAGCTCCCTGCGCCAACGCGCATCATCGACAACCTGGAACCCGGCTTCGGTTAGGGCCGCGACCAGGTCCGGCTGCACGGTCGCGGCGGCGTTGCGCGTCCGCACGATCACATCGCCGCCAATGTCGCGAACCCATGCCGCCGCATCGTCATCGGGCTCGGGCAACACCAGATGATCCGGCACAAGGGCGTCGGCCCGCACCCCCAGACTGCCCAGAAAATCCGTCCACGCCTGAAGCAGGGCCGAGGCCGTCACCGCGACCAGCCGATCCTCCCGCCCCGGCTCGATCGGCCCCAGGGTCACCGTCAGCCGCTCCGGCGCCGTGGCCAGTTCCTCGCGCAACGCCCACAGCGCCGCCGCCCGCACCTGGGCGTCTCCTCCGAACGGCAAGGCCAGCCGCCTGACCAGAACGTCCGAGCCCGACACGATGGCGACGGTGCGCATCGGCCGATAGTCGGCGGCGTTCTCAAGCGTCAGCCGCCCGGCCTCCACCACGGTCCCGTCGGCATCGACATGAAGCAGGGGCGCGGGCTGGTCCGCCGTCGCGGGAATGAAGATCAGTCGTGTGGGGATCATTCCGAGGGCGTCCATCGGCGGGAAACGGTGCGGACCCGGCCGTCGGCGGCCAGTTCCAGAAGGGCGTTGCGGTAGAAAGCTTCGCCGCCCACCTCGACCTCGACATCGAGGTTGAAATAGCGGGTCGCAAGGCTCGGCTGGCTGCGGCGCGCTTCATCGGGGTTGAAGACAGCCATCGCCGGCTGCCGCCAGAAGGCGTCCAGATCGGCCCAGCCGTTCTGCGGACGTCCGGCCAGGGCGGCCCGCGCCGCCCCGATCGGCAGACGTCCTTCGCTCAGCGCGACCAGCAACGGCGCCTGATCGGGTCGCAGGGTGTTGGGATTGATCGGCGACAATCGCGTGGTCGGCAGGGCGCACAGCCACGGGCGCAGCCGATCGTACAGGGCCGCGTCCATGCCCTGCACGGCGCGCAACTCGCTGACCTCCGCCATCATCACCCCGGCGGTGCGATACGGCCGGGGTCGCGCGGCGTAGCGGGCGTCCTCCGCGCCGTTCGGCCGGGCTTCCGAGTCCTCGTCCATCCAGTCCACCATGGCGTCCGCCAGCGCCGCCATCCGCGGATGCGGTGCGCCGATCGCGACCCCTAGGGCGACGAACTGGGCCACGCCTTCCGGCTGGACGATCAGGTCCTCGCCCTGCCCCAGCACCAGACTGTTGATGTTGAAACAGGCCTGGCCGTCGCTCAGCGTCGCCGTGATCGATCCGTCCTCGACCGGAAAGGCCATCCGGCGTCCGTTCCACGCCGGCTGAACCGGCGTTCGACCAGGCGATATCCGCGTCAGACGCTCGATCTCCGCCGCCGCCAGCCGTTCCGCTCCGGCGCCATAGGCCTGGCCCTGGGCGGTCAGTTCCAGATTGGTCGTGCGGCGCACCGAGAACCGCACGTCATCGAGGATGACCACGCACACCGCCGCCATCGTCGCCGTCAGCAACAGCACGGTCAGCAGGGCCATTCCCCGGCGAGACGCGCGAGACCGCTTCATGCCGCCTCGACCAGCAGCAGCTGATCCACCTCTCCCAGCCCGTCGATGGTCAGGAACAGCCGAACAGCTTCAGGCAAAGGTCGATCGGCCGAGGCCGCATAGGCCGGCGCCTCGGATCCCCGCGTCACGAAACGGACCTCCGCCCGTCGCACGCCGCGTATCAGCACCTGGGCCGGTCCCGGCCGCGCGCCGTCGAGATGGGTTGTGGCGCGTCGCTCCAGCCGGTCCTCAACCAGTCGATACTCGACCCGTTGGATCGACGGCCGCGCCGCGCCGTCCGGATTGGCCCAGCCCGCCCGCGCCAGCACCAGCAGGGGGTCGCCGGGCTGCGCCGGGCCGACGATCGGCTGCGGCGCCGGCCGCCCCGTCGGCCCGCGCGTCCGCCGCGGCGCGGCCTGGGCCAGATCGGCGCGCAGCAGGGCGCGCAGCTTCTGCAGGTCGCCGACAACCTCGCCCTGCCGCCGCACGGTTTCCCGCGTATCCAGCGTCCGCGCCAGCACCAGCGTCCCCGCTGCGCCCAGCAAGGCGAAGACGCTCAGCGCGATCAGAACCTCCACCAAGGTGAACCCCGCCCTGTTCACGCCTCTCACCGGCCCTGCGCGCCGGCGAACACGACGCGGCGCGCCGCCTCCTCGTTCTCTTCGGCCACGACCCGCACCTCGACCCGACGCAGGTTCGGGATCTCCGTCGTCGCCACCGACCGACGCCAGCGCCAGTCACGGCCGGCCAGAATGACACGCCCTTCTTCCGACCCGTCGCCCAGGCCCAGCACGGCCTCGGCGGCGATGTTGTCCGCGACGATCCCGCCCAGCGTGCGGTCCTGCACCCGAGCGGCCGACCGCACGCTCTCGCCCGACAGGTTGAGCAACGCCATCGCCGCCAGGGCGAACACCGCCATCGCCACCAGCATCTCGATCAGGGAAAAGCCGTCCCGCCCCATCAGATCATCCATCGCCCGCCGTCGCCCCTTCGACCCGCACCTGACCAGCTTCGTCGATCCGGACGACGGCGGTCACACCCTCCCGGCTGATGCTGCGCGACGCGGGCTCGACCGCGCCGGTCGGATCGAACGTCCAACGCTCAGCCGGGCCCGACGAGGTTACCCCCTCCTCCCACGCCTGTCCGGTCAGCGGGCGACCGGCGGCGACCCAATCGCGCCCTTGCAGGATGCTGAAGCGATATCCCGCCTGGTCCACCGTCGCCGAGACGGGCCGGTTGGACAGGATCGCTTCGGAGCGCGCCTCGGCCAGCCGCGCCGCGAACCGCTCGGCGGTGCGCACCGCCGACGGCTGCGACGGCATGGCGGTCATCACGACGGCCCCGGCGGCCAGTCCGATGACCGCCACCGTGACCATCAGCTCCACCAGGGTGAAGCCGGAGCGACGGCGCCGACCCTCCGAACCCCTAGCCTTCCCAGTTGCCGATGTCGGCGTCATCGCCCTCGCCCCCCGACTTGCCGTCCGCCCCGAACGACCAGACGTCGAACGCCCCGCCGTGGGCGCTCTGGCGACGGTACTGGTAGTCATTGCCCCAGGGATCCTGCGGCAGCCGTCGCACATAGCCGCCCTGGCGATACCGTTCCGGCCGCGCCAGATCACCCGGCGCCGCCCGCAGGGCCGCCAGCCCCTGGGCGTTCGTGGGGAAGCTGAGGTTGTCCAGCCGATAGGTGTCGATCGCCTGTTCCAGCACGGCGACGTCCGCACGCGCCTTTTCGACCCGCGCCCGATCCTGGCTGGGCAGGACGTTGATCGCCACGACGGTCGCCAATAGGCCGATGATGACGATCACCACCATCAGCTCGACCAGGGTGAAGCCGGCGCGGCCGCGACGCCGTCGGTTGAGGGCAGGAGTGATCTTGGACATGGGAAGGCTCATCGCAGCGCCAGGGAATTGATCTGAAGAATGGGCAGCAGGATCGACAGCACGATCAGCGCCACCACCCCGCCCATCAGGACGATGATCGCCGGCTCCAGCAGGCTCAGCATCGTCGCGGTGAAGGTCGAGAAATCGCGTTCCAGATAGTCGGCGGCGCCGTCCAGCATCGGCTCCAGCCGCCCCGCGCTCTCGCCCGAGGCGGTCATGGTCAGCAGGATCGGCGGGAAGATGTCGGCCCGACGCATGGCCGCCGACAGGCCCGCGCCCTCGCGCACGGCCTCGGCCATGGCCAGGGTCGCCTGACGCAGGCGGCGGTTCTCCACCGTCCGCGCCGCGATGGTCAGTCCCTCCAGCACCGGCAGGCCCGAGGCCAGCATGGTCGACAGCGTCCGCGCCAGCCGCGCCGCATGGAGGTCGCGGATCAGGCGGCCGATGACCGGCGCCTTCAGCATCCATGTATCGAGCCTCAGCCGCACATCCTCCCGACGCCGCAGCAGCATCCCCCCGCCGACGACGCCCGCCACGATCAGGGCGATCAGCCAGCCCCAGTCCCGCATCAGATCCGAAAGCCCGATCACCAGTCGCGTCAGCAGCGGTAGGGTCTGGTTCAGGTCTGCGAACTGATCCACCACCTTGGGGACCACGAACACCATCAAGGCGCCGATCACCCCGACCGCCACGACGGCCAGCACCAGCGGATAGACCAGGGCGGTGACCACCTTGGCCCGCGCCTGCTGGTCGCGTTCCAGATCGTCGGCCAGACGCGACAGGATGGATTGCAGGGCGCCCGACTGTTCGCCCGCCGCCACCATGGCCCGATACAGCGGCGGGAAGGCCCGGCCCTGCTCCGCCATGGCCTCCGACAGTCGCCGCCCTTCCAGAATACCCGCATGCACGGCCGAAAGGATGCGCCGCTCGGAGGGCCGGTCCGACTGACCCGCCAGGTTCCGCATCGCCTCCTCGACGGGCGCTACAGCCGTCAGCGCCGCCAGCTGGCGCGTCGCCAGCGCCAGACGCCGCTGACCCAACCGGTCCCGGGGCGGGCGTGATGGGGCCTTGGGCGTTTCGACGGCGTTCTCTCCCGCCGCGCCCAGTTCCAGCACCATCAGCCGGCGCTTCTCCAGGCCCCGTCGCGCGGCCTCGGCGTCTGATGCGTTCACGGCACCGCCGATGGTGCGACCGGCCCCGTCCACGGCCGTATAGGCGAAGGCCGGCATCAGGCGGCCTCTTCAACGGCGTCACGCGCCGTTTCCTGACGCGCGGCGCGCAACGCCTCCTCGACCGAGGTCAGACCGTCGGTGACCGCCTTTCGCGCGCGTCGCTCCAGCCGATCCTTGGCCTTGAAGGCGACAGAGGCCAGGTCGTCCTCGCTCGCCCCGCCGGAGATCATCCCTCTCAGGGTCTCGTCGATTCGCGCCACCTCATACAGGCCGACGCGGCCGATATAGCCGGTCTGGCCGCAGCGATCGCAGCCCACCGGCCGCCAGATGCGCTGCCCCGCCTTGACCCCGATCAGTCGGGTCACGGCGGCGTCGGCGACATCCTCCCGCTTGCAAGTGTCGCACAGCCGCCGCACCAGCCGCTGCGCCATCACCAGCCGCACCGTCGAGGCGATCAGGAACGGCTCCACCCCCATATCCTTCAGCCGCGTCACCGCGCCGAGGGCGTCGTTCGTGTGGACGGTCGACAGCACCAGGTGGCCGGTCAGGGCCGCCTGCACCGCCACCGACGCCGTCTCCGAATCCCGGATTTCCCCGACCATCACCACATCCGGATCCTGGCGCAGAATGGCGCGCAGTCCGGCGGCGAAGGTCATGCCGACCTTGGCGTTCACCTGGGTCTGGCCGACGCCGTCGATCGCGTATTCGACTGGATCCTCGACCGTCAGGATATTCCGGGCGCCGTCGTTCAACAGGTTCAGCGCGGCGTACAGGCTCGTGGTCTTGCCCGACCCGGTCGGCCCGGTGACCAGCACGATGCCATTGGGCTCGGACAACGCCCGCCGAAACACCGCGATCTCGTCCGCATTCATGCCCAGCTGGTCGAGCGTCAGCCCGGTCTGGTCCTTGTCGAGAATCCGAAGCACCACCCGTTCGCCGCCCCGCGCCGGCAGGGTCGAGACCCGCACGTCCAGCGACCGACCGCCCAGCGACAGTGACATCCGGCCGTCCTGCGGCACGCGCCGTTCGGCGATGTCCAGCCGCGCCATGACCTTGATGCGCGACACGATCACCGAAGCCGCGCGCGGGTTCAACCTCAACGTCTCGCGCAACACGCCGTCGACGCGCATCCGCACGACCAGGGCCGCCTCATAGGTCTCCAGATGGATGTCTGACGCCCCCTGCCGCACGGCCTCCGCGATCACCCCGTTGATCAGGCGGATCACCGGTGCGTCGTCCGCGCTGTCCAGCAGGTCCTCGGCCGCCGGCAGATCATGAACCAGCCCGTCCAGCCCGCCCGGCATGTCCAGCTCGGCATCAGCGCCCGACAGCGTGTCTTCCGCATAGACGTCCGCCAGTCGCCGATCGAAGGCGGCGGCGGCCATCCGCTGAACCTGCAACGGTCGGCCCAATGCGCGCCGCGTCTCGATCAGGGCGCGGGGATCGGCGTCCTCGCGCAGGCCGACAACGGCGATCTCGCCCGCGTCCAGCAGCAGCACGCCATGGCGGCGCGCAAAACCATAGGGCAGGCGCGGGGCGACCAGGGTGATCATGACGCGGGCGACCCTGCGGCCGGCAGCGCTTCGCCCTCGACCGGCGCCAGAACCAGCGGCGGCGCGCCCGCCACCGGCGGCTGGGTGCGCATATAGTCGCGCAGCAGCATGTCCAGCGACGGCTCCACCGTCGGCTGGGCCCGCAGCTGTTCGCCCCGCATATAACCCCAGCGATCGGCTGTCAGACCCTGGGCCTCTGCCGGGCTGCGGATGATGGTCGGACGGATGAAGATCATCAGATTGGTGCGCCCGCGCTGGCGTCCCTGTGATCGGAACAGCGCCCCCACGCCCGGCAGGTCGCCGAGACCCGGCACCTTGTCGACCGACACCCGGTCGTTCTGGTCCAGCAGTCCGCCGGCCACCGCGATGTCGCGATCATCGACCACCAGGGTGGTCTCCAGCTCCCGCTTGTTCAGCACCAGGTCCGTCGCCCCCTGGGTCAGCACGCCGTTGATGCTGGACACCTCCTGCCGCACCGTCAGGGTGATCGACCCTCCGGCGTTGATCTGCGGCCGCACGATCAGCTTGACGCCGATGTCCTTGCGCTCGGTGGTGGTGAAGGGGTTGGAATTGCCGTCCAGCAGGGTGCTGCCGGTCGTGATCGGCACCTCCTGCCCGACCAGGATCGTCGCCTCCTGATTGTCCAGCGTCATCAGCGACGGCGTCTGCAGCAGGTTGGAATTCTCGTCCGACTTGGCCGCGTTGATGACGAAGCCGAACAGCCCGTCGCCCATCGAGCCCCCGGCCCCGCCGACGAAGCCGTTGGCGCCGACCAGGGAGTTCAGCGCCAGATCCTGCAGCCGGTCGCGCAGCGGATCGTCCTTGTCCAACTGACCGGACGCCGCCCCCGCCGCCAGCGGAACCAGCGGCGCCGCGCGGTCGGAATAGTTCGTCAGTCCGACGCCCTGCTCCCCGGCCAGCATCCACTGCACGCCCAACTCGCGCACGGCCGTGTCGGACAGCTCTACCACGATGGCCTCGATCAGCACCTGCTGGCGGCGCACGTCCAGCTGACGGATCACCTCGCCCAGGCTGCGTTGCAGATCTGCAGGGCCGGAAATCACCAGGGCGTTGGCGCCGGGAAAGCGGGCGATGGAGGCGCGCTGGCCGGTCCGTGTCACCGCCGAAACCGCCAGCGGCGATGCAGTCGCTCCTTCCGCTTCGGTCGAACCGCCGCCCAGGCCGGATCGTCCGGTCGTCCCGGACGCCGCCGCGCCTGACGTGGTCGGGGCGCTCGCGGCCTCCTGCCCGATCATCTGTTGCAGCACCGGCAGCAGTTGCGCCGCGTCCGCATGCTGCAGGAACACCACCTTCACGTCTTCCGACGACCGCGCGCGGTTGTCGAGATCCTCCGCCAGTCCCTTCAGCCGCGCCGTCGCCGCCGGCTCGCCGCGCAGGATCAGGGCGTTGGAGCTCTCGACCGGCGTGACCGTGACCATGCCGGCCACACCGCCCGGCCCCGTGGTCGCAGCCTGCAGCACTGCGGCGATCTCTCGCGCGGAGGCGTTGGACAGCCCGACCACCTCGAACGCCGCTCGATCCACATCGATCCGGCCGACCAAAGCTCTGACCCGGGTCAGATTGTCGGCGAAGTCGGCGACGACCAGGCTGTTCGATCCCGGATTGGCCAGCACCTGGCCCTGCGCTCCGACCAGAGGCCGGATGGTCTCGGCCGCCGAGGCGGCGTCGATGTGGCGCAGGTTGAACACCTCGGTCGAGAACCGCTCTGTTCCCACCGTCGCCGGTCCCTGCGCGGCGCCCTGGGCCGGGCTGATGCGATAGGCGCCGGACGAGGTCGGCGTCACCACCAGGCCGTTCGCGCGCAGGGTGGACAGGAAGACCTCGAACGTCTGGGTCCGCGTCAGGGCCCGATCGCTGGACACCGTCACCGTGCCAGTCACCGCCGGATCGACGATGAAGGTGCGGCCGGTCGAGCGCGCGATGTCCTGGATGAAGGCGCGGATATCGGCGCCCTGGACGTTCAAGGTCTGGCGCGCCTCCTGGGCCAGGACGACGGCAGGCGCCGCCAGTCCCTGGACGGCGATCAGGGCGGCGGCCGCGACGGCCGACAGACGACGGAGCGATGGATTCACGGGGCGGCCTGAATGCTGGAAGTTTGCACGACGCCGTCGCGCTCGAATCGGATCTGGGCGTTGCGGGCGCCGGCCAGCCGGTCCCTCAGCCCCGCGACCGCCTGAGGAGAATTCAGCTCGACACCGTCCACCGACAGGATCACGTCGCCGGCGCGCAGCCCTGCCGCTCGCAGCGCGGCGCCGTCGCCGGTGGGGGTCACCGCGAAACCGTTCAACGCCATTCCCTTCAAACGGGGCCGCAACCCGGCCTGGGCGATCAGTCGGCGGGGATCGACGCTCGCCGGTCCCGCCTGCGCCTGCGTCGCCGCAGCGGGCGTCGGGGTCATGACCTGGGGCGCCGGGGCGGGCGCCGGAGGTTGCGGCGCGTTTGCGGGAACCTCCGTGAACACCAGCCGGCTGACTGAGCCGCCTCTCGCCAGGATCACATGATCGGGGGCGACGGATTGCAGGAGCAGCCCGGGCTCGACCTCCTCGCCGACCCCGACCGAGATCTGACGGCCGTCTGCCAGACCGATGATGGCCGAACCGCCGTCCCGTCCCCCCGCACGCACGCCGTACAGACGCATCTGGGCGGCGTCCGCCCCCGTGGCCTCCGCCAGGCTGCTCTGGCCGCCGGTGCGGAAGAAGGCGTCGAACCGGCCGAACACGCTCGGATCCGCCGGGGGAGCCTGAACCTCGTCCGCCACCGCAATCGTGGGACCGGGCTGAACCAGCATCCAGACCAGCCGGCCTGCCTGAACGACCAGCGCCAGGCCCAGCACCACGCACAGGGCGGTGACGCCGTCGACACGTCCCGACATGCGCTCCCGCACGCCGATCAGGGCCGATCTGAACCGATCACCGATCTGAACCACGCCGACGGTCAAGCCGCGCCCCTTCGCCGCCTCGGCCTTTCGGGCCGTGTGGGGCCGCTCGTAGCGTGATCGTCCGTGAACCTCTCACTCGGCTCCGTGACGGCGACGACAAACGTCTGTGACGAATAGGCTGGAAACGGAGCGAACGACGCAAGACCGTCATACTCCAGATCGCCAACAGAAAAGGGGACGCCCGAAGACGCCCCCTTCCTCATCGTTCCGAGGTCCGGATCAGAACCGGGCGGTCAGGCTGACCGAACCGGTGGCCCCCAGGTCATAGCCGTTGATGACGATCTTGTTGCCCAGCTCCTGATACTCTTCGAAGCCGGTGCGCAGCAGGTTCCGCAGCTCGAGGGCGAAGCCCAGCTCGCGATCGCCGATGTCGAAGTCCTTGCGATAGACGAAGTCCAGGAAGACGCCCGGCTCCTGCACATAGTCGGGCTCACGAGCCCCCGCCGCACCGGCGCCGCGCGCCGTGATGCGCTCCGACACGAAGTTGACGATCAGGGTCGCCTGCGACCGCGCCGTATCGTCTTCCCAGCCCAGTTGCAGGTTGGCGACATGCTCGGACTGGCCCTGCAGACGGCTGCCGTCGGCGATGAAGAAGGCCGCCTGTTCGGGCTGTCCGCCGCCTCCCAGGGTCAGAACCGTATCGTCCGCGCCGACGTTCACTTCCGACTTGGCGTAGGTGTAGTTGCCCTGGACCAGCCACCGCTTGTTGGCCACGAAGCTCGAGCCGTTGTCGGGGAACTCGAAGAACTTCTTCACCTCGAACTCGGCGCCATACACGGTCGCCTCGGGCGCGTTCAGGAACGACTGCTGACGCTGGTTGCCGACGTCCACGATGGTCGCTTCGACCGGCTTGTCCAGCTTCTTGTAGAACAGTCCGGCCGTCACATACTGCTGACGCGCGAAGAACCACTCATACCGGGTGTCCAGGTTCAGGATCTCCGTATCCACCAGATACGGGTTGCCGATGAAGGTGCGGTTGCTCTCCGGGTCCGTATAGGCTTGGGGCGCCAGTTCGCGGAACTGCGGACGGCCGATCGTCTGCGACGCCCCCACGCGCAGTTGCTGGTTCTCGGCGAAGTTCCAGGTCGCGGTCAGCGAGGGCAGCACATACTGTTCGTCGATCTCGGTCGAGGGGAATAGGGTCGTGTTCCCGAACAGGTTGCGCGGCGTCACGCTCTGCTGGCCGTCCTCGAAACGGACGCCGAAGGTGGTGCGGACCAGCGGGATGATCTCCGCATCCACCATGCCGTAGACGGCGTTGACCTTCAGATCAGCGTCATAGGCGTTGTCGCCGTTGCCGCCGGCGATCTCGCGGATCTGCAGCGTCCACGGATTGATGTTGAAGTCGCTGGTCAGGAAATCGACCCGCGACAGGCGCTGCGAGTCCGTCAGACCATTGACCGCCTCGAACTGAAGGTCGCGACGTTCGGCCGACCGGGTGTTGTCGAACGCGGCGAAGCCCAGGCTGAACACGGCGTCCCGGCGCGACGACAGCGGCAGGCGATAGTTCAGGTCTGCGCCGCCCGAGAGGACTTCGTCCTCCAGCGAGCTGAAAGAGATCAGGTTGCCCTGGATATTGTGGATCCAGTCGCCGTCGGCGTTCTGTCCGTACTCGAACTTGGTCTCATAGGGGGCATCGCGCGACGTCCGCGCATAGGCGGCCCGCCAGTCCAGCGTCAGGGACCCGTCCATGAACTCGTGCTCGCCCGCCAGCTGGGTCGAGAACAGGTCTCGCACGAAATATTCGGTGTAGTCGGTCCGCAGGATCGACCCGCCGGCGTCGAAGTCCGGCCCCGCCTTGCTGCGCGCCGCCTTGGTCGTGTTGCGGACGTAGAAGTTGGTCCATTTCAGGGTGTGGAACTCGCCGGTCAGCGACAGTCCCGCCAGCAGGTTCAGCTGCACGTCGTTCTGTGTCGACCGGAAGGCGTAGTCCGTCACCGGAACCAGCACATCGCCCGAGAACTGGCCTTCCTGCTGCTGCCCCTGGCGCGTCTGCCAACTGTTGTCATAGCCGGCGGTCGCGAACATCCCCAGGGTGCCCAGACCGGTCTCGACCGAGGTCCCGCCCGAAAGGCCGAAGCCCACATCGACCGGAATCTGGTCCTGCTGCAGCAGACGCAGCGGCGAGTTGACCAGCGAATGGCCGATGGTCTGCAGTTCGTTGGCCGTGAAGTTGGCGGCATTCACCTGTTTGCCGGACTGGAAGGCCAGGTTCAGCGCCGACGGAATGTCCCGCGTGCCGTCGTCAAAGCCGGTGAAGTCCGTCCGCGAGCCGAAATAGATCAGGCCGTCCTTGGCCGTGGTCTCGCTGTCGACGCCGATCGACACGCTCATGTCGAAGAAGGGGTCGGTCGGGGCGTCGATCGTGCGCAGATCGACCACGCCGCCGCCGAACTCGCCGGGGAAGTTGGGCGAATAGGTCTTCTGGACCGTCACGCTCTCCAGGATGCCGGACGGAAACAGGTCCAACGGCACCACGCGCTGCAACGGTTCCGGGCTCGGCAGGGGCGAGCCGTTCAGCAGGGCCGACGAATACCGCTCGCCCAGGCCGCGCACATAGACGAACCGGCCTTCGACGATCGACAGACCCGTCACCCGGGTCAGGGCGGCGGCGGCGTTCGAATCGCCCGTGCGCTCCAGGTCCTCGGAGGTCAGGAAGGCCGCGACCTCTGAGCTTTCGCGGTTCGGCTGCGGAATGTTGCGGCCGAGGACGACGATCTCCTCGACGACGTCGGTCTGCTCCATATCGGGCTGGGCGGCCTCGACGGGCGCGGGTTGGGTCTGCGCGCGCGCCGGAAGGGCGACGAGCGCGCTGGTGGCCATCAGGACCCCGGTCAGGGTCAGAGCGAAGGTCTTCATGAACGGGGGCCTCGAAGAAGTCGGAACGGGCGAAGGGGGCGGCGGGCCTGTCCGGCGCCGCCGCCCTGTCGCGATCAGCAGCTCAGATCGGCGGTCAGGCCGCAGGTCCAGCCGCGCCACCAGACGTCGGAGCTGTTCTGGACGGCGCCGATGTAGGAGGTGTTGGTGAACCAGCTGTAGGCCGACGACGCGCTGGCGGCCGTCACCGCGTTCTCGTTGGCGCCGTTGATGAAGGTCAGCGTCTGGTTCGACAGCGAGGTGCCGCTGGCCGGCGCCGTCAGGGTCGAGGTTCCCAGGGCGGTGTTGTTCGAACCGGCGGTGAAGATCCCGGCCGAGCGGGCGGCGTTCGACGCGCGGTAGGAGATGCCGCAGGACATGAACACCGACTGGAACACCGGGGCCGAGGTCGCCGTATCTGCGTCGGCGATGTCCAGGCAGCCGGAGGCCGATCCCGAGACGTTCGTGAACACCGAGTTGATCACCGTCGCCTTGGTGCCGGTGTCGAAGTGGGCCACCGTGTGGGCGTCGGTCGGCGAGTTGCGGCCCACCAGGGTGAAGTTGGCGATCTTCGGCTGCGAGATGTAGCGCGAGGCCAGCGGAGTCGCGGCCGGGGCGGCCGAGAATTCGAAACCGGCCGAGCGGCTGGTCGAGTTCGGCGCGCGCTGGGTCACAATGCCGAACTGGGCGCCGCCGCGCCAACCCGTATCGGTGTCCAGCGCGTCGTCGTCGGCGCCGTTGATGACCAGGTAGCGCAGGTTGACGTTGCCGCCGAAGATTTCGATGCCGTCGTCGGAGCTGTTGTACGACTGCACGTATTCGATCGTGGTGCCCGAGCCGACGCCGGCCAGGGTCAGAGCCTGCAGCTCGTTGCCGGTCGAGATCTCAAAGCCCGAGTACTTGATCTGCACGTAGCGCAGACGGCCCGAGTTGTCGGCGGCTGTGTTGCCGCCGTAGAAGGCGCTGGTGCCCTCGACCTGGCCGGTGCAGGTGACCGGAGCGGTCAGCTGGCAGTTGGCCTGAGGGGCTCGGCCGGCGATGACGATGCCGCCCCACTGGCCCTGCGAGGTCGCGGTCGTCGTGCCTTCGATGTTCTGGCGGCTGGTGAAGATGATCGGCTGCGAGGCGGTGCCCTCGGCGAAGATCTGCGAGCCGCGATTGACGATCAGATAGTCGCCGCCGCCCGAGGCGAAGACGCGCACGCCCGGCTCAACCGTCAGAATGCCTTGCTGGCTGCCGGCGGTCGGAGCGGCCGGATCGATGCCACGGTCGGTGCCCACTTCGGTCCGGCCGGTGATCGAATAGATCGTGCCGGCGCGCAGCGGCACCGTCAGATTGCCGACGATCTGCTGCGGCAGCTGGCAGACACGCAGGGTGCCGTTGGCGATCAGGCCGACATTGGCGAAGCCGCTCGGGCAGTCCATGGCCGGCGTGCCCGGCGCGGGGTTGGTCGGGTTTCCGGGGTTGGTCGGGTTGCCGCCGTTGCCGAAGTCGCCTTCGCCGGGCGAAGCCACCTCGGACGAGCCGCAGGCCGCCAGCACCAGGGCGCTGGCCGCGACGGCGAGCGCAGATTTGAAACGAAGGCCGGTCATTATCAGGTCCTGTGTCTGTCCAACAGATCGACGGATCAGGAGGCTGCACGGCGTCTATCGCCCGGCGATGATCGCCGCCCCCCTGCCCTGACCGTGGCCTAAAGGTCGTCTGTGACAGGGCGTCGGAGAGTTGATGACGCTTGGATCGTCGTTCTTTGACGATGGCGCGGCGGGTCGATGACAGTCGGTGTCTGTACGGACCAATTCTCGCGACAGGCTCCCGCCGCCTGATCACATCAGGCGCTGAAGGTCGCACTCAGGGTTCGGGAGGATGCCGTCAGACCGCGCCTCACAGGCCTGGGTCTTCGCGCGTCAGGCTTCAGCCGAAGACGGCCGCCCACATGTGGCCGAGCACATTCAAGGCTCCGGCGCCGGCGGCGAACAGAAGAACAAGCGCCAGCGGCGTGGCGATCCTGACGTGACGATGCAAGAAATACAGAATCTCGCCGACCATCTCGTTTCCCCTGCCGACACCCCCGGTCATTCATCGACTCTACGTCGGCAGACTCATTAAATACCACAAATCCGTCGCAATCCCTAACGGGCGAACGCGGGTGCCGGGAATGTGATCTCAGACCAGGCGGCTCTGCACCAGGGCGGCGCCGATGAAGCTGGCGAACAGGGGATGAGGCGCGAACGGCCGGCTCTTCAGTTCGGGATGGTACTGCACGCCGATGAACCAGGGGTGGTCGGCCCGCTCCACCGTCTCGGGCAGCACGCCGTCGGGCGACAGGCCGGCAAAGCTCAGGCCGCCCCGGCTCTCGATCGCCTCGCGATAGTTGATGTTGACCTCGTAGCGGTGGCGATGCCGTTCGCTGATGTCCGTCGCCCCATAGATCTCGGCGATGCGGGACCCGACCTTCAGCGTGGAGTCGTAGGCGCCCAGGCGCATCGTCCCGCCCAGATCCCCGCCCTGCTGGCGCAGAACGCGCTGATTGCCCTGCGTCCATTCCGTCATCAGGCCCACGACCGGCTCCTCGGCCGGGCCGAATTCCGTCGACGAAGCCTTCGGCAGGCCGGCCAGGTTCCGCGCCGCCTCGATCACCGCCATCTGCATGCCGAAACAGATGCCGAAATAAGGGATGCGGTTCTCGCGGGCGAAGCGCGCCGCCTCGATCTTGCCCTCGGCTCCCCGTTCGCCGAACCCGCCGGGCACCAGAATGGCGTGGGCCCCTTGCAGGCGCGCGTTGCAGGCCTCGCGATCCCCCTCGAAGGTCTCCGCCTCGACCCAGTCGATGTTGACCTTGACCTTGTTCGCCACCCCGCCGTGATGCAGGGCCTCGATCAGGGATTTGTAGGCGTCCTTCAGCACCGTGTACTTGCCCACCACGGCCACGGTGACCTCTCCGTCCGGCTGCAGGCGGCGCCGCACGATCTCCTGCCAGCCCGCCAGATCCGGCTCGGGCGCGTCGGCCATGCCGAAGTGCGCCAGCACCTCGCGATCCAGCCCCTCGCGATGATAGTCCAGCGGAACCGCATAGATGTCGGCGGAATCCATCGCCTGGATCACGCCGCTTTCGCGGACATTGCAGAACAGGCCGATCTTGCGCTTTTCCTCCGCCGGGATCGGCTGTTCACAGCGGCACAGCAAGATGTCGGGCTGAATGCCGATCGACCGCAACTCCTTGACCGAGTGCTGCGTCGGCTTGGTCTTCATCTCGCCGGCCGTCTGGATGAACGGCAGCAGCGTCAGATGCACGAAACAGCTCTGTCCGCGCGGCAGATCCTGACCGAGCTGGCGAATGGCTTCGAAGAACGGCAGTCCTTCGATATCGCCGACCGTCCCGCCGATCTCGACCAGGACGAAATCCACATCCTCGCCGGCGTCGGTCAAGGCCTTGGTCAGGCAGAACGCCTTGATCTGGTCCGTGACGTGGGGAATGACCTGCACGGTCGCGCCCAGATAGTCGCCTCGGCGCTCCTTCTCGAGGATCGTCTGATAGATCCGCCCGGTGGTGATGTTGTCGCTCTTGGCGGCCGACACTCCGGTGAACCGCTCATAGTGGCCGAGGTCCAGATCGGTCTCGGCTCCGTCGTCGGTGACGAACACCTCGCCGTGCTGGTAGGGGCTCATCGTGCCCGGGTCCACGTTGAGATAAGGATCCAGCTTGCGCAGCCGGACCTTGTAGCCGCGCGCCTGCAGAAGCGCGCCGAGAGCGGCGGAAGCGAGGCCTTTTCCAAGAGAGGAAACCACGCCGCCGGTGATGAACACATAACGAGGCATGGGAAGTCACCTTAGCGCCGATTCGCCCCGGCGCGGCCCGGGCGTCGACGTCGCTCTTGTTGATAACGAAAAATACGCTCCGCCATCCGCGCGCGACGCCCGGATAGCGGAGACTTTGAGGGCGGGGACGGCGGCGGGAGAGGCCGCCGACGACATCCTTACTGTTGCGGGGCCGGAGCCGGCGCGCCGGCGGTCGGCAGGCTGGCTTCCAGGTCGTCCAGCGACGGCGCGGCCGGCTGGGCGGGGGTCTGCTGCGTCGGGGCCTGCTGCTGCGCGGGCGCCGGCTGCGAGTCGACGGCGATCGAGCCCACGGAGTCCGCATCGATGACCGAGGCGCTGTTGCGGTCCATGTTGCCGACGATCGTCAGGGCGATGGCGCAGACGCCGAACGCCGCGCCGAGCCACCAGGTGACCAGCGTCAGCAGATTGCCCGCCCCGCGCGCGGTCATGAAGCCCGACGGCCCGCCGCCCATGCCCAGGGCGCCGCCCTCGGACTTCTGCAGCAGCACGACCCCGGTCAGGGCGACCGAGATCAGGATCATGACGACGAGGAGAATGTTCTGGAGCATGGCCGCTTACATGTGTGGCGGAGGCCCGCCGATCAAGCGGCGGCCTCTAACACCTCATCGGCCGTCCGGCAACGCCGCTCAGGCGGTCGGGTTGGCGACGCGCTGTCTCGGTGACTGGCTGACGACCTCGCATCCGGCCACGACGCCCGGCCCCATGACCACGCCGCCGATCGCCACCATGGCGGCCTTGATCGCGCCCTCGTGCAGGCGGTTCCAGTCGCCGGCCACGGAGAACGGCGCGCGATGCGCCGTGCGGACGATGGCGTCGCGGAACCAGGCCTCCTTGGCGCGCACCTCCTCGACCGATTTGCCCGGCTTGAGATTGAGCTTCAGGCCCACGAAGACATAGTTGCGCAGCCGCCCGTCGGCGATCACCGGCAGGGACACCCCTGTGATGTTCACGGTCGGCGCGGCGTCCGTCTCGGCGCTCTCGGGCGCCGCGGCGGATGCGGACACGGCGCTGGCGGCGGCGAGACCGGCGGCCGAGGCGGAAATCATCTGACGACGGTTCATGCCCGACAGCATGACCCGAACGGCTTAGAGAATGCTGAATCTCCGGCTCACGCCGCTCGGCGAGACGGCCCCGGGCCTACGCCTATCCGTGCGTCCAGCCGCCCTGCCCCGCCGGCGTGTCCAGGCCCAGATATCGCACCTGGACCGCGCCGGGCCCGGCCGCCGTCGCCTCGCCGATGCAGGTGACCCGGACATGCAGCCCCTCGGCGCGGCGCCGCACCCGATCCTCGTCTTCGGCTCGCACGGTGAAGGCGATTTCATAGTCGTCACCGCCTGTGGCCAGCGACAGCAGGGCGTCCTGATGATCGGCGCGCGCCTCGACCCAGGCCTGACCGGCGGCCGACAGCGGCAAGGTCTCCAGGGCGAGCACCAGCCCGACACCGCTGGCCACGGCGATATGGCCCAGATCCGCCACCAACCCGTCCGAAACGTCCAGAGACGCTGTTGCGAACTCCCGGATCACCGGCGCCAGGGCCAGTTGCGGCGACGGACGACGATAGTGTTCGATCAGGGACTCAAGCCGCTCCGGCGCGGCCCGCAACCGGCCCTGTGCGGCCGCCAGACCCAGACGGCCGTCCCCTATCCGGCCGCTGACGAAGACCTTGTCGCCCGGCCGCGCGCCGTCACGACCGACCGTCTCGCCCCGCGCCGCCCAGCCGAGCATGGTCAGGGCGAAAGTCGCCGGCCCGGGCGTCGAGACGGTGTCCCCGCCCAGCAGGCTCACGCCGAACGCCTGCTGGTCGACCGCCAGCCCGGCCGCGAAACGCTCCCGCTCGCTCCAGCCGCAGCGAGAGGACCAGGCGCAGGCCAGCATATAGCCGAAAGACTCCGCTCCCTTGGCGGCCAGATCCGAAAGGTTCACCCGGATCAGCTTCTGCGCTACCGTGTCCAGCGGATCGTCGGGCAGGAAATGCACCCCTTCCACGATCGCATCCTTGGTCAGGATGAGGTCATACCCGGGTCGCGACGGCAGGGCCGCCACATCGTCCTTCAGTCCCCGCGCCCACTGCGGGTGTGCCAGCGGCGCGAACAGGTCGCGAATGGTGCTGAACTCGAGGCTCATGACGCCTCGCCGCGATCAGCGATGGGGGCGCACGTCGCGGGCCACCCCGTCCAGCGCCGCATTGACGAACTTGGCCTCGCTGTCGTCGAAGAAGGCCTTGGCCAGTTCGACGTATTCGTTCAGCACCACCTCGCGCGGGGCCTCGGGCTTGTGCGCCAGCTCCCAGGCGCCGGACCGCAGCAGGGCGCGCAATGTGGCGTCCAGCCGCTCCAGCTTCCAGTTCGAAGCCAGCCGCTTGGTCACGGCCGCGTCGATCGCCTTCTGGTCACCGACCACGCCGCGCACCAGGTCCGCGAACCAGTCCTCGTCGGCCTCGGCCAGCATCTCGCCCTCGATGTCGCCGTCGAATCGATGGTTGGAGAACTCGCTGATGACGGTCTCCACGCCCTCTCCCGCCAGCTCCATCTGGTACAGGGCCTGCACGGCGGCCAGGCGCGCGACGGTGCGGGCGCGGCGCTGACGCCCGCTCAGATGCGGCTCAGCGCGTGAGGCTTCGGCCTCGGCCAGTTGATCGAGTACGGATTTCAGGCTGTTCGGTTCGGTCATCCGCCGAGCCCGTGCCGCAACCGCTTGCGCAATGCAATCAAATCCAGACAGGCGCGGGCGGCGAACCCGCCCTTGTCGCCCTCGCTGACGCGCGCGCGCGCCCAGGCCTGATCCTCGTCTTCGGTCGTCAGAATGCCGTTGCCGATGGCCAGACCCTTCAGGCCCAGCTGGGTGATCCCGGCCGCCGACTGGTCCGCCACGATCTCGAAATGATAGGTCTCGCCGCGAATGATCGTGCCCAGGGCGACGAAGCCGTCATAGCGCGGCGCCGTGGGATAACGACCGGCCTCGTCGGCCATGGCGATCACCGTCGGCACCTCCAGGGCGCCCGGCACGGTCACCACGTCGAACTCCGCCCCCCGCGCCCGCAGGGCGTCCTTGGCCCCTTCCAGCAGGGCGTCGGCCAGGTCGTCATAGAACCGCGCCTCGACGATCAGGATCCGGAACGGCTCGCTCATGACCTCGTCTCTCCGTCCATGTCGCGCCAGCCGACGATGCGCAGGCCATAGCCTTCCAACGCCGTCGGCTCGGGCCGCGTCGAACTCATCACCACCATGTCCCGCACGCCCAGATCCAGCAGGATCTGCGCCCCGACGCCGTAAGCCTTCAGAACACGTTCGCTCGACTTGTCCGGTCCCGCCAGACGCTCGGCCAGACCCTGCAGCGCCGGATCGCGCAACAGGACGACCACCCCCGGCCCGTCCACGGCGCTGATCGTCTTCAGGGCCGAGGCGATATAGTCCTGCCGGTTCGGCACATGACCCAGCAGGTCGGCGGCCACATCCACCTGATGCATCCGCACGAGGGTCGGCTTGCCCGGCTCGATCCGGCCATGGACCAGGGCGATATGCTCGGCCCCCTCGATGACGTTGCGATACAGCATCAGGCGGAACGGCCCGCCGTGAACGCTGTCGAACGGCGTATCCAGCACTCGCTCCACGAACCGTTCCGTCCGGCGGCGATAGGCGATCAGATCGGCGATCGTGCCGATCTTCAACCCATGCAGCTGGGCGAAGGCGATCAGGTCCGGCATCCGGGCCATGGTGCCGTCTTCGTTCATAATCTCGCAGATCACGCCCGCCGGGGTCAGCCCTGCCATCCGGCTGATGTCCACCGCCGCCTCGGTGTGGCCGGTGCGGACCAGAACCCCGCCGTCCCGCGCCACCAGAGGAAACACATGCCCTGGCGAAACGATGTCGTCGGCGCCCTTGTTCGGATCGACGGCCGCCTGCACCGTGCGGGCGCGGTCGGCGGCGGAGATGCCGGTCGTCACGCCTTCCCTCGCCTCGATCGAGACAGTGAAGGCCGTGCCCATGCTGGTCCGGTTCTCGGCCGCCATCGGCGGCAGGCGCAACTGCCGCGCGCGATCCGCCGTGATGGCCAGACAGATCAGACCTCGCGCATGGCGAGCCATGAAGTTGATCTGATCCGGCGTGGCGAACTGGGCCGGAATGATGATGTCGCCTTCGTTCTCACGATCCTCGGCGTCCACCAGGATATAGGGACGGCCGTTCCGGGCGTCCTCCAGAATGTCCTCGATCGGACT
The DNA here is from genome assembly GCF_049445955.1 of Brevundimonas sp. VNH65. Classification (NCBI taxonomy): domain Bacteria; kingdom Pseudomonadati; phylum Pseudomonadota; class Alphaproteobacteria; order Caulobacterales; family Caulobacteraceae; genus Brevundimonas; species Brevundimonas sp. VNH65. Next base: position 75,560 of record NZ_JBMSDX010000005.1, on the reverse strand, counting down.
GATCGGGCTGTCGTTCATATTGGCTGCAAGCTGCATCAGGCCGTCTCCTGCCACCGCGCCAGATACCGCGCCAGCATGTCGATTTCGAGGTTCACCGCGTCGCCCGGCTTCAGCGCGCCCAGCGTCGTCGCCTCCCAGGTATGCGGAATGATGTTCAGGTCGAAGCGACGCCCATCCACCGCATTCACCGTCAGGGACACCCCGTCCACGGTGATCGAGCCCTTGGCGGCGATGTAGCGATGCAGCGGCGCGAGCGCCTCGACCACGATGCGGTGCGATCCTCCGACCGGTTCGATCGACACCACGCGGCCCAGGCCGTCGACATGGCCTGACACCACATGGCCGCCCATCTCGTCGCCCAGCCTGGCGGCGCGCTCCAGATTGACCCGGCTGCCCTCGACCCAGCCGCCCAGCGTCGTTTTGGACAGGGTCTCGTCCGACACCTCGACGGCGAACCAGTGGTCGCCCTTCTCGACGACCGTCAGGCAGCAGCCCGCATGGCTGACAGAGGCGCCCAGGTCGATGCCGGACACGTCCCAGGCGGTCTCGACCTCATAGCGCCGGTCACGCTCCGTCTGATCGACCCGCCGGACGCGGCCGATGTCGGTGATGATGCCAGTGAACACGCCTCAAAGCCTTTCGTAGCGTTCCCACAGATCGTCACCCACAGGCTCGACCGCAAGACGCTTGAACTTCGGCGCATTCACCAGGCGCGCCAGGGCCAGATTGGCCACCCCCGGCCGGCCGTCGCCGCCCAGCAGCATGGGAGCGCGGAACCATTCGATCGCATCCACCACCCCGGCCAGGACGAAGGCCGCCGCAACTCGTCCGCCGCCCTCGACCATCAGGTCTTTCACCTCGCGTTCGTGCAGCAGGCTCAATACGGCCGGGACCGCGCAACGCCCCGCTGCGTCGGCGGCCACCTGCACCACTTCGGCGCCGCCGATGGGCTGCGGCTCGCGGGTTGTCAGGATCAATGTCCCAGCAACCGCCAGCCGGGCGAACGGCGGCGTCCTCTGCCGGCTGTCCAGCACCACCCGCAGGGGATCGACGGCGGTCTCGCCTTCGGGCACCCGAGCGGTCAGGCGGGGATCGTCGGCCAGCACCGTCTCGACCCCCACCAGAATGGCGTCCGCCTGGGCGCGCAGCCGGTGCCCCTGCAGCCGCGCCTCCGGCCCCGTGATCCACTGGCTCTCGCCCGTCGAGGTGCCGATCCGGCCGTCCAGCGAGGTGGCGATCTTCAGGGTGACGCGCGGCCGTGAACCGCCCGGCGCGCTCATCGCTCGCCGCCGTCGTCCAGCCCCTCGGCTCCCAGGAACCGCGCGAAGTCGCCCGTGTGCCGGAAGTCCTTGTAGACCGAAGCGTAGCGGACATAGGCCACCTCATCCACGCCCTTCAGCGCCTTCATGATGAAGTCGCCGACGACGCTGGACGGGATCTCGGTCTCGCCGAGGCTCTCCAGCTGGCGCACGATCCGGCTGACCAGCTGCTCGACCTGGTCCGGCTGCACCGGCCGTTTCCTCAGGGCGATGCCTAGCGACCGCTCCAGCTTGTCACGGTCGAACGGCGTGCGCCGCCCGTTGCGCTTCAGGATGACCAGTTCGCGCAACTGCACCCGCTCGAATGTCGTGAACCGCCCCTCGCAGGCCGGGCACATACGCCGGCGCCGGATGGCCGAACCGTCGTCCGACGGCCGGCTGTCCTTCACCTGTGTGTCCGCATGTCCGCAAAAAGGGCACTTCATCTGTGGCTTACCCGTAGATCGGGAAGCGGTGCGTCAACTCCCGCACCTGGGCCGCGACCGAGGCGACCACAGCCGGATCGGCTTCATCCCCGCCGTTCATCGACGAGACGACGTCGGCGATCCAGTGACCGATCTGCTCGAACTCGGCCACGCCGAAGCCGCGCGTCGTGCCCGCCGGCGTGCCCAGGCGAACGCCCGAGGTGACGGTGAACGGCGCGGTGTCGAACGGCACGCCGTTCTTGTTGCAGGTCATCAGCGCCTTTTCGAGCTCATGCTCGGTCGCCTTGCCGGTCACGCCCTTGGGCCGCAGATCGACCAGCATCAGGTGGCTGTCGGTGCCGCCCGAGACGATGGCCAGGCCGCGGTCCACCAGCACGGCCGCCAGGGCCTGGGCGTTCTTCACCACCTGCTGTGCGTACAGCTTGAACTCGGGCTTCAGCGCCTCGCCGAACGCCACCGCCTTGCCGGCGATCACATGCTCCAGCGGCCCGCCCTGCAGGCCAGGGAACACCGCCGAGTTGATCTTCTTGCCCAGGTCCACATCGTTGGACAGGATCATCCCGCCTCGGGGCCCGCGCAGGGTCTTGTGCGTGGTCGTGGTCACGACGTGGGCGTGCGGGATCGGGTCCGGGTAGACCCCGCCCGCGATCAGCCCCGCATAGTGGGCCATGTCGACCATCAGATAGGCGCCGACCGAATCCGCGATCTCGCGGAACCGCTTGAAGTCGATGTGACGCGAATAGGCGGACGCCCCGGCCAGGATGAGCTTGGGCTTCTCCTTCTCGGCCATCTCGGCGACGTTGTCATAGTCGATCAGGTGATCGTCCTCATTGACCTTGTAGGTCACGGGCCGGAACCATTTGCCCGACTGGTTGGCCGGCGACCCGTGCGTCAGGTGCCCGCCGCAGGCCAGGTCCATGCCCAGGAAGGTGTCGCCGGGCTGCAGCAGGGTGAAGAACACCGCCTGGTTCGCCTGGGCGCCCGAGTGCGGCTGGACGTTGGCGAAGGCCGCGCCGAACAGCTGTTTGGCCCGCTCCCGCGCCAGGTCCTCGGTGACGTCCACGAACTCGCAACCGCCGTAGTAGCGGCGTCCCGGGTAGCCCTCCGCGTATTTGTTGGTCAGGACCGAGCCCTGCGCGTCCAGCACCGCGCGCGAGACAATGTTCTCGGACGCGATCAGCTCGATCTGCTCCTGCTGACGCCCCAGTTCGCCCTGGATGCCCTTGAAGATCTCGGGATCAGCGTCCGCCAGGGTCTTCGAGAAATAGTCGGCATGGGTGAAGGCGGTCACTGGCGAGTCCCCGAAGACGCAAAATCTGCCGCCTATCTAGTCCCGACGGCGCATCGCCACAACATCTTGTGGCTCAGCCCGCTGCCAGCGCCCGCTTCAGCTTGGCGACGGCGATCCGCTCGACCGCCTTCGGCTCGTTCGCCGGTCCCATGGCGCTGACCTCGCGCCCGCTGGCGACATGGATGGCCGAGCATTTGACATAAGCGCCGTTGCGCACGAACTCGACGATCACCTCGCCGAGCGCATCGTCGGTCATCACGCCGCCGTCGGCATCCGCGCGATGCGGCAGTGCGACCACAGCTTGTCCATGGCCGAGACCAGGGCGTCCATCATCTCATCGGTGTGGTTCGGCGAGGGAGTGAAGCGCAGGCGCTCGGTGCCCTTGGGCACGGTCGGATAGTTGATCGGCTGCACATAGACGCCGTGCTCTTCCAGCAGCATGTCCGACACCATCTTGGTGTGCACCGGATCGCCGACCATCACCGGCACGATGTGGCTGTCATTGGCCATAACCGGAATGCCGGCGGCGGCGAAACGGTCCTTCAGCGCCTGGGCGCGTTCCTGATGCGCCGTGCGCAGTTCGGGGTGGGTTTTCAGGTGACGCACCGAGGCCAGGGCGCCCGCCGTCAGGGCCGGCGGCAGGGAGGTGGTGAAGATGAAGCCCGAGGCCCAGCTGCGCACGGCGTCCACGATCACGGCGTCCGCCGCGATATAGCCGCCCATCACGCCCACGGCCTTGCCCAGGGTGCATTCGATGATGTCGATCTGGTTCAGAACGCCGTCGCGCTCGGCCACGCCGGCGCCGGTCTCGCCGTACAGGCCGACCGCGTGGACCTCGTCCAGATAGGTCATGGCGTTGTACTGACGCGCCAGGGCGATCGTGCCCTTCAGGTCGGCGATGTCGCCGTCCATTGAATAGACGCTCTCGAAGGCGATCAGCTTGGGCGCATCGGCCGGCGCGGCGGCCAGCAACTGCTCCAGATGCCCCAGGTCGTTGTGCCGGAACACATGCCGCTCGCACCCGCCGTGGCGAATGCCCGCGATCATCGAGGCGTGGTTGAGGGCATCGGAAAAGATGATCAGGCCCGGCAGGATCTTCTGCAGGGTCGCCAGGGTCGCCTCGTTGCCGACATAGCCCGAGGTGAACAGCAGGGCCGCTTCCTTCTGGTGCCAGGACGCCAGTTCGGCCTCCAGGTCCACCGCCGAACGGGTGGTGCCCGAAATGTTGCGCGTGCCGCCGGCGCCGGCGCCCGCCGCCTCGATCTCGACCGTCATGGCCTCGATCACCGCCGGATGCTGGCCCATGCCCAGATAGTCATTCGAGCACCAGATGACGACGTCCTGCTCGGACCCGTCCTCGCGCCGCCGCACGGCCATCGGAAACTGGCCGCGCACACGTTTCAGGTCGGCGAAGACGCGATAGCGCCCCTCCCCCTTCACCTGCTCGACGGCGGTCTCGAATGCAGCCTTGTAGTCGTACACGTCCAACGGCTCTTCAGCGCCCGGCCGGGCCCCACGAAATTCAGCCGGGCTATTGCGCTGATTGAGCCCTCATGTCCATGGCGCCGACAAGGACAAAACGTCCTAACCGCTCAATTGATAACGATTATCAGGTCGCATTGCGGCCCGATGCGCTGTTGCTCATCCCGACGCTCTAACCCCCATCTGACGGCGTACTCAAATCCGTTGCAGGATGCTATCGGTCCCTTGCCATTGCTTTTGTGAACAGGGAGAAAAAAATATCAGCTTTCAGCGACTGAAAAGCAGGCCAGCTTTGGCTGGCCAGCACAATCACCCTAGATTGATGAAAATATACTCCGGAAAGCTGCCACATAAATGTTTGTTTATAACGTAAATGATGTCCGTGTGGCTAAAAAAATGTCAATTTCGATGTTTGTTTTTAGCTTCATCATTGCATCTTGCAGTCCGAAAATTTCTACTACCAGTCCTGAAGATGCGATTTCTGACTGCCGCAAAGGCATAAATTGCGTCCCGATGTCCACAGATATTGAGAACGACGCCAGATACGATCTGCCAGACTGGCCGACTCAAAAATTGTGCATGAATAAATTATATACTGTTCGTGAATACAGGACTTCATACGGAAATGGATACCACTATAAATGCCAAGTATCAGATTTGGTTGGAGAGTATAGAGTATTTATTCCATTTGAACGGTCACAGACATGGGGCCGCCATTATACGCGATATGCTTATGTTCGGGATGAAAGTCTTCCACGTCACGTATTACTGCTTAATAGAATAGAGAAATTAGATAACTGAATCGTGAAATTTGATGTGAAAGGCTCGACATCTAAGTTGCACGATCATGGACCAGTTCCTTTTCCTTCACTCCCGCCCCTCCAGCGCGCCCATCGGAACCCGCGTCACCTGCACGTCCTCCTTGTTGGCCGCATAGGCCACATACAGATGGCCGTTCCACACCACGCTCTTGGGGTAGTGATAGCCGGGCCGCTTGTACTGCCCCTCGAACCGCAGGGGCTGCAGGTCGCCCTGTCCGCGCAACAGGTAGCTGCGGTCGAACCGCCGCCCGTCGTCGCTCAGGGTCACGGCCAGCGGAATGCGCGGCCGGTCGCTGTTCGGCGCATTGACCAGATAGGCCGTCCCGTCCGGCAGGTTCCCCGCGCTCTGCTTGGCGCGTGAATCCGGCATGTCGGTCAGGACCGGCGCCGACCAGGTCTCGCCCCGGTCACAGCTTTCCGTGGCGATCTGGCGGAAACTCAGCTCCTCGTCGCGAAACACCATCACCAGGCAACCATCCGCGCGCCGGAAAAGGCTGGGCTCGATCTCGCGGCTCAGCCGCTTCTCATGCTCCGCCGCCGCGCCCGAGATGTCGCGCGGCAGGTTCTGATAGGCCCCAGGCCGCCAGCCGGTCCGGCCCAGAGGATCATCGGTGAACCACGGCCGCGCGATCATGCCGGGCCGCATGTGAAAGGCCGTATGCACCCGCCCGCCGTAGGCATGCGGATCCTGTTCGATCACCCCCTCGACCGGCGCCCCGTCGGCGCCCATGACCCGCTGCGGCGCGGACCAGGTCGCCCCGTCCGCGCTGGTCCGGTATTCGGCGTATCCGCCCGCGCCCGACTGGAACCCGTCCGGCCAGACGTTGACATAGGCGACCAGAGTCTGGCCGTCCGTCATCCAGCCGCCGCTGGAATGCATCCGCCCGCCCTGCCCTGCGGGCTCCAGCACCACGGGCGCGCTCCAGGTCTCGCCGTCGTCGCTGACAGCATGGACCACATGGGTGTCGGCGCTGTCCTCGTCCTTCGCCGAGGTCTGCCACATGGCGTGCAGCCGTCCCCTGAACGGGATCAGCACCACCCCGTTGTTGAACCTCTGGTCCGCCTCGGTCGGCGCAAAAACGGTGAAGGTCTCCGTTCCCGGCGCGGGCCTCAGCCCCAGGTCCGGCCGCCCGGCGCCGAACAGCCCCGGCGCCACGGCATAGGGCGCCGCCAGACCTCCGCCACCGATTCCCTGACCGACGGCCTGACCTCCGATAGTCGTCAGGCCCACTGCCAGGGCTAAGCTGACGATCCTCATGATGCCTCCGGCCTCCCAATCCCTTCCGTGCATCCCGGCGAAGGCCGGGATCCAGGCGGCGAGGTCAAGGGGTGGATGTGTCGCGGGTGATCCAGCGGCGCGACCTGGATCCCGGCCTTCGCCGGGATGCACGGTGGAATAGACGCGTCAGCCGGGCTTGCGGAAGCGATAGACGAACTGGTCCGTCTTGCCGCGAATGGCCGCGCCGAAGACGTTGATCGAATGGTCATCGGCCGGGTTGCGCAGCGCCTGGCTCTCGCCCTCGAAGACAAAGCCCGCCGCCTCCACCTGCTTCCTCAACGCCGCCCCCTCGATCCGGTGCAGGGTGCCGGCGACCGAAATCCCGGTCCCCGCCGCCGCCTCGTGGTCGATCAGCACATAAAGGCCGCCGGGCTTCAGCACCTCGAACACCCTTGCGTTCATCCGGTCCACGTCCACCCCGAACCGGGGAATGGTGAAGTCGTGGTACTCCTGGCTCATGAAGACGATGTCCAGCGGTTCGCCGAAGGCGAAGCTGGCGGCGTCCAGATCGCCGTTGACCTTCGTCACATTGGCCAGCCGCTCGTCGACGGGCGCGAAGGTGACATTGTCCCGCTCGGCCGTGCGGTTGGGGATGAAGCCATAGACGTGGCCGCCAGGTCCCACCGCCAGCGAGAACAGGGTGGTGAAATAGCCCGCCCCGGGCCGCACGTCGGCGATCCGGTCGCCCGGCGCCACGCGGGCGAAGGCCAGGATGTCGGCCGGATGACGCAGCGAATCGCGCTCCACATCGGCCGCCGGACGCGAGGGATCGGCCACCACCTCGGCATAGGTGTCGGCCGCCGCCAGGGCGCCCGACGCGGCCGGGGCCTGCACCACCACCCGCTCGCCGCCGCTGCTCTCGATGACGATGCACCCCGACAGCAGGGCCGCCAGCGCCACGCCCGCCGCCGCTCCGATGAAACGCTTCGCCATCCGAACCTCCCACGCGAAAATTGCGGTGCGATTAGCCGCCAATTGCCCCTGCCTGGCAAGCCGTTCCCTCAGCGGAAGTCAGCGCCTATAAGCCGCGCCATGTCCGTCCCGCCCTTCGCGCCCGCGCCCTTTCCCCTCGCCCGCCCCCGCCGCCTGCGCGCCCAGCCGTGGATTCGCCGCCTGGTGGCCGAGACGACCCTGTCGCCCGCCGACCTCGTCTGGCCCCTGATCGTCCACGACGGCGCCGACGACCGCGTGCCCGTGCCCTCGATGCCTGGCGTCTTTCGCCTGTCGCCGAGCGAAGCGGCCAGGGCCGCCGTCCAGGCTCGCGACCTGGGCATCCCCATGGTCGCGCTGTTCCCCAATGTGGACGGCGCGATCAAGGACAGCATCGGCAGCGGCGCCACCGACCCGGACGGCCTGATCCCCGACTGCATCCGCGCCATCAAGGACGCCGCGCCCGAGATCGGCGTCATGACCGACGTCGCGCTGGACTGCTACACCGACCACGGCCACGACGGGGTGCTGGAGGACGGCCGCATCCTCAATGACGCCTCCCTCGACCGCCTGTCGGAACAAGCCTTCATCCACGCCCACGCCGGGGCCGACGTCGTCGCTCCCTCCGACATGATGGACGGCCGCATCCAGGCCGTGCGCGAGGCGTTGGAGGCCAACGGCTTCCAGGACACCCTGATCCTGTCCTACGCCGCCAAATACGCCTCGGCCTTCTACGGCCCCTATCGCGACGCGGTCGGGTCAGCCAGGGCCCTGACCGGCGACAAGAAGACCTATCAGATGGACTTCGCCAACTCCGACGAGGCCCTGCGCGAGGTGGCCATGGACATCGCCGAGGGGGCCGACGCCGTCATGGTCAAGCCGGGCCTGCCCTATCTCGACATCGTCCGCCGCGTGTCCGAGACCTTCAGGGTCCCGACCTTCGCCTATCAGGTCAGCGGCGAGTACGCGATGGTGCGGGCCGCCATGGCCAACGGCTGGCTGGACGAGGACCGCGCCATCCTCGAAAGCCTGCACGCCTTCAAACGCGCGGGCGCCGCGGGCGTCCTGACCTATTTCGCGCCCCAGGCGGCGCGCCTGCTGGGCGCGTGACCATGAGCGACCAGGACTATGTCTATGACGAGGCCACCGGCGAATGGCTCAGCCCCGCCGAGGCCGCTGAAAAGGCCGCCGCCGATGTGGTCAAGGTGGTCGATTCCGTCGGCAACCCGCTCGTCGACGGCGACAGCGTCACCCTGATCAAGGATCTGACCGTCAAGGGCGCCGGCCAGACGCTGAAGCGCGGCACGGTCATCAGATCGATCCGCCTGACCGGCGACGATCAGGAAATCGACTGCCGCCACCCGACCATAAAGGGCCTGGTCCTGCGCGCCGAGTTCGTGCGGAAGGTCTAACGCTCTGACCGACCGCTTTGCCCGCGCGCAGGCGAAATGCTATGTGTATCGGACAAGGAATGGATGCACATCATGCGCACCAACATCGTCATCGACGACGCCCTGATGGCCGAGGCCCAGGCCGTCACCGGATCGAAGACCAAGCGTGAAACCGTCGATCTGGCTTTGCGCGCCCTGATCCGGCTCCAGCGCCAGGCGGAAATTCGTCGCTACAAGGGTCGGCTTGAATGGCAGGGCGACCTCGACGCCCTGCGTGCCGACGCCGCGTGATCCTCGTCGATTCCAGCGTCTGGATCGATTTCTTCAACGGCCGGGATACGCCGGAAGCCACACGCCTCGATCTCTATCTGGGCGTCCAGCCGGTGGCCGTCGGCGATCTGATCCTGACAGAGGTGCTCCAGGGATTTCGTTCGGACCGGGACTTCGACCGCGCCCGGATCCTGCTGTCGGCCTGCGAGCCGATCGAGATCGGCGGCGTGGACCTGGCCGTTCAGGCAGCGCGCAACTTTCGTCGCCTGCGGGCGCTCGGTGTCACCGTTCGCAAGACCATCGACTGCCTGATCGCCACCCGCTGCATCGAAAGCGGCCACGACCTGCTCTACAGCGACCGCGACTTCGACCCGTTCGTCGCGCACCTGGGCATGACGACCGCCTGATCCTGTTCAGCGCGTCTCCGACCGCGCCATCAGGGCGATCAGATCATCTTTCCAGAACTGCGGCCAGGTATGCGTCCCGTGCCCCTTCCCCTCGGGGCTGTTGGGGATCAACCGATAGGTCCCGTTGCGGAGCCTCGGCGCGAACCGTTCCGACAGGCCCAGCTCCGGCGGATTGATGAAATCGTCCGCCGAGTTGATCCAGGTCACTGGCGCCGTGATCGCCTCCAGCCCGGCCGAAGGATCATAGTCCCACGAGGCGTTGACCTGATACCAAAGGTCATTGGCGTCCAGCGGCGGGATGCGACGCGCGATCTGTGCCGTCATCCAGGCGTCAGCCGCATCCGCCGTCGGCAAGTCCTTCTGCATCGCCATCGGCGCCGACCCGGCCAGGATCAGCAGGTCCACCGCCGTTCTCAGCCCCTGCACCGGCTGGACTTCATAATCGCCGCCTCGCCAGGCCGGATCAGCGCGGATCGCGTCCTTCAGCATCGACCGCCACAGTCGGTTGCGCCCCACGATCGCGGTCGGCTGGCAGGCCATCGGCATCAGGGCCTGGGCGAAGTCCGGATGCGCCTGCCCCCAGACGAAAGCGTGCATGCACCCCATCGAGGTTCCAAAGATCAGCCTCAGCCGATCGACGTTCAGGCCCTCGACCAGCAGCCGCCGCTGCGCCTCGACCATGTCGGCGTATCCATACTCAGGAAACCGCGCGCGCAGGCCGTCGCTGGGCTTGGACGATCCCCCATGGCCCAGATTGTCGGGCAGGATGATGTAGTATTTCGCCGCATCCAGCGGCTGGCCGGGGCCGAACAGTTCGGCGAAATGCGGCTGCAGGAACTGCGCGCCGGTTCCGCCCGTGCCGTGCAGCACCATCACGGCGTTGGTCACCCGTCCCTCGGCGTCGCGCCGCGGCGTCCCAAGCGTGCGATAGTGCATCTTCAGCTCGGCCAGGGCCCCGCCGGATGCGATGGGAAAGTCGCGCGTGGTCCAGTCGCCCTCGGTCACGGCCGGGGTCGACGGCGCGGTCGCCTGGGCGCCTGCCTGACCCGCGCAGATCAGGACCGTCGCGGCGCTCGCCGCCGCCAGAAATCGTCTCACTTCGCCTCTCCCGGTCCGGGCAGTCGCGCCTTCAGGCTGGAGGTGTCCCAGCGATTCCCGCCCATCGCCTGCACCTCGGCATAGAACTGGTCGACCAGCGCCGTCAGCGACAGCCGCGCGCCATTACTCCGCGCCTCGTCCAGCACCAGCCCCAGGTCCTTGCGCATCCAGTCGACGGCGAAGCCGAACTCGAACTCCCCCCTCGCCGCCGTCTTCCAACGATTGTCCATCTGCCAGCTCTGGGCCGCCCCCTTGGACACGGCGTCATAGGCCTTGTCGGTGTCCAGCCCGGCGACCTGGGCGAAATGCACCGCCTCGGCTAGGCCCTGAACGACGCCCGCGATGGCGATCTGGTTGACCATCTTGGTCAGTTGCCCCGCCCCCGACGGCCCCATGTGCTGCACAGCCTTGGAATAGGCGTCCAGCGCCGGTCGCGCCCGCTCCAGCGCCGCTGCGTCGCCGCCCGCCATCACGCTCAACTGGCCGTTCTCGGCGCCGGCCTGTCCGCCCGAAACCGGCGCGTCGACAAAGCTGATGCCCCGGCTCGCCGCCAGTTCCGACATCTCCCGCGCCACCCGCGCCGAGGTGGTCGTGTGGTCCACGACCACCGCCCCGGCGGCCAGATGCGGCAGGGCCGCCGTCACGACCGAGCGGACGTCGTCGTCATTGCCGACACACAGGATGAACAGCTCGGCGCCCGTCGCCGCCGCCTCGACCGTTTCCGCGAACAGTCCGCCATGAGCTTCCGCCCAGGTCCTCGCCTTGGCCGACGAGCGGTTATAGCCGGCCACCTCATGCCCGGCCGCGACCAGATGCCGGGCCATCGGCCCGCCCATCACGCCCAGTCCGGCGAAACCGATCTTCATGGCCCTAATCCTCGTCCTGATCCTGCACGGCGCGCCCGAACCGCCCCCTGAAGAAGGTCAGGGCCGCTCCGGGCGCTGAAGTGAACCGCTCAACCTCGCCGATGATGATGACATGGTCGCCCATCGGCAGCCGCGCGTGGGTCCGGCATTCGAACCGCGCCAACGCCTCGGCCAGACACGGCGCCCCGTCGTCGATGCGACTGAACTCATGATCTTCCAGCACCGCGACGCCCCGCGCGAACCGCCGCGCCAGCGCCTCATCTTCGGACGGCAGCACATGGATCGCAAAGGCGTCCGCCTTGGCGAACACCGGCCACCGCTCCGACCGCTCGTCCAGACACCACAGCACCAGCCGCGGAGTCAGCGACACAGAGGCGAACGAATTGACCGTGATTCCCAGCGGCCCGGCCGGACTGTCGGCCGTCACCACGCACACCCCGGTCGCGAAGGCGCCCAGCGCCTGGCGATAGGCGGCGGTCTCCTGGGCCAGGTCGTCGGGCAGCGGTTCGAGGCTCACCCTCCGGACCTAGGCGAGGGCCGCGCGCGGAGCAAGCACGGCCTCGCTGCGCGCCCCGCGGAAACACCCCATTAACCTCGAAGCTTCACTCTGTCCGGCGAACTCTCCCCGAGGCCTGTGCGCATGTCCGCGAGCGATCGTCCGATCCTCATCAAGAAGGTCAAGAAGGTCTCCGGCGGCGGCCACCACGGCGGCGCCTGGAAGGTGGCCTACGCCGACTTCGTCACCGCCATGATGGCCTTCTTCCTGCTGATGTGGCTGATCAACACGACAGACCCTGAGCAGAAGCGCGGCATCGCCGAATATTTCGCCCCGGCCAGCGTGTCCCAGACCACATCCGGTTCGGGCGGCATCCTGGGCGGCACCGCCCTGGGCGACGCCGGGGCCAAGGGCGCCGGTTCGGTCGCCGTCGTCCAGCAACTGGCGCCCACCGCCCCGCCGACCGATCAGGCAGGCCAGTCGCAGAACCTCTCCGGCGCCTCGGAACAGGCCCTGCGCGACGAGATCGCCAAACGTGAAGCGGCCGACTTCCAGACCGCCGCCGAATCCCTGCGCCAGGCCATGCAGCGCATGCCCGAACTGGCCGAACTGTCGAAACAGCTGATCATCGACCAGACGCCCGAGGGTCTTCGCATCCAGTTGGTCGATCAGGAAGGCCGCTCGATGTTCGACCAGAACTCGGCCCGTCCGAACGCCCGCGCCCAGGTCCTGCTGCGCGCCGTGGCCGGCGTCATCAACCGTCTGCCGAACCGCGTCTCCATCACCGGCCACACCTCGGCGGTCGCCGGATCGGGCCGCGCCTCGGCTCCGGGCGACTGGCCGCTGTCGTCCAACCGCGCCGACGCCTCTCGTCAGATTCTCCAGGGCTCCGGCGTCGATCCCGACCGCATCTATTCGGTCGCCGGCAAGGCGGGCTCGGATCCGCTCTACCCCGACGATCCGTCGCTCGCGGGCAACCGCCGCATCGCCATCGTGCTGTTGCGCGAGGCGCCGGTCCTGCCTTCGGACACCAGCCTGTGACCGCTTCGGTCCGCACCTGTGGCGCGATCGCCCTTGCGGACCCCGGCCCTGCGGCGCCAGATCAGCGCATGCGGATGACGCGCGCGCCATATTCTCGACCGATCCGGGTGCGGACCTAGGGCCGTGACGCAGCACATCCCGCACCGTCAGCTTCGCTTCTTCATGACGGCGGTCGCGCCGTGCCCCTATCTGCCGGGCATGACCGAGCGCAAGGTGTTCGCCAATCTGCCGTTTTCCGACGGCGCTCACGTCAATGACGAGCTGACCCACGCCGGTTTCCGCCGCAGCCAGAACATCGCCTACCGCCCCGCCTGCGACGCCTGCGACGCCTGCGTCTCCGTGCGCCTCCCGGTCGCCCAGTTCGCCTACAGCCGGTCCCAGCGCAAGATCCTGAACCGCAACGCCGACCTGTCGCGCGATCTGGTCGAGGCCGAGGCGACGACCGAACAGTTCCACCTCCTGAAACGCTACCTGGCGCATCGCCATCCCGGCGGCGGCATGACCGACATGGGCTGGTCCGACTATGTCTCCATGGTCGAGGACACCGCCGTCCGCACCCACCTGATCGAGTACCGCCTGCCCTCGATGGACGGCGGGCCGGGCGACCTCGTCGCCGTCACCCTGACCGATCTGCTCTCGGACGGCCTGTCGATGGTCTACAGCTTCTACGACCCGGAGATGGAGCGCCGCTCCCTCGGGGTCTTCGCCATTCTCGATCACATCCGTCAGGCGACGGCGGTCCGGCTGCCTTATGTCTATCTCGGCTACTGGGTTCAGGGCTCCCCCAAGATGGACTACAAGGCCCAGTTTCGCCCGCTCGAGGCCCTACGCCCCCTCGGCTGGACTCCTATGGCCTGACGCGTCTATCGCGGTTCGGCGCCTCCGATCGTTGTAATCCCTCAGCTTTCCACGAAAGATGCGCCCCACTTCCGGGCGAAGGTGAGACCTCATCCATAATACCCCCGCTTCACCGCACGGGAGGGCCGTCGGCCGGCGACCTGCGGGCGGTGGAGGCGAGACAGCGGGGGCGGGGTTCCAAATCGGAGCCTCGCCGCCTCGACCGCGGAGGGGAACCTTTTCGGAGCCGAGGCTGGGTCGGAGTTGAAATCCCGACCGTTCCGGGGATCGGCGAAAACGGTAGTTCTAACCCCAGACCGGGCGAGGCTCGGCGCTCCGCCCCTCCCGCACCCTTCAGGCCCCCCGCCGAGAAGCCGACAACGCATGTCCATTCCTCCCCCATCGGGGGAGGGGGACCGCGAAGCGGTGGAGGGGGCTGGCCGCCCATCCCACAAAGCCCCGTCACCCTCGGGCCTGTCCCGAGGGCCCACCCCAAACGCCGCAGAAACGTCAGGCGTAGAGGTTCGCCTCCTCCGCACGTCTACCACGCCCCCATTTCGCGCAGCTTCTTCGCCAGGTCGTCCGGCAGATCGCCCGCATCCATCGACGACAGGTCCGGCGGCGCGTCCTTCGCTTCCAGATATCGCCACCCCTGGAACGGACGTCGGCCCTGCGGCGCGGTGCGGACCACCCTGTTTTCCAGCATGATGAAACACCGGCTGGCCTTGCCTTCCCCTCGGGTCGTGACGTCCAGAATCGCCTGACGGGCCACGACCGACCCCTTCATCACCCAGTACAGCGACCCGCCGTCCTCCAGCTCGGTCGCCCGCTTCGGCGTCATTCTGGTGTTGACGATCAGATGCGGCAGCTTGGCGACGCGCCGCTCCAGGGTCTCGACCTTGGCGATCCCGACGCACAGCTTGATCAGATGCAGGGCCAACTCGCCGTCAGCCCATCCGCCTCAGCACCAGGGCCGACCAGGCGTCGCGCCGGATCCGACGCTCCAGCCGGAAGCCGCGCGACACATAGGCCGCCGTCACCCGTCGCTCCTGCGTCCGCAACAGGCCGGACAGGATCGCCACGCCGCCGATGCGCAGCGCCGTCTTGATGTCCTGCGACAGCGACACCAGCGGCGGTGCCAGGATATTGGCGAACACCAGATCATAAGGCCCGTGCTGGCGCACCTTGCGGTCGTTCAGGCCCGAGGCGTGGACGAAACTGGCGTTGGACTGGTTCAGCTTGGCGTTCTCGTTGGCGATCCGCACCGACGGGGCGTCAATGTCGGTGCCGACGGCGACCCGGCTGCCCGTCTTCGCCGCCGCGATGGCCAGCACCCCCGTGCCGCAGCCGACGTCCAGAACCCGCTCGAACCGCTCACGTTTCAGCAGGTCGTCATAGGCGATCAGACAGCCGACCGTCGTGCCGTGGTGTCCGGTGCCGAACGCCGCGCCCGCGTCGATCTTCAGCGACACCGCGCTGGGCGGCACCCGGCCCTGATCGTGGGCGCCATAGACGAAGAACCGTCCGGCCTCGACCGGCGGCAGCCCCGACAGCGACATGGCCAGCCAGTCGGCGTCGGCCAGGACCGAAACCCTGATCTTCACGCCGGGATGGTCGGCCAGCACGGCCTGCATCCGCTCGGCTTCCTCCGCCGTGGTCGGGAAGGCGTCGATCCGCCAGATTCCGCGATCCTCGTCCTCCTCCAGGATCGAATAGGTCGCACCCTCCAGCAGGGAGTCGGCGTCCATCGCCTCGGCGGCGGCCTCCGTCTCGGCGCGAGCCCCGTGGGCGACAATCTGAAGAGGGGTATATGACATGGCCAAAACGCCGGTATGATTGCGAATCAGGATTATTGGCGGACCGCACTCCCGGCGGCCGCGAAACACCGAGGGGTCGGGTATCTCATGGCTAAGTCACCGTCTACGTCCAAACCAGCTGCGGCCAAATCGACCGCTGCAAAGCCGGCGACGGCCAAGGCTCCGGCCAAGCCCAAGGCGGCGGCCAAACCGGCGGCGGCGAAGCCTGCGGCCAAGGCTGCGGCTCCGAAGCCCGCCGCCAAGCCCGCTGCGGCGAAGACGACGGCTGTGAAGACCGCTCCCGCGAAAGCGCCCGCCAAGGCCGCCCCGAAGGCCGTCGCTCCCAAGGCGGCCCCGAAGGCCGCGGCCAAGCCTGCGGCTCCGGCCAAGGCTCCGGCGGCCAAGGCAGCGGCGCCTAAGACGGCGAAGCCCAAGGCCGCGGCCAAACCCGCTGCGGCGAAGCCGGCTCCGAAACCCGCCGCCGCCAAGCCGGCCACGCCGAAACCTGTGGCGGCCCCTGCCCCTGCGGCGGCCGCCGCGCCCAAGCCGGCGCCCGCCGTCCCCGCAGCGGCCAAGCCGGTCGAAACGCCCGCACCGGCGCCCGCCGCCGCTCCGGCGCCTTCCAAGGGCTTCTTCGCCAAGCTGGGCGACATGATCTTCGGCAAGCGCTGAAGACATCCCTGAAATGAAAACGCCGGACGGTCGAACCGTCCGGCGTCTTCATTCGATACGCAGATCGAGCAGCCCTACTCCGGCAGGTCTTCCGCCAGGATGGCCATTTCGAACATGAAGCTGCCCGCCTCGTCCTCGTCCTCGAAGACGATGCCGATGAACTCGTCGCCGACATAGACCTCGGCCGAATCGGGCGCCTTGGGGCGGGCCTTGAGGATGATGCCGCCGGTGTTGAAGGTGCGCTTGAGATGGGTCTCGACGCGCTTGATGTCGCTGTCTTTCACGGCTCGGCCTTTCTGAAATCGTCGGCGGGACTGATAGACAAGCCCCCTTCCGATGGGAACCCCGAACCCGCCGTTCAGATCACGAAGTCATAGACGACGTCGGCGAGCGTGTGATCCATCGTCCGCGCCGGCTCGGCCTCGGTCGGGCAGTTGACCACCCGCGCCGGCACCCCCGCGACGGTGCAGCCGGACGGCACCGGCTTCAACACGACCGAGCCTGACGCCACCTTGGCGTAGTCTCCGACCACGATGTTGCCCAGCACCTTGGCTCCCGCGCCCAGGAGCACGCCCTTGCCGATCTTCGGATGGCGATCACCCCGCTCCGCCCCGGTCCCGCCCAGGGTCACGGCGTGCAGCATGGACACGTCGTCCCCGACCACCGCCGTTTCGCCGATGACGATGCCCGTGCCGTGATCCAGGAACAGACCGGCGCCCAGGGTCGCGCCGGGATGGATGTCGATCTGGAACAGCTCCGACATGCGGCTCTGGAAATGGAAGGCCAGAGTCTCGCGCGACTGTCCCCACAGCCAGTGCGCCACACGCGCCGCCTGCAAGGCCTGGAAGCCCTTGAAATACAGGAACGGCTGCAACAGCGTCCGGATCGCCGGATCCCGTTCCGCCACGGCGATCAGATCGCGCTCGGCCGCCGCCACGATCGCCGGATCCGCCGCAAAGGCGTCGTCGCATACCTCGCGCACGCTCATCGTGGCCAGTTCGGCGTCGCCCAGCTTGCGCGCGATCTGGAAGCTGAGGGCCGAAGCCAGGTCCTTGTGCGACAGCACCGTGGCGTTCAGCAGCGACCCCAGGTGCGGTTCCTCGCGGGCGGCCGTTTCGGCGGCGGCGCGCAACTGCGGCCACACCCCGGTCTCTGCGGCGACGACAGCGAGCTTTGGACTGGCAGGGCTCATGACTTGCTCCTCGGCACCATCATACCCGCGTCAGCATGGCGTGCGCCAGCCAGCCCGGCAGCAGTCCCTCCCTCGCCATATGATAGGCCTTCAACGCCGTCGCCACCGTCATGGAATCCCGGACCGCGCCGCGCCCGATCTCCCCGATCAGCGCCCTAAACGGCACGCGCGCCAGGGCGATGACCTCGGTCGGATCCGGCGCCGCCGCGACCGGCGACAGCCCCCAGGCCAGCCAGCAGATCGCCCGTTCGTCGGTGATGGAGTTCGACAGTTCCATCCTCAACACCTCCCGCCACTCCCGCGCCGCCAGGCCCGCCTCCTCGGCCAGTTCTCGCCGAACGCCGTCGAACGGGTCCTCGCCGACCGGCGCTCCGCCTTCCGGCATCTCCCAGGAATAGTTCATCAGGGCGAACCGGGCCTGGCCCACCAGGGTCACCGTCCCATCGTCGTGCAGAGGCAGCACCCCCGTCGCCACCGACTTCGGCCTGACCACGCCATAGTCGACCGTCCGCCCGGTCGGCGCCGTCGCCCGGTGGCGGGTCAGGCTCAGCCAGGGGCTGTCATAGGCCGTCTCCGACCCATCGTCAGTCCAGCGGGGGACCGCGTCGGCCCCGTCCTGCCAGGCCGGGGTCGGATCGTCCGGCGCATCGTCGATTTTCATGTCGCCTCTCGTCCGGCCTATGGCGTCCCCGCCCCGGCGTCGCTAGCTAGTCTGCATGTCCACGACCGAACTTGGCCAGCCCCTGCCCCTGCCGACACCGTCTCCCGAAATGCGGCTCAGGCTCGGCCAAAGGCGCTCCGCCGCCGCCCAGTCGCTGTCGGGCCCGGGCCCGACTTCGGCGGAGGTGGAGAGCATACTGACGATCGGGGCCCGCACGCCGGACCACGGCAAGCTGTTTCCCTGGCGGTTCATGGTTCTGGGGCCCGAGACGCGCGCCGCGATTTCGGAACAGCTGGCGGTCCTTGCCGAACGCAAGGGACTGCCGGCCAAGTCGACGGCGGTGCTGGCCAAGCTCGCCAATCCGCCACTGACCGTTCTGGTCGTCTCGCGGCCGACGCCCGATCACAAGGTGCCCGTCTGGGAACAGGAACTCTCTGCGGGCGCTGTCTGCATGAACCTCGAGCACGCCGCGGACGCATACGGCTACAGCGCCTCCTGGATCACCGATTGGTACGCCTATGACGTCGACGCCGTGACCCTGTTCGGCCTGAGCCCCGGCGAACGCATCGCCGGCTTCATTCACATTGGAACCGCGCCCGAAGCTCCGATGGAGCGCGTGCGTCCGGACCTCGCCCTCATCACGACCTATCGGCCCTGACATGACCTCGACCCGAAAGCCGACCACCCTCAAGCGCCGCATCGCGCGGGCCCTGAAGCCGCTGCGCGCCGTCCCGCCGCAGAGGCCTCGGGACACCGGCCCGGCCGCCGTGGTCGCCGCCCCCGCCTCTCCCCCGGTGCACGATCCGGCCCCGGCGCCCGCCCCCTTGGAAAGAACACCATCCGGCATGGACGAGGTCAGACGTCAGGCCGACGTTTTCGCCGAAACCCTTCAGCAGGTGAAGGCTCAGGGCGCTGACTTTCCCTGGTATCCCTATCAGTCGATGCACAACGTCGGCGTCCTGGATCAGCTGCTGACCGGCGAGCGCCGCGACCTGTTCCAGCAACTTCGCGGCAAGCGGATCGCCGACATCGGCGCCGCCGACGGCGACATCGCCTTCCTCATGGAAAGCCTGGGCTGCCGGGTCGACATCATCGACAACGGCCCCACCAACATGAACCAGCTGCGCGGCGCCGCCCTGGTCAAGCAGCGGCTGAACTCGCGGGTCGAGATCCACAGCGTCGATCTGGACCAGTATTTCACCCTGCCCGCGAAATACGATTTCGCCTTCTTCATGGGCATTCTCTACCATCTGCAGAATCCGTTCTACGTGATGAAGACCCTGGCCCGGAACACCCGGACCATCGTCCTGTCCACGCGCATCGCCTCCCATCCGCCGATGGAATATGTGACGGGCGACGCCGACCCCGGCTATCGCGACGTGCCGCTCGCCTATCTGCTCGACGCCGATGAATCCAACGGCGACTCGACCAACTACTGGACCTTCACCGAGGGCGGGCTCAAGCGCCTGCTCAAGCGCACGGGCTGGGAGGTGCTCGACTACATCACCATCGGCGAGCACCGCCGCTCCGACCCCCGCCGCGATGACCGCGATCAGCGCGCCTTCTGTTTCCTGCGCAGCACCGCCTACGAGGACTAGGTCCCCGGCTCGGGCTCGGGTCGTCGCACCAGCGACACCAGCACCACCGAGATGATCATCAGCAGGAACCAGCTTCCGAGCTTGGCCAGGCTGACCATCTCCCATCCGGCCTCCTGCCCCGGATAGACCCAGGCGCGACCGAAGGTGCCCAGGTTCTCGGCGAACCAGATGAACAGGGCCACCAGAAAGTAGCCCAGCAGCAAAGGCATCGCCCGCCGCTTCCGGTCCGTCGTGAAATAGAACAACCCCGGCCCGAACAGCACGGCAGTCGCTGCAAACAGGCCGATCCGGACATCCGGCAGCCAGTGATGTGAAAAGAAATTGACATAGATCGCCGTCGCCAGCGCCCACGTCGCCCACAGCGGAGGATAGCGCCGCACCCGGATGTGAAAGATGCGCTGGACCCGCGCGATATAACTGCCGACCGCCGCATACATGAAGCCGGAGAACAGCGGCACCGCGCCGATCCGCAGCACGGAGTCCTCCGGATATATCCACGATCCGTGCGCCGTCTTGAACAACTCCATGATCGTGCCGGCGACGTGGAACAGGAAGATGACCGCCGCCTCCTCCCGGCTTTCCAGCCGAAAGACCAGCATGGCGACCTGGATCAGCACTGCGCCGATCACCAGGAAGTCGTAACGCGACACCGGCGCCTCATCGGGCCAGAACAGAAACGTCCCCACGATCAGCGCCAGCATCAGGCCGCCGAACAGACAGGCCCAGGCCTGCTTCAGGCCGAACCACAGGAACTCGAACGCCCAGCCCCGCAGACGCGAACCATCCGCCCACGCCTGGGCCCGAGCCAGCCGCCGACGCCCCCAGCCTTCGATCGGCAACCGTACAGGCGTGTTCACGACCCGCCCCTAGACCGCCACAGCCAGGGCCGGATCGGCGCGCAGCCGGTCGGCGTCCCGGCCCGGCGGCAGGCCGAACAGCCGACTGTATTCCCGGCTGAACTGGGACGGATTGTTGTAACCGACGGCGAACCCGACGCCCGCGACATCGTGCGCCTGAGTAAGCAGCAGGGTGCGCGCTTCCTGCAGGCGAATCTGCTTCTGATACTGCAACGGGCTCATGGCGGTGACCGCCCGGAAGTGCCGGAACAGCGAGGTCTCGCTCATTCCCACCATGTCCGCCAATTCCTCGACCCTGAGCGGCTCGGCGTATCGCGAGCGGATCCACCGGATCACCTTGTTGACCTGGGTCACGCGTCCCTCGCCCGACGCGATCTGGCGCACCGCGCCGCCGCGCTCACCCGACAAAAGGCGCCAGACGATCTCCCGCTGGATCAGGGGCGCCAGCACGCCCGCCTGTTCCGGCCGGTCCAGCAGGCGCAACAGCCGGAGCACCGCATCGACCATCTCATCTTCCATCCGGCAGACGGCCAGGGCGCGCTGGGGCGTCGGGTCATGGACGACCTGCATGTCCAGCATCAGTTCCGCGATCAGGTTCGGATCCAGCGGAATGCCGATGGCCAGATAGGGCGCCTCGATCACCTGTCCGCTGACCGGTAACTCCGCCGATACGACGAGATATTCGCCGGCGCGATAGTCATAGGTCTCGGACCCCAGAGTGCTGCGCTTTCCGCCCTCAACGATCAGGCACAGCATCGGCTCATAGACCAGTTGCTGACCGGCGGTCAGGCCGCTCGACACGATGAGCTGAAGGCCCGGCGCCAGAACCGGCCCGACGCCTTCGGCCGGGCGGTCGCCCATATGCCGTCGGGCCAGTGCGGCGAGTTCGTGCAATCGCTCCATGAACGTATCCAAGACTTTCCGGCCTGGCGACTCAAGAGCGAAGCCCTCATGCACTCGATGTTGGCGGGATCGTGCAAGACACTGCCGCCATCTGACTACGGGCCGCGCTCACGACGGCGCATATCGGCGAGGTCAACCACAGGAGACCTTCCATGTCCTCTCCCTCCTCCCGCGTCTGGTTCGTCACCGGCGCTTCGCGCGGTCTCGGAACCGCCATCGCCCAGGCCGCCCTCGACGCCGGCGACAGCGTCGTCATCACCGCACGTCGCCGTGAGGCCGTCACGGAAATCTTCGGCCCCGATGACGATCGCCGCTTCAGCCTCTCTCTGGACGTCACGCGCCAGGACCAGGTCGAGGCCGCCGTCCAGGCCGCCCTGACCCGTTTCGGCCGCATCGACGTCCTGGTCAACAACGCCGGCTACGGCCATCTGGGCCTGTTCGAGGAATCGACGGCTCAGGACGCCCAGGTTCAGTACGACACCAACGTCTTCGGCCTGATGCACGTCACCCGCGCCGTCCTCCCGGCCATGCGCGCCCAGAGGTCCGGCCGCATCTTCAACATCTCGTCGGTCGGCGGCATCGTCGGCGGCCCCAGCGGCGCCCTGTACTGCGCATCCAAATTCGCTGTTGAGGGGTTCACCGAATCCCTGGCCGGAGAGGTCGCGGGCTTCGGCATTCACGCCACCATCGTGGAGCCTGGCTTCTTCCGCACCGACTTCCTGGAACCGACCTCCGTCCGACACGGCTCGTTCGCCATTGACGACTATGCCGCCGTCTCAGCCCAGTTGAAGGCCTTCTATGACAGCCGCAGCCGCAATCAGGCGGGCGATCCGGCGCGCCTGGGCCAGGCTCTGGTGGCTCTGGCCGACGCCGAGAAGCCCCCGGTTCGCTGGGCCGCCGGCACGGACGCGATCGCCATGGTCGAAGGCAAGATCGCCAGCCTTCAGGCCGAGCTGGAGACCTGGCGCGCCCTGTCGCTGTCGACCGACGGCGACTTCGACTTCCGCCCCGAGGCGGGCCAGAGCGCCTGGGGCTGATCCCTAGCTGACGAACTCGTCCGGCCGGAACCGCTCGCAGCGTGGTTCCGGCGTCGGACGGTCCTGACCCTGCGCATCCGGGCCCAGATCCGGCAAGGGCGTCGTCCCCAGGCTGGGATGAAATCCGGTCGACGAGGTTTGATGCGCCAGCACCAGCCAACGCCCGTCATCCTGTCTCTCGACCACCAGCAGGGTGTCGCTCATCCGCTCATAGGTGACCTTGGCCGCACTGGCGTAGCGATAGCCGCGCTCCCGCACCCTGATCTTGGCGAACCGCGCATCCGCCCGGATCTGCGTCACCTCGTATCGGAACAGGGGAATGGTCGCGGCCAGCGCGACGAAGACGCGCGGTCCCAGGGCCGCCGATCCTTTATCCAGATAGGTATAGGCCGGGCTCGCCTCGATGCCGCCCGGCGCCATCAGCCGGTAGGGTC
Organism: Brevundimonas sp. VNH65; assembly: GCF_049445955.1. NCBI lineage: Bacteria > Pseudomonadati > Pseudomonadota > Alphaproteobacteria > Caulobacterales > Caulobacteraceae > Brevundimonas > Brevundimonas sp. VNH65. The sequence continues at coordinate 52,457 of NZ_JBMSDX010000005.1, read as the reverse complement.
GCCCCTGATCGCCGGCGCATTGCTCGACATACCAGTCATCGACCAGCTTCTGAATGGCGGCGATGTTAGGGGAAATCTCTGGCTCCGGGAGATCCGCTCCAGCCGAGCCGCCTGGCGCGAAAAGGATGGCCGCCCAAATCGCGACGACGAACCTGCGGATACCGGCACGGGACATGGCGCTTCTCCTCGCGGCCATACTGTCCTTCGGGCGACGACCGTGCGGCCGTCGAAACCTGACGCCGCCTATCCCCGCCCGCGATACGTCGGCACGCCCTGATCCGGCAGCCACAGCCCCTCCAGCGGCGCCCCGGTCTGCCAGAAGACATCGATGGGAATGCCGCCCCGAGGATACCAGTATCCGCCGATCCGCAGCCATTTCGGCTCCAGCAGATCGACCAGCTTCCTGCCGATGGCCACGGTGCAATCCTCGTGAAAGGCGCCGTGATTGCGGAAACTCGTCAAATAAAGCTTCAGGCTTTTGGATTCGACCAGCCAGTCGCCCGGCGCATAGTCGATGACGATATGGGCGAAGTCGGGCTGGCCAGTGACCGGGCACAGGCTGGTGAACTCCGGCGCCGTGAACCGGGCCAGATACAGGGTGTCCGCGTGCGGATTCGGCACGCGTTCCAGCACGGCGCTTTCGGGGTCGGTCGGGGCTGCGGTCTGGACGCCGAGTTGGCTAAGACCGGAAACGTCTGTGGTCATGGCGATCGCCTAACATATCGCCCGCCCGCGTGCGAACGGCCTGCTGCACAGGATGATTGCCTTCCCCCACGACAGGCCGCTATCCGTAGCGAAACAAAACGTCCTCGACCGTTTGCGGCGGGGACACCGAGGAGACGAACGCTGTGGCCATTCCCGCTTCCCTGCAATCCGGTCTCAAGCTGCCTGTGATCGAGGCGCCGATGTTTCTGGTCTCAGGGCCGGACCTGGTCGTCGAATGCTGCAACAACGGGGTGATCGGCACCTTCCCCTCGTTGAACGCCCGGACCACCGAGGGCTATCGGGACTGGCTGGTCGAGATCAAATCGCGCCTGAACCCCGACGCCGCCGCCTTCGGCGTCAATCACATCGTCCACCCCACCAACCCGCGATTGATGGCCGACATGATGGTGTCGGTCGAGCACAAGGTGCCGCTGATCATCACCTCGCTCGGCGCCGTACGCGACGTCGTCGATGCGGTTCACGGTTACGGCGGCGTCGTCTTCCATGACATCGCCAATGTCCGACATGCGAGGAAGGCGGCCGAAAGCGGCGTGGACGGCCTGATCCTGGTCGCCAACGGCGCGGGCGGCCATGCCGGGATCGTCAATCCGTTCGCCCTGATCAATGAGGTGCGCGAGTTCTTCGACGGAACGATCATCCTGTCGGGCTGTCTCTCCACCGGCCAGGATGTCGCCGCCGCCCTGATGATGGGCGCCGACTTCGCCTACATGGGCACCCGCTTCATCAACACGACCGAGGCCATGGCGCCGGACGCCTACAAGACCATGATCATCGAAAGCGGCGCCACCGACATCGTCCACACGCCGGCCGTCTCGGGCATTCCGGCCAACTTCATGACCAAGTCGCTGCAGGAGAACGGCATCGATCCGAAGACCCTGCCCGAGCACAAGCTGGACATGGGCGATGAAGCCAAGGCCTGGAAAACCGTCTGGTCAGCGGGCCAGGGCGCCGGCGCGGTCCATGACGTCCTGCCCGCCGCCCAGCTGATCCAACGCCTCCGCGACGAATATACGCAGGCCACGGATCAATTCGCGAAGAAATCAATCGTGCGCTAAGTCACCGCGCGCCTTTCGCGCGTTGGTGACCGCATGACTCGTTTTACACCCGCCCGTTTCACATTCGGCCTCCTGTCCGCCGTGGCCGTCCTGGCCCTGAGCCCGGGCCAGTCTTCGGCCGCTCAGGCGACATCCAGCCCGTGGGCGTTTGAGATCGGAGCGGCCACCGACAATCGGTCAAAGGACGTCTCGAAATCGGCCGGCGATCCGTACGCCTGGGGGGCCGCGACCTGGAGCTCGGACGCCGGCTTCTATGCAGGCCCCGCCTTCGAGACCATCCGCGCCTCGAACGGTTCGCGGGTCGAACTTGCGGTCTTCGGCGGCTGGGCCTCCGAGGTGATGGGCTACGAGGTCGATCTGAATGCGGAACACAAATGGCAGGTCGACGCCGATGCGGCTTCTGACGACGCGGCCTGGGAGTTCACGGCCGACATCTCCCGCGCCATCGGCCCGGTAGAGGCACGGCTGCGGCTCCAGCATTCGCCGGACGGCACAGGCTCCACGCGCGCCTGGACCTGGGTGTCCGGCCGTGTCGGTTGGGAGCTCTCCCCTCGCCTGTCGACTTCCGCCGAGGTCGGACGGCGCGAACAGAACGGCGGCGTCGACTACACCGGCTGGAACCTGGGGATGACGTGGGCGGCGGCGCGGGGGATCGACCTCGATCTGCGCTGGCATGACAACGACGCCGACGCCACGGGCGAGCAGTATGACGGCGCCCTCGTCGCCAGCGTCAGCTACGCCTTCTAGCCCGCGCCGGACCGGGTAAACCTTAATCAACGAGTCCTGTGCTTTGATTGCGGGGTGGGGCCCGCATGTTGATCCGTAGCCTTTTTCGTAGCGTGGCCGCCGTGGGCGCGGCGCTCCTGACGCTTGTCGCCGCGCCGGCGACCATGGCGGCAGGGCCTGCCGTACGCGACCCCGACGCCCTGACACGCTTTGTTGAACAACGGGCCGCCTCGACCGACTTCGCCAAGCTGGAGTTGTTCGGCGAACAGGCTCGAAACCGCGCGGACCGCGAAGGCCTCAATCGGCTCTACCATGTCACCTGGACCCTCCTGAACCAGGGCGACTTTGAAAAGGCCGCCTTGTGGAACAACCGGCTGGACGCCGCCGCCAGACGGCTGGGCGATCTCCGCTACCAGAAGATCGCACACCTGAACGTCCTGACCATTCGCTATGACACCGGCGACACCTCGGCCGCTGTCGAAATGCGCCGTATGTCCGACACCGATCCGGACTGGTTCGTCGGCGCCCACGCCGTCCGACTGGCGGCCCTGGCCCTCATGGACGAGGACGAGATCGGCGAGGGCCTGCGGCTCCTGACCGAGTTCGAAGCGCGAATTCCGGCTGACGCCCCCTATGCCGCCACGGCGCGCGCGGGTATCTGGGAAGTGGCCGGCGTCGGCCTGATGAAGCTGAATGACCTGGGCGGCGCGGCGGCGGCCTTTCACAGGTTCGAGGTCGAGTTCTCGAATCCCGCCTACCCGCGACCGGATTTCGACAGCATCTACAACCTGACGCGGATGGCGGTGCAGTTGGGCGATCACGCCCAGGCCCGCCGCCTCTATGAAGCCCACCATCGGCTTTCGGTTCGGGCGGGTCTGGAAAGCCTCCTGGCCTATGACGCCAACCTCTGCGTGATGACGGCGGAGGGTCGCCAGGACTGGCCCGGCGTCCTGAACTGCCTGAAGCCTTACGCCGCGGACCTCGGCGCGGCGGATTTCCTCGCGACCCACCTGCTGCCGGCGCGGGCGATCGCCCTGGCGCGAACCGGCCGGGTCGCGGAGGCCCAGCGCGATCTGTCCGAAATCCGCCGCCGCGTCGCCGCGGGCGAATTCCGTGAGGAAGGTCCGTCTGAAATTCCTCACGTCGAAGCCGAACTGATGTTCGCCACCGGCCGGGCGCGCGAGGCCTTCGACCTGCTTCAGGACTACCGCCTGGCGCAGGACGTCTACGACACCCGCCGCTTCAGCGCCGGCATCGCCCAGGTCACCGGCGACATGCAGGAAAAACTGGACGAGCGCCGCCTTCAACTGCAGACGGCCGGATCGAACGCGCGGTTGCAGAAGGTCGTGATCGACAGCCAGCGTTGGCTGGTGGCGGTCGTGGCCCTGTTCCTGCTGACCGCGCTCGGCGCCCTGGTCTGGCTGGCGTGGCAGGCCGGCCGCCTGCGCGAGGCCCGCGCCCGCGCCGAGACGGCGAACCGCGCCAAGAGCGAGTTTCTGGCGAACATGAGCCATGAGATCCGCACGCCGCTGAACGGCGTCGTGGCCATGGCCGACGCCCTCGGCCGCGATGCCCTGCCGCCGCGACAGCGGGAGATGATCGAGATCATCCGGTCCTCGGGTGAAACCCTGGAACGCCTGCTCTCCGACATTCTCGACAGCGCCAAGATCGAGTCGGGTCAGCTGTCGCTGGAATCCGCCCCCTTCGCTCTCCGTCAGACCATCAGCGACATCGGCGCCCTGTGGCGCGCGAGGGCCGAGGACAAGGGCCTGCTGCTGCATGTCGACATCGACCCCGCCCTGCCCGGCTTCGTCCAGGGCGACATCGTCCGGGTGCGTCAGGTCATCGGCAATCTGGTGTCCAACGCCGTCAAGTTCACGGGCGCAGGTGAAGTCCGTCTGGCCGTCACCGTAGAGCCCGACGATCGCGTCCTGATCACCGTGTCCGACACCGGCGTCGGCTTCGACGAGGCGCAGATGTCGCGCCTGTTCACCCGCTTCCAGCAGGCGGACGGCTCCATCACCCGTCAGTTCGGCGGCACCGGCCTCGGCCTGGCCATCTCGCGTGATCTGGTCGAGCGGATGGGCGGCGAGATGGGCTGCGCCAGCCGTCCGGGCGAAGGCGCCCGCTTCTGGGTCCGCCTGCCCCTCCCGCCCGTGGAGATCGTGCCCGACATCCCCGACGCGACGTCAGCGGAAGCCTCGACATCAGAACCCCAGGGCGAGCTCCGCATCCTTCTCGCCGACGACCACCCGGCCAATCGCAAGGTCGTGGAGGTTCTGCTGTCCGTCGCCGAGGTCGAACTGGTCTCGGTCGAAGACGGCCAGCAGGCGGTTGACGCTTACCGCAAGGAGCGGTTCGACCTCGTCCTGATGGACATGCAGATGCCCGTTCTGGACGGCCTCAGCGCGACGCGCGCCATTCGCGCCCTGGAGCAGGATCTCGGCCTGCCGCGCACGCCGCTGCTCATGCTGACCGCCAACGCCATGGCCGAACATGTCGCCGCCGGCGCGGAGGCCGGCGCGGACGGGCATCTGTCGAAGCCGGTCACATCCGACCGCCTGTTCGCCGCCATCGAGACCGCCCTCAGCGGACGCGTCGACCCGACGGAACCCGGCTCCGACACCCAGGCCGCCTGACGCGGGCTGGTCAGCCCAGCGCCTGATCCAGGTCGGCGATCAGGTCCTCGACGTCTTCCACGCCGACCGACAGACGGATCAGGTTGTCGGTGACCCCGCCTGCCTCGCGCACCTCTTTCGGCACGCTGGCGTGGGTCATGATGGCCGGATGGTTGACCAGGCTCTCCACCCCGCCCAGCGACTCCGCCAGGGTGAAGACCTGCACCCGTTCCAGCACCCGCTTCGTCTGATCCAGGTCGCCGTCGATCACCACTGACACCATGCCGCCGAAGGCGCGCATCTGGCGCGCCGCCAGCTCGTGCTGGGGGTGGCTGATCAGGCCGGGATAGATCACGCGGGCGACACCCTTCCGATCTTCCAGCCAGCGGGCGATGGTCAGGGCGTTGTCGCAGTGGGCCTTCATCCGGACGCCCAGGGTCTTCAGCCCGCGATTGACCAGAAAGGCGTCGAACGGCCCCATCACCCCGCCGACCGAGTTCTGCAGAAACTTGATCCGGGTCGCCAGATCGGCGTCACCGGTCACCAGCGCCCCGCCGATCACATCCGAATGGCCGTTCAGATACTTCGTCGCCGAATGCATGACCACGTCGGCGCCCAGGCCCAGCGGCTGCTGACACCAGGGCGTGGCGAAGGTGTTGTCGACGATCAGCAGCAAGCCATGCGCCTTGGCGATCTTCGACAGGGCCGCGATGTCCGCCACCTTCATCAGCGGATTGGTCGGCGTCTCCACCCACAGCAGCCGGGTCTCGGGCGTGATCGCGGCCTCGACCGCGCTCAGGTCGCCCAGATCGACATAGCTGAAATCCAGCCCCATCGACCGCCGCCGCACCCGTTCAAACAGCCGCCACGATCCACCATACAGATCATCGCCCGTGATGATGTGCGACCCGGCGTCCAGCAGCTCCAGCGCCGTGGATGTCGCCGCCATGCCCGAGGCGAAGCCGAACCCGTGCGTCCCGCCTTCCAGGTCCGCCAGACAGGCCTCGAACGCCTCCCGTGTCGGGTTCTTGCCCCGGGCGTACTCATAGCCCTTGTTCACCCCCGGGCTCTCCTGGGCGTAGGTCGAGGTGGCGTAGATCGGCGTCATCACCGCCCCGGTCGTCGGGTCCGGCTTCTGTCCCGCATGGATGGCCCGGGTCGAGAAACCCTGGCTGTTCTTCAGATCGGCCATGGACTTAACGGTTCAGGCTGAGGTGGTTGATCAGGTCGCTGCGCGCGATCAGACCGACGAACTGCTCGCCGTCCAGCACGATGGCCACACGATCCCGGTCGAACAGAGGGATCAGGGCGTCCAGCGGCTCCTTGACCTGAACCGTATCCAGATCGCGGGTCATGGCCGAGGACACCGGCTTGGCGAAGCGTTCCTTCCGCGTGATCTCGTCGGTGTTCATGATGTGGACAATGTCGCTCTCATCCAGGATGCCGACCAGTCGGCCGTCCTGGATCACCGGCAGTTGCGACACATCGGCGCCGCGCATCCGCTTGAAGGCTGTGTCCAGCGTATCCTCCGGCCCGATCGAGATGACGCCGCCGTCGCTGTACTTGCGCGTGATCAGGTCCGACAGGTCGCCATGCAGTTCGCGCTCGGTCAGCCCCTGATCCGCCAGCCAGGCGTCGTTGTAGACCTTGGACAGATATTTCGCGCCGGTGTCGCAAACGAAGGTCACCACCCGCTTCGGCTCGGTCTGTTCCCGGCACCAGCGCAAGGCCGCCGCGATCAGGGTGCCCGACGACGACCCGGCCAGAATGCCCTCCTTGAGCAACAGCTCGCGCGCCGTCGCGATGGCCTCCGCATCCGCAATCGAGATCGCCCGGTCGATCAGGCTCATGTCGGCCGTATCCGGCACGAAGTTCTGGCCGATACCCTCGACGGTGTATCCGCCCTCGGGCCCAGGAACACCGTCATTGACGATGCCCGCCAGGGTCGAGCCGACCGGGTCGGCCAGGATGATCTGCGCCTCCGAGCCGACACTCTTCAGATACTGGGCCACGCCCGTGATGGTGCCGCCAGAGCCGATGCCGGCGACATAGGCGTCGATCTGGCCGTCCAGCTGCGCCCACAGCTCCGGTCCAGTGGTCTTGAAGTGCGCCGCCGCATTGGCGTCATTGGCGAACTGGTTGACGTAGAAGCCGCCGGGAATCTGCTGCGCCAGACGCTCGGCCATGTCGGTGTAGTATTCGGGGTGACCATGCGGCACGTCCGATCGCGTCAGCCGCACATCCGCGCCCATGGCCCGCAGGTGCTGGATCTTCTCCTTCGACATCTTGTCCGGAATGACCAGCAGGATGTTGTAACCCTTCTGCTTTCCGACCAGGGTCAGCGCCAGTCCGGTGTTCCCGGCCGTAGCCTCCACGATCGTCCCGCCCGGCTTCAGCCAGCCCTCGCGTTCGGCGACCTCGATCATCTCCAGCGCGATCCGGTCCTTGATCGATCCGCCGGGGTTCTGGCTCTCCAGCTTCAGGAACAGGCGGCATGGCCCGGTGTCGATGCGGGTCACCTCCACGACCGGCGTCCGGCCGATCAGGTCCAGGGCCGAGCGGCTGGGTCGGGGCAAGGCGGGCGAGGCGGCGGTCATGTCGAGGTCCTGGCGGGGTCGCCCTTCAGGCCGGGCGTGGGCGGAGGCTGGTCGCAGCGTCGGGCGAGGTCAAGTCGCGCAAGATCCTGCCGCCGCGACCACGATTCCGCCGGGTCAGCGGGCTTTCTTTCTCACCCACATCGCGGCGTCGGCCTCGGCCAGCCAGACGTCGGCGTCGGTGTGGCCGCTCCAGGCGCGCACGCCGAACGATCCGCCCAGCGCCACCGTTTGATCGTCCCAGACAAACCCTTCGACCTCCAGCGCCTCGGCCAGCCGGCGCGCCTTGTCCCGCCCCTCCTCCACCCCGGCGTTCAGCAGCAGCAGGGCGAACTCGTCGCCGCCCAGGCGGCCGACCGCGTCCGATTCGCGCACATTGGCCGCCAGCAAACGCCCCACGGCGATCAGGGCGGCGTCTCCCGCCGCATGGCCCAGCCGGTCATTGATCGACTTGAAGCGGTCCATGTCCAGATAGACCAGCACCGCCGGCGACCCATATCGCGCACACCAGGCCATGGTGCGATTGATCGCCGCTACAAAGCCCCGGCGATTCAGCGTCGGCGTCAGAACGTCGTGCTCGGCCGCCGCCTCGGCGGCTTCGGCCCGTGCCTGCAGCGCCGCCACCTCGGCGCGCAGCCGCTCCACCTCGGCCCGCAGCGCCGCCTCATCGCCCGTCGCGTTCGCGGGGGCGTCCGTTGGCGGATCTGCGGCCGCGTCGATCACGAAGGACTCCGGGGAATCGCCCCGAAAACCGCGCCGGGGCCCCCTTATGCTAACGCCGTCGGTTGCGGGCGCAACGCGGGTGCTGTAACCGGCCGCTTTCCCGATGGGACGGGCTTTCAAAGGAGCCTCGCATGGCGACGACGCCTCCAGTCGCGATCATCATGGGCAGCCGTTCGGACTGGCCGACGATGAAGCATGCCGCTGACGCCCTGGACGCCCTGGGCGTGGCCTGGGACGCACGCGTCGTCTCCGCCCATCGCACACCGAAACGCCTGTTCGACTTCGCCTCGGGCGCACGAGCGGCCGGCTTCAAGGTCATCATCGCCGGCGCCGGCGGCGCTGCCCATCTGCCGGGCATGGCTGCGTCCATGACCGAACTGCCGGTGCTCGGCGTCCCGGTCCAGTCCAAGGCGCTGAAAGGCCTCGATTCCCTGCTGTCCATCGTCCAGATGCCCGGCGGCGTCCCCGTCGCCACCCTGGCCATCGGCGAGGCGGGGGCCAAGAACGCCGGCCTGCTGGCGGCCCAGATCCTGGCCTTGTCCGACGCCGTCCTGACCGACCGGCTGACGGCCTGGCGCGACGCCCAGACCGACAGCGTTGCAGAAACGGTCGAGGACTGAGTGACGGCCTCTTCCTTGCCTCCCGGCTCCACCATCGGCGTACTCGGCGGCGGTCAGCTGGGCCGTATGCTCAGCCAGGCCGCGTCCCGCCTCGGCTTCGACGTCATCATCCTCGACCCCGAACCTGACAGCCCGGCCGGTCGCGTGTCGGCGCGCCAGATCATCGCCGCCTATGACGATCCAGAGGCTCTCTCCGAACTCGGCCGGGCCTGCGATGTCGTGACCTTCGAGTTCGAGAACGTCCCCGCCGCCTCGGTCGAACGACTGGAGGCGGCCGGCGCCCGCGTCGCTCCCGGCCCTCTGGCCCTGGCCACGGCCCAGGACCGCGTCGCCGAGAAGTCCTTTCTCAACGGCGCCGAGGCTCCGACCGTCGCCTTCGCGCCCGTCGCGACCCTCGCCGAACTGACCGCGGCGATCGACGCGCTCGGCCTGCCCGCCCTGCTGAAGACGCGTCGCGACGGCTACGACGGCAAGGGACAGGTCTGGATCCGCTCACCCGAAGACGCCGAATCCGCCTTCTCCGCCCTTGGCGGCCGTCCGGCCATACTTGAGGCGGCCGCCGACTTCGTACGCGAGCTTTCGGTCATCGCGGCGCGCGGCCGGGACGGCGCGGTCGCCGTCTACCCCCTCGGCGAGAACCACCATGCGGGCGGCGTCCTGCGCACCACCCTGGCTCCGGCGGAGGTCCCGACCACGACCCAGCGCCGCGCCGAGCAGATCGCCCGATCCATTCTTGGGGGCCTCGACTATGTCGGCGTCATCGGCGTCGAACTGTTCGAAATGGCCGACGGCGCCCTGCTGGTGAACGAGATTGCGCCGCGGGTGCACAACACCGGCCACTGGACCCAGGACGGCTGCGTCTGCGACCAGTTCGAACAGCATGTCCGCGCCGTGGTGGGCTGGCCGCTCGGCCCCACCGACGCCCATGCCCGCATCGAGATGAGCAACCTGCTGGGCGACGAGGTCGATCAGTGGGCGGCGCTCGCCGCAGATCCCGCCGTCCGCGTGCATCTGTACGGAAAGGCCGAAGCTCGCCCGGGCCGCAAGATGGCCCACGTCAACCGCGTGCTGGGCGCGCTCTGACGCCCGACGGCGTCGTTCAGTTCGGCAGATTCACAGCGACAGGGCGGCCCCGCACAGGGCGCCGAGGATCGCCGACATCACGCCGCCGCCGACCGCGATCAGCCAGCGGGTCTCCACATCCGTGAGCGGCTGCGCCGGCATCGGCGCATCAACGATCGGCGTTGCAGCGGACCCTCGCACGAAGGGATGCGGTGGAACCTCGTTCCAATAGGCCGGAGCCGGCGCCCGGCGAAGCGGCGCGAACTCGGGGTTCGACGACGTGGCGTGTAGCGGCAGACTGGTCATGGCCGATTAACGACCTTTGCCCCGGCGCCGTTCCCCGGTGGGCTCCGTCGTTCAGGCTGCGGCCTTGAGGGCTCCGGCCCGCTCCCCGACCAGGAACAGATACTCGACGTTCCTCAGCCGCCCGACGGTCCCCACCTTTTCGCCCTTCGGATTATGAATGCCGATCCGCGCACCGACATAGCGCGGATGGCCGATCTCGATCACCTGGACCGGCCCGCGCGCCGACAGCATCCGCTCCAGCTCCGCCCGGGCCAGATAGCCCTCGTCATTGAAGCTGACGACCAGGTTCGGCGCCCTGACCCGTTCGATCACCGCCTCCAGCGCCGGTCCGATGCCGGGACGTGAATTGAAGGCGCTCTTGCGCGTCCTGACGTCCACCCGCTTGTTCGCCACGCCATAGGTCTCGGGCTTGTCCCACAGGGTCAGGCTTTCCCAGACGTGGTAGTTGCCCAGGTAGGAATGCTGGTTGTACGGCGGGTCCAGATAGACCAGATCGGCCTCGACCTCCCCCGCGATCTCCACCGCATCCGCCCGTGTCGCCCGACCTTCACCCGGCAGCAGGGCCGGCAGCCGCAACTCCAGCGGCTTCAGCGCCCTCGCCGCCCACTGCTTCATATAGGCCATCTGGACCCCGGCGGTGGAATCCACCCGGTCCGCCGCCTCCATCAGACTGACCAGAACGATGGCCTTCAGTTCCGGCTCGAGGTCCATCGCCTCGATCCGCTCGCGAACGGCGTCGATCCGTGCGCCGTTGTCCGGGTGGAAGTAGCGGGCGTCCTCGCAGAAGGCCCGGGTGAACCATCCGGCGTCCGGTCGAACGTCGCGCAGTTCAGCCAGAACGCGCTCGGCCGACGCCGCCCACCGCTCCGCATCCGCCTGGACATAACAGGTCGCCAGGACATGGGCGTAGGCGTTCAGGTCGTTGGACCACACCGAATACCCCTCCGCCTTCAGCGCATGTCCGACCCGGGATGTGCCGGAAAACAGGTCGCAGACACGGCCGCCCTCCGGCAGCAGAAGGCCGACGGCGGCTTTGATGGGATCCAGAAGAGCGCGCTTCGAGCCGAGATATTTGATCATGCGGAGCCTGATTCTCCGCACAGCCTAACCGGTTTGCAGGGGCCGCCGCTATTTCCGCGCGCGGCCCTTCGTCGGCACATGAGCCAGGCGCAGCAGATTGGCCGCCCCCGGCGCGCCGAAAGGCGTCCCGGCCAGGATCAGCACGCGCTGCCCCGGCTCGGCCATCTCGTACTGAACCGCCGACGACAGGGCGTCCTCGGTGACGTCTTCCAGCGAGGCGGGCTCCTTGCCCAGCCGCGTCTCCAGCCCCCAGACCAGGGCCAGGCGCCGCGCCGTCTCGGGTTTGGGCGTCAGGGCCAGGATGGGCTTCAGAGGCCGCTCGCGCGACATCCGCCGCGCCGTGCCGCCCAGGGTGGTGAAGACCACGACACAGGCCGTCGACTGCGCTTCGGCGGCCTTGCGCGCCGCCGCGACCAGGGCGTCGGCGTCGATGTCGTCCATCCCGGCATGTTCGGCGTCCATCAGGCCCGGCCACAGGGGGTCGCCTTCGACCCGCTCCATGATCCGGTTCATGATGCCGACGGCCTCCATCGGATAGGCGCCCGAGGCCGTCTCGGCCGACAGCATCAGGGCGTCCGCCCCCTCATAGACCGCATTGGCCACGTCCGAGGCCTCGGCCCGCGTCGGGGCGGGCGCAGAGGTCATGGATTCCAGCATCTGGGTGGCGACGATGACCGGCACGCCGCGCTGGCGGGCGGCGCGGATGATCTTCTTCTGGGCGACCGGAACCTCTTCGGCGGGCATCTCCACTCCCAGGTCGCCGCGCGCCACCATGACCCCGTCGCAGTAGTCGAGAATGCTCTCCAGATCGGCCATGGCCTGAGGCTTCTCGATCTTGGCCAGACAGGCGGCGCGGCCTTTCACGATCTGCTTCAGCTCGGCCATGTCCTCGGCCTTCTGGACGAAGCTCAGCGCCACCCAGTCCACGCCCAGGCGCAGGGCGAAGTTCAGGTCCTCGCGGTCCTTGGGCGTCAGGGCCGACACCGGGATGATCGCCTCGGGCACGGCCACGCCCTTGCGGTCTGAAAGTTTCGAGCCGCTTTCGACCGTGACGTCGCACCACTCGTCCGTGCGCTCGCCGACCCGCAGCCGCACCCGGCCGTCGTCCAGCAACAGCAGCATGCCCTCGCGCAGGGCCTTGAAGATTTCCGGATGCGGCATCTGCACCCGCGTTTCGTCGCCGGGCGTGGGGTCCAGGTCGAACCGCATCCTGTGGCCCGGCTTGACCTCGATCTCGACGTCCTTGAACCGTCCCAGACGCAGCTTCGGCCCCTGCAGGTCGGCCAGCACGCCCAGCGGCCGTTGCAGGGCGATCTCCGCCCCGCGCACCGCCTTCAGCGCGGCCTCGTGATCGTCATGCGAACCGTGGCTGAAGTTGAGCCGGAAGACGTCCACCCCCGCCTGGGCCAGAGCCTTCACCGTGCCCGGCGCCCGGCTCGCCGGTCCCAGGGTCGCCACGATGCGCGCGCGCCTGTCACGTTTCATGACCTGTCCCATCTCTCTGCCCGGCCGTCGGCCGACGCGTTTCCCCAGACCGCTTCTGCCAATGAAACGCCGGGATCGTAAGAGCGGTCCCCCAAACGAAACCAGATGTGAGTCCCTGTAACGAAGTCCGCCCGCCCTCTTGACTCCAGGGGGGTCGGGAGCGGCATATGAGAACATATCATGAACATTAAGCGCCATGCCGTCCCCAGCCCCCGACCTCAGAAGCCTGTGCGTGCGACAGTCGCCGTCCTCCTCCAGGTCGTGCGACCAGGTCGGATTCGACCTGGGCATGCCGGGCTCGCCGGAGTTGAAACGGTACGCTCTGCACGAGGTTTACGCCGCCTCGGCCGCAGACGCTGCGGCGGCCGACGGCTTCGCCCTGGCCCTGGCCCTGCGGGCCTCGACACGCCCTCTGGTCTGGATCGTGGAAAGTCGTCGCCGGACCGAAGCCGGGTCTCCCTATGCGACAGGACTGAAGGCCTGGGGACTGGCCCCCGCCGACGTTCTCCTGGTGCGCGTCCGGGACGCCCCTGCCCTGCTGGCGGCGGCGGAGGAGACCCTGCGCAGCGGGGCGGCCGGCGTAGTGGTCATGAGCGGCTGGGGCGAACATCGCGCCCATGACCTGACCGCCAGCCGCCGCCTGTCGCTTTCGGCCTCCGAGGGAGCAACCGTCGCCGTTCTGGCCCGGGCCGCCGCCCAGCCGCGCCCCAGCGCCGCCGAAACCCGATGGCGTGTTCACCCCGCCCCCTCGACGCGGCTGGAAACCGTCGGCGACGACAGGGCCCCGGGCCGCCCGGCCTTTCATGTCGCCCTGACGCGCAGCCGGGGCGGATTTCGTCCTCGGGAATGGATCATGGAGTGGGATCGTGAACAGCGGTCATTCGTCGAACCGCAGGCACCTGGCGATCTGGTTTCCCTTCCTGTCGGCCGACCGGCTGGCGCGCGCGCGGCCTGAGACCGAGACAGGCGAAGGCCCCGTCGTCCTGGTCGAAAAGGATCGGGGCGCCATGCGGCTGGCGGCCGTGTCTCGCGCCGCCCTCTCCCTCGGCCTGTCGCCCGGCATGTCCCTGGCCGACGCCCGCGCCCGTGCGCCGGAACTGGACGCCGTGCCTCACGACGCCGAGGCCGACGCCGCCCTGCTGGTTCAGGCGGTCCAGGCGTTCGGCCGCTTCTCGCCCATGGTCGCCCGCGACCTGCCCGACGGCCTCATGCTGGACGTGACCGGCTGCGCCCATCTGTTCGGCGGCGAGCCCGGCCTGATCACGGCGGCGCGCACCCTGGCGGATCAGGCGGGTCTGGACGTGCGTCTGGCCCTCGCCCGCACGCCCCAGACGGCCCGCGCCCTGGCCCGTTTCGGGGCCGGCGGCGTCGTCCCCGAGGGCCGGGATCGCGAGGCCGTCCGCCCCCTGCCCATCGCCGCCCTGGAGCTGAACCCCGCCGACGCCCTGGCCTTGCGACGGGCCGGGCTGAAAACGCTCGGCGATCTCGATGATCGCCCCAGGGCGCCCCTCGCCGCCCGTTTCGGCGCCGGTTTTCCACACAGGCTGGATCTGATCCTGGGCCTGGCGGACGCCCGCATCACCCCGGTCCGCCCCGCACCGCCGATCCTCGCCGATCGCATCCTGGCCGAACCCCTTCTGGATACGGACCCCGTCCAGGCGGTCATCGCCGACCTGCTGGAAGAGACGCAGCAGGCCCTGGAGACCCGCGGCCTGGGCGCTCGGCTGTTCATCCTGACCGTCTATCGCGTCGATGGGGCGCGCCGACGGATCGGTCTGGGCGTTCGCTCGCCGCTGCGTGACGCCGCCGGTCTGTTTCGCCTGTTCCGCGAGCGGCTGGCGGCCCTGTCCGCCCCGCTTGATCCCGGCTTCGGCTTCGATCAGTTGCGGATCGAGGCCCGCGCGCTGCGCCCCCTCGCGGCGGAACAGCCCGATCTGGACGCCCCGCCTCGCCCGCTGGCCGATTTTGACCAGCTGATCGACCGGCTGACCGCGCGGCTTGGGCCCGAGGCGGTCGCCGCGGCGCGGCCTTTAGGCTCCCATCTGCCTGAACGCGCCGAAACCTGGGTCTCGGCCTCCAAGGGAGGAAATAGTCCGGCCGAGGTTGACTGGCTTGAACCGGAACCCGGCGCCCCGCCGACACGCCCCCTGCATCTGTTCGATCCGCCCCAGCCGGTCGAGGCCCTCGCCCTGGCGCCCGACAGTCCGCCCGCCATGTTCCACTGGCGCCGCGTCCGGCACCGCATTGTCCGCGCCGAGGGGCCTGAGCGGATCGAGGGCGAATGGTGGCGGCGACGCGAGCGGGTGCGCGACTACTATCGGGTCGAGGACGACCAGGGCCGGCGCTTCTGGCTGTTTCGCGCCGGCCATTTCGGGGGCGATCCGCCGCCGCGCTGGTATCTGCACGGCCTGTTCGCATGACGGGGTATGCGGAACTGGTCTGCGCCAGCAACTTCTCCTTCCTGCACGGGGCGTCTCATCCGAAATGGCAGGTCCTAACCGCCGTCCTGCGCGGTCACGCCGGTCTGGGCCTCTGCGACCGCAACACCGTGGCCGGGGTGGTGCGCGCCTGGAGCGCCCTTCGCTCCCTGCGCGAGAACGGCTGGGCCCCGCCCGACGCCCAGCGCGAGGGAGGGTCGCCCGGAGAGATCGGCTGGATCGAGGATCCGATGTCGGCCGGACTGGACGTCCAGGCGGTTCGCGACCTGGCCCGGCCCTTTCGCCTGCTGACCGGGGCGCGGCTGGCCTTCGAGGACGGAACGCCCGACATCGTCGCCTATCCCGAGGACCGCGAAGGCTGGGGCCGCCTGACGCGACTGCTGACCGTCGGGAACCGGCGCGGGCGAAAGGGCGAGTGTCGCCTGCGCCTGCCGGACCTGCTGGCCGCGCCCGAGGGCCTGCTGCTGATCGCCCTGCCCGAAAGGCTCTCCGAGGCCACGCCCCATCTTCTCAACCGCCTGAAGGAGGCCCGACCGGGCGCGGTGTGGCTGGGCGCCGCCCTGCACCGGCGCGGCGACGACCGCCGACGGCTGGCGCGGATGAAGGCGGCGGCCCTGGCGGCCGACGTCCCTCTGCTGGCCGTCAACGACGCCCTGTATCACGATCCGATCCAGCGGGACCTTCAGGACGTCCTGACGTGCATCCGCGAGGGCGTGACCCTCGACCAGGCCGGTCGCCGCCTGGCCGCCAACGGCGAACGCTGGATCAAGCCGCCCGAAGAGATGCTCCGCCTGTTCGCCGACGCGCCCGAGGCCGTCGCCGAAACCCTGGAGTTCCTGCGCCGTCCCATCTTCGACCTGGACCAGCTGAGATATGTCTATCCGCTGGAGCCCATTCCCCCCGGCCGTACCCCCCAGAGCCATCTGGAGGCCCTGGTCCATGAGCGTCTGGACCGCGTCTATCCCGACGGCGCGCCCGACAAGGTGATCGAGACCCTGGCCAAGGAGTTCGCCTATGTCGCCCAGCGCGACCTGGCGCCCTATTTCCTGACCATCCACGACATCGTCCGCGTCGCCGAGGACAAGCGCATCCTGTGCCAGGGCCGCGGCTCGGCGGCCAATTCCGCCATCTGCTATGTCCTGGGCATCACCAGCGTCGATCCCGCCCACAACGAACTGTTGTTCGAGCGGTTCATGTCGGCCGACCGCAACGAGCCCCCGGACATCGACGTCGACTTCGAGCACGAGCGGCGCGAGGAGATCATCCAGCACATCTACGATCGCTACGGTCGCGACCGCGCCGGCATCGCCGCCACCGTCATCCGCTACCGTCCCCGCAGCGCCATCCGCGAGGTCGGCAAGGCCATGGGCCTGTCCGAGGATGTCACCGCCCGCCTCGCCGCCGGCCAGTGGGGCAGCTACGGCGCCTCCATCCCCGACCGCGACATCGCCCAGGCCGGGATGCAGGCGGACAATCCCGAGATCCGCCGCACCGTGGACATGGCCGAGCGCCTTCTCGGCTTTCCGCGACACCTGTCACAACATGTCGGCGGCTTCGTCCTGACGCGCGGGCGTCTGGACGAGCTGGTCCCCATCGGCAACGCCGCCATGGCCGACCGCACCTTCATCGAGTGGGACAAGGACGACATCGATGAACTGGGGCTGATGAAGGTCGATATCCTGGCCCTGGGCATGCTGACCTGCATCCGCAAGGCGTTCGACCTGATGGCCGCCCACGAGGGCGTCAGCCACGACCTCGCCTCGGTCCCCGCCGAACAGGCTGACGTCTACGACATGCTCTGCAAGGGCGACTCCATCGGCGTCTTCCAGGTCGAGAGCCGCGCCCAGATCAACATGCTGCCCCGGCTGAAGCCGCGCCGGTTCTACGATCTGGTGATCCAGGTCGCCATCGTCCGGCCGGGTCCGATCCAGGGCGACATGGTCCATCCCTATCTGCGGCGACGAAACGGGCAAGAGGCGGTGCTCTACGCCAGCCCGGCCCCACCCCATGATCCCGACGAACTGAAAAAGGTGCTGGACCGCACCCTGGGCGTGCCCCTGTTCCAGGAACAGGCGATGAAGGTCGCCATGGTCGCCGCCGAGTTCTCGGACAAGGAGGCCAACGGTCTGCGCAAGGCCATGGGCACCTTCCGGGGCGACGGCACCCTGCACACCTATGAGGACCGGATGGTCGGGCGGATGATCGCGCGCGGCTATGATCCCGACTTCGCCCGGCGCTGCTTCGACCAGATCAAGGGCTTCGGCTCCTATGGCTTTCCCGAAAGCCACGCCGCCAGTTTCGCGCGGCTGGTCTATGTCTCCAGCTACATCAAATGCCGGCATCCGGCGGCCTTCGCCTGCGCCCTGTTGAACAGCCAGCCGATGGGGTTCTACGCCCCGGCCCAGATCGTGCGCGACGCCCAGGAACACGACGTCGAGGTCCGCCCCATCGACGTCGCCCGGTCGCATTGGGACAATACCCTCGAGGACGACACGGCCGACGGCCGTCCTGCCGTGCGCCGTCCTGCCCTGCGTCTGGGGTTTCGTCAGATCGACGGCTTCCGCGAGGCCTGGGCCGACGATCTGGTCCTGGCCCGCATCCGGCCGTTCGACACGATCGAGGGCCTGATGCGCCGCGCCCGCCTGCCGGTCGCGGCGCTACGCAAACTGGCCGACGCCGATGCATTTCGTTCGATGGGCCTGGACCGGCGCGAGGCCCTGTGGGCCGTACGTCGTCTGCCCGACGACGACGCCCTGCCGCTGTTCGCCGCCGCCGACGCCAGGGAACTGGGCGAGGAGCCCGACGCCCGCCTGCCCCTCATGGCCCTGGGCGAACACGTCGCCGCCGACTACCAGACCACGCGCCTGTCGTTGAAGTCGCACCCCATGGCGATCCTGCGCCCCGCCTTCGCCGCCGAGGGACTGCGGACCTGCGCCGAAGTCCAGGCGATGAAATATTCCGGCTCACGCGCCCGGACGGCCGGGATCGTGCTGGTGCGCCAGCGGCCGGGCAAGGGCAATGCCGTCTTCATCACGATGGAGGATGAGACGGGCGTCACCAACGCCGTCCTGTGGATTCCTACCTTCGAGGCCCACCGCCGCATCGTCATGGCGGCCCGCCTGCTCGAGATCGAAGGCGTGGCGGAACGCAGCCCCGAGGGCGTCGTCCATCTCATGGCCCAGCGCCTGTGGGACCGCACCGCCGAACTCAATCGCCTGTCCGACGCCCACGAACCCGTCGTCCAGCTGTCGGGCGCCGACGAATTCATCCGCCCCCAGCACCCCCGAAACCTGAAGATCCTGCCCGGCTCTCGGGACTTCCACTGAGCGCCGAACCGGACGTCAGAGTCCCAGCTTGGCCTTCAGGATGTCGTTGACCGCCGCCGGATTGGCCTTGCCGCCGGTCGCCTTCATGACCTGACCGACGAACCAGCCGATGGCCTGGGGCTTCTCGACCACGGCCGCCGCCTTGTCCGGATTGGCGGCGATGATCTCGTCCACCGCCTTCTCGATCGCCCCGGTGTCGGTGACCTGTTTCAGGCCGCGCTTCTCGACCACCTCCGCCGGCGAACCTTCGCCGTTCCAGACGTGATCGAACACCTCCTTGGCGATCTTCGAGGAGATGACATTGGTCTCGATCAGCTCGACCAGTTCGGCGATGTAGGCGGCGGGCAGCGGGTTCTGGCTGAACTCCATGTTCGCCGCCGTCAGACGGGCCGAGACCTCATTGGTCACCCAGTTGGCCACCAGCTTGGCGTCGCGACCTTTCGCGGCCTCCTCGAAATAGTCGGCCTTGGCCTGATCCGAGATCAGGACGATGGCGTCGTACTGCGACAGCCCGTATTCGGCCATCAGACGCTTGCGCTTGGCGTCGGGAAGTTCCGGCAGGCCGGCCTTGATCTCTTCGATCCACGCCTGTTCCAGCTGCAGCGGCAGAAGGTCCGGGTCCGGGAAATAGCGATAATCCTGCGCCTCTTCCTTCGACCGCATCGACCGCGTCTCGTTCCGGTTCGGATCGTACAGACGGGTCTCCTGAACGATCTTTCCGCCGTCCTCCAGGATCTCGATCTGGCGCCGCGCCTCGTAGTTGATCGCCTGAGAAATGAAGCGGAAGCTGTTGACGTTCTTGATTTCGCAGCGCGTGCCCAGGTGGCTGAAGTCGCCGGTCGCCTTGAACTTCGCGTACCCGCCCTCACGACAGACCGACACGTTCACATCGGCGCGCAGATTGCCCTTCTCCATGTCCCCGTCGCAGGTGCCGAGGTAGATCAGGATGGTGCGGATCTTCTTCACATAGGCGACCGCCTCGTCCGGCGTGCGCAGGTCCGGCTTGGAGACGATCTCCATCAGGGCCGTGCCCGCCCGGTTCAGGTCGACATAGGATTCGGTCGGCGACAGGTCGTGGATCAGCTTGCCCGCGTCCTGCTCCAGATGCAGCCGCTCGATGCCGACGTTGAAGAACTCGCCGTCCTCGCCCTCCACCTCGATCACGCCCTCGCCGACGATGGGGTGATACAGCTGGCTGATCTGATAGCCGGTCGGCAGGTCGGGATAGAAGTAGTTCTTCCGGTCGAACTGGCTGAAGGCGTTGATCTTCGCGTTGAGGCCGAGGCCCGTCTTCACCGCCTGTTCGACACAGCGCTTGTTCAGCGTCGGCAACATGCCGGGAAATCCCGCATCCACCAGCGACACCTGGCTGTTCGGCGCCGCACCGAAACCCACGGCCGCCCCGGAGAACAGCTTGGCGTTCGACGCCACCTGGGCGTGAATCTCCAGCCCCATGACGATTTCCCAGGCGCCCGTGCGGCCCTGGATCAGTTTGGAGGTTTCGGTCGTCGTGGTCGTATCGGTCATTCGGTTCCCATAACCGCTGTCTGGCCCAAGCGGGAGACCCCACCTGCGCATATCGCCGCATTCTCCGTGGCGCGCGCGCATTCCATAGTGGCGGCTTCGCTGTTCACAAGGCTGTTCTCCATGTTCTTCGCCCGTCGCCGGCTGGCCGTCGCCGCCTCCGTCCTCGCCCTCGCCGCTGGCATGCCCGCCGTCGCGATCGCCCAGCCCGCCGCACCGGGCGTCGCCGCCGCCCCGACCCAGCGCGCGGTCGCCTTCGCCGTCCAGCCTGGCGCCGCCGAGGGCACGCTCATCCTCCCGCTGCGCAGCGAGGCTGACCTCGACGCCCTGACCGGCCTGGCCGAAATCGACGCCGTGCGTCGCGCCCTCGGCTCGGCGGCCTTCAGATACGGTGCGCGCCAGAGCCTCAGCCTGCGCGGGATCGGCGCCTGGGACCGCATCCTGATCCTCGGCCTGGGGTCCGAGGCCGGACCGGCGGACGTCCAGTGGAGCGGCGCCGTCGCCGGCCGCGCCGTGATGTCGGACAAGGGCCCGGCCACGGTCATGGCGCCCGCCCTGTCCGCCGAACAGGCGGCCGGTCTCGCGACCGGAATGGGCATCGGCCACTATCGCTCCAACCTGCACCAGGCCTCGGCCCGCTCGGCTGAGGCGCCGGGCGGCCTGACCATCGTCACGCCTCAGGCCCAGGCCGCCGAGGCCGCCTATCGTGCGCGCGGCGCCGGTCTGGTCGAGGCCATGACCTGGACCCGCGACATCTCGAACGAGCCCGCCAACATCGTCTATCCCGAAGTCTTCGTCGAACGCGCCCGGGCCGCCTTCCGCGACCTGCCCGGCGTGACCATCGAGGTGCTGGACGTCCCCGCCATGCAGAGGCTCGGCATGGGCGTTCTGCTCGGCGCCGGCCGGGGATCGGCGCGCCCGCCGCGCCTTCTTGTGGTCCGCTATCAGGGGCGCGGCGCGCCCGACGGCGGCCCGATCGCCCTTGTCGGCAAGGGGATCACCTTCGACACCGGCGGCATCTCCATTAAGCCCGGCGCCGGCATGGGCAATATGAAGATGGACATGTCAGGCGCCGCCTCCGTCGTCGGCGCGACCCTGGCCCTGGCCAAATCCGGCGCCCCGGTGAACGTCGTGGCGGTCGCCGCCCTGGTCGAGAACATGCCGGACGGCGGCGCCATCCGGCCCAGCGACGTCCTGACCGCCATGAACGGCAAGACGGTCGAGATCATCTCGACCGACGCGGAGGGGCGGCTGGTCCTGTCGGACGCCCTGGTCTGGACCGAGCGCAACCTGAACCCGGCGGCGGTCGTGGATGTCGCCACCCTGACCGGAGCGGTCGGCGGGGCGCTGGGCGACGACTATGCAGGGCTGTTCAGCCGCCACGACGCCCTGGCGGATCAGTTGACTGCCGCCTCGGCCGCGACCGGCGAGGGCCTGTGGCGCCTGCCCCTGCACCCCAGCTACGCCCAGGACACGTCGTCGACCATCGCCGACATCAAGAACTCGGGCGCCGGCGGAGCGGGCGCAGGATCCGGCGCCTGGTTCATCGGCGAGTTCCTGAGCCGCGACATCCCCTGGGCTCACCTGGACATCGCCAACATGGCCTATGGCGGCCCGAATGACTGGAAACCCGACGGTTCGGCCGGCTTCAGCGTGCGCCTGCTGGAACAGTTCGTGCGCGACTGGACGCCGATCGAAAAGGGCGCGGCCGACGGCGGTCGCTGATGCGAAAAGGGCCGCCGGTTCGCCCGGCGGCCCCTACGCCTTCAATCCAGCTGACCTCGCTGTGGCGTGCGAAAGACTTTCCAGGCCGCCCACAACAGCGCCAGACCCAACACAGCTGACACCGCCAACAACGCATAACCGAGCGGGCTGATGACGATGATCTCGCCGGGCAAGAGATGAGCGAACGTCAGGACGAATGCAGGGATGAGCAAGAGCATGCCGCTCGCCGCGATACAGATCAGGATCGCGGCGATACGGATCACGCCGTCACCACCACTTCTCGGCCTTGCCGGTGAACCCTGCGGCCTTCTCCAGCGCCCCGGCGACCCGGAATACGGTCGCCTCGTCCAGCGCCTTGCCGATCACCTGCAGGCCCAGCGGCAGGCCGCCGGCGTCCAGGCCCGCCGGCACTGAAATGCCCGGCAGTCCCGCGAGGTTGGTCGTCACCGTGAAGACGTCGTTCAGGTACATTTTCACCGGATCGATCTGCTTGTCGCCCAGGGCGAAGGCCGCCGACGGCGTCGAGGGCGTCAGGATGGCGTCGACCCGGTCCCAGACATTGTCGAAGTCCTCGGCGATGCGGCGGCGCACCTTCAGCGCCTTCACATAGAAGGCGTCGTAGAAGCCGGCCGACAGCACATAGGCGCCGATGGTCAGACGGCGCTGGACCTCCTTGCCGAAGCCATCGGCCCGGCTGGTCTCATAGAGGTCCGTCAGATTGGCCGCGCTCTCGGCCCGATGTCCGAACCGCATGCCGTCATAGCGGGCCAGGTTCGACGAGGCCTCGGCCGGGGCCACGATGTAGTAGGCCGGCAGGGCGTATTTGGTGTGCGGCAGGCTGATCGGCACGATCTCGCAGCCCGCGTCCCTCAGCCAGGCCACGCCCTGATCCCACAGCGCCTGAATTTCGGCGGGCATGCCGTCCACGACATATTCGCGCGGCACGCCGATGCGCAGGCCCTTGACCGACTGGCCGACCGACTGGGTCCAGTCCGGCGTCTCGACGTCCAGGCTGGTGGAATCCTTCGCATCGAACGAACACATGGAGTTCAGCAGCAGGGCCGCATCCTCGACCGTCTTCGCGATCGGTCCGGCCTGATCCAGGGAACTGGCGAAGGCGACCATGCCGAACCGGCTGGCGCGGCCATAGGTCGGCTTGATCCCGACCGTGCCGGTGAAGGCCGCCGGCTGACGGATCGAACCGCCGGTGTCGGACGCGGTCGCGGCCAGGCAAAGGTCGCCGGCCACCGCAGACGCCGAACCGCCCGAGCTGCCGCCCGGCGTCAGGTCGGCGTTCGAACCCTTCGATTTCCAGGGATTGACCACCGGACCAAAGGCCGAGGTTTCGTTCGACGAGCCCATGGCGAACTCGTCCATGTTCAGCTTGCCCAGCATCACCGCCCCGTCACGCCACAGGTTGGCGGTGACCGTCGATTCATAGGGCGGCACAAAGCCGCGCAGCATGTTCGACCCGGCCGTCGTCTGCACGCCCTCGGTGCAGAACAGATCCTTGATGCCCAGCGGCGCGCCCTCCAGCACCCCGCCCTCGCCCTTGGCCAGGCGCGCATCGGCGGCCGCGGCCATGTCCATCGCCTTGTCCGCCGTCACCTCGACATAGGCGTTCAGGGTCGGATTGGCGGCCTCGATGTTGGACAGGAAGGCGCGGGTGATCTCGGCCGAGCTGAAGGACTTGGATTTGAGGCCGTCAACGGCGGCTTTTAGGGTGAGTTTGGTGAGATCAGACATTCCGTAGCCAAATCCAAAAATCCGTCACCCTCGGGCTTGTCCCGAGGGCCCATTCCGCCGCGCGCACCGCAGCTCAAAATCCGCAGCCGTCATCTGAACCCGCCATGGGTCCTCGGGACAAGCCCGAGGATGACGGAAAGGAGATTGACTATTCGACCACCTTCGGCACGACATAGAACCCTTCAGCCGCCTTCGGCGCGTTCGACAGCACCGCCTCGACCCTGTCTCCGTCCGACACGACGTCGTCGCGCAGACGCAAGGGCTGGCTGACGTTCGACGTCATCGGCTCGACTCCCTCGATATCCACTTCATCAAGCTGCTCGATCCAGGCCAGGATGCCGGTCAGTTCCTGGGCCAACGGCGCCAGGCGATCTTCCGGGGTCTTGATGCGGGCGAGGTGCGCGACCTTGCGCACCGTCTCGGCGTCGATGGCCATTCGGCCCTCCGATGATCTCTGTGTGAGGCGTCACCCTAACACGGGCGAACAGGCGGCGTTGAGTAACGGCGCCGTCCCGATTTCACAAGGCGATCAGAAAGCCGGAGCTCGGCTATGCGCCGTCCGCCGCCGAGCGGTCAGCCTCGGCCCTCGCCCAGGCCCGCGCCACCAAGGTCTGGAATACATGAGCGAACCCGGCCTGTTCGCGCCGCCGTGACCGATCAGCCACCCGCGCCTGACGCGCCGCCGCGCGACGTCCGGCTTCTCGCCATACCGACAAGGACTCTTCGGACGCACCCCGACCACCGCTGTCCAGAATGTCAGCCAGGGTGACGTACCAGTCCACGGCGAAGACGTTCCCCGCCTCCGCTCCGCCCGGGCCGAAGCCTCGTTCCTCGATCGCGCGGCGCAACTCCACGCCGGCCTCGTCGAAGCGGCGCTGCAGCTTCAGGCTGTCCGCCAGCTGCGCCCGTGCCGACGGCGCCAGACGCGGCTCGACCTTTCCGCCGTCGATCAATGACAGGGCCTGGCGAAGCGCCTGCTCCGCCTCCTGAGGACGGTTCGCCGTGTTCAGCATCTGACCCAGGGTGATGAAATTGATCGCCGTCCACTGCGGATCGTCGGCCTGAGCCTCGATCAACCGCCGGATCACCGGCTCGGCGCGTATCGGGGTCTCGGTGCGCAGATAGGCCATGGCCAGGCGACGCCGCGCCGTGACCGCCTGCTCGCTGTCCGCGCCATAGAAGGCGGACAGGCCGCCCAGGGCCCGCTCCTGCATTTCCGCAGCCTCTTCTGCCTTTCCCTGGGTCATCAGATTGCCGATCAGCGGCCCGAGGATCTCCAGTGTGATCGGATGATCGGCCCCATAGCTGTCGATGAATATCCCTGCGGCGAGCCGATACAGGGCTTCCGCCTCCGCGAATGCTCCGGCCTCGGTCAGCGTCTGCGCCTGGCGATAGGCGGTCATGGCCTGTTCGATTTCGTCCGGCGCCAGGCGACGCACCGCCGGGGGAACCGAGAACGGATTGGCGGCCTGCACCCCGCCGACGCTGCTCCCGCTCCGCGCCTCCGACGCCGGCTTTGTCTGCGCGCTGCCGCCGGAAGCCGAGGCGACCAGAGCCCCGATGGAGAGTGCGATGACCAGACCGGATTTCATCTCGTCACGATACACGCTCTTGCCTCTCCCCGAGGACGTCGAAAACTGACGACGCCGTCGGCGAAAGGTCAAAGCGTTCGCATTCGTCGCCGTTTCGTTCTAACGCGCGTCAATGCCCGTCCTCGACCTCGCCGACCTGCCCGACGCCTGCCCACCGAACACGGCCTGGATGGGGCTCGATCTGGGCGAGAAGACCATCGGCGTCGCCGTCAGCGACGGCGGACGCATCATCGCCAGCCCGCTGGAGCTGATCCGCAAGACCAAGTTCACCGCCGAGGCCGAACGCCTGTTCAAGCTGATGGATGAACGAAACGTCTCGGCCCTCGTCATCGGCCTGCCCCTCAACATGGATGGCACCGAGGGTCCCCGCGCCCAGTCCTGCCGCGCCTTCGCGCGCAACCTGGAACGATTCCGCCCTGTCAACGTCGCCTTTCAGGACGAACGCCTGTCCACCAGCGCCGTGGAACGATTCCTGATCGAGGACCTGGATCTGAACCGCAAGCGCCGCGCCCAGGTGGTTGATCGCACTGCCGCCGCCTGGATTCTGCAAGGGGCGCTCGACAGGTTGCGGCCGTGACCGCCCTGTTGGCCGGGATCGTTCCAGTCTTCATCCTGATCGCCCTGGGCTACGGCCTTCGCAAGTCGGACTTCCTGCCCGACGCGACCTGGCGGCCGATCGAGAAGCTGTCGATCAACTGGCTGTACCCGGGCTTTCTCGTGCCCGCGATCTGGCACGCCGACCTGTCCGGCGGCAGCGCGCCCGCCGCCGCCGGCGCCGCCGTCGTGGCCATTCTGATCGTTGCGACCGGCGCCCTTTTCGTGCGGCCCCTGCTCAGCGTCGACGGCCCGGCCTACACCAGCGTCTTCCAGGGCGTCATCCGCTGGAACAGCTTCGTCTTCCTGCCGGTGATCCAGACCACCTACGGCGCCCAGGGCCTGGCCCTGGCGGCGGTGATGATCGCGGCCATCATTCCCGTCACCAACATCGCCTGTGTCGCCGTCCTGGCCCGCTGGGGCGCCGACCAGCGCGGCGTGCGGCCACTGGCCCTGCTCAAGGCCATGCTCGCCAATCCGGTGCTGATGGCCTGCTTGGCCGGCCTGGCGTTGAACTTCGCCGGCGTCCCGAGCATCCCCGGCATCTCCGAGACGCTGGAACTGCTCGGCTCCGCCGTCCTGCCTCTGGGCCTCATCGTCGCCGGCGCAGGCCTCAGCTTCGCCGAGGTCGCGCGCCGCAAATGGACCATCGCCGGCGTCAGCTTCGTCAAGCTCGGGATCATGCCGTTCCTGATGTGGGGTCTATGCCGCGCCTTCGGCGGCGACGAACTGGCCCAGGGTCTGGCGCTGCTGTGCGGCGCCGCGCCCGGCGCCGCCGCCTCCTACATGCTGGCGCGTCAGATGGGCGGCGACGCCCAGCTGATGGCCGGGGTCATCGCCGCCACGACGGTCGCCAGCGCGATCATCATCCCGATCCTGCTGGCGTTGTTCCATTTGGGGTGATCTGACCGGGGTCTCGCGCGAAATCTGCGCTCTGACGCTTCGCATCCGAACCGATTTCACTCTATAGCGACCCCTCGATGACCCAGCCCGCCGTCACCGAGTCGATGATCCAGGAGCGGCTGGTTCCGTTCCCCCGCCCCCATTTCCTGTCCGCCGGCGATCTGAACGCGGCGTCCGCCGCCGATCTGCTGGATCTGGCCGACGCCTTCGTCGACTTTAACCGGCAGTCGTCAAAGGCCCTCGACCTGCTGCACGGCCGGACCGTGGTGAACCTGTTCTTCGAGAACTCGACCCGCACCAGTTCCTCGTTCGAGATCGCCGCCAAACGTCTCGGCGCCGATGTGGTCACCATGCCGGTCGCCGCATCCTCGGTGAAGAAGGGCGAGACCCTGATCGACACGGCGGTCACGTTGAACGCCATGAAGCCCGACATCCTGGTCATTCGGCATGCCGCCTCGGGCGCGGCGGCCCTGCTGTCGCAGAAGGTCGGCTGCGCCGTCGTCAACGCCGGCGACGGCCGTCACGAACATCCGACCCAGGCTTTGCTGGACCTTCTCAGCCTGCGCCGCGCCTTTGGCGACGTCACCTCGCTCACGGTCGCCATCTGCGGCGACATCACCCACAGCCGGGTCGCGCGCTCGAACGTCATCCTCCTCTCGATGCTGGGATGTCGGGTCCGGCTGATCGGCCCGCCCACCCTCGTGCCCGGCGACGCTGATCGCTGGGGCTGCGAGGTGTTCCACGACATGCGCGAAGGCCTGGCCGGCTGCGACGTCGTCATGATGCTGCGGCTGCAACTAGAGCGTATGGAGGGCGCCCTCGTGCCCTCGACCCGCGAGTATTTCCGCTTCTGGGGCCTGGACCGCGAGAAACTGGCCTGGGCCGCGCCGGGGGCGAAGGTCATGCATCCCGGACCGATGAACCGGGGCGTGGAGATCGATTCCGACGTCGCCGACGACCTGTCCGTCAGCCTGATCCAGGATCAGGTCGAGATGGGCGTCGCCGCACGCATGGCCGTCCTGGCCTCACTCTCGGCGCGGATCGGAGACGATCGATGACCGCCCTCGCCATCGTCAACGCCCGCCTGCTCGATCCCGCATCGGACTACGACGGCCCCGGCGCCGTCCTGATCGAGGACGGCCGCATCAGCGAGGTCATCCACGGCCAGGCGACGGAACGCCCGGCCGGTGTCGAAATCATCGACGCCCACGGCCTGTGCCTGGCGCCCGGCCTTATCGACATCCGCGTCCGCACCGGCGAGCCCGGCGCAGAGCCGCGTGAAACCCTGAAATCGGCCAGCCTCTCGGCCGCCGCCGGCGGGGTGACCACCCTCGTGATCCAGCCGGACACCGATCCGGCCCTCGATGACCCGGCGATGATCGAGTTCATCCAGCGTCGGGGCGCCGCGCTGGGATTGGTGAACATCCGCGCCGCCGGCGCCGCGACCCAGGGACGCCAGGGCCAGCGCATGGCCGAGATCGGCCTGATGCAGGAAGCCGGAGCCCTGTATTTCACCGACGGTGACAGCGTCATCGCCAACACCCGCACGCTTCAGCGTGTGATGAGCTACGCCACCAGCTTCAACGCCCTGATCGCCTGTCGACCGGCCGAGCCCTGGCTGACCGAGGGCGGTGTCGCGACGTCAGGCGAAATGGCGTCACGCCTCGGCCTTTCCGGCTCTCCGGCCATCGCCGAACGTATCCAGCTGGAGCGTGACCTGGCCCTGGTCGAGCAGACGGGTGTCCGCTTCCTGGTCGATCAGATCTCCACCGAAGGCGCGCTGGAGACCCTTTCGCGCGCCCGTCGCAAGGGCCTTGAAGTGGCTGTCTCCGTCTCGATCAACCACCTGTGCTTCAACGAGATCGATCTCGGCGACTACCGCACCTTCTTCCGCCTCGACCCGCCATTGCGCACGGAAGCGGACCGTCAGGCCCTGATCGAAGCTCTGCGCGAGGGCCTGATCGACGTCGTGACCTCGGCCCACAGCCCGGCGCCGGCGGAAGACAAGCGTCGACCCTTCTCCGAAGCCGCCCCAGGCGCCGTGGGACTGGAGACCCTCCTGCCCGCCCTCCTGTCGCTGCACCACGAGGCCGGTCTCGATCTGCTGGACCTGCTGCGCCCCGTGACGGCCGGCCCGGCCAGTCTCCTGAGCTTGCCTGCCGGCGCCCTGAGCGAAGACGCCCCCGCCGACCTCGTCCTGTTTGACCCGAATGCTCCCGTCGTCATCGACGCCGCCGCTCTGCGTTCCAAATCCAAGAACTCTCCGTTCGACGGCCGACGCCTTCAGGGCAAGGTCGCCGGGACCTGGGTCGGCGGCCGTCGCATCTTCTAGCCTCGCGGACAGGCCGCCGCCGCCGCCACCTCCGGCGCCAGAACCCGCCGAACCGCCAGAGGGGTGTCGGTGGCGATCACGGTCACGCCGTTCTCGAACAGGTCGCGATATTCAGACGGATCGCCGTCGGCGGCGTACAGGTCGTCCCGTCGGCGACCATCCGGTCCCAGGGTGCCGAACTGAACCTCGACGCCCGACGCCTTCAGCGCGCGCCAGACCGCCGGTCGTTCCTCGCGCGTCCCGGTCCAGGCCAGGATCTGCGCCGGGTTCAGGCCGACCAGATCCTCGTCCCGGGTCACCCCTGCGGATATCATCATTTCCGGTGCCTCGGCGGCGACGGCCCGTGCGGTGACGTCCGAATAGGTGATCAGGATCACGCGGTCCTGTGCGCCGACCCTGCGCACCTCATCAATCACCGCCCGCGCCAGGACCAGGGTAGCGGCCTCGTCCGCCGGTTTCAGGTCGATGCTCGCGATCGCCCCGACATCTCCCGCCGCGCTCAGGGCCTCGGCCAGGGTCGGCGGGGATTCCGCCAGGGTCCGCCCACGCGGCGTCTTCAAGCGCGCCGCCTTGACCTCGGCCAGCGTCAGATCGGCCACCCGGCCGCGACCGGTCGTGGTGCGATCCAGGCCTTCGTCATGCATCAGGACCAGATGGCCGTCGCGGGTCAGGGCGGCGTCGATCTCCACGATGGCGCCGGGGATCGCGCGGCCGGTGGCCAGGATCGAGGAGACGGCGTTCTCGGCGGCGTCCGGCGACGGCTGGCCGCGATGGGCGGAGATCGCCACCCCCTTCTCCCGGACACAGTCGAAATAGGGCGCGAGCGCCGGCCCTTCCGCTCGCGCCGTCGCCGGGTCCGGCGCCGCACAGGCCGTGGCCGCCATACAGGCTGTCAGGCCGACCACGGCCGCAGTTGTCACTCGGATCATGGTGCCCTCGACTTCGACTGGCGCCGACATTCGCGATGCGACCGGACGGGTCAAGTGTCGTTTCCGCGACACCCGCCCCTTGCCCGCGCCGCACCGCCGACGCATCGTGCCGCCCGTAAAGGCGGGGGAGCGAATCATCGTGCAGGATCTGGCGGCCATTGCCTTGGGCACGCTGGCTGTTGCGGCGGCCGGGGGCTATCTGCTCGGCTCGATCCCGTTCGGCGTGATCCTGACGCGGCTGGGCGGGGCCGGCGATGTGCGCAACATCGGGTCCGGCAACATCGGCGCCACCAATGTGCTGCGCACCGGGCGCAAGGACCTGGCCCTGGCCACCCTGATCCTCGACGCCGGCAAGGGCGCCGCCGCCCTGCTGCTGGCGCGCTGGCTGCTGGGATCCGAACTGGCGGGCGCCGTGGCCGGCGGCGCGGCCTTCCTCGGCCACCTGTTTCCCGTCTGGCTCAAGTTCAAGGGCGGCAAGGGCGTCGCCACCTTTTTCGGTCTGCTGTTCGCCGCCCACTGGCCGCTGGGTCTGATGGCCGGCGCGACCTGGCTGATCGTGGCTTTCGCCCTGCGTTATTCCTCCCTGGCCGCCCTGGTCGCGGCTGCGGCGGCGCCGGTCTTCACGCTGCTTCCGGTCAGGGCCCTCGGCCTTCCCACGTCGGCGGGGCTGACGGCCCTGGCGGTCTTCACCGCCCTCCTGATCTACATCCGCCATCACGAGAACATCGGCCGGCTGCTCAAGGGCGCGGAGCCCCGCATCGGCGCCTCCAGGGCCTGATGACCGCCGCCCCGCTCGATCAGGCCGAGCGGTTCGCGCGCCTTCGCCTCGCCCGCACCGATCAGGTCGGTCCGGTCGCCTTTTCCCAGTTGCTCTCGCGTTACGGATCGGCCTGCCGGGCGGTCGACGCCCTGCCCGGTCTCATCGCGCGCGGCGGCTCACGAGCGTCAACCCTGCCGTCCGTCGATCGCATAGAGGCCGAAATCGAGGCCGGCGCCCGTCTCGGCGCGACGCTGATCGTATTGGGCGACGCGGAGTACCCGGCCGCCCTCGCTGCGGTCGATCCGCCACCGCCTGTTATCTGGACGCGGGGGCGATCCGGGCTGCTCGCCCGAGAGGCGGTGGGCGTGGTCGGCGCCCGCATCGCCTCCGCCGGCGGCCAGCGCATCGCACGCGGGCTGGCGGAAGGCCTCGGCCAGGCCGGGCTTGCGGTCGTTTCCGGCATGGCGCGCGGCATCGACGCCGCCGCCCACCTGGGCGCGCTCGAAACCGGAACGGTCGCGGTGCTGGGCGGGGGCGTCGATGACGTCTACCCCCCGGAACACGCCGACCTCTACGCCCGCCTCATCGACGTGGGCTGCGTCGTGTCCGAAAGCGCCGTCGGCGCCCGCGCCCAGGCGCGCGACTTTCCGCGCCGCAACCGCATCATCTCCGGCCTTTCGCGCGGGGTCGTGGTGGTGGAGGCGGAAATCCGCTCAGGCTCCCTCATCACCGCCCGGCTGGCGGCCGAACAGGGCCGCGACGTCTTCGCGGTGCCGGGCTCACCCCTGGACCCCCGGTCCAAAGGTCCCAACGACCTTCTGAGACACGGCGCCATTCTTTGCGAGGGCGTGGAGGACGTGCTGCGGGCCTTCCACACCCTGCCCGGCCTCGGTGAACCGCCCGCCGACCCCTTTGTCATCGACTCCGGCGACATCGAGGCGCAGGTGCTTGATCGCATCGCCGCCCTGCTCTCCCCCACGCCGACGCCCCGGGATGAGCTGGCGCGAGCGACCGGCCTGCCGATCCAGATCGTCGCCGCCGCCCTGCTGGAGCTCAGCCTTTGCGGACGCGCAAGTCTGCTGCCCGGCGGCCTGGCGACCGCCTGAACCCGTCATTTCCGGCGGTCACCGTTCCTTAATCGCCCCGCGCCCATTGTGGATCATCGCCGTATGGGGAGCCCGCCGTGAGTAACGCCGCCCAAGTCATCCGCCCTCCGAACAATCTCCGCCTGAAGATCGGCGGCGGGTTCGGCGGCATCGACGCCAGCGCCATCGCCAAGGCCGAAGCCGCCCTTCAGGCCATGTCGGCCCAGTTCGGACAATGGCTCAATGATGAACTGGTCAAGCTGGACGCCGCTCAGGCCACGGTTCACGCGGAAGGCATGACCCCGACCGCCGGCGAAAGCCTCTATTGCCGCGCCCATGATCTCAAGGGCCTCGGCACGACCTATCAATATCCGCTCGTCACCCGGCTGGCCGGATCGCTGTGCAAGCTTCTGGATGACGCCTCAAAGCGCAGCACCGCTCCGATGGTGCTGGTCGACGCCCACATCGACGCCATCAAGGCGGTCGTCCGCGACGAGATCAAGACAGACGACCATCCGACCGGCAGGGTGCTTTCTGAAGCGCTCGAGGCCCGCGTCGCCGAACACCTCGGCTAATCCGCGCGCCGACCAATTGAAAACGCCCGCTCCAGCCGGAGCGGGCGTTTTCATGCTCCGTAGGCGATCTACGCCGCGCGCCGGCCGCTCAGCATCCCGGGTTCATTTACGGCCTGGTCCAGCCGCTCCATCAGATAGGCCAGATCCTCACGCGGCGCATTCGGTCGCTGGGTCAGATATCGCTCCAGCATCTGCTGGCGGAAGGCTTCGCCCGTCACCTGCCCGCCCTCGGCCAGCAGACTGCGCCAGGTGTCCACCCCTGCGCGAAAGGCCGGAAACAACCGCGGCGGCAGACCTGCCCGGTCATAGATGGCGCGCAGACCCAGCGGCCCCGCGTCGTGAACCATCAGCCAGACCCGCGAATGGGGTGTGGACGCCAACTCCGCCAAACCATGTTCGAACAGCGCCATCTGGCCCCGCGCCACCGCGCGCAACAGCAGCGACGCGGTCAGCGCCTTCCGCCCGTTCAACTGCGCCACGAAGCGCGGCAAGTCGGCGTTGTCCGCCGCCTGGTCGATCAGATCGACCGTGGCACGTTCCCGGGCGAAGCCCGCCAGACGGATGGCCGTCTCCGGAGCCACGGCGTGCCGCGTCATCAGATGTTCGCGCACGGCGTCGCTGGCGCTGGCGATCAGCCGTTCGGTGATCTCGACCGGCAGAACCTTGCGATAGGCAAGGGCGGCGATGATCTCCGGCGCGTCGCCGAACCGGTCCAGGCTGGTCGCCATCGCCCGTTGCGACAGGTCGGCGTTGTCGTTGCACGCCAGGGTCCGCACCGCTTCTTCGCACCCGTCGACGCTCAGGGCCTCGCCGACGTCGCGCGAGACGAAGGCGCGCCCGGCGATGGCGATCTGGCGGATCGGCGACCCGGCCTCGATAATCTCGATCAGATCATCGTCCGTGAAAGCCGGCGAAAAACCGATGATCGGCAGGGCGATCGAATCGACGTCGGCCGCCAGGCGGCGCGCCACGTCATGAGGGATCAGGTCCGACGCCTTCAGCGTCACCGCCATCGCCCGCCGCACCAGTTCGGCCGCATCTTCGGCCAACATCCGCAAAATCTTGTGCGCCGCAGCCCGCTCTTCCTCGGTCAGATCGGCCCGGTCCATGCTGCGACACAGCTTGTGCGCCGCCGAAGCACGGTCGTCATCGTCGGTCGCCTTGATCATGCGGCGCAGATCGGCGTCGGTCACGCGGGCTTGAAAGGCGGTCATCATCGACTCTTCGGAATCGGGGCTCGGCTGACGTTGCGCCCGACGTGATTAACGCCCGGTTTACCCTGAGAGCATTCCCGATGCGTCTTTGGACGACGCCGCACCGGGCCCGAAGGCGCCGCCGAAGCCCGCCCGCGCCTCTCCGTCCTGGCCCAGCAACATGGCCAGCAGCATCTGGTCCTGCTTAAGCTTGTCCAGGCGGGCCGCCAGCATCGTGTCCCGCTCTTTATCGCTCGGCGGCCCTTTCGGCTCCCCCGCGCTCGAAGCAGGCGCGCCTTCGCCGGCCGTCCGGTTCAGGTTGGCGTAGACCTCGGCCGCCGTCGCCGACCGGCCCGCACGATAGAAGATCGACCGATTGGCCGCCGCCGCTTCGGGAAACAGGGACGCCGCACTGGCGTCCGGCCTGAACCGCACCGTTTCGATCAGCTTGGCCGCCCCCGCCGGTCCCAGGAAGTGCGCCGCGTAAAGGTCGCCCGCGCCCGGCTCCTGTCCGGTCCGTCCCCGCAGATAGGCCGCGTTCGACGCCGTCAGCTCCGCCGCCATCGTCGAGGCGGCCTGGGCGTCGAACCGCAGGTCCATGACCACGTTGCGCGCCGCGCCCTCGACCCGCCAGCGACCGTCGCCGCCGCGATGGATCAGGTCGGCGTACTGCCCAT
Organism: Brevundimonas sp. VNH65; assembly: GCF_049445955.1. Taxonomy (NCBI): domain Bacteria; kingdom Pseudomonadati; phylum Pseudomonadota; class Alphaproteobacteria; order Caulobacterales; family Caulobacteraceae; genus Brevundimonas; species Brevundimonas sp. VNH65. The sequence continues at coordinate 18,063 of NZ_JBMSDX010000005.1, read as the reverse complement.
AGCCGTGCTTGTGGCCGGCCTGTTTCACCGTCGCCAGCCAGGTCTGCTCGATAAATTGGAACAGACCCGCCGCCGACGAGGTCCGCGCCCGCGCTGCGGGGTTCAGGGCGCTTTCACGCCGCGCCGTCTTGAGCAGGAAATCGAAATCCACGCCGGTTGCGCGCGACGCACGACGGATCGCCGCTTCCACGCCGCCGCCAGAGGGAATCGCGCCTACGGTCATAATGCCCGGAGGCTCGCCAATCATGGTTAACAGAACGTAAATCTTAACAGCCCCAACCAACCGTCAAGGTGATCGACGATAAGCTCCGCCGTGCCCAAATACGGCCACAGGCCGGGCGCGCACTTCCGTCTCGGGCGGGGTCGGGGGCGGCTTTGAGAGGCCTGACGACTATGATGATACGCACCGCCGGCGGCCCCGGACTGGTCAGCCCCATCGACTACGCCGAACGTCGCCGACCGCTTCCCAGATCCACCCTGCTCGTCTTCACCGCCGTGGCCCTGGCCCACGTCGGCGTCGGCGTCGCGCTCTATCATCAGCGGTTCGAACTGAATCTGGCGGAGCCCGACACGACCCTCCCGCCGGCGGTCCAGATCACCATGGAGCGGCCGATCATACCACCGCTGCCGTCGCCCGAACGCCCGGCGGCCAATCCGCCCATCCACCGGCCCGAGCCGACGCCCTTCACCCCGCCCGTCACCCTGCCCGCCGTCATCACGGACAATCCCGCGCCTGCGGTCGGCCCGGTCATCAACCTGACGACGCCGACGCCGCCCGCGCCGTCTCCGGGTGTGGCCACGACGCCGACAATCCCGCCGCCGGCGGTCATCACCCGGCCGGACTGGGTCAGCCGTCCGTCCGCCGCCCAGATGTCGCGCGCCTATCCTGACGGGGCTCTTGCGGACGGGATCGGCGGTTCGGCCTCCCTGCGCTGCCAGGTCCGTGTCGACGGCACGCTCAACGGCTGCGCCGTGGCCTCCGAGACTCCGGGTCGCCAGGGATTCGGCCGGGCGGCGCTGGGCCTCACCCGCTATTTCCGGATGAGCCCGCGCACCGTGGATGGCCAGGCGGTCGACGGCGCCTCGGTCGTCTTCACCGTGCGCTTCGGCCTGACGGACTGATCAGAGGGCGCGCAAGGGGTCGAAGGGCGCGGCGTCCAGCGACGGCGCCCGCCCCTCGATGGCGTCGGCCACGACCCGTCCGACCAGCGGACCCAGAAGCCAGCCGTTGCGGCGCGGCGCCAGCGCAAGGAACAGATCGGGTGTCTCGACCGCCCCGGCGAGGGGCAGGCCGTCCGCCGTCGCTCCCCGCACTCCGGCCCGCCAGTCGACCTGGTCGCTGGCGATCTGAACACCGGAAAACGCCCTCAGCGCCTGCACCAGCGCCTCGCCATCCGGACCTCCGGCGACCGGATCGCGATCGCCGAACGCCATGGTCGCCCCGAGGATCGTGCCGCCAGGGCCGGTCGCCGCATAGGCGCCCCGCCCGCGCACCACTCCGGCATCGAAGGCGCGCTCTATACGACCGGTCATCCCGCCGATCGGCTGGATCGCCGCGATACGCCGCGCGACCTCCTCCGGCGTTCCAGGAACCGCCGCCGCCGCGCCCGTCGCCAGCACCAGCCTCCGAGCCAGCACCTGGCCGTCGCTGTGAGCCACCCGCCATCCGTCGTCGGCCCTGTCGATCGACAGGACCCGTCCGATCCTGACCGGATGACGGAGCCGCGCTTTCAGCGCCGCCAGGGCCGGCTCCGCCTCGACCCGCGATTCACCGTCGACGACAAGCCGATCCCCCCGCCGAACGGCCTTGAACCCCAGATCATCCAGTCGGTCGGAGATCTCCTCGACGCCTTCGCCCAGCCACACGGCCCCCTCTCGGTGCAGGGAGATTCCCACAGCTGCGGCGAACTCCGGCCAAAGATCGGCCGCACGCCGCAACAGGGCCGCCCGCTCGGCCGACACGTTTTCCACGGCGGATTCCAGGGCCGGCGCGATCATGCCGGCCGCCACGGCCGAGGCGTTGGCGCCACCGGCGTCCAGCACCTGGACGTCCCACCCTCGTCGGGTCAGTTCGGCGGCGACGCACAGACCCAGCACGCCCGCCCCGACGACGAGCGTCTCGGCGAGATCATCAGACGAACGAACAGGCGGGGGAGCGGTCACAGCCGCTGTTTCGGCCGCGCCGCCCGCGATTTCAAGGTCGCCGCGCAGGCGACGCCGGTCGCCTTCAGACCCGAGCGGCTTCCAGTCGCTGCACCAGCGCCCGATGCTGGCGCCACAAGGCGGGCGGCAGCCGGTCGCCGAAGATCGAGAAGAACTCCGGGATCAGTCCGGCTTCTTCGGTCCAGACCTCGGCATCGACATGCAGCAGGGTCTGGATCGCCTCGTCCGACAGATCCAGGCCCGACAGATCCAGCGCCTCACGGCTGGGCACCCGACCCACCGGCGTATCGGTCGCCTCGGCGCGACCGTCCAGACGCTCGACGATCCATTTCAGCACCCGGGCGTTATCGCCGAATCCCGGCCAGACGAACTCGCCGTCCCGGTCCTTGCGGAACCAGTTCACGAAGAAGATTTTCGGCAGCTTCGCCGCGTCCGACTTCCGGCCCAGCTCCAGCCAGTGGGCGAAATAGTCGCCCATGTTGTAGCCGCAGAACGGCAGCATGGCGAACGGGTCCCGTCGCAGTTCGCCGACCTTGTTCTCGGCCGCCGCCGTCCCCTCGGACGCCACGGTCGATCCCATGAACACCCCGTGCTCCCAATCGAACGCCTCGGTCACCAGCGGCACAGCCGACGCCCGACGACCGCCGAACAGGATGGCGTCGATCGGCACGCCGCGCGGATCCTCCCATTCATCCGCGATCGTCGGGCACTGGGACGCAGGCGAGGCGAAACGCGCGTTCGGATGGGCGGCGGGCTCTCCGGAAGCCGGGTCGTGGACCTGCCCCTTCCAGTTGGTCAGGTTGGCGGGCGCCTCCGTGGTCAGACCCTCCCACCAGACGTCGCCGTCTTCGGTCAGGGCGACGTTGGTGAACACGGTGTTTGTGGCCAGCGTCGCCAGGGCGTTCTTGTTGGTGTTGCGGCTGGTGCCCGGCGCCACGCCGAAGAAGCCGGCCTCCGGGTTGACGGCGTACAGCCGTCCATCGTCGCCGAACCGCATCCAGGCGATGTCGTCGCCGACCGTCTCGGCCTTCCAGCCGTCCAGCGCCGGCTGCAGCATGGCCAGGTTCGTCTTGCCGCAAGCCGACGGGAAGGCGGCCGCGAGATATTTCACCAGCCCCTCGGGACTTGTCAGCTTGAGGATCAGCATATGCTCGGCCAGCCAGCCCTCGTCGCGGGCCATGACGGAGGCGATCCGCAAGGCATAGCATTTCTTGCCCAACAGGGCGTTGCCGCCGTAACCCGAGCCGTACGACCAGATCTCGCGCGTCTCCGGGAAATGGACGATCCATTTCTCCTCATTGCACGGCCAGGCCACGTCCTGCTGCCCCGGCTTCAGGGGCGCGCCGAGCGTGTGCACGGCCGGAACGAACATGCCGTCATCGCCCAGTTGCTCCAGCGCCGCACGACCCATGCGCGTCATCACGCCCATCGACAGGGCGACATAGCCGCTGTCGGTGATCTCGACGCCCAGGGCGCTGATCTTCGATCCCAGCGGCCCCATGCAGAAAGGCACGACATACATCGTGCGCCCTTCCATGCAGCCGTCGAACAGGCCGTCCAGCCGATCCCGCATCTCGATCGGATCGGACCAGTTGTTGGTCGGCCCCGCGTCCAGCGGATCCTCGGAACAGATGAACGTCCGGCTCTCGACGCGGGCGACGTCCCGAGGATCGGAGGCGGCATAGTAGCTGCCCGGCCGCTTGACCGGATCCAGGGCCTTCAGCGTGCCGCGGCCGATCAGGTCCGCGACGATCGCAGATTTCTCGGCTTCCGTGCCGTCGCACCAGTGCACACGGGCGGGGCGGGTCAGCAGGGCGATCTGCTCGACCCAGGCGATCAGTCGGGCGTGACGGGTGGGCGCGGGGAAAAGGCCGGGCGTGGCGACGCCGGCTTCGATTTCGACTGCGGACAATGGACGGCTCCTGAACCCGGCCGGGCGGTCTTCGCCCCCTCGACCGAAAGAAACATGACGTGATGTTACTGTAACAAAAGACATGCCCCCCTTTCCGGGGTCAACTTCGGCACGATTTCACCTGACACCGACAGGGCTGCGGCGATCAGGCAGTGCTTTCTGGTCGCCTGACACCGTTGTCACCGGTATGACTGTCTCACGCCCTATGGGGGAGTCGCCGATGGCGCATCAGAGCGAAGCGCGGGAATCGCCCGCCGCCGTCCGTAACTCAGGCCCGATCCTGTCGGTGCTGCGGTCTCACCTGCCCGCTCGGGGCCGGGTGCTGGAGATCGCCGCCGGCACGGGCCAGCACGCCCTCGCCTTCGCCCAGGCGCTTCCCGACATCGACTGGACCCCGTCCGACCCGGACGCCTCGGCCCGCGCCAGCATCGACGCCTGGCGAGCGACGGCGGCCTCGCCCAATCTGAACCCGCCCCTGTCGCTGGACGCGTCGCATCCCTCGACCTGGCCGTCCGGTCCGTTCGACGCGGTGGTCTGCATCAACATGGTGCACATCAGCCCCTGGCTCGCGACAGAGGGTCTGATGGCGGGGGCGGCCGCCGTTCTGACCTCCCCCGGCGGACTTCTCGTCCTCTACGGCCCCTATGTGGAGGCCGAGGTCGAGACCGCGCCCACGAATCTCGCCTTCGACGCCGACCTGAAGCGTCGCGACCCCGACTGGGGTTTGCGCGACCGCGACGCCGTCGTCGCCCTGGCCCGGGCCGACGGTCTGGTTCTGACGCGCCGCGTCGCCATGCCCGCCAACAATCTGATGCTTCTGTTCCGCCGCGCCTGACGATCCAACTCGACACAACAGGGAGAAGACCATGAACCTCAACAAGACCCTCGGCGCCGTCGCCGCCGCCGGCGCACTGGCCGCCGGAGCCGCTTCAGCCCAGACCCCGGCCGCACCGGCCGCCGCCCCGACCTATGGGGCGCCCATCTCCCTGACCGACGCCCAGGTCCTGCTCCAGCGCGCCGTCGAGGAATCCCGCGCCCGGGGCTTCCGCATGTCGATCGCCGTGGTCGAGCCCTCAGGCGAACTGGTGGCGTTCGCCAAGATGGATGACACCCAGTACGGCTCGACCCATGTGGCCCAACGCAAGGCCCGGACGTCGGCCCGCTATCGCATCCCGACCGCCGTGTTCGAGACCCGGGTCCTCGGCGGTCGAACCCCCACCCTGGGCAACGACGACGTCATGCCGATCGCCGGCGGCCAGCCGATCGTCGTCGATGGTCGCGTCGTGGGCGGCCTGGGCGTCTCGGGAGGCACTCCGGCCGAGGACGACGAAATCGCCCTGGCGGCCCTCAAGCCCTGAATGCACGGCGCTGGGGCGTCGTCGATGTTCGCATTGACGCCATGGGCCGCCGCCTGTCACTGACGCCCCATGTCCTGGACCCGCACCCATGACGGCGCCGAGCCCATGCGCCTGAACAAATGGCTGGCCCAGGCCGGCGTCTGTTCGCGCCGGGAGGCCGACGCCCTGATCGCCGACGGTCGCGTCGCCATCGACGGCGCCGTGGTCCAGGACGCGGGTCGCAAGGTCGAACCCGGCCAGACCGTCGCCCTGGACGCCGCCGGTCAGGCCGAACTCGCGCAAGGCATGACGATCGTGCTGCACAAGCCGGTCGGCTATGTCTCCGGCCAGCCCGAGCCGGGCAAAATCCCCGCCGTGCGCCTCCTGACCCGCGACCGCCTCGACGGCCCCGGCCAGCCGCCCGCCCGCGACGCCTCGCTGCCGCCCATCGGACGACTCGACGAGGATTCGCGCGGCCTCTTGCTGCTTTCGACCGACGGCGTGGTGGCGAAGGCCGTCATCGGCCCCGACAGCGACCTCGAGAAGGAATATCTGGTCGTCGTCGAAGGCCGCGTGACCGAAACCGCCCTCACCCGCCTCCGTCACGGCCTGGAATTGGACGGCCGGAAGCTCAGGCCCGCCCGCGTCACCCAGGTCGAACCTCAACGCCTGCGCTTCATCCTCAAGGAAGGCCGCAAGCGCCAGATCCGCCGCATGTGCGACCTCGTCGGCCTGCGGGTCGTCGATCTGCTCCGCATCCGTATCGGGCCGATCACCCTGGACGACCTGGCCGAAGGCCGGTGGAGAGGTCTGAGCGAAGGAGAACGGACCGCGCTGCTCACCCCTCGCCCGGTTGTGCGCGACTCTGGCGCGCGCTAATCCATCGGGGCTTCCCCGAGCTCGCACTGGACCACGGATGCCCAACCCCTACCGCGGAAAGCCGGACCATCAATTCTGGCGCAAGGCTGTCGCAACACCGGCTTCGACCGACGTCGATCCTATCGTCAGCCCGAAGGTGGCGATCGCCCGCTCACATCAGATCGCCACGGCAGGAAGCTGTTTCGCCCAACACATCGCCCGCACCCTGTCGGGTCAGCGCTATCGCTATATGGTCACCGAGCGCGAACCGGCCTTCGCCTTCAGCCAGAATGAAAATTACGGTGTCTTTTCTGCACGCTACGGCAACATCTATACCGTCCGCCAGTTGCTCCAGTTGTTCGAGCGCGCCTATGCCACTTTCGAACCTGTCGAAACGGCCTGGCTTCGGGAAGACGGCCGATATGTCGATCCGTTCCGCCCCTATATCCAGAGCGATGGATTTGAGACCGTTGAACAACTGGTGCAGGAGCGCGACGCCCATCTGGCGTCCGTACGAACCATCTTCGAGGACTGCGACGTCTTCATCTTCACCCTCGGCCTGACCGAATCCTGGCTCTCGACCGTCGACGGCGCGGCCTTCCCCATCGCGCCGGGCGTAGTCGCGCCGGGCGTTGATCCGTCGTCATACCGCTTCCACAACTTCGGGGTGGCGGAGATGCAGGCCGATCTTGACCACTTCATCACCCGGCTTCGCCGCGTGAATCCAGGCGTTCGCATCCTGCTCACGGTGTCCCCGGTCCCGCTTATCGCGACCTATGAGGACCGACATGTACTGACCGCGACGACCTATAGCAAAGCCGCTCTCCGCGTGACGGCCGATGAGGTTTCGCGCACCCATGACGGCGTTGACTACTTCCCTTCCTACGAGATGATCACAGGCGCCCACACGCGAGGTGCCTATTTCGCTGAAGATCTCAGGGAGGTCCGCCCCGAGGGCGTCGCCTATGTGATGCAGGCCTTCGCTCGCCACTATATGCGCGAAGACGGCGAGCAGGTCTCTGAGCCGGTCCTTCCTTCTGTGAAGCACGCCACAGACGAAGCCGTCGCCGCCCAGGCCGAGTCCATGAAGCGACTCGGTCAGCTGATTTGTGACGAAGAAGAGATCGAGCGCAGCCTGTGAACGCCCCTCATCGCATCGCCTTCGTCGGGAGCTGTCAGGTGTCCGGCTTCCAGTCCACAACACGTGCGCTGCTGCCCGATTTGCACGTCGAGGCCTACCACGTCGGCGCCCCATATTCAGAAGCCGAAATCCTCGAGCGGGTTCAGGGCTTCGACACCATCGTCACTCAGATCGAATATCCGGCCGAAAGCGTGCTGCTTCCGGCTGCGCTGGAAGGACATGCTGGACAGGTGATCTACCTGCCTACCTTTTCGTTCACCGGCCTGCACCCCGATTTGACCTATGCGACCCGCAAGGGCGAAATCTTCAAGGGGGCGATGACCGACTATCATTCCCTGATCACGCTGACCGGCTACCAGATGGGCCTGGACGAGGGGCGTGTCGAGCGACTGTTCAACGCGCACATCTTCGCCGAGTTGGGTTACTTCGACGCCTTCTCGGCCTCACGCCGTCTGCTGGCCGACCGGGGTCGCGCGGCCGGCTATGACTTTGAAGCGAAGGTCGATCGATGGCTGGCGACCGGCGAGGTCTTCATGCACACGAACAATCACCCGACCATCGCGGTGCTGTCCGAATTGGCCGTCGAAGCTCTTGTGCGCGCCGGTCTCCTCGATCAGGGCATCACGCCGCCGACGGGCGTGGACGACATGCTGGCTCAGCATTTCACCTCGCCGATCTTCCCGCCCTTGGCCAAGCGGCTCGAACTTCCGGGCGGATGGATGTTCCAGAAGCGGATGAACGGCGACGAGCCTCGCGACCTCAGCCTGCGGGACTATATCGCCCTGGATTTCGCCCACTACCGCACCGAGGACCTCAGCGAAGTCCGGTCCTGGCGCCATGATGCGGCGCACGAGACCCTGGAGCGGTTGATCAGACGCTGATCCCGGCGTGGCGCGAATCCGTCGCCGCGCCTATCTTCCGGTCTCCATGCCCATCCGCCGCCTCCCGCCCGAGACCGTCAACCGCATCGCCGCCGGCGAAGTGGTCGAACGGCCGTCCAGCGCGATCAAGGAACTGGTCGAGAACGCCTTGGACGCCGGTGCTGGCCGCATCGAGATCCAGGCGGACGGTGGCGGCCTGGCGCGCATCCTGATCGCCGATGACGGCAAGGGCATTCCGGTCGATGAATTGCCCCTGGCCGTCGAGCGTCACGCCACCTCCAAGCTCGAGCCCGACGATGCGGGCGATGTGGACCTCCTTCGCATAAACACTCTGGGCTTCCGGGGCGAAGCGCTCCCCTCGATCGGATCGGTGGCGCGGCTGACCATCACCAGCCGGGCGCGTGACACCGCCGAAGCCTGGGCCATCGCTGTGGAAGGCGGCGACCAGCGCCCGGTCGCGCCCGCCGCCTTTGCCGGTCCGAACGGCGCCCGCGTCGAGGTCCGCGACCTGTTCTACGCCACGCCCGCCCGGCTCAAATTCATGAAGTCCGAACGGGCTGAGGCCATGGCCATCTCGGAGGAGATCAAGCGCCAGGCCATGGCGCACGAGGGCGTCGCCTTCACTCTCGATCTGGACGGCAAGACGGTCCTGCGCCTGCCCGCCGAACAGCCGGGCGACGAGGGCCGCCTGAAACGCCTCGCGGCCCTGCTGGGGCGCGACTTCGAGGCCAACGCCCTGCTGATCGACCAGTCGCGCGACGGCATCCGCCTGTCGGGATATGCAGGCCTGCCGACCTATTCGCGCGGCAACGCCCAGCATCAGTATCTGTTCGTCAACGGCCGCCCGGTGCGCGACCGCCTGCTGCAGGGGGCCCTGCGCGGCGCCTACGCCGACTTCCTCGCCCGGGACCGGCACCCGGCGGCGGCGCTGTTCATCGACATCGACCCGCTGTTCGTTGATGTGAACGTCCACCCGGCCAAGGCCGAGGTGCGTTTCCGCGATCCGGCTATGGTGCGAGGCCTGATCGTGGGCGCCCTGCGACATGCCCTCCACGCCGCCGGCCACCGGGCCAGCACCACCGTCGCGGCCGACGTCATGGCAGGGTTTCGCTCGCACTCGGGCGTTCAGACGGGCGTGGGGAATGGGGTGTGGGGTGTGGGGGCATCCGCTTCCGGCTACAGCGGCTGGGACGCTTGGGCGGCCCCTGCAACGGCGACCGCCCAGATCATTCCAGGCCTGAACGAGCGCAGCGCCCGCGTCGAACCCTCCTACCCCACACCCCACACCCCGCAACCCACGCCCCTGTCCGACATCGACCTCCCCCTCGGCGCCGCCCGCGCCCAGTTGCACGGCACCTATATCGTGGCCCAGACCCGCGACGGCCTGGTGGTGGTGGACCAGCATGCCGCCCACGAACGGCTCGTCTATGAGCGGATGAAGGCGCAGATGGCCGGAGGCGCCGTCACTCGTCAGGCCCTTCTGACGCCCGAGGTGGTCGAACTCGACCCCGCCGAGGCCGAGCGCGTCGTCGCCCGCTCCGAGGAACTGGCCGAACTGGGCCTGATCGTCGAACCCTTCGGCGGCGGGGCGGTTCTGGTGCGCGAAACTCCCGCCCTCCTCGGCGACACCGACGTTCAGGGCCTGGTCCGCGACATCGCCGACGATCTGGCCGAACACGGCGCGGCCCTCTCGCTCAAGGAGCGCATGGCCGAGGTTTGCGGAACCATGGCCTGCCACGGCAGCGTCCGCGCCGGTCGCGTCCTCTCCGCCCCCGAAATGAACGCGCTCCTGCGCCAAATGGAGGCCACGCCACATTCGGGCCAGTGCAACCACGGCCGCCCGACGTATGTGGAGCTCAAGCTGCACGATCTCGAACGGCTGTTCGGGCGGCGATGAAGCCCTCGGTCCTCTTCGTCTGCCTCGGCAACATCTGTCGCTCGCCACTGGCCGAGGTCGCCCTGCGCGCCGAGGTTCGACGGCTGGGCCTCGATCTGGTCGTCGATTCCGCCGGAACGGGCAACTGGCACGCCGGCGAGCCGCCCGATGACCGCGCCCAGGCGGTGGCCTTGCGGCATGGGGCGGACGCTTCGGGCCTGCGAGCACGTCAGGTCGTCCCGGCCGACTTCGCCCGCTTCACCCATATCGTAGCCATGGACGCCGACAATCTGGCGAACCTGCGCCGTCTCGCGCCCGAGACCGCCACCGCCGAGCTCAGCCTGCTGCTGGACCATGTGCCGGGCCGAAAGGGCGAGTCGGTGGCCGACCCCTACTTTGGCGATGACGCAGGCTTTGAAGTGACCTGGGTCGATGTGACCGCCGGGGCGAAGTCGCTGGTCGAACGTTTCAGAAACGGCGACTGAGCGCCCTTCGCCATCCCGAGCTCGCCTACCGACGGCTAGCATCCGGGAGTCATGAGATTCGTCGTGACCGACCGACGAAGCTGTTCGCCGACAGGACTTGGGTCGGAGACGACCGGATCAGGTGGAGCCGGTCCCTTCTTCGTTCGGCAGGCGCGTCATGGCCCACAGGGCCAGGGCCGTCAGCACCGCCGCACCTGTCAGATACAGCCCGACCGCCCCCAGGCCGTGGCTCTTGCCCAGGGTCGTGGCGATGTACGGCGCCAGCGAGGCGCCGAGGATGCCCGACAGGTTGAAGGCCATCGACGCCCCCGTATAGCGCACCTGCGCAGGGAACGGCCGGGCCATGGCGGCGCTGAGCGGGCCATAGGTGCAGCCCATCAGCGCGAACCCGAGCGCAAAGAAGATCAGCAGGCCCGATAGGCCCAGGCCGAACAGGGGCGCGACCAGAAAGCCGAACAGGCCGATGGCCACGGACGCCGCCATCAGCACCCGCAACTGACCATAGCGGTCGGCGGCCAGAGCGGCGATCGGAATGAAGGCGGCGAAGAACAGCACCCCGATCAACTGGATCGGCAGGATGTCGGCGCGCGCCAGACCCATCTGCCCCGTGGCCCAGGCCAGGGCCCACACGGTCAGCAGGTAGAAGATGATGAAGGTCGTCGTGCCGCCCAGGGCGCCGAGCACCAGCGCCGTCTTGTGGCGCGCAAAAAGGGTGACGGCCGGGGCCTGCACCCGCTCCGCGCGGTCGATGACGCGCTGGAACTCGGGGGTCTCGTGAATCCGCAACCGCACCCAGAGGCCGACCAGCACCAGCACCGCACTGGCCACGAACGGAATGCGCCAGCCCCAGGCCAGAAAGTCCGCCTCCGGCAGGACGGCGGTCAGCACGATGAAGGTCCCGGTCGACAGGATGAAGCCGATCGGGGCGCCCAGTTGCGGAAACATGCCGAACCAGGCCTTGCGGCCCGGAGGGGCGTTCTCGGTCGCCAGCAGCACCGCCCCGCCCCACTCCCCGCCCAGACCCAGCCCCTGGCCGAAGCGGCACAGGGCCAGCAGCAGGGGCGCGATCACCCCCGCCTGGGCGTGCGTCGGCAACAGGCCGATCGCGACGGTGGACAGACCCATGGTCATCAGGGCCGCGACCAGGGTCGCCTTGCGCCCGATGCGGTCGCCGAAATGCCCGAACACCAGCGCCCCCACGGGTCGGGCGAAGAAGGCGATGGCGAAGGTGGCGAACGAACTCAGCATCGCCGTGGTCGGATCGCCGCCCGGGAAGAACAGGGTCGGGAACACCAGCACCGCCGCCGTGGCGTAGATGTAGAAGTCGAAGAACTCGATCGTCGTCCCGATCAGGCTGGCGAACAGCACCCGGGCGTTGGAGGTCTTCTTCGGTTCGGCGACGTCGGTCATGGTCTCGCTTGGATGCGACCCGCTCTCAGGCGCGTCAAGCGCCGATTGGGCCGCCGTCCTACGTCCCCCTCGGCTTGACCCGGTTCGTCGGCGGGGCCTCGGCCGGGTTTTCGGGCCAGGGATGACGCGGATAGCGGCCGCGCATCTCGGATCGAACGTCCTTCCACGAGCCGCGCCAGAATCCCGGCAGGTCCTTCGTCATCTGAATCGGCCGCCGGGCGGGCGACAGCAGGGCCAGGGTCAGGGGAACGCGACCGTCGCCGATGGTCGGGTGGCTGGTCACGCCGAACAGTTCCTGCACCCGGATATCCACGCGCGGACCACCCTCGGCCCCATAGTCGATGGCGACCGAGCCCAGAGGCGTGCTCAGGTGCGGCGGGGCGAGCCGGTCCAGCGCCTGATGGCGGTCCCAGGGCACAAGGGTTCGCAGACCGTCCTCCAGCGCCGCATCAGGAATCGTCTCCAGCGTCCGGGCCCGATCCAGAACGGGCCAGAGCCAGGTCTCGACCTGATCCATCAGGCCGTCGTCGGACACGTCCGGCCAGCCCTCTTCAAACGCGGCGACGAAGCCCAGCCGGGCGCGCAGGGCCGAGGACCGCTCGCCCCACTTCAGGGCGCCCAGACCCCGATCCCGCACCTCTGACCGCAGGGCCTCGGCCAGACGGGCCGGATCGGCGGGGCCGACGATCTTGTCCTCCAGCACCACCGCGCCGATGCGGCGCAGCCGATGCACCGTCATGCGGCCCGAGGGTTCGCGGACCACACGTTCCTCTTCCTGGACCAGCGCCTCGAGATCGGCGGGGTCGACGGGCGCCGCCAGACGAATGCGATCACGGGCGTCGCCGCCGCCGACCTCGGCCACGGCCAGGAAGGGTTCACGGGCCAGAGCGTCGGTCGGATCCAGGAACGCCCCGCGACCAGAGGCCAGCAGCACCTCCCCCGGCTTGCCGCGCGCCCTGGCGATGCGTTCGGGAAAGGCCGCCGCGACCAGTCGGCCCGGTTCGGTGTCGAAAGCGGCGGCCTCGTCCCCCTTCCCGCCCCCCGCCGCCCGCGCCCAGCGTTCGGCCAGCTTCAGCGCGTCGCGGGCGCGGGGCGAGCGGTCGCGCGTGAGGTGGCGGAGCCGCTCACGCAGGTCCGGGTCGTTTCCGCCCAGCCCCGGCTCGGACAGAACGGCGGCGACCCGGGCGCCCAGGGCGGCCTGACCGTCGTCGGCGGCGGTCGCGACCAGATGGGCCAGGCGCGGCGACAGGGGAATCCCGGTCAGACGGCGCCCGTGGGCGGTCAGGCCGCCGGCGGCGTCCAGCGCGCCCAGCCGGGTCAACACTTTCCGCGCCTCGGCGAAGGCCCCGGCGGGCGGCGGATCGAGCAGGTCCAGCCCCTCGGCCGACCGCGCGCCCCAGCGGGCCAGATCGAGCGCGAATCCGGTCAGGTCGGCCTCGCGAATCTCCGGGTTCTGGTGGGGAATGAGACCGCGCGTCTGTTCCTCGTCCCACAGGCGGTAGCAGACGCCCGGCTCCGTCCGGCCCGCGCGCCCCATCCGCTGTTCGGCCGAGGACCGGCTGACGCGCACCGTCGCCAGCCGGGTCAGACCGCCCGCCGGATCGAAACGCGGCACGCGCGACAGGCCGCCGTCGATCACCACCCGCACGCCCTCGATGGTCAGACTGGTCTCGGCGACCGAGGTGGCCAACACCACCTTACGGCGTCCGGGCGCCGCCGGCTCGATGGCCCGGTCCTGCTCGGCCTTGTCCAGGGCGCCGTACAGGGCGACGACATCGACCGACGGGTCACGGACCTGATCGGCCAGCAGCCGGGCGGTGCGATGGATCTCGCCCTGTCCCGGCAGGAAGACCAGAACGGAGCCGCTCTCCCCCGCCAGCGCCTGGCGCACGGCGCGGGCGACGGCGGCTTCCAAAGGCTCGGCCGGGTTGCGACCCAGATAGACCGGCGTCACCGGATAGGCGCGACCTTCGGCCTGAATGACCGGCGCAGGCGTCCCATCCTCCGCCGCCAGCAGGCGCGACACGCCGGCGATATCGAGCGTCGCAGACATGACGAGCAGTCGCAGGTCCGGCCGCAGGGCCGACTGGGCGTCACGCGCCAGCGCCAGACCCAGATCGGCGTCCAGGCTTCGCTCATGGAATTCGTCGAACAGGACGGCGGCCACGCCCGACAGCTCCGGATCGTCCAGGATCATCCGGGTGAAGACGCCCTCGGTGATGACCTCGATACGCGTGTTCGGCCCGACGCGGCTTTGCAGACGGGTGCGATAGCCGACGGTTTCACCCGTCGCCTGATTCAGGGTCGCGGCCATCCGTTCGGCGGCGGCGCGGGCGGCGATGCGGCGCGGCTCCAGCACCAGCACCCGTCCGTCGCCCCGCCAGGGCTGATCCAGCAGGGCCAGGGGCACGACCGTCGTCTTGCCCGCGCCCGGCGGCGCCGCCAGGACCACGGCAGGATGCTCGGCCATGGCGGCGGTCAGGTCATCGAGAACGGCGTGGATCGGCAGCATCCGGCCTCAACTAGCGCGAAGCGCGATAGGCCGCACCCATCCCGGCCACAACTAGCGCGAAGCGCGGTAGGCCGCACCCATCCCCGGCCTCATGTAGCGCAATGCGCGATAGACCGAACCATCCCGGCCTCAAGTCGCGCGAGGCGCGGTAGGCCAAACGCCTCGTTTCAGCGTTCACGAAAGCGTCGTCATGACGCCACACCCCCGAAATGCGCGTTGCGCCTGGCCGCGTCCGTGGTTAGCGTCCGCCCAAACCGGCGCGCCAGCAACGGGCGGGGGGCCGGGAAACTCATCGAGGGGTAATTCATGTGGCGCGTTAAATCGCTCGACGCGATTCTGGCCACGGCCGAGAAGAAATCGCTTCATCGGTCGCTGGGTCCTGTCCAACTCACGCTTCTGGGCATCGGGGCCATCATCGGCACCGGCATCTTCGTCCTGACCGCGGCGGCCTCGCAGAAGGCCGGACCGGGCATGATGTGGAGCTTCGTCATCGCCGGCGCCGTCTGCGCCGTGGCGGCGCTCTGCTACTCCGAACTGGCGTCGATGGCGCCGGTTTCGGGCTCGGCCTACACCTATACCTACGCCGTCATGGGCGAACTTCTGGCCTGGATGGTCGGCTGGGCGCTGATCCTGGAATACGCCGTCGCCGCCTCGGCCGTGTCGGTGGGCTGGTCCGGCTATGTGCTGGGGTTGATAGAAAACGCGCTAGGGTTCGACTGGCCTGACGCCTTACAGGCCGGGCCGGCCTGGAGCATGAACGGCTTCATCCCCAGCCCGGACTTCTCGGTCGGCATCATCAACGTCCCCGCCATCATCGTGGCCCTGGGCGTGACCTGCCTGCTGATGATCGGCACGACGGAATCGGCCCGCGTCAACGCCATCCTGGTGGCGGTGAAGGTCGCGGCCCTGACGATCTTCATCGTCCTGACCCTGCCGGTGCTGAAGACCGAAAACTTCACCCCCTTCGCCCCGAACGGCCTGTTCGGCACGTCGTCGGGCATGGGCATCGTCGGCGCCGCCGCTTCGATCTTCTTCGCCTACGTCGGCTTCGACGCCGTCTCGACGGCGGCCGAGGAAACCAAGAATCCGCAGCGCAACGTGCCGATCGGCCTGATCGGTTCGCTGGCGATCTGCACCATCTTCTACCTGCTGGTCGCCGTCGGGGCGATTGGCGCGATCGGCGCCCAGCCGGTCGTCGGCCCCGCCGGCGAGGCGGTCCAGCCGGGCTCGCCCGCCTTCGTCGCCGCCTGCTCGCTGGCCGAAAACGCCAGCCGCCTGGTCTGCTCGAACGAAGCCCTGGCCCACGTCCTGCGTGAGATCAACTGGCCGGTCGTCGGCAACGGCCTGGGCCTCGCGGCCATGCTGGCCCTGCCCTCGGTCATCCTGATGATGATCTATGGCCAGACCCGCATCTTCTTCGTGATGGCGCGTGACGGCCTGCTGCCGGAAGGGCTGACCAAGATCCATCCCAAATGGAAGACGCCCTATATCGTCACCCTGGCCACCGGTATCGCCGTCGCCATCGCCGGCGCCCTGTTCCCGGTGGGTAAGCTGGCGGACATCTCGAACTCGGGCACCCTGTTCGCCTTCTTCATGGTGTCAATCGCCGTGCTGATGCTGCGGGTGAGGGAGCCGAACCGTCATCGTCCGTTCAAGACGCCGGCGGTCTGGATCATCGCCCCCCTGTCCGCGATCGGCTGTCTGGCTCTGTTCTGGAACCTGCCGCACGACGCCAAGATGGTGCTGCCGATCTGGGGCGGCGTGGGCCTGCTGATCTATCTGGCCTACGGCATCCGCAAGAGCCATGTCGGTCGCGGCCTGGTCGAGGTCCACGAGACGGACTCCGACGCTCCGCCGCCGCCGGTTCCGCCGATCAGCTGATCCAGCGACAATCGAACCACAGAGAGGCCCGGGAGCGATCCCGGGCCTTTTTGCTTATCTGCGGACAGCGGAACAAATGTTCTTGCTTTGTTCTTTCGTCGCACTACATTGGCGTCATGTCCGTTCCGGCGACGAAACCTCTGCCGACCAAGGGACGTGGCGCCCGGTCCAACATAACCGGCCGTTACGAACCCCAAATCAGGGAGGACTTCGACGACGGATGGACTTCCGACGATCCCGCGATCCCGACTCTACGGACGACTCTGACCCCGGAAAACGCCCGGACCATCATCGCCCGCAACAAGAGCCCGGACGTCGGCTTCGACCGGTCCATCAACCCCTACAAGGGCTGTGAACATGGCTGGCTTTACCACCTGGTTACACCGACATGACCGCTGCCCCGAAACTGACACCCGCCGCCCGGGGCCGTGGAGCCAAATCGAACCGCAGCGGCCGCTACGAAGCCACCCAGGTCGAGGCCTTCGATGACGGCTGGACCGCCGACGACGCCCCCGCTTCCATCCAGGTCGAGACGACGGTCGCCCCGCTCCGCTCCCGCACCATCATCAGCCGGAACCAGAGCCCCGACGTCGGCTTCGAACGTTCCATCAACACCTACACAGGTTGCGCCCATGGTTGTTCCTACTGCTACGCTCGCCCGTCCCATGCCTACATGGGCCTATCCCCGGGCCTGGATTTCGAGAGCCGGATCTTCTTCAAGCCCGACGCCGCGCGTCTCCTGGAACAGGAGCTGTCAGCACGCAAATACGTCTGCAAACGCATCCACATAGGTGGCAACACCGATCCCTATCAGCCGGTGGAGCGCGACCTGAAGATCACGCGCGGCGTGCTGGAGGTAATGCAGCGCTTCAGCCATCCCTTCAGCATCATCACCAAGTCGGTGCTGATCGCCCGCGACGCCGACATTCTTGGGGCCATGGGGCGCGAAGGACTGTGCTCGGCCTTCATCTCCATCACCACCCTGGACAGGGGCCTAGCCCGAGCGATGGAGCCCCGCGCCTCCACCCCGGCGAAACGGCTGGAGGCCGTCAGCCGCCTGGCCGACGCGGGCTGCCCGGTGGGCGTCGGCTTCGCCCCCGTTATCCCCGGTCTGAACGATCACGAGATGGAAGCAGTGCTGGAGGCCGCGAAGAAAGCCGGCGCCACGAGCGCCATGTATGTGACTCTGCGCCTGCCGCTGGAGATCAAGGACCTGTTCCGCGAATGGCTGGCGGACGCCCGCCCCGACCGCGCCCGGCGCGTCATGTCCCTGATCCGCCAAACCCGAGGCGGCCGCGACTACGATCCCGACTGGTCCCAGCGCATGAGGGGAACCGGCCCGGTCGCAGACCTGATCGCGTCCCGTTTCAAGGCGGCGGTGAGACGTTATAGTTTGGATAGTCCTCGCCGAACTCTCGACGAGAGCCGCTTTCGCGTTCCAGCCGATGCAAGAGCTCAACGAGATTTGTTCGAATAGCAATGACGTGACCCCCTGAAACTCCTCCAGGAATAGCTAGAGTCCGCCCCTCGAAAGGACGGACAGAATGAAGCGGTCACGGTTCACGGAAGAGCAGATCATCGGGATCCTGCGGGAGCAGGAGGCCGGT
>NZ_JBMSDX010000004.1:0-267439 GCF_049445955.1 Brevundimonas sp. VNH65 | reverse complement strand
ACAGATCGGCCGGCCTGCTGCGCTGGTTGATGGCTGCGCAGACCGGCCTCTTGCCAACCCCAACAACCCCAGCTCAGATCAACGACGGACTCTTGTTATGGCTGGATGAGAAACGGGGGTCACGTCACGACCGTTCGGGCGCGAGGCAGAAGAGCGAGCAAATTGCGAGCCTCCGCTACGCCTTGGCGAAGTTCCGTCCCGGTGATCTTCCGGGTGCCGTTCCAGCCGGGAACGACATTCCACGTCACGGTATCCTCCCGTGGGATTCCGGCGTCAGCCATGAAGTTGAACGTGGCTTCAGCGGAGGGATCATCATTGTCCCGGCTGATGAACCCCGATCCGACCCGTCCTGCTTTGAGATCGGAAGTCATCGGCCCCGGCTTTTCGAACAGGAACAAGATGCGCGCATTGATCCCGCCGTCGAGTGGATCGAACTCGGGCACTTCGACGCCGTATCGGACACGCAGATCAGCCGCGAAGTCAGACAGCGGTTTGATATGGGGCAGGTCGAGCATGGCGCGTCTGGCGGCCCGAACATCCGGCGAGCGCATGGAGCGCGGCTTGTTCATATGCTGCGACCCTTGGACTGGGCCTTCAGCTTCGGATTACCCGGCTGACCGACCTCACGCCCGGCGGCCTTCGCATCCGCTGCACGTTTCGCGCGCTGTCGATCCGCCGCCTTCTTCCTTTGAGCCACCTTCTTTGCTTCCCGCTCCTGATCGGTGGGGCCGTCTGACTTCCGGCGCACCGTCATCAGGCGCGCTTCCGTTACCGGGATCAGTTCAACGGTGTCGAAGTGCAATTCCTCGAAGTGCTCCTTCAGCCGTTCCGCCTGAACCTTCTCGTAGACGTAGATGTCATAGGCGTCGTCGAAGGCCGGATCGCGGATGGCGCCGCGCATGGCGAACTGTCGGATTAGTTCGTCTTCGCGGGCGCGCTCGATGTGGTCGTCGGTCAGGCCAAAGACCTTCATCATGCCCCGGTCGGCCTTCGTCGCCTTGCCGCTGAAGATGATGGCGCAGCACTGTTTTCTGCGGTGCTTGTTCAGACCCGCCGCGCTCGCCGCGATGAGTTCGCCTTTGATCCGGTGCTCCATGAGATGCTGGACCACAGTGTTGCCCGACCAAAACGACGCCTTGGGCAACGTTTTCGCCAGATAGTCGCAGACGTGTTTGATCTGAAGTCGCCCTTCGGACTTCCCCCAGAAGGCCGTCGAGCCGCGATGCCCCCCGGTGAAGTAGTGGATGCTGATCGACGGCTGACCTTTGCGGACGACCGGCACTTCGCGCTCGTCGAATTCCAACAGGTCTTCATAGAGAGCCTGTGCTCCGAGGTAGCCCACACTGCGGGTGTAGCTGGACCCGGCGATCTGCACGGAGGCGAAGCCCGCGAGTTCCAGCGGCGTCCACATCGAGAACCAGTCGATGTCGTCGAGCGCATCCCAGTTCGGGGTTCGCACAAAGACCCGTGCGGGGTTGGCGGCCTGTTTGTAGAACTCGACGAGATCGCTTGCGGCGAGGCTCCCCTGAAGCCGCTTCCAGCTTGGCTTGTTCCCGTTCAGGGTCAGTGATGCCCAGTCGTGGCCGGGCTTGGTGTGCAGAGCGAACCGCTCCTTCAAAGCCGCCCGAACCTCGCTGATGTTAAACGAGCCAGCCTGAACCGCAGCGGGTGCCTCGTCGATCCGAGCATGCCATCCTGCGAAGAGGGACAGATCGCTGCCCATCATCGCGTCGTGCGTCGTCAGGATCACGGCGTGACGGTGGCCTTCGCGCACGATTTCCGAGCGCGCGTGTTCAAGCCGCTCCTCGACCTTGCCCTTGCCGCCTGTTTTCGAATGGACGGGCCACAGCTTCAGGCCGCGCTTTTCCGCCTTGAAGGCGGCAGTCTGCTCGTCGATCAGTTCGTGGGTCGGGGCGGCGAACAGGTAGAGGCCGGGCTGGGCGATGGCCTCCTGCCGCATCACCGTGCTCTTGCCGCTGCCCTGCGGCCCGGTGAGCACGGTCACCTTCATCTTCGCCACGCCCGTATTCCCCCACGCTCAAGGTTACCCGTCCCAACCTTCTTCCCCGGACGGAGTGAAGGAAGGGTTCAGGGGCAACCCATTCGCAGCGTGCTTATAGAGAAAGGTGCGAATGGGTTGCCGGGTCCGGGTTCTTGTCGAGGAGCCGAGGTGAAGGAATCGGACCAGATCAATCCGCCAACGACTGATGAATGATCGGCCGTGGATCGAGGAGGCCGAAGGCCGAGGCGATCTGCGGGATATCATCGTCAGGAGCGGACGACCGCGTGAGCGGTTGGCCGTCCCGGCGATAGGACAACCATAGCCCGGTCGGACGAGCCGCGTCCGTCGCCTTGCTCCGGCCACGACGTCGTTCGGCCAGACCATGAACGCCCCGACTGACGTCGGGCCGTTTCATTGATCCGCCGATGTAGAAGACCTCCATCTCGTCGGCGCCGAACAATTCTGGTGACGAGGCCGAAGGCCGATCAAGCACGCCGCGAACGGGTTGGAGGGGCGTGACAAAAACCTTCTGAATCCGGCCCTTCAGAACCCAGCAAATCCGGGCCTCCCAGACTCCGTTTTCGGCGTGCTGAAAGACACCCGCGAAAACCACAGGCCCACTCGGCTTGACCGACAAAATGACCGGTGTTTTTCTAACGGTCGATGGGACGGCTGCTCGACAAGCTGAAGCGCGGCGCCCCCGCCTACGACGTAAAGGTCGAGCGGGACGGCTTCACGCTGATCGGCAAGCCTGACCACATCGACGAGTTCAGCGACATCGTGCGCGAGGCGGCAGAACAGGCGGGCGAGGAGTTCGTCGTCTTCACGACCAGCGATGGCCACCGAGGCTACAGCCAGATGTTCGTCATGCCCTTGGACGACATCCGCTCGCCCAGCTAAAGGCGTCGCCCCTCTGACATCAGGCGACGCCATGAACGACACCATCCATATCCGCGCCTACCGCGCAGAAGACCTCGATGTGCTGATCGACCTGTTCGCTGGATCAGTGAGGCAGGTGGCCAGCCGGGACTACAGCCCGACCCAGATCGACGCATGGGCGCCGGTCGCTGTGAACCGAGAGCAGTGGGCGACGCGCCTCGGCGGCCGACCGACCTTCGTGGCGGAAGTCGCCGGAGAAATCGCGGGCTTCAGCGATCTGGAGCCAGATGGCCACATCGACATGATGTTCGTCCATGCAGACCACCAAGGCCGAGGCGTCGCGCGTGCCCTGCTGGATCACATCCACGACCATGCGAACCGACACGGCATCGACCGGCTGTTCACCGAGGCCAGCATCACCGCCCGCCCGTTCTTCGAACGCAACGGCTTCGAGGTGATCGAGGCGCAGGACGTCGAACTCCGGGGCGAAACCTTCCGCAACTACCGCATGGCCAAGGCCCTCTCCGCGCCGATCTGATTGACGCCCCGCCGATCCGTGAGACCTTCTGGTGGATGAAGCGATGCGGTCTCTACGTTCGTTGCTCGACCGACCAGCAGACGGTCGAGAACCAAATTCGCATCCTCACCGATGTCGCCGAGAAAGCCGGATGGACCATCGTCAGGGTGTTCGAGGATGCCGGGATCAGCGGCGCCAAGGGGCGGGATCAACGGCCGGGCTACGACGCCCTCCTGAAGGCCGTCCATCGCCGAGAGATCGACATCTGCGCGTCCTATGCGGTGGACCGTTTGGGACGCTCCTTGAGCGATCTGGTGGCCTTCCTCTCCGACATCCAAGCCCGTGGCTGCGATCTCTATCTGCACCAGCAGTCGGTCGATACGAGCACGCCTTCGGGCAGGATGCTCTTCCAGATGCTGGCCGTGTTCAGCGAATTCGAGCGTGAACTGATCAGGGGCAGGGTCCGAGCCGGATTGGCGCGTGCTCGTGCGAAAGGCGTCCAGTTCGGTCGGCCCAGCCTGTCGCCAGACCGTGTGGCGAGGGTCGAGAAAGCCCTGAAGGACGGTTTGAGCATCCGTGCGGTAGCGCGAGCGACCGGCACCTCCACGGCCTCCGTCCAGCGCATCAAGCACGCTATGACCACGGTTGCAGAAGACCGTCTGGAGAGCGTGGCGCACGCCTGAACCGGACGTAGCCAACCGACTATGGCTTGCTGACATCGTGCCCGCCCGGAGCCGACAGGATCGGTCGCACACGCCCGTTCGCCGGTGCCCGGACCGTTGACCGGAATCGCCTCGGTGACGATGGCTGGACGCTCCAGATCATGAGCGACAGATGACCGACGACATCAGCCAACCGAGCCATCTCTTCGGGTGCGCCATTTCTCCCTGCACATTCAGGGAGCCTGTCACCAAATCAGGGCAGTCTGCCGTTGGGCGAGATTTCGACTCGCCGAATAGGGTAGTGCGTTCGCTCAGGACGCTCAGCGAATGTGCGGCCCGCCCGTCGCCCCATCCACACCATGGCGGACGGGCCGCAGTTCCGTCGCTGAACCTTCACCGTGACATTGCGCTCCTGCGGGCTCCAGAGCGAGGCAAGCCACTTTGTGGGTCGCGACGTTTGGCGGTCTCAACCCGCCATCGCCAGAGGTGCGTCGGGTCCGAGGGCGTTGAGTTGGACCACTAACCGCTTGGCCGATGCAATCGCCGGGCAGTCTGCCGTCCCGACGTCGGCGCCCGAAGCGATGGCGGCGACCGAAAAGCCGCCATAGCCGCGCTCAATCCGGCCGGCCGTGCACAGGGCGTTCAGGTTGCGGCGGACGGTCTCGGGCGGCAGCGAGAGCCTCGCGGCGATCTTGAGCCCATGGCTTCGGGGCGTGACGCGGGTCCAGGGCGGCGGTTCGCATCCGGCGGCCGTAAAATGCGCGCCCGTCGCCTGGGACAGGTCCGCGAGAATGTAGGTCTGCAGATGCGGCTCGAACGG
Organism: Brevundimonas sp. VNH65; assembly: GCF_049445955.1. Classification (NCBI taxonomy): domain Bacteria; kingdom Pseudomonadati; phylum Pseudomonadota; class Alphaproteobacteria; order Caulobacterales; family Caulobacteraceae; genus Brevundimonas; species Brevundimonas sp. VNH65. The sequence goes on along the minus strand of NZ_JBMSDX010000004.1, from coordinate 262,559 downwards.
AGCGGTGGTCCGCCATCTCTCCCATTGCCTCAGACTGTGGCGCGCCAAAACACGCAACACCTCGGTGGCGGCATGGACGTCACGGATCGACAGGCCCGCGATCGACGTCTGCCCCACAACGCCCAGTCTTTCGAGATCATCCAAATAGCGACACAGGCGCTCCGTGAACGGGGCCAGCAGCGGACCGTCGATCGCGCCCAGCGCCGGATGGGCCACGAAACCGTCGGGCCGCCGTTCCAGCCATCCGCGTCCCAGGAGCCCCAACGCCTTGCCGCGAGCGGTTTCTCTGGGGAGGCGGATCGACAAGGCGATCCGGGATGTCGCGATGGGCCTGCGGTGATCGGCGCGGGCGACCATGCGCCTTGCCGACCGGGCCTCCAGCTTCGGTCGCGGGCCTGAGGGGCAATAGCTCGCGTCCGCGACCGCCGCCAGGACGAGGACGGCCGTGAGGTCATCGAACACCCTGCGTCGGGTGATGTGGATGAGATCCAGCACAAGGCCCTGGTTGAGCCAGGCGACCGCCGCCTCTGTGCGTGTGTCGGGATGCGTCACGCCGACAGCCGGCGCACGCGGCCGCGTGCGTCGAACGCACGCCGACGAAAGAGGGTCTCGCCCGCATCCGACAGTCGCCAGCGCGGCCCGTCGGGCGTCACCAGCGGAGAGCGATTTTCGACCAGCGCCCGGCAGACGTCGGCGAGCACAGCCTGTGGTCGACCGGAAGCGCCGTCGCCTCGAAACGCGTTGTGGTCGCGCGTCGGATCAACCTTTTCCCGCATCCCGCCGAATTCCTCCCAGGGAACGGGAGTATTCAAACCGTCAGGTAGACAGTGTCAACAAGGACGTTCGTCGCCGGGCACCGGATTTGGGCCGGATGTAGGCGGCTGAAGAAATGTGCGAATGCGGTCGAACGCGAGCCCGGGCGCGGCGGCCACGAGGGCGCGATCCAGACCGAGCACCGAGAGCGAGTCATGCCTGAGCAATGTGGCCAGGCCGTGCATCACGATCCAGATCTGCAAGGCGTCCGCCTCGGCCTCGACATCCGGCGCCGCGCGATGCTGCAGCCGGTAGAGATCCAGCAGAGCCGACCGCAAGGCGTCGTAGGCGCTGGAGGCGCGCGCCACCATCGACCGGTGGCGCAGCGACGGCGGCAGGGGATTTGAGAACATGATGCGATACTTGCCCGGGTGGGTCATCGCGTAGCCGAGATAGGCCTGACCCATGGCGCGCAGCGCGAGGCTGGGGTCGGATTCGGCGGCGCCCGCGGCCCGCAGCCAGGCTCCGAACTCCTCGAAACATCCACCGACGACCTCGGCGATCAGGTGATTCCGGTCTTCGAAGTGCTTGTAGGGAGCCTGATGCGATATCCCGAGACGCTTGGCGACCTGGCGGATGGACAGGGATTCCGGACCCTCCGCCTCGATGATTTCGAGAGCGACGCGCAGCAGTTCCGAACGGGTGTCCCGCGCGTCGCCGCCCGCCTCGCTCTGTCTCGCCATGGCTCGCCCCCGGCCCCTACCTCTCGCCCCGAACCTATAGCTTAGTCGCAACGGGCGTGCGCCCCATCAGACATGACGCCGTCGCATCCTGCCGGGGGCCCAGCTCATAGGCTGCCGGCAGCCGAAGAGTTCCCCCGTGTCTTCCAGAGGGACCACACGATCCCGCCCGCCAGAATGGCGGCGGTGATCAGCAGAGACCACTCGGCCGGAAACTTCTCCCAGCCCAGCAGGTCGGCCACGAAGATCTTGCCGCCGATGAAAACCAGCAGCACCGCCAGCGCCTGCTTCAGATAGGCGAAGCGGTGGATCACGGCGGCGAGAGCGAAATAGAGCGCCCTCAACCCCAGGATCGCGAAGATATTCGAGGTGTAGACAATGTAGGGATCGGTGGTGATGGCGAAGATCGCCGGCACTGAGTCCACCGCGAAGATCACGTCGGCGATTTCGATCATCACCAGCGCCAGAAACATCGGCGTGGCCCAGAGCACCATCCGGCCGTTGGCGTCGGCTTCGCGCACGAAGAACTTCTGGCCGTGCAAACGGTCGGTGACGCGCAGGCGTCGCCGCATCCACCGCACCATGGGATTGTCGCCCACATCGGCATGCCCGTCGCCCGCGAAGAACATCTTGACGCCGGTGAAGATCAGGAAGGCCGCGAAGATGTAGAGCACCCAGCCATACTGGCTGACCAGGGCTGCACCGGCCCCGATCATGAGCGCCCGCAGCACGATCACCCCGATGATGCCCCAGAACAGCACCCGGTGCTGGAGCGCGCGGGGGATGGCGCAATAGCCGAATATCATCGCGATGACGAAGACGTTGTCCATTGCCAGCGACTTCTCGATCGCAAAGCCGGTCAGGTACTCGATGCCGGACTGGCGGCCCAGTTCCCACCAGACCCATCCGCCGAAGGCGAGGGCGAAGGCGATGTACATGCCCGAAAGCAGAAGGCTCTCGCGCACGCCGATTTCGTGCTGATCCTTGTGGAGGACCCCGAGGTCCAGCACCAGAAGGACCAGCACCAAAGACATGAAGGCCAGCCACATCCAGGCCAGCTTGCCCAGCCACTCGGCCAGGAACAGACTCATAAGGTCCATCAGGACACCCCTTGTTCAAGGAGCGAACTGCGGCGCGCACAAAAGAGATCGACCGGACAGGTCGTCGCGCACCGAGCTTGCTCGATGCGGACCGACATCACGTCTGCCATCAGACGCCAGAGGGGCCCGGGCCGCTGTCACCAGATTAGTTCGGACCTGCGCCGAACTCAACCGCTCCATCAACTCGCCAGAAGTCATTTCGGCGGGCGCTCTCTGGATGACAGGCATCTCACGGGCCTCGGGGAGATCACCCGTCGGCCGTTCCCGGGCCGCGGCCGCCGCCGGCGACCGGCAGCATGTCCAGCAGCTTGAGACGGAACACGAGCACCGAATTGGGCGGAATGCGTCCCGCGCGCTGTTCGCCGTAGCCGAGCGCCGGCGGGACATAGAGGATCCATTCCTCGCCGACCTTCATCTTCTGCAGGGCCTCGGTCCAGCCGGGCACGACCTCTTCCGGCGTCGTGGCGTAGGGGACGCCTTTTTCGAAGGAGCTGTCGAACACCGTGCCGTCGATCAGCGTGCCCTCGTAGTCGACGCGCACCAGGTCGTTGCGGTCCGGACTGGGCGCGCCGGCGGGCGCGGGCGTCACCACCTTGTACTGCAGCCCTGACGGCAGGGTGACCACCCCGTCCGCCTTGCCGTTGCGGATCAGGAAGGCGGCCGAGGCCTCGGCGTTGGCCTGAGAGTCGGCGGCGTTGACGCCTGCCTGCTGGCCGCACGCCGCCAGAACCGAAACGGCGGCCGTCAGGGCGGCCACCCTACCCCATGCGAAGCGCATAACCCTTGTCCTTCAACGCCTGACCGATCTCGTCGGCGTGGGCGCTATCGCGCGTTTCGACCATGATGTCGAACTCCGCCCCCTTGGCGGGGACGTCCAGGGCCAGGCGGTTGTGCACCACGTCGATGATGTTGCCGCCGACGCCGCCGATCACCGCCGCCATGGCCGACAGCATGCCCGGCCGGTCGTCGCCGAGGATGCGATAAACGATCAATCTCCGTTCACGGACCATTTCGCGGTTCAGCACCACCGCCAGCATCCGGGCGTCGATATTGCCGCCGCACAGCACCAGGCCGACCCGGTGGCCCGCGAACCGTTCGGGGTGGCGCAGCAGGGCCGCCAGACCGCCCGCGCCGGCGCCTTCGGCCACCGTCTTTTCGTAGGTGGCGTAGAAGGCCACGGCCTTTTCGAAATCCTCCTCGTCGCAGACCATGACGTCCTCGATCAGCGGATCGGCCAGGGCGAAGGGAATGTCGCCCACCGCCTTGATGGCGATACCCTCGGCGATGGTGGCCCCGCCGCACCGGGGCGGCTCGCCCCGCCGTTTGGCCGTGAAGGACGGATACATGGCCGCCTCGACGCCGAAGACGCGGATGTCGGGCTTGATGGCCTTGGCGGCGATGGCGCAGCCCGCGATCAGGCCGCCGCCGCCGATCGGAATGATCAGACTGTCGAGATCCGGCGCGTCCTCCAGGAATTCGACCGCGCAGACGCCCTGACCGGCGACGATGCCTGCGTCGTCAAAGGCCGAGACGAAGATGAAGCCCTTTTCCTGCTCCAGCCGTTTGGCCTCTTCGGTCGAGCCGGAGAAGTCCAGGCCGTGGATCACGACATTGGCGCCGTGGCGGCGGGTGCCGTCGACCTTGGTGAAGGGCGTGCCCTCCGGCATGACGATGGTCACGGGCACGCCCAGACGACCCCCGTGATAGGCCAGGGCCTGGGCGTGATTGCCGGCTGAGGCCGCCACCACCCCGCGCCGCCGCTCGCTCTCGCTGAGCAGCAGCAGGCGGTTCAACGCCCCCCGCTCCTTGAAACTGCCGGTGAAGTGCAGATTGTCGTATTTGACCCAGACCTCGGCCCCGGTCAGCTCCGACAGGCGGCGCGAATGGCGGACGGGGGTGCGGTCGACCTGGCCCGCGATGCGCGCGCGCGCGGCCTGGATGTCGGAAAACGCGACGGTCATGGGGATCCCTGGAACTGTCGGCCGATCTGTCGCGGCCGTTGTCCCGGTTGTGGCGCCGCACGAGGTCCGCCGCAACCGTCCGTGACCCGATGGCGCGGCCGTCGCGCCTTGACCTGTCACATGCCCGGCGTATGCATTTCGGCAGGTCCGGCGACAGGGACCGTGTCGCATCAAGGGGAAAACGCCATGTCCGTTCGTTCCATCCTGGCCATCGCCGCCCTGGCCCTGGGCGCCGCCGCCTGTTCGACCGTTCCGGGCGGCCCCGCCTATGGCCCGCCCCCGCCCGCCGGTTTCGACGCCGCCGCCTTCGGCTGGTCGACGCGTCAGGGCCAGGCCGCCATCGACGGCCGCGTGGCCTATCGCCAGGGCGGTCAGGTCTATGGCTGCACCGGCTCGGTCGCGGTCACGCCCGAGACGCCCTATACCCGCGCCCGCTTCCACAGCCTGTACGGCTCGACCCAGGCCGCCGCCGTGCCCGAGGCCGTGGTGCGCGCCCGCACCGTGGCCGATCCGAACGCGGATTACCGCTCTTATGTCCGGGCCGGGACCTGCGCCGACAACCGGTTCTCGATCACCGGCCTGCCGGACGGCGGCTGGTTCGTCATCGTCCCGGTCTCGGCCGGCGGCGACGACCGCGTGGTGCTGATGCGCCGGGTCGAAACGCGCGGCGGCCGGGTCATCGTCGTCAACATGTAGACCGAACACGGTCAGGCGGATCACGAAGACGTCGACGACCGCGGTTCGCCTTCATTCAGCCCCATCCCCCGCCTGAACAGGGGCGCGTAGCGTAAGGGGGAGGCGACCTTTGTCCCGCCATAACATCACCGGCTCGGAAGCGTTCAAGCGCGGCCCGTTCATCCTGATCCGCAAACTGCCGGCCGGCGGCCGTCGGCGCCGCCGCCTGCGGATCATCGCCGCCTTCGCGGCCGGCGCCGGGGTGGCCACCCTGGGCGCCCTTATCGCCGTCGGAATCATAGTGGGACCGGGGCTGATCGCCGGCTGACCTAGACCAAAATCGGTTCGGATTGAACCAATCCGAACTCAGATTTTGGTCCTCGTCCAATGCCTTGAGCGAGGATCTGAGTTCGAATGCGACCGCATTCGAACCGATCTCGCTCTAAGTCAGGCCAGCCAGACCATCATGCGGGTGTCGGTCAGCTGCCCCCGGGCGCGGCTGAACTGGCGACGGGTCTCGCCGGTGTAGAGAAAGCCCGCCTTTTCCAGCACCCGGCCGGACGCCGGATTGTCGGAGAAATGCCCCGCGACCAGGGCGCGCCGCCGCCACCGGGCGCGGGCCCAGGCCGTCGCCGCCTGCAGCGCCTCGGTCGCATAGCCCCGACCCCAGAAGTCTCGCCCGATCCAGTAGCCGGTCTCGGGCACCCGGTCGTCGCCCTCGAACAGGCCGACGACGCCGACCGGTCCGGCGTCCTCATGCTCGATCAGGAAGGTGGCCGCGCGCGCCGGATCCTGCGACGCCACCGCCAGGATGAAGTCCTCCGCATCGCCCGGTCCGAACGGGTGAGGCATGCGGCAGGTCATGCGCGCGATGTCCGGGTCGTTGGCCAGGGCCGCGATGCGCGGCGCGTCCTGGACGCCGGGCGATCTCAGGGTCAGGCGCCGGGTCTCTATGACCGGCTGGGTCTCGATGATGCACATGACGTCCGCCTCATTCGGGTCCGCCTCCTTGAAGGGCTCGGGCGGACTTCGAGGCGGGGAAACGCAAACGGGGAGCCTGGTGATCCAGACTCCCCGCGGAATATTTCCCTGGTCCGGATCGGCTGCTGTCTGAAGAGCAACGCGATCCGAAACTGTCGGGCTTCGCGTTACTCGGCGGCCATGGCTTTCGCGTCGTCATTGGCCGGGAGAATCGACACGTAACAACGGCCGTTGGCCTTGCGGGCGAACGACACGGCGCCCTGTACGAGGGCGAAGAGGGTGTGGTCACGACCCAGGCCGACGTTCGTGCCCGGGTGGAATTTGGTGCCGCGCTGACGCACGAGGATGTTGCCGGCCAGAACCTTCTCGCCGCCGAACTTCTTCACGCCGAGGCGCTTCGACTCGGAGTCGCGACCGTTGCGCGACGAACCGCCGGATTTCTTGTGAGCCATGGCTCTACTCCGTCTTTTGCGTCCCCGGCCCGCTGGCCGTCGACACCGTTGATCTACACCGCCGCGCCGTCCCCGGCGCGACAGAAATTCTTAGGCCTCGTCGCCCGAAACTTCAGCTTCGGCGGCGGGGGCGGCCTTCTTCTTGGCCGGCGCCTTCTTGGCGGCCTTGGGGGCCTCCTCGGCGACGACCGGAGCCTCGACGCGGGCGGCGAGGCCACGGGCGCGGGCGTTGATCTCGGCCTTGGTCAGCAGCGAGACTTCGCCGTCCCACTTGGCGCTCTCGCCGGCGCCTTCGATGCCGGTGATGCGCAGGACCGATTCCGGCTGGCGATGACCGTTGGTCCGGCGATAGCCCTGACGGCGGGTCTTCTTGAAGATCTTGATCTTCTCGCCCTTGCGGGTCTCGACCAGGGTGGCGGCCACGGTGGCGCCTTCGACCAGCGGCGCGCCCAGGGTCACGCCCTTGTCGCCGCCCAGCATCAGGACTTCGCCCAGCGAAACGTCAGCGCCGGCTTCACCAGCCAGCTTTTCGACGACGATCGTATCGCCCGGTTGGACCCGGTACTGCTTACCGCCGGTCTTGATCACCGCGTACATGTTGAAGCCTCGGCGCAAACGCAAAAAAGGAAGCGCCCGTCGGGGACCCCCGCGGGCGAAGAGCGGCGACATATACGGACAGGGCGGTCCGAGTCAACGCCGAAGGGCGGCAAAACGCAGCCCCCGCCTCGAAACCGTTCCCGCTCTGGCCCTTCCTTATATCTGTGTGCATAGAACGCCGAAGCCAACCCAGGACGCCTTCATGCCCTCCGACGTCTCCGACAGCCGCATCGTCGCCGCACGCCGAATCGTCGCCCACGTCGCCGACCTGCTGCAGGCCGACCTGTCGCTGCGACTGTGGAACGGAGAGGTCCTGCCCCTGGGTCCGAAGGCGCGCGACGACATCCAGATCGTCATCGCCCGTCCCTCCGCCGTGCGGCGGCTGTTGCTGAAGCCTGGCCTGATGACCTTCTTCGAGCTGTTCGCCACGGGCGATGTCCGGATCGAGGGCGGCAGTCCTCTGGAGGCGGCCGATCGCTGGGACCACGGCCACGCCGTCCACCTGGCCAGGCGCGCCGACAAGATGCTGGTGGCCAAGGCCGCCGTCCCCTTCCTGCTGGGCGGCTCCGACGCCGGGGCGACCGAGCTGCCCGAATGGGACAAGACCGGCAACGACGGCATCGGCGCCGACAAGGCGGGCCGAAGCGACAAGGACTTCATCCAGTTCCACTATGACGTCGGCAACGACTTCTACGCCCTCTTCCTTGATCCGGAGATGGTCTATTCCTCGGCCTATTTCCTGGACCACGACACGTCGCTGGAGCGGGCGCAGGAAGAAAAGCTGGATCGCATCTGCAAGAAGCTGCGGCTCAAGCCGAGCCAGAAGCTGCTCGACGTCGGCTGCGGCTGGGCCGGCCTGTCCTGCTGGGCGGCGAAGCACTACGGCGTCACCGTTCATGGCGTGACCCTCAGCCAGGCCCAGCTCGACTTCGGTCGCGCCAAGGTCAAGGCGCTGGGGCTTGAGGACCGCATCACGCTGGAGCTGCAGGACTATCGCAACATCACCTCCTCGGGCGAATACGACGCCATCAGCCAGGTCGAGATGTTCGAGCACGTCGGCTTCGCCAACCACGAGCGGCACTTTCTGGAGATGAAGCGCCTGCTCAAGCCAGGCGGCCTCTACTTCCATCAGGCCTCGGTGCGGCGCGGCGGCCGCGATCCGATCAAGCCGACCAACACCACCAAGGTCATCACCCGCTTCATCTTCCCCGGCGGCGAACTGGACACCATCGGCATGACGGTGACCAACCTCGGCCGCCTCGGCTTCGAGACCCTCGACGTCGAAGACATGCGCGAGCATTTCGAACTGACGCTGAAACACTGGGAAGACCGGCTCTACGACCGGCGCGAAGAGGCCTACACCCTCGTCGGCGAGGCTCGCACCCGGCTGTGGCTGATCTATTTCGCCCTATTCAAGAAGGCCTTCGAGCGCGGCTCGGTGTTGGTTTACCAGACCGTCGCCCAGAAACGCCGCCCCGGCCCGTCCGGCCTGCCGCTGGATCGGGCGTCGCTGTACAGCTGAGGCCGGACGACGCGAAAACCCCCTCGACTGTTATAAAGTAACGCGCTATGGGGTCGGCGATGTCGCCGTCCGATCTTGAACAACCGGTCCTGCTGTCGCTTCTGGGCGGCGGGTTCGTGGCCGCGTTTCTGCATGCGGTCCTGCCGACGCACTGGCTGCCGTTCGTGCTGGTCGGCCGGGCGCAAGGCTGGGGGATGGGGCGGACCTTGGGCGCGGCGGCTGCGGCGGGGATCGCCCATATCGTGTCGACCGCCGTGGTCGGCGGTCTGATCGTCGCGGCGGGTCTGGCGCTGGACCGCTGGGTCGAGGGCCTGCTGCCGCATCTGTCGGCCGTGCTGCTGTTCCTGTTCGGCGCCTTCTATCTGAGCCGCGCCCTGCTCAAACGCCCGGTCGTCGCGGGCGGGCCGGAGCTTGAGCTTCCCGAACCGCGCGTGTCCGACGCGGCGGCGCTGGGCGGACTGGTGGCGATGATGGCCCTGTCGCCGGGCGAGGTGCTGCTGCCCCTCTATCTGTCTTCGGCGACCGAAGGGCTGCATGTCCTGGCCCTGCTGACCCTGGTCTTCGCCCTCGGCACCGTGGGCGGGATGGTGCTGCTGACCGCCGTGGCGAGGGCCGGCTTCTCGATCCTCAGACTGGAGCGCTGGGCCCGCTACGAGGGCGCGGTGCTGGGCGTCGCCCTGATCGCGCTCGGCCTGCTTGTGGTCACCCACCAGCATTAGGTTATACATTTACATTCAACGTCTTAGTGCATGCCATATTTGACGCCGGGACCGATCGGGGACTAAAGGCCGCCCATGGGGCACGACCACGATCATGCGGATCACGACCACGACCATGATCACTCCGGTCACGGTCCCGTCCCCACGCCCGGTCATTCCCCCGATCACGCCCACAGCCATTCCCACAGCCATGGCTTCGGCCACAGCCATTCCCATGCGCCGGCGAACACCGGCGACTGGCGCTATCTGGTCGGACTGACGGTCAATCTGCTGTTCGTCATCATCGAGTTCGGCGCCGGCTGGTTCGCCCAGTCGACCGCCCTGATGGCCGACGCCGGTCATAACCTGTCCGACGTCCTGGGCCTGGCCCTGGCGGGCGGCGCCGCCTGGCTGGCGCGCCGGGCGGCCGGATCGCGACGCACCTACGGCTTCCGCAAGGCGACCGTCCTGGCCGCCCTGGCCAACGCCATCCTGCTGCTGTTCGCCTGCGGCCTCATCGCCTTCGAGGCCTTCCGCCGCTTCAACGAACCCGCGCCCGTGGATTCCGGCGTGATCATGGTCGTGGCGGGGATCGGCTTCGTCATCAATCTGGGCACGGCTCTGCTGTTCATGAAGGACCAGCACACGGATCTGAACGTGCGCGGCGCCTATCTGCACATGATGGCGGACGCCGGGGTTTCGCTGGGCGTCGTCATCGCCGGGGCGGCCATCCTGTTCACGGGCTGGAGCCTGATCGACCCGATCGTCAGCCTGATCATCGTGGCGGTGATCGTCATCGGCACCTGGGGCCTGCTGGTCGATTCCGTCGATCTGGCCCTGGACGCCGCCCCGCGCGGGGTGAAGGTCGAGGCCATCCGCGACGCCTTCCTCGCCCTGCCCGGCGTGACCGCCATCCACGACCTGCACGTCTGGGGCCTGTCCACCACCGAGACCGCCTTGACGGCCCACCTCGTGCACGACCGCACCGACGGCGACGCCCTGCTGGCGGAGGCGCAATCCCTGGCGCGCCAGAAATTCTCCATCCGCCACACGACGCTGCAGCTGGAATCCGGTGCGGCGCTGGACTGCGCGGACTGCTGACGAGAGGAATCTAGTGAAGAGTGCTAGTGAGTCGTGAGTGGACCCATGCACGGATCAAAGCGGTCCTATTCACGACTCACTAGCACTCTTCACTGACCGATCACCGCCGCCCCGACTGGCGCACGGCCCTCCCCGCTCTTAAGTGTGCGCGCATGACCGACGCCACCCTCGCCAAGACCCCCGTCACCGTCCTCACCGGCTATCTCGGCGCGGGCAAGACGACCCTGCTGAACCGGATCCTGACCGAGGACCACGGCAAGAAATACGCCGTCATCGTCAACGAGTTCGGCGAGATCGGCATCGACAACGATCTGGTGGTCGGCGCCGACGAGGACGTGTTCGAGATGAACAACGGCTGCGTCTGCTGCACGGTGCGCGGCGACCTGATCCGCGTGGTCGCCGGGCTGATGAAGCGGCAACGTCCCGGCAAGCCCGCCTTCGACGCCATCATCGTGGAGACCACTGGCCTGGCCGACCCCGGCCCGGTGGCCCAGACCTTCTTCGTCGACGAGGACGTCAAGGCCAGGACGAAGCTGGACAGCGTCACGGCCCTGGTCGATGCCAAACACGTCATGGCGCGGCTGGACGACTCCAGGGAGGCGCGCGAACAGGTCGCCTTCGCCGACCGCATCATCCTCAACAAGATCGATCTGGCCACGCCGGATGAGCTCGCCGCAGTCGAGGCCCGGCTGCGCGGCCTGAACCCCCTGGCGCCCATCGTTCGCGCGGAACGCTCCAACGTGCCGCTGGATCAGGTGCTGGGTCAGCACGGCTTCGATCTGCACCGTATTCTGGAGGTCAAGCCCGACTGGGTGAACCCGCCCCACGGCGCCGAGGGCCACGTCCACGACGAACACTGCGGCCACGACCACCACCACGCGCACGATCATGACCATGATCATGACCATCACGGGCATGGTCATGCGGACGGTCCCGACTCTACCGACTCTACCGACTCGGTTTCCGCGCCGGTTTCGGGGGCGCGCGGGCACGATCATGCCGATGACATTCGCGGGATCAGCCTGTCGCTCGACCGGCCGCTGGACGGCACGAAATTCACCGCCTGGCTGGATCGGCTGCTGGGCGAGCAGGGCCAGAACATCCTGCGCGCCAAGGGCATCATCGACGTCAAGGGCGAGGACCGTCGCCTGGTCTTCCAGGCCGTGCACATGATCCTGGAAGGCGACCTGCAACGCGAATGGGGCGCCAAGGAGCGCCGCTGGTCCCGCGCCGTCTTCATCGGCCGCGACCTCGACGAAGCCGCGCTGAAGGCCGGGTTCGAGGCCTGCGCGGCTTGAAAGTAAGGCAGGCCCGCCTTACCCTGGAGCCATGACCGAACTGACCATCACGGCAAAGGGCCAGATCACCATCCGCAAGGCGTTGCTGGATGGGCTGGGCGCTCGTCCTGGGGACCGGTTGCAGGTCGAAGTCCGGCCTGACGGCGGCTTGGTGATACCTCCTGTTAAAAGGCGGCGCGGCGCCCTGTCTGACCTTGCGGGCAGCATGGTGCCGCCAACGGGCGTGTCCCTGACGATCGAGGAGATCAACGAGGCGATCGCCGAGGCCGGCGCCGCCGCCGGGATTGCGGGACTGACCTCAAGGTGAGGATCGCCGTCGATACCAATGTCATCCTGCGACTGCTGGTCCGGGATGACGAGACCCAGACACGCATCGCGCTTCGGGAAGTCGAGAATGCCGATACGGTGGTTCTTCCCGTGCTCGCAATATGCGAGGCCGCATGGGTGATGCAGCGCAGCTACAAATTCTCCCGGCCTGTCATCGCCGAAAGCCTTCGACGACTCATCGAAACCCCCTCCATCGACTGCGATCGAGCCGAAGTCGAGGCCGGCCTCGCCATGCTGGATCTCGGAGGGGATTTCGCGGACGGCGTCATCGCCCGCCAGGGCCGCTCCAGACGCGCCGAACACCTCGTCACCTTCGACCGCAAGGCGGTCGATCGGTTGGGCCGCATCGGCGAAAAGGCCAGGTTGGCAGGGACCGAATGACGCCTTCCCCCACATCTTCCCGCCTCGCCGTCCTGCGCTACGACACGCCGGAGTTCGAGGTGGTCCAGTCCGGCGACCACGTCCTGTGCGCCGTCACGGGCCGGCGCATTCCGCTCGACGCGCTGAACTACTGGAGCGTGGACCTTCAGGAAGCCTACGCCTCCGCCGCCGCCATGACGCAGCGCTGGCTGGAAACGCGCGGATAAGCCGCTACAAGCCCGCCATGCCCAGCTTTTCCTTCGACGCCCAGGTCACCGCCGCCCTGTTCGAACGCGACGGGGCCGTCTTCGCCCTCGGCGACGGCACGGTCCGGTTCGAGGACGGCCACTATGACGCCGTCCACGACGGCGCGGCCCTGTGCGCGGCCGTCCATCCCTCCGGCGAAGGCCTGGTCACCGGCGGCGATGACGGCCAGGTGATCTGGAGCCGCAAGGGCGAGGCGGGTCTCCTGGCCAAATCGACCAGGAGCCAGTGGATCGATTCCCTCGACGCCTCGCCCGAGACGAAGCTGATCGCCTTCTCGTCCGGCCGCACCCTGTCGGTCATCGATGCGACCGACGCTCATTTCCGTCGCGACTTCGACCATGAGCGCACCGTCGCCGCCGTCGCCTTCGACCCCAAGGGTCGGCGCATCGCCTGCGCCACCTATGGCGGCGCCGCCCTCTGGTACGCCCGCATCGAACAGCAGAAGCCGACGATGCTGAAATGGGGCGGATCGCACACCCATGTCGCCTGGTCGCCCGACGGCGCCTTCGTCCTGACCGCCATGCAGGACAATCAGCTGCACGGCTGGCGGCTGAAGGACGCCAAGGACCTGCGCATGGGCGGCTATCCGTCGAAGGTCCGGTCGCTGGCCTTCCTGTCGAACGGCCAGCTGATGGCCACCTCGGGGGCTCAGGGCGCCGTGCTGTGGCCGTTCGTCGGCGCCAATGGTCCGATGGGGCGCGAGGCGACCGAGATCGGCTATGACGAGAACGCCATGGTCAATCTGGTGGCCGCCCAGCCCAAGGGCCCGCGCCTGGCCGCCGGTCTGACGGACGGCCGCGTCTGGGTCGCCGATCCGTCGGCCCAGGGTCTGGACTTCGTCAAGGCGGATCGCGGCCCGCCCATCGTGGCCCTGGCCCTGTCGCCGGACGGCCGCCGGGTGGCCTGGGCCGACGAGGACGGCCGGGCCGGTGTGACGGAGGCTTAACCCCGAACTGCCACAATGTCCGCTTCGCTCCACCGGGAGCCGAGCGAGCCCGCCGCATGTCCAACCCCCGCGACCCTTCCGCCGCCGGACTGGCCGGCTATGGATGTCTGGCCGCGCTGGTCCTAATGATCGTGCCTGTCGCCAGCTTCGCCGTGATCTTCCTGTGGAACGTGAACGCCCAACCGTGACCGATCCGAGCGACGGCGTCCCGCCGCCGTCCGATCCGTCCGCGCCGACCCTGGACGCCGCCTATCCCCGCATCGGCACGCCGCGGCCGCAGGCGGCCCCGCCTCCTGAGGATCCGACGCTGCCGCGTCCCCGGCGCCGCAAGGGCCGCCCCCTGCTGGTTCTCGCCCTGCTGATCGTCCTATTCCCGGTCGTCTCGGTCCTGACCACAGCCCTGATCCCGCCGCCGGTGACGATCCTGATGCTGCAGCGCCTGGCCGCCGGCGACGGCCTCGACTACCGCTGGCGCTCGCTGAACCGCATCTCGCCGCATCTCGTGGCCTCGGCCATCGCCGCCGAGGACGCGCGCTTCTGCTCCCATCGCGGCTTCGACATGGAGGCAATCCAGAAGGCGCTGGACCACAACGACGCCGGCGGAAGGGTGCGCGGCGGGTCGACCATCAGCCAGCAAACGGCGAAGAACGTCTTCCTCTGGCCGCAACGGAGCTGGGTGCGGAAGGGGCTGGAGGCCGGCTACACCGTCCTGATCGAGACGATCTGGGGCAAGCGCCGGATCATGGAGGTCTATCTGAACGTCGCCGAGATGGGTCCCGGCGTCTACGGGGCCGAGGCCGCCGCGCGCCACTGGTTCGGCGTCTCGGCCGCCGACCTGACGCCGCAGCAGGCGGCCCGTCTCGCCGCCATCCTGCCCAGCCCGCGTCGCTACAAGGCTGCTCCCCCAGGCCCCTACGTCCGCCGTCGCGCCGCCCGCGTTCAGGCCAACGCCCGGATCGTCCGCAACCAGGGACTGGCGACCTGCGTGACCGGCTAACCATCGGCCTGTCCGCTCTTGACCTTCTCCGTCACCGGGTCTCCCATCCGCGCCTGTTCGGAGAAAGAGTTCCATGAAGCGCACCCTCATCGCCGCCTGTTCGCTGGTCGCCCTGACGACCGCCGCATCTCTGGGCCTCGCGGCCTGCGCCACGACGGAAGCGGCCGACACCGCCGCGACGGCGCCCGCCGCCCCTGCGGGGCAGGCCTCCACGATCGAACACCCCGCCACGGCCGAGGGCGCCGCCGCCTTCATCGCTGAGGCCGAAACCACCCTGACCGAGCTTCTGGAACGCGCCGCGCGCATCCAGTGGACGCGCGCCACCAACATCACCTTCGACACCATATGGCTGGAGGCCAAGGTCAACGCCGAGGTCACCGAGACCCAGGTGCGGCTGGCCAATGAGGCCGCCCGATTCAACGACGTTCAGGTTCCGGCCGACGTCCGCCGCAAGCTGAACCTACTCAAGCTGGCCATCGTCCTGCCCGCCCCGACCCGTCCGGGCGCGGCGACCGAGCTGGCCGACATCACGACGCGGCTGGATTCGACCTACGCCACCGGCAAGTTCGACTTCAAGGGCAAGACCATCACCCTGGACGAGGCGACGCAGCTGATCGCCGAGAGCCGCGACCCCGCAGAGACCAAGGCGCTGTACGAAGGCTGGCGCACCGTCTCGCCGGGCATGAAGGCCGACTATGCGCGCATGGTCGAGATCGCCAACGAGGGCAGCCGCGAACTGGGCTTTGACGACACCGGCGCCCTGTGGCGCTCCGGCTATGACATGGCGCCCGACGCCTTCGCCGCCGAAACCGACCGGCTGTGGGAACAGGTCAAGCCGTTCTATGAACAGCTGCACTGCTATGTGCGCGGTCGGCTGAATGAGAAATACGGCGACGCGGTCCAGCCCGCGACGGGGCCGATCCGCGCCGACCTGCTCGGCAATATGTGGTCCCAGCAGTGGGGCAACATCTATGACGTCGTCGCGCCGCAGACCGGCGGCGCCTCCAGCTACGACCTGACCGACCTGCTGGTCTCTGCGGGTTACGACGCCGAGAAGATGGTCCGGACCGGCGAGGGCTTCTATACCTCCATGGGCATCGCCGCCCTGCCCCAGACCTTCTGGGAGCGGTCGATGATCACCCGCCCGCGCGACCGGGAGGTGGTGTGTCACGCCTCGGCCTGGGACCTCGACAATCTGGACGACATCCGCATCAAGATGTGCACACAGGTGAACGGCGACGACTTCTACACCGTCCACCACGAGCTGGGGCACAACGTCTATCAGCGCGCCTACAAGGGACAGTCGATCCTGTTCCGCAACGGGGCCAACGACGGCTTCCACGAGGCGATCGGCGACTTCGTCGGCCTGTCGGCCCTGACGCCCACCTATCTGAACCAGATCGGCCTGCTGAAGAGCACGCCGGGCGCCGAGGAGGACATTCCCTTCCTGCTCAAGATGGCGCTGGACAAGATCGCGTTCCTGCCCTTCGGCCTGATGGTGGATCGCTGGCGCTGGGACGTCTTCAGCGGCGAGACGGCGCCGGACGGCTATAACGCGGCCTGGACCGCAGACATGCTGAAATACCAGGGTCTGGTTCCGCCGGGGCCGCGCCCGGCCGACGCCTTCGATCCGGGCGCCAAATACCATGTGCCCGGCAACACGCCCTACACCCGCTACTTCCTGGCCCACATCTACCAGTTCCAGTTCCACCGCGCGGCCTGCAAGCAGGCGGGCTGGACCGGGCCGCTGCACAAGTGTTCGGTCTATGGGAACACCGAGGTCGGCCGACGCTTCAACGCCATGATGGAGATGGGCCAGTCCAAGCCCTGGCCCGAGGCGATGCAGGCCTTCACCGGCGAGAGCCGCAACGACGCCTCCGCCGTAGCCGACTACTTCGCGCCGCTGAACGCCTGGCTGACCGAACAGAACCGCGGCAAGCCCTGCGGCTGGTGATCCGCCGTTATCCTGGGGTTAACCGCGTGGCTTGGCCACGCCGTTAACCCCGACGACCTAGTCTCGGCCCGTTCGATGATGCGCGCGGTCTCCCGCGCGATGTGGGAGCGAACGACCGAAGATGTGGATTCGGCCAGACTTTTTCGGCGTAAGCAGAGGCTCCGCGCGTGCGGCCTTGAAGGCGTTCGCGCGGCGCTTCGCCATGTCCCGTCGCGGAAATGTGGCGATGATCTTCGCCGTGGCCATGCCGGTTCTGGTCATGGTGACCATGGGCGGGGTGGACATCAGCCGCGCCGCCACCGTCAAGGCCAGCCTGCAGGACGCGCTGGACGCCGCCGCCCTGGCCGCCGCCCGCTCCTCCGCCACGACCACGGAAGAGATCAACGCCATCGGCAACCGCGTCCTGAACGCCAACATGCAGCGGTTCCCGGACGCCACGCTCCAGACCGCCACCTTCACCCTGGATGAATCCCAGACGGTCGTCGCCAGCGCGACGGTGAATGTAAAGACCCTGGTCGCCGGAATCGTCCTGCCCTCGACCGGCCGGTTGTTCAACGACTACATCCCGGTCGGCTCCACCTCGGAAGTGACCCGATCGGCCAAGAACCTCGAAGTCGCCATGGTGCTCGACGTCACGGGGTCTATGGACGGGGACGACATCGCCTCGCTGAAGACGGCGGCTGAAGGCATGATCGATGCGGTCGTCAAGGATCAGCAGACGCCCTACACCTCGCGCGTCGCCATCGTGCCCTATTCGATGGGCGTCAACCTCGGCGCGGCGGCAGTGAACGCCCGCGGCGCCACGACCGACGGCAAGGCGGTCGCCAGCGCCTCCAAATCCTGCACCTCGTCCTGGAGCAGCACCACCTGCACCGTGACCCTGACCGCCAATGGTCATGGGTTCGCGGTTGGCGACCGCTTCGTCCTCGACAGCGCGCCCAGCGGGTCCAGTTCGCTGAACACGCCCGAGAACTCCAGCTATCGCGTGACCGAGCGCACGACCAACACGCTGAAGTTCACCCTCAACCGCAATCCCAGCACCAGCGTGACCGGCGGCCGACTGCACTGCGTCACGGCAGGCTGCGGCTATTTCCGGTTTTCCAACATGGCCGGCGGGATCTCGGTTCAGAAGATCAGCACCTGTGTGACCGAACGCACCGGCGGTCAGGCCTATACCGACGCCTCGCCGACCACCTATCCCGTGGGCCGAAACTATCCGATGTGGGGCTCCGACAACGCCTGCCCCTCGACCGAAATCATGCCCTTGAGCAGTGATCGCGCGACCCTGAAATCGCGGATCAGCGACCTGACCGCCGTGGGATCGACCGCGGGCCATATCGGCACGGCGTGGGGCTGGTACGCCCTGTCCCCCAGCTTCAACGGCCTGTGGAACAGCTCGGCCGCCGCCAACGCCTACAACACCGCCGAGACGGTCAAGGTCGTGGTCCTGATGACGGACGGCGAGTTCAACACCCCCTACAGCTCGGGCGTCATCGCCGGTGACGCCCTGAGCGGCTCGGGCGCCAACGAGAACAAGATCGCCCAGTACGCCACCAACGGCGCCTCGGCGTCCCAGGCGTCCCAGCTCTGCACGGCGATGAAGGCCAAGGGCATCACGGTCTACACCGTCGCCTTTTCCGTCGCCGCCGACAGCGGCGCCGCCACCCTGCTGAACGGGTGCGCCAGCAACGCCGACAAGGCCTTCGTGGCTTCGAGCGGGACCCAGCTGGTCGCCGCCTTCCAGGCTATCGGCCGCGACATCACCCAGCTTCGCATCAGCAAATGATTTGCTGCGCTACGCTCGCGACCTGAGCGCGACACGTCAGATCAACCGGATTTCACGCAGCCGTTCGGTCAGGAAATCCTCGGCCATGATCGCGCGATCGGCATAGCGGTCCGGACTGTCCGGGGTGATCGTGGACGGCAGGGTCTCGATCACGAAGTCCGGGTTGAAGTGAAGGAAGAACGGCGTCGAATAGCGGGCGAAGCCGCGCCGCTCGGGCGCCGGATTGACCACGCGGTGCGTCGTCGACGGCAGATAGTGGTTGGTCAGCCGCTGCAGCATGTCGCCGATGTTGACCACCAGGGCGCCCGGCGGCGGGGCGATGTCCAGCCATTCGCCGTCCGCGTCCTTCAATTGCAGCCCCGCCTCCTCGGCGCCCAGCAGCAGGGTGATGACGTTGATGTCCTCGTGCGCCCCGGCGCGCACGCCCGGCGCATCGGCCAGCACCGGCGGATAGTGCAGCAGGCGCAGCACGCTGTTGCCCAGTTGGACCTTGTCCTCGAAATAGCCGTCCGGCAGCCGCAGATAACGGGCGATGGCCCGCAACAGCCTGGCGCCCAGCTGGTCCAGGGCCTCGAACATCCCGTAGACATGCGACCGGAAGCCTTCGATCTCCGTCGGCCACAGGTTGTCGCGCATGTATTTGCGGTAGGGATGGCCTTCCGGCAGCTCGCGCCCCGTGTGCCAGAATTCCTTCAGGTCTACGGCCTTGGCGTCCTTGGCCGCCTCGACCCCGAACGGCGTCAGCCCCCGCGCGCCGCCCGTGCCGGGCACGTGATACTGACGCTTCGTCTCTTCAGGCAGGGCGAAGAAGGCCTTGGCGTCGGCGATCGCTGCGTCGATCGTCGGCTGGTCCAGTCCATGATCGGAGATCACCGCAAAGCCGTAGCGACGGAACGAGGTGCCCAAGGCGTCGCTGAACGCCTGGAAGTCGGCGTCATAGCCGGTCATCGAAACAGGGACGACGCCGCGCTTTTCGGCATCTGGAAGGGGGGCGCTCAATTTCGGCATCCTGAGGTGAACGGTTCGGAGTGAACCCATACGCCCTAAAGCCGGAAATTGGCAGATCGGCGCCCGGCGGGCCGCCGCCGTTCATCTGGGCGTCAGACAGGAACCTTCACTATAAGGGGGCGTTCCCGCGAGGGTCCGTCCGCCTCGAAGGCGTCAAACAGAGGAATCCCCCATGCGTCCCCATTCACTGATCACCGTCGGCGCCGTCGCCGCCCTGCTCGGCGCCACCGCCTGCACCACCGCCGATCCCTACAGCTCGACGCCCCGCCGCAACAACACCGCCACCGGCGCGATCGCCGGCGCCCTGGGCGGCGCGGTGCTCGGCTATCTGACCAACACCTCCAACGGCGAACAGGGCCGCAAGAACGCCCTCATCGGCGCCGGCATCGGCGCCCTGGGCGGCGCGGCGGTCGGCCAGTATATGGATCGCCAGCAGCGCGCGCTGGAAGCCGAACTGTCCGGCACCGGCGTCGGCGTTGCGCGCCAGGGCGACAATTTGGTGCTGCGGATGCCGTCCGACGTCACCTTCGCCACCAACCAGTCCAGCATTGACCCGCGCTTCGACGCCACCCTGGCCGACGTGGCGGGCGTGCTGCGTCAGTACGACCAGTCGATCGTCGACGTCGTCGGCCACACCGACTCCTCGGGCGGCGACGCGATCAATCAGCCCCTGTCCGAGCGTCGCGCCGTTTCCGTCGCCGACTCCCTGATCCGCAACGGGGTGCAGCGCGAGCGCCTCTATGTCGCCGGCGTCAGCTCGCGCAATCCGGTTGCGTCCAACGACACGCCGGCCGGTCGGGCCCAGAACCGCCGGGTCGAAATCCTGATCCGTCCGTTCACCGGCTGATCCGGCGCAGGCGCAAGGCCGCAGGAAAACGGGGCGGCGGAGGTGGGGGCCTCCGCCGCTCTTCGTTTGCGGGCGGAAAGGTCCGCCGACCGCTTGCCTGGCGTCCACGATCGTGCAGAACTGGCCGAACCGGGTTCGCGAAGAGCCCGGCGGGATGTGTGGTGATGCTCGCCGACGATGACGAAGATCCAGACCGGAGCGCCGCCGGTCTGATGCAGGGACTCGGCCTCGCCGCCGTGGCGCTGGTCTGCGCGGCGATGTCCGCCACCCTGGTCATCGGCCTCGGATCGTTGTTTCTCGACACGCGACCCGCAGCGACGCCGTCCGTCCCCGATGTCACGCTGACCCTCGCCGGCGGCTGAGGCCCGATCGCCGCAGGGCCCCGGCTGCTCCCGGTCCATGAAGTCTTGTCGCGTCGCCGCATTCGGCGAACCGTTCGCGACGCCGGCACTTTCACCTGGCGTCTTCAGACCGGCTCTCCGGACAATGAAACGCCGGCGCGGGGTTGGCCCGGCCGGCGTTTGAGTTGGTGTGCGTTCGGGGGAGGGTTGGTCCCTCCCCCTGGCGCTTTGTGTCTTAGAAGTTGATGTCGATGGTGGCGCGACGGTTGAGGGGTTCGCGCACGCCGTCGGCGGTCGGACGGGCGAGTTGGGTCTCGCCCTTGCCGTCGAGGGAGATGACGCCGCCGTTGACGCCTTGGGCGACCAGGGCGTCGGCCACCGTGCGGGCGCGACGGTTGGACAGGCCGACGTTGTAGGCGGCCGAACCCGAGGTGTCGGCGTGACCGACGACCAGCACGCGGGTCGGTTGACCGGTGCGGGCGTAGGCGGCGGCCTGGTTGATGATGGAGGAGGCCTCAGCCGTCAGGTTGGAGCGATCCCAGTCGAAATAGACCACGAACTGACGCGCGGCGGGCTTGGCCGGCGGCGGCGGCGGGGTCGGACGGACCGGCGGCGGAGGCGGCGGGGGAGGCGGCGGCGGGGGCGGCGGCGGCGGGGGCGGAGGCGGCGGAGGCGGCTCGGCGCCGAACGCATAGCGCAGGCCCAGGGTCACGGTGTGGCTCTGGTCGTAGTCGCCCTCGAAGACGCCCTGGTTGTAGGCGGCCAGACCGGCGAAGCTGTTGAACGAGGCGTCGCCCGTCAGATAGCGGTAGGTCAGGTCGATGTTGGCGCGGTCGCCGACGGCCCAGGCCAGACCGGCGATCGCCTGGGCGGCGAACTCGGTGGAGGAGTCGTCGATGCCGAAGCCGACCAGACGGTTGTGACGCAGGGTGCCGACGATGTCGCTGTTGACGCGGTTGACGCCGACGCCCAGGCCGACGAACGGACGCAGGGCCCAGCTCTCGTCGCCGAAGTCATAGATGACATTGGCCATCAGGGTGGTGGAGGTGATGTCGCCGTCCGGGGAGTGGCAGGCGCCCGTGGCCGGGGTCACGTTGCAGATGCCGGCGGCGCCGCTGACGGCGCGGACCGTGGCCACGTCGCCCGAGCGGTAGCCGCCCTCGAGCTCGACGCGCCAGTTCGGGTTGAACCGGTAGCCCAGACGCGCGAACGCCGCCCAGCCGTCGTTGACGTCGAAGTTCCAGTTGTTGCCGGTGATCTGCGATTCCGCGTTGATCGGGTCCGACATGTGGTGATAGCCGGCGTCAACCGCGCCATACCAACCGTCCGGCTCCGCCGACGCCGCACCGGCCGACAGAGCGAGCGCAGCCGCCGCGCTGGAGGCCAGGATGAAAGTCTTGATACGCATGGGTAGCGAGCCCTCCGCAAGCGAAAATGAAGATGCGGCGGTCTCACCGCCTCACAGTCCCTTACCAGCGTTGCCTTGGCGGGTCGAGGCGCAAAGACGCCCCGTCCTGCCGGGTTGCCGGAGGACCGTGGCGTTGAAGCTACACGACAAAATCGGCTCTGACCAGCGAAGGGACGCCCGATCAGGCGCGGATCGGACCGGGATTGGCCGTGACAGGGACGACCGCGACGGCTATCAGCCCGCCCGTCATGGAAGAGATCGAACGTCAGTCCGAGGAACGCGGGTGGGAAACGGCCAGGACCCTGGCCGAGGCCCTGCCCTATATACAGGTCTATGACCGCGAGACCGTGGTCATCAAATACGGCGGCCACGCCATGGGCGAGACGGCCGTGGCCAAGCAGTTCGCCGCCGATGTCGTGCTGCTGAAGCTGATGGGGGTGAATCCGGTGGTGGTCCACGGCGGCGGACCCCAGATCAGCGCCATGCTGGACAAGGCCGGGGTGAAATCCAACTTCGTCGACGGTCTGCGGGTCACGGACACGGCCACGATGCAGGTGGCCGAAATGGTCCTGTCCGGCGCGGTGAACAAGGAGATCGCCCACTGGATCACCATGGCCGGCAAGGAGGCCGACGTGCGCGGCGTGGGCCTGTCGGGCAAGGACGCGGGCCTGCTGACGGTGGAGAAGACCAAACGCACCCGGCGTGACCCCGACAGCATGATCGAACATGAAGTCGATCTCGGCTTCGTCGGCGAACCGACGCGCGTCGATCCCAAGCTGATCGCGGGGCTGATCGCCTCGGAGACCGAGGACTGGGTGCCGGTCATCGCCCCGATCGGCGTGGCCGAGGACGGCCAGACCTACAACGTCAACGCCGACACCGTGGCCGGGGCCGTCGCCGGGGCGCTGGACGCCAAGCGCATGCTGCTGCTGACGGACGTGCCGGGGGTCAAGGGCGCCGACGGGGAGATCATCCGCCAGATGACGCTGGACGACGCCCAGGGGCTGATCGACGCCGGGGTCGCCACCGGGGGCATGATCCCCAAGCTGGAGACCGCCATGGCGGCCGTCCGCGCCGGGGTCGAGGCCGTGGTCATCCTGGACGGCCGCCGTCCGCACGCCATGCTGGTGGAGCTGTTCACCGAGCACGGCGCCGGCACTCTGGTGAAGGCGTGAGCCGGAACCTTCAGGGAGCGAAGGCGTCTTGACCGACCTGTCGCGGACCGCCGTCTGGGTGTTCGACATGGACGACACCCTCTACCCCCGCGAGCAGGGGCTGATGGCGCTCGTCCAGGGGCGGATCAACGCCTATGTCGTCGAGGCCGTGGGCCTGGCGCCCGAGGAGGCCAAGGTGCTGCAACGCCAGTTCCTGGACGAACACGGCACGACCCTGGCCGGGCTGATGGCCAACTACACCATCAATCCCGAGGATTTCCTGGAAGTGGTCCACGACGTCCCGCTGGACGGCGTCGAACCCAACCCTCGCCTGGCCGAGCAGCTCATGCGCCTGCCCGGCCGCCGGTTCGTCTTCACCAATGGCGCGCGCGGCTATGCGCATCGCGTGCTGGAGCGGATCGGAATCGCCGCCTGTTTTGACGGCGTCTTCGCCATCGAGGACGGCGACCTGACGCCCAAGCCGGCGCCCTCGGCCTATCGCCGGATGATCAACCGCTTCGACTTCGAGCCGCGCCAGGCCGTGATGTTCGAGGACACGCCGCGCAATCTGGAGGCCGCCAAGGCCCTGGGCATGGCGACCGTCCTGATCGGCGACGGACACGGCAAGCCGATCGGCGACCACGTCGATCATATCGCTCCCGATCTGCTCGATTTCCTGACCGATCTGACCTTCAAGGACGCAGCCGCATGACCGACCTGTCGCATCTGGAATCCGTCGTCGAGGCCGCCTGGGAGGACCGGGCGAACGTCTCCGCCGCCACCCACGGCGACGTCCGCCACGCCGTCGAGACCGCCCTGGCCCTGCTGGATTCCGGTCAGGCGCGCGTGGCCTCGCGCGGCGCCGACGGCGTGTGGACCACGCACCAGTGGCTGAAGAAGGCGGTGCTGCTGTCCTTCCGCCTGAACGACAACCAGATCCTGCGCGCCGGCGATCGCGGCCCGACCTCGCACGCGCCGGGGATCGGCCCCTTCTGGGACAAGGTGCCCAACAAGTTCGGCGACTGGACGGCGGCCGACTATCAGGCGGCGGGCTTCCGTTCGGTGCCGGGCGCGATCGTGCGTCAGGGCGCGTTTGTGGCGAAGAACGTCGTGCTGATGCCCAGCTTCGTGAACATCGGCGCCTATGTCGACGAGGGTTCGATGGTCGACGCCTGGGCCACGGTCGGCTCCTGCGCCCAGATCGGCAAGAACGTGCACCTGTCGGGCGGCGCCGGCATCGGCGGGGTGCTGGAGCCGCTGCAGGCCAATCCGACGATCATCGAGGACGGCTGTTTCATCGGCGCCCGCGCCGAGGTGGCCGAGGGCGTCATCGTGCGTGAAGGCGCCGTCCTGGCCATGGGCGTCTATCTGTCGGGCTCGACCAAGATCGTCGACCGGGCCACCGGCGAGGTCTTCCGGGGCGAAGTCCCGGCCTGGAGCGTCGTCGTGCCGGGCAGCCTGCCGGACCCGAACGGCGGCCCGTCGCTGTACTGCGCCGTCATCGTCAAGCGCGTGGATGCGCAGACCCGGGCCAAGACCGGGGTGAACGAGCTGTTGCGGGACTGAAAGGTGAGTAATGGAGAGTGAGTCGTGAGTAGAGGCGGCGTCACCGCCTCCGCCCGCCCGCTCTTCACCATTCACGACTCACTTTTCACTCTTCACCTGATCATCCGCGCTCCACGCACATCGCCACGCCCATGCCGCCGCCGATGCACAGGGTGGCGAGGCCCTTCTTCGCGCCCGAGCGCTTCATCTCGTGCAGCAGGGTGGTCAGGATGCGGGCGCCCGAGGCCCCGATGGGGTGGCCGATGGCGATGGCGCCGCCGTTGACGTTGACCTTGGCCGGGTCGAGGCCCAGTTCCTGGAGGACGCACAGGGATTGCGCCGCGAAGGCCTCGTTGGACTCGACCAGATCCAGATCGGCGACGGTCCAGCCCGCCTTTTCCAGCGCCTTCTTCGACGCCGGGATCGGGCCCGTGCCCATGACCGCCGGATCGACACCGGCCGTAGCGGCCGACGCGATGCGGGCCAGGGGCTCCAGCCCGCGCGCCTTCGCCTCGTCCGCCGACATCAGCACCAGGGCGGCGGCTCCGTCGTTCAGGCCCGAGGCGTTGGCCGCCGTCACCGATCCGGTCTTCACGAAGGCCGGCTTCAGCTTCTCCATGGCCTCCAGCGTCGCCCCGTGCCGGATGTATTCGTCCTGATCGACAACGACGTCGCCCTTGCGGGTGGCGATGGTCACCGGGGCGATCTCGTCGGCGAACCTGCCGGCCTTCTGGGCCGCCTCGGCCTTGTTCTGGCTGGCGACGGCGAAGCGGTCCTGGTCCTCGCGGGTGATGGAGAAGGCTTCGGCGATGTTCTCGGCCGTCTGGCCCATGTGATAGCCGTTGAAGGCGTCCCACAATCCGTCCCGGATCATGGTGTCGATCAGGCTCAGGTCGCCCATCTTCTGCCCGGCGCGAAGCTGCTGGGCGTGCGGCGCCTGACTCATCGATTCCTGTCCGCCGGCGATCACGATCCGGGCGTCGCCCAGGGCGATCTGCTGCGCGGCGATCGCCACCGCGCGCAGGCCCGAGCCGCAGATCTGGTTCAGGCTCCAGGCCGGGGTCTCCTTGGGCAGGCCCGCGCCCATGGCGGCCTGACGCGCGGGCCCCTGTCCGGCGGCGGCCTGCAGCACATGACCCAGGACGACCTCGTCGACCTCGGCCGGGGCGACCGCCGCGCGCTCCAGCGCCGCCTTGATGGCGACCGAGCCCAGCTCGGCCGCCGACAGCGGCGCCAGCGCCCCCAGGAACGATCCGACCGGCGTGCGTGCGGCGGAAACGATGACGACCTCGACCATGGACTTCACTCCCTGACAATCTTCTTGTGCGCTGCAACATAAGCCGGGCGAGGGCGCCGGGGCAAGGATTCACGGAATTCTCACCGCTCTGGGTTGAAATGCGGGAACGGACGGCCTCGGCCGTCGCTGAACGACAGGTTGGACCAGAAGGGTCGGCGCCGCGTCGGCGCCTCCGGAAAGGAGTGGGTGTCCATGCGTCTGGCGAAACTCTGGGACCGCATCCGCACGGCGGACGCCCTCGACATGATCGAACACTATCAGACCCGGGCCGAGCGGCTGGCGGATCTGTGGGTGCATCTGACCGGCCTGTCGCTGGCGGCGACGGGCGGGGTGATCATGGCCTTTCTGGCGGCGATCCATGGCGGCGTCGGCGCGGCCCTGGCCGCCGCCGTCTATGCGGTCTGTCTGATCGCCATGCTTGCGGCGTCGACGGTCTATAACTGCACCCGCCCTTCTCCGGCGCGGCCGGTGCTGCGCCGGCTGGACGAGGCGGCCATCTTCCTGATGATCGCCGGCAGCTACACCCCCTTCACGACCCAGAGATTCGAGGGCGGCTGGTCCCTGGGCTTCACCGCCCTGGTCTGGACCATCGCCCTGGCCGGAGTGGCGACCAAGATGGTGGCGCCGCGCCTGTCCGACCGGTTCTGGAGCGTCGTCTACGTCCTGTTCGGCTGGCTGGCGGTGGCGGCGATGAAGCCGATGCTGGAGACCGTGCACGCCCCGGCCCTGATCCTGCTGGCGGCGGGCGGGCTGATCTACACCGCCGGGGTCTTCGTCTTCATCCGGCCGTCGCTGCGTTTCCGTCGCGCCATCTGGCACGGCTTCGTGATCGCCGGGGCGGGCCTGCACTGGGCGGCCGTGCTGCTGGGCGTGGTGCTGGTCCCGGCCGTCGCCTGATCTTGCATCGCCACAAGGCGCTGGCGGTTCGCGCCGCAGTGCGGAATACTGGCCGAAACTATGGGAGCAACGTCCTTGGCCGACGATAAATCGCGCAACGCCTCGCCCGGCGCCGGAAAGGCGAAGGACGACGAGGTCGTCGTCATCAAGAAATACGCCAACCGCCGCCTCTACAACACGGCCACCAGCGCCTACGTCACCCTGGACGACCTGGCGCGGATGGTGCGTGAAGGCACGGACTTCCTGGTCTATGACGCCCGCACCAATGAGGACCTGACCCGTCAGATCCTGACCCAGATCATCTTCGAGGAGGAAAGCCGGGGCGAGGCCCTGCTGCCGGTTCAATTCCTGCGTCAGCTGATCGGCTTCTACGGCAACCAGATGCAGGGCGTCCTGCCCAGCTATCTGGAGCTTTCGCTCGAGAACTTCTCCCGCCAGCAGGACCAGTTCCGCAGCCAGATGAGCCGCGCCTTCGGGACCGGCCCCGGCGCCAATCTGATGGAGGAGGCGGTCAAGCAGAACATGGCCATGTTCGAGCGGGCCATGAAGATGTTCCCCGGCTTCGGCTATGCGGCGACCGAGGCGACGCCCGCCGCGCCGCCGCCGCCCGCGCCCGAAGCTGCCCCCGCCAAGCCGCCGGCCGAGGCCCTGGCCGAGATGAAGGCCCAGATGGACGAGATGCGCGCCCAGATCGAGCGGCTGGCCGGGTCCGGCGGGACCAAGGGCGGGGCGTGACCCGACCGGTCGGCCCCGTCGGATCGTCCGGCGCGTCCGGCCTGACGCCGGGCGTCCCGAGCGCGCGCGACGACGAGCGCCGCCTGGGCGACCGCCGCTCCGGCGATCGTCGCGGCCCCTCGCGACGCAAGGCGGCCGCCGAAGCCGACAAGGCCGAGCCCGGCCGTGATCTCGTCCCGGTCGGCGACCGCATGGACCATGACACGACGGCGCGCCGCGAACCGCGCCCCGCCGACCCGACCCAGGCCGACGCCGCCTTCGCCGCCCAGATGATGGGGCAGCAGGGGCAGAAGCGCGGTCTGCGCGGCGGCGCCCCCGTGCTGGACGCGGCCCGCACGACCTATCTGAAGGCGGAATATGTGGGCGAGAAGGACCGCCGTCCGGCGGCCGGATCGGTGAAGAAGACCGATCTCTGACCCGTCGTTCCGGCGCGGCACGGCCCTTGCACGCCGGGAAGGATTCGCCGCTCCGGATCCCGCCCGATGACCCTCGCCTTCCGCATTTTCGACGTCCTGGCCGTCGCCCTGGTGTTCGCCCTCTTCCTGTGACGGACTGACCCCTCCCGGAAAGCGCTGCGGTCCCCTATCTGGATCGCATGACCGATCTGTCTCCCCGCGAAATCGTCTCCGAACTGGACCGTTTCATCGTCGGCCAGGACGACGCCAAGCGCGCCGTCGCCGTGGCCCTGCGCAACCGCTGGCGGCGCAAGCGCGCGCCTGAGGACCTGCGTCCCGAGATCACGCCCAAGAATATCCTGATGATCGGCCCCACCGGCGTCGGCAAGACCGAGATCGCGCGCCGCCTGGCCCGGCTGGCCGGCTCGCCCTTCCTCAAGGTCGAGGCGACCAAGTTCACCGAGGTCGGCTATGTCGGCCGCGACGTCGATCAGATCCTGCGTGACCTGGTCGAGGCCGCCATCGTCATGGTCCGCGACCAGAAACGCTCGGGCGTCCGCGCCCAGGCCGAGGCCGCCGCCGAGAACCGCATCCTCGACGCCCTGGTCGGGCCGGGCTCGCAACCCGCCACCCGCGACAGCTTCCGCAAGAAGCTGCGCGCCGGCGAACTGGACGACAAGGAGATCGAGGTCCAGATGGCCGAGACCGGGCCGTCCCTGCCGGGCCTGGATCTGCCGGGCGGCAATGTCGGCCTGATCAACCTGTCCGAGATGCTGGGCAAGATGGGCGGCGGCCGGACGAAGTCCATCAGGACCACCGTCCGCGACGCCTGGACACCCCTGATCGCCGAGGAGGGCGACAAGCTTCTGGATCAGGACAGCCTGACCCGCGAGGCTGTCACCCTGGCCGAACAGGAAGGCATCGTCTTCATCGACGAGATCGACAAGGTCGCGGGCCGGCAGGACAAGGGGGGCGCGGACGTATCCCGCGAGGGCGTCCAGCGCGACCTCCTGCCCCTGATCGAGGGCACCACCGTCTCGACCAAATACGGGCCGGTGAAGTCCGACCATGTGCTGTTCATCGCCTCGGGCGCCTTCCATGTCGCCAAGCCCTCGGACCTGCTTCCCGAGCTTCAGGGCCGTCTGCCGATCCGCGTCGAGCTCAAGGCCCTGACCCGTGACGATTTCCGCCGCATCCTGACCGAGCCCGAGGCCAATCTCATCCGCCAGAACCAGGCGCTGCTGGCGGCCGAGAACGTCGAACTGGTCTTTACAGAGGACGCCGTCGACGCTCTGGCCGACGCCGCCGTCGCCGCCAATTCAGCGGTCGAGAACATCGGCGCCCGTCGCCTGGTCACCGTCATCGAGCGGGTGCTGGAGGAGGCCTCCTTCAAGGCCTCGGACCTGTCCGGCCAGACCCTGACCTTCGACGGCGACAAGGTCCGCGAAAAGATCGCCGACCTGGCCAGGAACGCGGATCTGAGCCGGTATATTCTCTGATCTCCTCCACACGCCGTCATCCTCGGGCTTGTCCCGAGGACCCATGGTTGAACCCGCATGAGCTGAGCCAATAATCGAAGGGCGGCTGCTTCACGGGGTGAATTGGGACTGCTTAAAAATGGGTCCTCGGGACAAGCCCGAGGATGACGGAAAGGGTTTGGCGGCGCGGCGAGTCTGACCCGGCTTCCAACGTCCGGGGGCAGGCCTGCAAAACGCCGCGATCCGTGCTATAAGGCGCGCCTTCCACACAGGATTTCCCGACCTTGAGCCACACGCTCGACCTCACGCGCGTTTCGCCGACGCCCGCCGAAAAGCCTCTCGTCAACCTCAGCGGGCTGACGCGCGAGGGCCTGCGTCAGGCGCTGATCGACGCCGGGGTCTGCCCGCCCGAAAAGGCGAAGATGCGCGCGTCGCAGGTCTGGGGCTGGATCCACCATCACGGCGTCACCGACTTCGCCACCATGAGCAATGTCGCCAGGGACATGCAGGCGAAGCTGGCCCAGCACTTCACCCTGGCCCGCCCCGAAATCGTCGAGCGCCAGGTGTCCAGGGACGGCACGCGCAAATGGCTGATCCGCACCGCGCCGGGCATCGAGATCGAGGCGGTCTATATCCCCGACGTGGGCCGCGCCGGGGCGCTGTGCGTCTCGTCGCAGGTCGGCTGCACCCTGAACTGCACCTTCTGCCACACCGGCACCCAGAAACTGGTCCGCAACCTGACCGCCGCCGAGATCGTGGCCCAGGTGCAGGTCGCCCGTGACGACCTCGGCGAATGGCCGTCCCCGAAAGAGGACCGCCGCCTGTCCAACATCGTCTTCATGGGCATGGGCGAACCCCTCTACAATCTGGACAATGTCGCCGACGCCATCGACATCATCTCGGACAACGAGGGCATCGCCCTGTCGCGGCGCCGGATCACGGTATCGACCTCAGGCGTCGTGCCTCAGCTCCAGGCCCTCGGCGAACGCACCCAGGCCATGCTGGCGATCAGCCTGCACGCCACCAACGATCCGCTGCGCGACGTCCTGGTGCCGCTGAACAAGAAGTACGACCTGGCCCAGCTGATGGCCGGCATCCGCGCCTATCCGGGCCTGTCCAACGCCCGCCGGGTGACCTTCGAATATGTCATGCTGAAGGGCGTCAACGACAGCCCGGCCGAAGCCCGCGCCCTGCTGAAGCTGATCGAGGGCATCCCGGCCAAGGTCAACCTGATCCCCTTCAACCCCTGGCCCGGCACCGACTATCAGTGCTCGGACTGGAAGACGATCGAGGTCTTCGCCGCCATCCTGAACAAGGCCGGCTACGCCAGCCCCATCCGCACCCCCCGCGGCCGCGACATCCTCGCCGCCTGCGGCCAGCTGAAGTCCGAGAGCGAAAAGGTCCGGGCGAGCGCGCTCAGGAAGGGGGAGCAGGCGGCAGGGGCTGAGGCCGCCTGAGCCGGCGAGCGCTGGGTCGGGCCCTGTTGGGGCGATGAAGGCCACCTCGTTGGGATGTGGTCCGTCAAAGGCGGCGTTCAGGCCGCCAGGATCAGTACCAATACGTATTCTGGACGGTTTGCGTATCATCGTTCAGGTTTTGGAAAGGCGCGGTGTGCATTCGTCGGGGAAATCCCGAGTGTGGCAATGTCCCGAAGCTCATCCCGCAGCCTTTTTCCCTACTGCATGTGGGGATTTGCACTGGTCGGCGTCGTCCTGATCAGCGTCGCGCCCGCCATCGCGGTGGCGGGCAAGCCTGATCAGCCGTTCGCCGCCGCCGCCGTGTTTCCACCGTGGTGGGACCGGGCCCGCGTCGAGGCGGCCGTGGTCGACTTTGGCGTCGTCACCGGCCACGGCCGGTTCGGCGCCGTGGTGAGCGTGACGGGCGGCGCGCAACTAGAGCAACAACTGAAGCAGGCTGGCGCCTGGGCCGTGCTGGACCCCCGGTTCGCCGGCTGCAACTCCAACGGAACCTGAAGATGATTTTCCAGACCCGGTCGCTGGCCGAACAACGCCGTTTCGGAGCCGTCGTGGTTCTGATCCTCGCATGGGCGTTGTGCATCAGCGCGGTCCTGTGGTCGCTGATGCTGCATGGCGCCGTCGTCGCCACCAGCACCGGAGCCCTCGCCCTGGCTCTGATCCAGACCGGCGTATGGCGCTTCGGTAAGGAAGGCGGGGGCGCGCGAACGCTGGCAGCGATCTTGCTCATGGCGCAGGTGTCGTTGCTCGTCGCAGCCCTTGACGGTCATGCCTGGCAGATCGATCTGCACATGGCCTATTTCGCCGCCCTCGCTGTGCTCATGATCCATTGCGACTGGCGCGTGATCCTCGTCGGCGCCGCCACCGTGGCCGTCCACCACCTTGTCCTGAGTTTTCTGCTGCCTGAAATGGTCTTTCCCGGCTCGGCGAGCCTGGGTCGAGTGCTGGTGCACGCCGTGATCCTGGTCGTTGAAGCCGGCGTTCTGGCCTGGAGCGCCGCCAGCGTAAACGCCATGTTCGACAGCACGGCGGCCAGCCAGAAGGTCGCCGAGGAATCCGCCCAGCAGGCCCGTTCAGCCGCCCAGGAAGCCGAGAGCACCCGTCACCAGGCCGACCAGCAGTCGCGCGCCGTCGCCGAACGCGATCGGGCCTCGGCCGAGGAACAGGCTGAAATCGTGCGCCAGACGGCCGCCGGCATGGCGGCACTGGCCGCGGGCGACCTCTCCTACCGGATTCCGGGCCGCTTCCCGGCGGCCTATCTGAAGCTGCAAGACGACTTCAACTCCGCCATGACCTCGCTGCAGCAGGCCATGTCCGAGATCGGGGCCAATGCCGACGGGATTGCCGGTGAAACCGCCGAGATCAGCCGCGCGGCTGACGACCTGTCGTCGCGCACCGAGCGCCAGGCCGCCATGCTGGAACAAACAGCCGCCGCCCTCGATGAGGCCGCCGCCTCCGTTCGCCTTGCGGCCGACGGGGCGGAACAGGCGTCGGGCGCCATGTCGCGCGCCCAGGCCGAGGCGGATCAGAGTCGCCCGGTTGTGAAGGAAGCCATGTCCGCTATGGACGAGATCGAGGCTTCGTCGGAACAGATCAACCAGATCATCGGCCTGATCGACGAAATCGCGTTTCAGACCAATCTGCTGGCGCTGAATGCAGGCGTCGAGGCGGCGCGTGCCGGCGACGCCGGCCGCGGCTTCGCCGTCGTGGCGTCCGAGGTCCGCGCCCTGGCCCAGCGCTCGGCGGAAGCGGCTCGGGACATCAAGGCGTTGATCTCCACCAGTCGCGACCAGGTGAAAAACGGTGTGGTTTTGGTCGGCCGCACCGGCGCCGCCCTGGGCGCGATCGCCGAACGCGTCACCGAGATCGGCAACTATGTGACCCAGATCACCGCCTCCGCACGCGAACAGGCGACCACGCTCCAGGAGATCAATCGAGCGGTCAACGACATGGACCAGACGACCCAGCAGAACGCCGCCATGGTCGAGCAATCCACCGCCGCCTGTGAAGCGCTCAATCAGGACGCGGGTCGCCTGGCGGCGCTTGTGGGACGTTTTAAGCTGACCGACCGCAACGCCGACGCCAACGCCTTCGCCATGGTCGCCTGACGTGCCGGAGGCGGGACACAACCCGCCTTGCGGTCGCGATCATGTCCGGGGCCACTGAAGGCTCCCGAAGACCCGATCCGCTGGTTCGATCAGGCCGAAGGCCGCCGTCCTCAGGGGATGGCGGTCGGGCAGGCCGCGCTTCAGCTCCGATAATCCCCGTTGATCTCGATATAGCCCTTGGTCAGGTCGCAGGTCCAAACCGTGGCGGCCGCCCGGCCGGAGGCGACGTCGACGGTGATGTCGATCTCGGCGTTCTTCATATAGGCGGTCATCTTCGCCTCGTCGTAGGTCGGCGAGGGCGCGCCGTCGACCGCCGCCTGGTGCGGGCCGAACCAGATGGCCAGGCGGTCGCGATCGACCGGCTCCTCGGTCTTGCCCACGGCCATGACCACCCGGCCCCAGTTGGCGTCCTGGCCGGCGATGGCGGTCTTTACCAGGGGGCTGTCGGCGATCGACTTGGCCAGCTTGCGGGCCGAGGCCGGGCTGGCGGCGCCGTTGACGGTCACCTTGACGAACTTGGTCGCCCCCTCCCCGTCGCGCACCAGCTGATGCGCCAGGTCGAGCATGACCCGGTCCAGGGCCGCGGAGAAATCCTTCAGCCGTCGGTCGCCCACCCGCCCGATGCGCGGCGCGGTCGAGGCGCCGGTGGCGAACAGCAGGCAGGTGTCGTTGGTCGAGGTGTCGCCGTCCACCGTCACCGAGTTGAAGGTGGTGCGCACATGCACGTTCAACAGGGCCTTCAGCACCGGCGGGGCGATGGCGGCGTCGGTTACGATGAAGGCCAGCATGGTGGCCATGTCCGGCGCGATCATGCCCGAACCCTTGGCGATGCCGGCGATCCGCACCTTCTCGCCGTCGATCTCGCACTCGGCGTAGGACCCCTTGGGGAAGGTGTCGGTGGTCATGATGCCCAGACCGGCCGCCGTCCACTGGTCGGTCGGATGGGCTTCGCCGTCCAGCTTCGTCTCGACCGCGTGCAGCTGGGCGGCGATCTTCTTGTCGTCCAGCACCACGCCGATCACGCCGGTCGAGGCCAGCATGACGTCGCGCTGGCGACATCCGAAGCGCTTGGCCACCTCGGACGCCGTGCGACGCGCGGCGTCGGCCCCGGCCTTGCCGGTGAAGGCGTTGGCGCATCCGGCGTTGACCACCAGGGCGCGCACGTCCTTGCCGCCGTCCTCGGCGTCCAGATGACGCCGGCACCAGTCGACCGGCGCCGAACCGATCTTGTGCCGCGTGAACACCCCGGCGCAGGTCGTGCCGCGCGCGAAGCGGAACACCACCAGATCGTCCCGCTCATGCTTGTAGAAGCCGGCGCGGGCCGTCGCGATCTCGACCCCTCCGACCGGCGGAATGGTCGGGAACGGCACCACCAGGGGCGACACCTTCAGGCCCGGCTTGCCGGGCGCTGCGGCCGTGGGCCTGGCCGCGGACTTGCCGGCCGGGGCGGGCGAGGTCGCCGCCTGGATCGAGCCCTTGATCGCCGCCGCCGTCTTCTCGAAGGCGCGTTCCAGCGTCTGGGCGGGGGTCTTGGCGGATCCGGGCTTCGGCGAGGTCTTGGAGGGCGTCTTCATGGGGCGGAGCCTGGAGCGGGGGCGGGCGTGGCGGCGGGCGGGGCGGAGGCCGGTTCGGGCGGGGCCGACGGCGGCGCGGCCATCAGCATCTCGACCTCGGCCTTGCCGCGCAGATCCTCCAGCAGACGGCGCACGCCCTCATAGGTCAGGTAGCGAACGATCTGCGGCCGCGCCTGCTCCAGGGTCGGCGGGCTTTCGCGACGCCGGTCCTCGACCCGCAGCACGGCCCAGCCCGCCTCGGTCTGGAACGGTCCGACCGTCGCCCCCGGCGGCGCCGTCCGCAGGGCGTTGGCGTAGGCCTCGGGCATCACGTCCAGGGTCGAATAGCCCAGGTCCCCGCCCGAAAACCGGGTCGCCTCGTCGATCGACCGCTCCTGCGCCACGGCGGCGAAGGCCGCGCCCTGGTTCAGCAGGCCGACCACCGCCTCGGCCTCGGGCCGGGTGCGCGACAGGATCAGCCGCACCCGGATCTCCTCCGAGGTGCGGGCCAGACGCAGCTGCTCCTGATACAGGGCCTCCACCCGCTGGTCGTTGATGCGGCCGTTGACCTCGTTCTCGACCAGCATGTCGCCGAGGATGCGTTCCTTGGTGGCCTGCAGCCGGCGCTGGGCCAGCGGCGAATTGTCCAGCCCCCGCCGCTCGGCCTCCCGGGCCAACAGCTTCTGGTCCACCACTTCGTCCAGCACCCGGCGGAACAGCTCGGAGGTGACGTCCAGCGGCTCGCCCTCGCCGACCAGACCCTGGGCCACCGCCTCGCGCTTGACGTCGGACGCCCAGACCGTCTGGCCCTGGACGCGGGCCACGGCGCGGTCGCCGGGCTCGGGCGGACGATCCGCCTCGCCGCCGCCGCCGCAGGCCGCCAGGACCAGCGTGGCCGCCAGCATCAGCGCCGACAGGGCCTGCGAAACGGCGGGGCGGGGCGCGCGGATCGGGTTCACGAACAGCCTCCTCGGCTCGGGCGGAAAAGACCCCTCGCGTTGACAGGGATAGGGTCGGTGCTTAAGTCCCGCCTGCGCCCAAGTCGAGGGGTTTTCGACCATCTGCGCGGCCCTTTGGCGCGCCCGCGCGGCGCGGCGGACCGCAGGTGGAGAATGCCGCTTTCCGGCGCGCCCCATCGCTCTCGTCCCGGGTCCTCGACCCGGCGTCGGTCCCGCCTCATCAGAGCCCTTCGGACGCTCGACCGCCTTCGGAATCCTAATGCTCGGCTTCGCCAAGAAACTGTTCGGCTCCTCCAACGACCGCAAGGTCAAGGACTTCATGAGCCGCGTCCAGAAGATCAACGCCCTCGAGGACAAGTTCGCCGCCTTCTCCGACGACGAACTGCGGATGATGACCCAGACGTTCCGCGACCGTCTGGAAGCCGGCGAAACCCTCGACAAGATCCTGAACGAGGCCTTCGCCGTGGTGCGCGAGGCGGCCAAGCGCACCCTGGGCCAGCGCCACTACGACGTTCAGCTGGCCGGCGGCATGATCCTGCACGAGGGCGGCATTTCGGAAATGCGCACCGGCGAGGGCAAGACCCTGGTCGCCACCGCGCCCGTCTACCTGAAC
This sequence comes from Brevundimonas sp. VNH65, assembly GCF_049445955.1. Lineage (NCBI taxonomy): Bacteria > Pseudomonadati > Pseudomonadota > Alphaproteobacteria > Caulobacterales > Caulobacteraceae > Brevundimonas > Brevundimonas sp. VNH65. The sequence goes on along the minus strand of NZ_JBMSDX010000004.1, from coordinate 226,231 downwards.
GCGCTCGAGGGCAAGGGCGTCCACGTCATCACCGTCAACGACTATCTGGCCCGACGCGACGCCGAACAGATGGGTCGGATCTATCGCTTCCTGGGCATGGAGGTCGGCGTCATCGTCAACGGCCTGTCGTCCGGCCAGCGCCAGGCGGCCTACGGCGCCGACATCACCTACGGCACCAACAACGAATTCGGCTTCGACTATCTGCGCGACAACCTGGTCTATGACCGGGCCGAGATGGTGCAGCGCCCGCACCACTACGCCATCGTCGACGAGGTCGACTCCATCCTGATCGACGAGGCGCGCACGCCCCTGATCATCTCCGGCCCGACCGAGGACCGCTCCGACTTCTACCGGATCGTCGACGTGCTGGTGAAGGAGCTGATCCAGGACAAGGCCACCTTCGATCTGGACGAGAAGCAGAAACAGTCCCTGCTGACCGAGGAAGGCTCGGAACGCATCGAGGAGATGCTGATCGCCGGCGGTCACCTGGCCGAGGACACCACCGGCCTCTATGACGCCGCCAACATCACCCTGGTGCACCACGTCAACCAGGCCCTGCGCGCCAACACCCTGTATGCGCGCGACAAGGACTACATCATCAAGGGCGGCGAGGTCGTCCTGATCGACGAATTCACCGGCCGCATGATGACCGGCCGCCGCCTGTCCGAAGGCTTGCACCAGGCCATCGAGGCCAAGGAAGGCGTCCAGATCCAGCCCGAGAACCAGACCCTGGCCTCGGTCACCATCCAGAACTACTTCCGTCTCTACACCAAGCTCTCGGGCATGACCGGCACGGCCGCGACCGAGGCCCAGGAGTTCATGGACATCTACAAGATGGACGTGATGGAGGTGCCGACCAACCGCCCCGTCCTGCGCATCGACCACGACGACGAGGTTTTCCGCACCGAGGCCGAGAAGCTGAACGCCATCTGCGCCCAGATCGCCGACTGCCATGTGCGCGGCCAGCCGATCCTGGTCGGCACGGTCTCGATCGAGAAGTCCGAGACCCTCTCGAAGATGCTCGACACCTACGAGCACAAGACCGAGGTGTCCCGCACGCTCAAGCCCGAGTTCGCCGGCAAGGACAAGGAGGCGGCCAAGGTCGGCGACGCCGCCTATGACATCAAATGGCGCACCGAGTTCAAGGGCATCCCCCACAGCGTCCTGAACGCCCGCCAGCACGAACAGGAAGCCTATATCGTCGCCGACGCGGGCCTGCCCGGCGTGGTCACGATCGCCACCAACATGGCCGGTCGCGGCACCGACATCCAGCTGGGCGGCAACCTGGAGATGCGCCTGCAACGCTGGTCCCAGGAACAGCGCAACATGGCCGTCGAGGTCACTCCGGCCATGCACGAGGCCAAGGAGGCCGAGTTCAAGGCCGAGATCGCCGTGGCGCGCGAACAGGCCCTGGCCGCCGGCGGTCTGTTCGTCCTCGGCACCGAGCGTCACGAGAGCCGCCGCATCGACAACCAGCTGCGCGGCCGCACCGGCCGTCAGGGCGATCCCGGCGTGTCGAAATTCTTCCTGTCCTGCCAGGACGACCTGCTGCGCATCTTCGCCGGCGACCGGCTGGACGCCATCATGCGCAACTTCGGCGTGGCCGAGGGCGAGGCCATCAGCCACCCCTGGCTGAACCGCGCGGTCGAGACGGCCCAGAAGCGGGTCGAGGCCCGCAACTACGACATCCGCAAGAACCTTCTGAAGTACGACGACGTCGTCAACGACCAGCGCAAGGCCATCTTCGAACAGCGTCAGGAGTTCATGGACTCCACCGACCTGTCCGACATGGTCACCGAGTTCCGCCAGGACGTGATCTCCGACCTGGTCGAGCGGTTCATGCCGCCCAAGGCCTATGCCGAACAGTGGGACATCGATTCGCTCAAGGACCGGGTCCAGAACATCCTCGGCCTCGACCTGCCGCTGCACGACTGGGCCGCCGAGGAAGGCGTGTCCAACGAGGAGGTCGAGGAGCGCATCCAGGCCGCCGCCGACGCCCGCGCCGCCGAACGACTGGAGCTCATCGGCGCCGACCAGACGCGCGGGATCGAGCGTCAGTTCCTGATGCAGCAGATCGACATGTCCTGGCGCGAGCACCTGGTGCATCTGGACCATCTGCGCGGCGTCATCGGCCTGCGCGGCTACGGCCAGCGCGATCCGCTGCAGGAGTACAAAACCGAGGCCTTCAACCTGTTCGAGGGTCTGCTGCACGAACTGCGTCAGAACGTCACCCGCTGGCTGATGACCGTCGAGTTCCGCTTCGCCCCGCCGCCTGAGCTGGAAATGCCCGAGTTCCAGGAAATCCACCTGAACCCCGGCACCGGCGAGAACGAGATGCTGAACCCGGCGTCCCAGAATCCCGAAGGTCAGTTCACCGGCGACGATCGTTCGCGCCTGCCGGTCGAACTTCTGCCTGTCGGCTGGGAGCGCACCTCGCGCAACGCCGACTGCCCCTGCGGCTCGGGCCGCAAGTTCAAACACTGCCACGGTGCGCTGATCTGAGGCGCTGACGCGCCGCGCCATGCTCGGCTCGCCTTCCCTGCCTGTCGCCTTCGTGACGCATCGGCCGGCCCGCGCTAGGGTCGGCCGATGTCGTTCAAGCCCCTCTTCTCCCGCGCCCTGTCCCTGGCGCCCGGCCGTCTGCATTTCGCGGCCCACAGCCATCATCTCTGGCCGGACGTCAGCTTCGACGCCCAGCAGGCCGCCTGGGACGATGCGGCGCGGCATGCCGATCGCAAGTGGGACCTGATCTTCGGCGAGATCGTGCCGGAGGCGCAGGGGCACGTCGCCCGTGAGCTGGGCCTGCCCTCGTCCGACAGCGTCGTCTTCGCGCCCAACACCCATGACCTGCTGGTTCGGCTGGTTTCCGGGCTCGACCGGACGCCGGCGCGCATCCTGTCCACCGACGGCGAGTTCCACTCCTTCCGCCGTCAGGCCCAACGCTGGGAAGAGGCCGGTCAGGCGGTGGTCGAGCGCGTGGCCGTCGAACCGTTCGCTGACTTCGCCGACCGCTTCCTGGCGGCCGCGCGTCGAGGCGGCCATGACCTGATCCTGGTCAGCCAGGTCTTCTTCCGTTCGGGACGGGTGTTCGACCGCCTGGCCGAACTGGCCGCCCTGGCCCGGCCGGACGGGCCCTGGGTCGTCGTCGACGGCTATCATGGCTTCATGGCCCTGCCGACCGACCTGTCGGGGCTGGCGGACCGGCTGTTCTATGTCGCGGGCGGCTACAAATACGCCATGGCCGGCGAGGGCGCCTGTTTCCTCCACGCCCCGCCGGGCTTCTGCCCTCGACCGGTCATGACCGGCTGGTTCGCCGAGTTCGGCGATCTGGAAGGGCCTGCGGGCGGCGTCGGCTATCGCGCCGACGGCGGACGGTTCTGGGGGGCCACCTTCGACGTCTCGGCCCTCTATCGCTTCAACGCCGTGCGCCGCCTGCTGGACGACCAGGGCCTGACCACCGCCGGCATCGCCGACCATGCACGCGGACTTCAGGCGCGCTTCGCCCAGGCCCTGGGCGACGGCGATTGCGGGCCGCTCAGCCACGCCGAAGCCCTCAATCCGATCACGGACGATGCGCCGCGCGCCCGCTTCCTGGCTTTGCGCCATCCCCAAGCCGCCGCCTGGCGCGCCGCCCTGCTCGAGCGCGGCGTGGTCACGGACGTCCGCGACGACGTGATCCGTTTTGGCTTCGGCCTCTATCAGGATGACGCCGACGTCGAAGCCCTGGTCTCGGCCTGCGCGGCGCTGGACTGATCCCGCCCGATCTCTGGCGACGTCAGTAGAAGCGGGTGTCTTCCTCTTCCGGCGGCCGGGGACGGCTGGGTTCCCGCTTGGCGGGCGCGGGGCGGGGCGTGGGCCGCTCCAGCCGCGACGGCGGCGCCGGTCGCGCGGCCGGGCGTTCCGCCGGGGCGGGTGTCGGCGTCGCTGCGGGCGGGGTCGCGGCCTCAGGCGCCGGGGACGGCGCGGGGCTGGGGCCGAGCTGCGGATAGGGCAGGGGCGCGGGTAGGGGCGTCGCCGGAACCTCTTCGACGTCGGGCTCCAGCGGCAGGGCCGGCGCCGCGTCCCGGCCGATGGCGTCCGGCGCGTTCAGTTCGTCGCGGACGAAGGCCCACGACCGGCGGTCCGAACAGGCGCAGGCCCGCAGGAAGCCCTCGCGGTCGCGCCAGATCACCATCGGCCACCGCACCTGCACTCCAGCCCGGCCCAGCTCGCCGGCCAGATCACGGGCGAAGCCTGCGCCCGCGCCCGCCACCGCGCTGCGGGCCAGATTGCCGTCGGCCGGAGCCAGGCCCGGCGCCTTCCAGCTTCCGGGCGCGCTCGCCAGCCATTGCTGCAGCAGGCGCGGATCGCGCCCCAGCCACAGCTCGGCCAGGGCCGCGCGATCGGCGGCCGTACCCTGCGGGCGACCGTCCTCGCCGGCCGGCAGGAAGGCGACGACCCGCACCTGGGCGCCCGCTGCGCGCAGCTTGGCGCCCTCTTCCCCCAGCCAGCCGCGCAGGGCCGGATCGGTCGGCGCGCCGATCACATAGACGGCCGGTTCGCCGCCCTCGGTCTCGGAAATCCATGACGACTGGGCCAGCAGCCGTTCGACCTCGCCCTGGTTGCGATCGATCGTCACCGGCTGGAACCGGGCGTAGAAATGGCCGTAGGCCCAGACCCCGGCGATGGCCAGCACCAGGCCGATCAGGGCGGCCAGGCCCGACCAGATCAGAAAGCGGCGCATGCGGCGGCGGTCCTACTCGGCTGTCGTCGTGTCAGGGGCATCGGGCGGCGGTCGTCGTCATCGTCACGCCCTTGTAACGCGGGAAACGCCGCCGCGTCGCCCCCGGTCGCCCGATACGCGATCTTGGATGGGCTGCGACCCGCCCCATATGGGCCTGATGACCACGCTTTCCATTCTCGACCTCGCCCCCGTGCCCGAAGGTTCCGACGTCTCCCGGTCCCTGGCCAACACCGTCGATCTGGCGCGTCACGCCGAACGCCTGGGCTTCAACCGCTACTGGCTGGCCGAGCACCACAACATGCCCGGCATCGCCTCGGCGGCGACCGCGGTGGTCATCGGGGCGGTGGCGGCGGCGACCCGGTCGATCCGCGTCGGCGCCGGCGGGGTCATGCTGCCCAACCATGCGCCCCTGGTCATCGCCGAACAGTTCGGCACCCTGAACGCCCTCCATCCGGGCCGCATCGACCTGGGGCTCGGTCGCGCCCCGGGCACGGATATGGCCACCGCCCGCGCCCTGCGTCGCCATCTGGACGGGGACGTCGATCGCTTTCCCGAGGACGTCATGGAGCTGATGCAGTGGTTCGCCCCGGCCCAGGACGGCCAGCGCATCCGCGCCAATCCGGGCGAGGGGCAGGACGTGCCGATCTGGATTCTGGGCTCGTCCACCTTCGGGGCGCAGCTGGCCGCCCACCTGGGTCTGCCCTACGCCTTCGCCAGCCATTTCGCGCCGCAGGAACTGGATCGGGCTCTGGACGTCTATCGCTCGACCTTCCGGCCGTCCGATCGGCTGGACCGCCCCTATGTCATGCTGGGCTACAACGTCTTCGCCGCCGAGACGGACGCCGAGGCCCGCACCCTGTTCAGCTCGCTGCAACAGGCCTTCGTCAACCTCCGCTCCGGCCGGCCCGGCAAGCTGCCGCCTCCGGTCGCCGACTATGAGGCGCGCCTTGATCCCGCCGCGCGCGGCATGATCGACGCCGCCCTGGCCTGCAGCGCCGTGGGTTCGGCCGAGACGGTCAAGGCGCGGATCGACGCCTTCATCGGCCGCACCGGGGCGGACGAACTGATGGTCACCAGCCAGATCTGGCATCACGCCGCCCGCGTTCGCTCGATCGAGATCCTGGCCGAGGCGACGGGGCTGGCGGCCCAGACCGAAATCGGCTGAGTGGGACGCCGTCCAACACAGCTCAGATTTCGGTCCAGCCATCCCTGGGGCCTGATTCACGGCATCGGCGGGATCGCGGAGCGATTCCACCTCAACCGATCAGGCTTTAGATTCCGACCCGCCGCTCGACCTCGGCGAAATGCGCGGGCCAGGTCGGGGCGGCGTAGGCCGGCGCCTTCGGCCGCTTCCGCGTCGCCGCCTCCAGCGCCGACAGCCAGGCCGGACCGTCCAGCGGATCGATCAGCCGGGCGTGGCCGACCAGTTCTTTATGGGCCGCGATGTCCGAGGCGATCAGCGGAATCCCCATCGCTGAGGCCTCGACCGCCGGCAGATCGAATCCCTCCACCGACGACGGCGCCAGCACGGCCCGCGCCCCCGCCATCAACCGCGCCAGGGCCTCGTCGCCCAGGCCGGCCGCCTGATGCACCCTTCCCTGAAGCTGGGGCGACCGCTCGAAATGGTCGAGCACGGCCTCGTTCTCCCAGCCCCAGCGCCCGACCAGCACCAGTTGCGGCGTCGCCTCACCCATCCGCTCGCACAGCCGCCGCCACACGGTCAGCAGGAAGGCCAGGTTCTTGCGCGCCTCGATGGTGCCGACATGGACGAAATACGGCCGCGCCGTCTGCGCCGGCGCCGTGACCTGGAACCCCGGCTCCAGCCCCAGGTGGATGGCGTCGATCGGCGGCGGCGTCAGGCCCTCGGCCTCGGCGAACCGCCTCAGCTCCAGCCCCGTGTATTCGGAGTTCACCAGGATGCGGGACGCGTGGGTCAGGGCGTTCAGCACGCGGACGCGGTGCTTTGCGTCATCGCCGGGCCGACAGTATTCCGGATGGGTGATGGGGATCAGGTCGTGCAACAGCACCACCGACGCCACGCCCCGCGCCTTCAGCGAGGTCAGGATTTCCGGCGTGTTCAGGCTGGTGTGGCCGACGTTGAAATAGGACCGGCCGGTCGGGATCTCCGTCGTCTTCTGCGACCTGAGGAACTGACGCATCACCCTCAGCCGTCGCCGGGGCGCGCTGTCGGGTCGGCCCGGCTCGATCACGGGGCTGCGCAACGAGACGCGGCCGGTCGTCTCGGCGTTCAGAACGGCGAAGAGTCGAGCCTCATCTTCGGAGACCGATACGGGGCCGGACGGCGCCCCGCGCGTCCACCGGCGCCGCAGATCGCGCACGACGTCGGCGAACCAGTCGGCGTCCACGGCGACCAGCCGGTCATGACGGCTCCGCACCGGGACCAGCCGCAGGTCGGGCCGGTCCAGCACCCATTCCGCATAGGCCAGACACACCCGATCCACCCCGGTCGGTGCGTCGCGTTCGGTGCGGCTGATCAACCGGCTGGCGTCGAAAAGGATGTCGGTCGTCATTCGGCTTCGGTCTCGCGGGGCCCGCGCTCCGCGTGGGGATCAGGCGATATAGCCCGCCTGCATCAGTTCGGCGACGTGGATGATGGCCGTCGGCCTCTGGTCCTCGACCACGAAGACGTTGGAGATCTTGTTGGCGGTTAGCATGTCGACGACGTCGCTCATCCTCTGGTCCGGATGGGCCGTGATCGGCGTGCGGCTCATGATGTCGGTGGCGGCGACCGACGAGGTGTCGCGGGTGAAGGCGCGGCGGATGTCGCCGTCAGTGATCATGCCGGTCATCGCCCCGTCTTCCGCCACCACGGCCACCGCGCCCTTGCGCCCCTCGGTGATGGCCGAAACGATCTCGGCGAAGGTGGCGCTTTCGGGCACGCTGGGCGGCGGAGAATAGACGTCCCCCATCCATTCGCGGACGCTTTGCAGACTCATGCCCAGCGACCCGCCCGGATGGTGCAGGCCGAAATCCTGGGCCGTGAATTCGCGCCGGTCCATCAGCACCATGGCCAGGGCGTCGCCGAGGGCCAGGGTCATCAGGGTCGAGGTCGTCGGCGCCAGGCCGTTGGGGCAGGCCTCGGCCACATTGGGCATCACCAGGGCCACTTCCGACATCCGCGCCAGCAGGCTGTTCGGTCTCTGGGTCATGCCGATGACCGGAATGCGGTTGCGCTGGCAGAAGGTCAGGGGGTCGCGCAGTTCCCGGCTCTCGCCCGAGGCCGAGATCGCCAGCAGCGTCGTGTCGTGGCGCAGCATGCCCAGGTCGCCGTGGCTCATCTCGGCCGGATGGACGAAGAAGGCGTTGGTGCCCGTCGAAGCCAGGGTGGCGGCGATCTTGCCGCCGATGTGGCCGGACTTGCCCATGCCCGTGACCACCACATAGCCGGGCCGCGACAGGATGACGTCACAGGCCCGGGCCAGCCCGGCGTCGATCGACCGCTCCAGCGCCTGCAGCGCCTCGATGTTCAACTGGGTGACCTGACGGGCCCGGTCGGTCATGGCGGCGACCTGTTCGGGGGTGGAGGACTGGATATCGGGGAACATGAAACTTCCTGGAAGACGGCCCGTCGTTCTGCGCCATTCGGTCGAGTCTGTCGTCCGGCGCGCGAGCCTTTCTGATTTTCCGAACGAATTGCGCCAATCCTCGGCTGTGCGCAATGGCGAGGCCGCGACGGCTTTCCGCTCAACCTTTGCCGTGTTCGTGCGTTCCTATCGCCGGGGAGCGCCGCTGCATCATGGAGAAATCATGCCGAGCCTGACCGGATCGTCCGTCACTGACGTCCTGGAGACCGCGCCGCGCCGCCTCGCGCCGCCGCCGCTTCCGACCGGCCGTGCGGCGATCTTCCTCGACATGGACGGCGTTCTGGCGCCCCTGGCCCCCACGCCCGAGGCGGTCGTGGCCGATCCGCGCCGCACCGCGACCGTGACCCGTCTGGTCGCGGCCCTGGGCGGGCGCGTCGCCGTTCTCAGCGGCCGGACCCTGGATGAGATCGACCGCATCGCCGACGGCGCCTCTCCGGCGGCGGCGGGGGTCCACGGCCTGACCCGGCGCCGCGCCAACGGCGATCGGATCGACATTGAGGCCGCGCCCGGCGTCGCCGCCGCCGAGGCCGAACTGACGGCCTTCGCCGAGGATCGTTCCGGCCTGATCGTCGAACGCAAGGGCGTCTCCGTCGGCCTGCACTACCGCGCCGGCCCGCGGCACGAGACCGACGCCCTGGCCGCCGCCCGCGACATCGCCGAGCGGCACGGCCTGCGCGTCCAGCCCGGCATACTGGTGGTCGAGCTGAAGACTCCCGGCGCCGACAAGGGCACGGCCCTGACCGCCTTCATGCAGGAGGCGCCGTTCATGGGCGCCACCCCGATCATGCTGGGCGACGACCTGACCGATGAGCACGCCTTCGCCGCCGCCGAGGCCCTGGGCGGCTTCGGCGTCCTGGTCGGGCCGCCGCGCGAAACCCGCGCTCGCCACGGCCTGGCCGATCCCGACGCCGTGCTGGACTGGCTGGACCGCGTCTCCGACACCCTGGAAGCCGAGGGAGACGCCGCATGATCACCGATCCCCGCCCCTCGCTCGATCTCGCCCCGATCGGCAACTGCGCCATCAGCGCCCTGATCGACCGCTCCGGCCGTTTCGTCTGGGCCTGCGCGCCGCGCGTGGACGGCGATCCGGTCTTCTCGGCCCTGATGGACGGCGACGCGCCCGACCACGGCTTCTGGTCCGTGGAACTGGACGGGTTAAAGCGGGTCGATCAGGCCTATGTCCGCAACACCCCGGTCCTGCGCACCGTCCTGACGGCCGAAGACGGGGCGGCGGTCGAGATCATCGACTTCGCGCCCCGCCACCTGAAGCACGGCCGCACCTATCGACCGCTGGCCTTCGGGCGGATCATCCGTCCGCTGGCCGGATCGCCGCGGGTCACGATCCGTCTCCGCCCCGCCGCCGACTGGGGCGGCCGTCGCGCCGAGGCGACCTCCGGCTCCAACCACATCCGCTACATCTGCGCCGACCTGACGATGCGGCTGACCACCGACTGCCCGGTGTCGCACGTCCTGGCCGAACGCACCTTCCGGCTGGAGCGGCCCTACAGCTTCTTCCTCGGCCCCGACGAAGGCTATGACCAGGAGGTCGGCCCCGGCGTCCAGGCGGCGCTCGACCGCACCGTCGCCTACTGGCGCAACTGGGTCCGCACCCTCTACATCCCGCTCGACTATCAGGAGGCCGTGATCCGCGCGGCCATCACCCTGAAGCTGTGCGTGCACGAGGAGACGGGCGCCATCGTCGCGGCCCTGACCACCTCGGTGCCCGAGTTCCCGGAAAGCGGCCGCAACTGGGACTACCGCTACTGCTGGATCCGCGACGCCTACTACACGGTCCGCGCCCTCAACCGACTCGGCGCGGTGGACATCCTCGAGAACTATCTCGTCTATCTGCGGAACCTCGTCGATGACGCCCAGGGCGGCCACGTCCAGCCCGTCTACGGCGTCGGGCTTGAACCCGGCATCGGCGAGCGCATCGTCGAGAGCGTCGAAGGCTATCGCGGCATGAAGCCCGTCCGCGTCGGCAACCAGGCCCACGAACATCTCCAGCACGACGTCTACGGCCAGATCGTCCTGCCCCTGGTCCAGAGCTTCTACGACAGCCGCCTGATCCGCCCCGGCACGGTGGACGACTTCCACGCCCTGGAGCGGGTCGGCGAACGCGCCTTCGCCATGCACGATCAGACCGACGCCGGCCTGTGGGAGTTCCGCACCATAGCCCGGGTGCACGTCTATTCCTCGGTGATGTGCTGGGCCGCCTGCGACCGCCTGGCCAAGGCCGCCGACCATCTGGGCCTGCGTGAGCGGGCCGAGACCTGGCGTGATCGGGCGGATATCATCCGTGAACGGATCGAACGTGAATCCTTCCTGCCTGATGAAGGCCGTTTCGCCGCCAGCTTCGGCGGTCGTGAGCTGGACGCCTCCCTGCTGCAACTGGTCGATCTGGGCTTCCTCGACGCCCTCGACCCACGCCAGGTGGCCACCTTCGACGCCATCGAACGCGATCTGAAGAAGGGCGCCTATCTGTTCCGCTACGTCGAGCCCGACGACTTCGGCGAGCCGGAAACCGCGTTCAACTTCTGCACCTTCTGGTTCATCGAGGCCCTGCACCAGAACGGCCGCATCGAGGAGGCGCGCGAGATCTTCCAGGAGATGCTGTCGCACCGCACCCACGCCGGCCTGCTCAGCGAGGATCTGGCGCTGGAGACGAACGAGCTCTGGGGCAACTACCCCCAGACCTATTCGCTTGTCGGCATCATCAATTGCGCGGTCCTGCTCAGCCGCTCCTGGACGGACGTGCGCTGACGCCGCCGATCACCTGTCATCACAGTTCGATCACGACATCGCGTTGCATCCAAGGCCAAGCTTGTGCGTTTGACGGGCCATGCCTCGTCTTATCGTCGTCTCGAACCGCGTCTCCGCGCCGGTCGATCCTGCCGCGGGCTCCGCAGGCGGGCTCGCCATGGCCCTCTCCGCCGCCCTGAAGGCCTATGACGGCCTGTGGCTCGGCTGGTCTGGCGACACCGTCGAGACCTTCACCGGCGAGCCCAAGTTCGAGGACCGCGCCGGGGTCCAGGTCGCCCTGGTCGATCTGGAGGCCCAGGACGTCGAGGAATACTACAACGGCTACGCCAACAAGACGCTCTGGCCCCTGTTCCACCATCGCGTCGATCTGACGGCCTATGAGCGGTCCTACGGCGAGGGCTACGAGCGGGTGAACCGCCGCTTCGCCGAGGTCCTGGCGCCCCTGGTCCAGCCTGACGACCTGATCTGGGTCCACGACTATCACCTGATCCCGATCGCCTGGCACCTGCGCCGCCTCGGCGTCACGAACCGGATCGGCTTCTTCCTGCACACGCCCTGGCCGGTGCGCCAGCTGCTGGTCACCCTGCCGCACCACCGGCGGCTGGTCGAATCCATGTTCGCCTATGATCTGGTCGGCTTCCACACCGAGGAGTGGCTGGATCTGTTCCGCGACTATGTGGTGTCCGAGGCGCGCGGCGAACTGGACGGCGAGGGCGGGCTGGAGTGTTTCGGCCGCCGGGTCCAGACCGGCGTCTTCCCCATCGGCATCGACGTGGACGGCTTCCTGGCGGCGCGGGATTCGCCGCTGGGCGTGCGTACCTACGACCGGATGGCCGCCTCGTCCGCCTTCCGCTCGATGATGGTCGGGGTCGACCGGCTCGACTACTCCAAGGGGCTGGAGGAGCGGATGGTCGGCTACGAACAGTTCCTCCAGGACCATCCCGAAAAACATGGCGACGTCTTCCTGGTCCAGGTCACGCCCATCAGCCGCGACGAGGTCGACGCCTACCAGGACATCCGCGCCCGGCTCGACGCCCTGGCCGGCCGGATCAACGGCGAGTTCGCCGACATGGACTGGCAGCCCATCCGCTATCTGAACCGGACCTATCGCCGGGACCAGCTGGCGGGCATCTATCGCGCCGCCCGGCTCGGCCTGGTCACCCCCCTGCGCGACGGCATGAACCTGGTCGCCAAGGAATATGTCGCGGCCCAGAATCCGGACGATCCCGGCGTCCTCATCCTGTCGCGCTTCGCCGGCGCCGCCGAACAGATGGGCGAGGCCCTGCTGGTCAATCCGTTCAGCCGCGAGGAGCTGTCCGACGCCATCCACAAGGCCCTGACCATGCCGCGCGAGGAACGCATCCGGAAATGGAAGGCCCTGATGCAGGTGGTGCGCGACACCGACGTCTCGGTCTGGCGCGACGCCTATGTCGCCGCCCTGCGCGCCGCACCGGTGGCCGCGAACGGCGACGAGGCCGGATCCCGATCCGCGCGGCCCGACGCCGCCTGAGCCCGGCTCAGTCCGGGAACCGTTCGACGTGGGTCTCCCCGGTCCGTGCGACATAGAGCGCCCGCCGGCCGGGAGCGGACACCAGATAGTCGGCGCATCCCGCGGCGGCCGCCTTCTGTCGGAACCCCGGATAGGTGTAACCCGGCGCCCCGGCCTGGGCCTCGGCGATGGCGGCGCGCAGCGCTCCGGCGTCGAACGCTTCGGCCACCGGCGGCGGTTCGAACGGCGCGGCCAGTTCGAACGCGCTCCCGTCCGCGCGATAGTAGGCCGCCCGGGCGCGGCGGAAGTCGACGCGATAGCTCTCGACCCCCGCCGCCACCAGGGCGCCGACGATCTCGGGAAAGCTCATCGCGCCCGTCTCGGCGGCGTCCAGGCAACGGCGGGCGACATCCACGACCTCGTCGGTCATCCTCATCTCCCTCACGCCGCGCGCGTCAGGGCGACGTCCCCGTCGCGGGCGTCGGCGCGGATCTTGGCTGGCCGCTGGTTCAGTCGCGCGATATAGCGGTCGAACACCGGACTGTCGGGCAGATGCCGGCGTCCCCACATCAGGGCGCTGCCGATGATGACGTCGGCGACGGTGAACCGGTCGCCCATCAGCCACGGCCCCTCCCACAGCGCCTCGATCAGGCGGTCGCACACCTGGTCATAACGCCGCCGCGCCAGGGGGTCGGCGTCGATCTCGCCGCTGATGGCGCTCCAGAACGCCGGCTCCATCTCGCCCGAGGCCCAGAACATCCAGGTCAGCAACCGCCCGCGCTCGGTCGATCCGACCGGAAATCCCAGTCCGGCCTGCGGATACAGGCCGCTCAGATAGACGGCGATGGCGCCGGATTCGGTGATCAGGGCGCCGTCATGCGTCAGGGCCGGAACCTTGCCGTCCGGATGCGGATTGCCCGGATCCCTCGCGCCGGTCCCGTCGCCTCGAACGATGTCGCAATAGCGGATGTCGCAATCGGCCCCCAGTTCCTCGACCAACCAGACCAGTCGCGACGACCGCGACCACGGCGCATGAAAAAGCGTCAGCATGGGCTACCCTCCTTGGGCGCTATCGCTCGCGACGCGGTCGCTCGCTGCATCAGCGCAAAGCCGCCGAGCCCTCCCCGGCGACAGGGATTGATTACTGCCACCCTGCTGCCAGCATGCTGTCAGCAGCGTAGGTTCAGAGTGGTTTCCACGCCGCGATGACGGTCGAAAAACGAGGAAGGAATGCGCTCATGCAGCGCGCGCTGTCGCCCGAAGAAGTGGGAAGCGCGCTCAAGCAGCGAGCCGCCGCGCGGCGAGCGATAGCGCCAGAATTAAGGAAAGAACGCGCTCAAGCAGCGAGCGACCGCGTCGCGAGCGATAGCGCCCAAGAGATGTCATGAGACGCGCCGACCGCCTGTTCCAGATCGTCCAGCTGCTGCGCCGCAGCTCGCGCCCCTTGACGGCTGAAGCCATCGCCGTGGAGCTCGAGACCTCCAAACGCAGCGTCTATCGCGACATCGCCGCCCTGATGGGTCAACGGGTGCCGATCCGGGGCGAGGCGGGCATCGGCTATGTGCTGGACGGCGGCTTCGACACGCCGCCCCTGATGCTGACCTCCGACGAGATCGAGGCGGCGGTGCTCGGCGCCCAGTGGGTGGCCGGACGCGGCGATCCGGCCCTTGCGCGCGCCGCCCGCGACCTGATCGCCAAGATCGCGGCGACCGTGCCAGATCGCCTCCGTCCCGTGGTGCTGGAGCCGGCGGTCAGCTCCGGCCCGGTCTGGAAGCCGGCGGAGGCCGATCGACTGGACATGGGCCAGGTCCGGGCCTGGATCCGCGCCGGCCGCAAGCTGCGCCTCGACTACGCCGACGAACAGGGCCGCGAGAGCCGGCGCGTCGTCTGGCCCATCCTGGTCGGCTATCGCGAGACGACCCGCCTGCTCGTCTGCTGGTGCGAAACACGCGACGACTTCCGCACCTTCCGCACCGACCGGGTTCGCGACGCCGTCTTCCTCGACGACCGCTACCCGGCCCGCCCCGCCCAGCTCCGCGCCCGCTGGACGGCGATGATGGAGGCCGAACACCGCGCCTACCTCTCCCGCACCGACGCCCACGCCCCCTGATTGGACTTGTCCTGTCGGGAGAGGTTCGGTCACCCCCCTTCCTTCTCCCGGTTGGGAGAAGGTGGCCCGCAGGGCCGGATGAGGGGACGGTTTGGAGTTCGGCGCAAGCCGTCGCACCGCCCGTGATGCGGCTTCGCCGACCCCACCGTCCGTCCCCTCACCCTTGAGCGCCAGAACGACGGCTGCGCCGCCGTGCGCTCAATCCCTCTCCCAACCGGGAGAGGGAGGAGTCTGGCAGAGGGCGGTCTTCCATCACACTTCAACACCCGGATTCGCTGATTTCCCTCACCTTTCCCCAAAACATGTGGCCCTCTTCCGGGCGCAGGTGAGACCTGCCCCATAATACCCCCACTCCGCCGCACGGGAGGGCCGTCGGCCGGCGACCTGCGGGCGGTGGAGGCGAGACAGCGGGGGCGGGGTCTGGTCACACGGGCCTCGCCGCCTCGACCGCGGAGGGGAACCTTTTCGGAGCCGAGGCTGGGTCGGAGTTGAAATCCCGACCGTTCCGGGGATCGGCCGCGCCGGCCGACCCGCCCGCCGGGGGGCTATTCGACGCCGGCGCCAATCAGCGCCCCCCGTCGCTCCTCCCGTCCAGGTCCCGCGCGGAGCGACATCAGGCCTTCGTCGAAAACGGTACTTCTATCCTACAGACCGGGCGAGGCCCGGCGCTCCGCCCCTCCCGCACCCTTCAGGCCCCCGCCGTGAAGCCGACGACGCACGCCTTCTCCTCCCCCTCTTGGGGGAGGGGGACCGCGAAGCGGTGGAGGGGGGAAATCCCCCCGCCTGGAGAAGGATCGCACGCGACCCGACGACCGGACCGCGAAGCGGTGGAGGGGGAAACCCACACCCACTCCCGTCACGCTCGGGCTTGTCCCGAGGGCCCATCCCGACCGCTGCACGAGCTGCTGCGATGACGTGCGTCCCCGATCTACCGCTCCACCGCGCGCATCCATGGGTCCTCGGGACAAGCCCGAGGATGACGAAAAGGGCTGGACGGAGCCCGACGGCTCCCCTTGCCCGTCAGTAGATCTCGAACAGGCCCGCTGCGCCGCCGCCCGAAACGCCAGCGTTTCGGGTCGACATTCCTGGTGATGGGCGCGGCTGTTCACCGTGCCGGATCAGTAAATCTCGAACAGGCCCGCTGCGCCCATGCCGCCGCCGATGCACATGGTGACGACGCCGTATTTGGCGCCGCGACGCTTGCCTTCGATCAGGACGTGGCCGGTCATCCGGGCGCCGGACATGCCGTACGGGTGGCCGATCGAAATGGCGCCGCCCGAGACGTTCAGGCGATCGTCGGGGATGCCGAGGACGTCCTGGCAATGCAGCACCTGCACCGCGAACGCCTCGTTCAGCTCCCAGATGCCGATGTCCTCGACGGTCAGGCCGTGACGCTTCAGCAGCTTCGGCACGGCGAACACTGGACCGATGCCCATTTCGTCCGGCTCGCAGCCCGCCACCGCCATGCCGCGATAGGCGCCCAGCGGCTGCAGCCCCCGCTTCACCGCTTCTCCGGCCTCCATGATCACGCTGGCCGAGGCGCCGTCCGACAGCTGGGAGGCGTTGCCGGCGGTGATGTATTCGCCCTGCTGGATCTCCTCGCCCGAGCCGAACACCGGCTTCAGCGACTTCAGCCCCTCCAGTGTCGTATCGGCGCGATTGCCCTCGTCCTTCGACAGGGTGACCTCCTTCTTCGAGGTCTCGCCGGTCGCCTTGTCGGTGACCAGCATGGTCGAGGTCATCGGCACGATCTCGGCGTCGAACCGGCCCTCGGCCTGGGCCTGGGCGGTGCGTTGTTGCGAGCGCAGGGCGTATTCGTCCTGGCGATCGCGCGATATGCCATAGCGGCGGGCCACCACCTCGGCCGTCTCCAGCATCGACATATACATGTGCGGGACGGTCTTCAGCAGCTCCTCGTCCTTGCCGCGATACAGGTTCATGTGCTGGTTCTGGACGAGCGAGATGCTCTCCAGCCCGCCGCCGACAGCCATCTTCTGCTGGTCGAAGATCACCTGTTTCGCCGCCGTGGCGATCCCCATCAGGCCCGAGGCGCACTGGCGGTCCAGGCTCATGCCCGCGACCGTCACCGGCAAGCCGCCGGCCAGGGCCGCCTGACGGGCGATGTTGGTGCCGGTCGAGCCCTGCTGCAGGGCCGCGCCCATGACCACGTCCTCGATCTCGGCGGGATCGACGCCGGCGCGCGCGACGGCGTGCCGGATGGCGTGCCCCCCAAGCTGCTGGGCCTGGGTGTCATTGAACGCCCCGCGATAGGCGCGGCCGATCGGGGTGCGGGCGGTGGAGACGATGACGGCTTCACGCATGGGAGGCTCCTGCTGGCGCTGCCGCTCGGCGCAGGGCGCCTCGCGGTTTCAGCGCGGGTTTCCTTTTGGGGTGCTGTCCGGCGTCTTCCGGCCGGTCGAGCGATCATTCAGACTTACGCGCCTGCCGCCGCGTCAAGGCAAGGGCCCGTCAAGCCAGGAGGCTTCACGGGCCGTGCGCCGGCCGTGGCGGCCCGGCCGGACCTAGGCCAGGGCCTTCTGCAGCTTGCCCAGCTCGATCACGCCCTGGGCCATGCCGCTGTCCGGCACGACCTCGCCGTCGCGATCCGAAATGTCGGCGAAGCGCGCCTCGATCTGTTCCGGCGCATCCTCGCCCACGGCGCGGATGCCCTGGGTCATCGTCACATAGGCCCGTTCGAAGCCCCCGGCGCCGGCGCCGAGGATGCAGCGGGTCGGAGCGTTCTCGCTGACCAGATACAGCAGGCCCGGCGACACCAGCTCGGGCCCCAGATGCTCCAGCGGCAGGGCGGCGCCCAGATCCTCGGTCATCCGCGTGTGCGCCGTCGGCGCCAGACAGTTGACGCGGATGTCGTTCTTCGCCCCCTCGATGGACAGGGTCTGCATGAAGCCGACCAGGGCCATCTTGGCCGCGCCGTAGTTCGACTGGCCGAAGTTGCCGTAAAGGCCCGACGACGAGGTCGTCATGACGATGCGGCCGTAGTTGCGCTCACGCATGCCGTCCCACACCGCCTTGGTGCAGTTGACCGCGCCCATCAGGTGCACGTCCATGACGAAGCGGAAGTCGTCCAGCGTCATCTTGGCGAAGGTCTTGTCGCGCAGGACGCCGGCGTTGTTGACGAGGATGTCGACCCGTCCCCAACGCTCGACCGCCGCATCGACCATGGCCTGGACCGCGTCGAAGTCGGTCACGGAGGCGCCGTTGGCCATGGCTTCGCCGCCGGCGGCCTCGATTTCCGCCACAACGGCCTCGGCCGCCGTCGCCGAGGCGCCGGTTCCGTCCCGGGCGCCGCCCAGGTCGTTCACCAACACCTTCGCGCCACGCGCCGCCAGCGCCAGGGCGTGCTCCCGACCCAGGCCGCCGCCGGCGCCCGTGACGATCGCCACACGTCCATCGAACCTTATTGCCATGACCTCATGCCTCCCGAGCTTTGTTGTGCGCTGCACCCAATCTAGAACGGCGCCGCAGCGGAAGCCAATAGGTCCTCTTACGCAAGCGGCGAAACCCCGCCGAAGGAGTGTTGAAAAGGCGCCACAGTCGCCACATTCGTGCGGAATTGCGGAACCGTCGCCGATCCACGCCGTTGGACGGCTAGGCGCGGGTCAAGCCTCACGGTAGAGCCGGCGGTCAACGCAAACAGGGATATGAGGACAAAATGAGGTTGAAGCTTCTTGCAAGCGTCGCCATCGCCAGCCTGGCCGTCGCCGGTGCGGCGTCGGCGGAGCCGGACGGTTGGTATGGCGCGGTTGACGCCGGCTATCACCACATGTCGGACCCGATCAACGCGGAATCGCAGATCACCGGCAACAACTGGAACTTCGACGTCAACGACGGCTGGGCGGCGTTCGCGCGTCTGGGCTACCGGTTCAACCCGAACTGGCGCGTCGAGCTCGAGGGCGGCTACCGCTCGGGCGACGTGGCCACGGTCCGCGCCGTCAGCGGCGCCGCCGGCATCTGCAACGTGACCCCGGCCACGGGCGCCTGCCACTCCCCGGACGGCGACATCACCTCCACCACCCTGATGGCCAATGTCATCTATGACTTCGGCGACGAGAGCTGGGCCCTGCGTCCGTTCGTCGGCCTGGGCGTCGGCGTCAACCGCGTCAACAGCGACATCGTCGGCACCCTGCGCCACAACCGTCTGGTCGGCTTCGGCATCGACGACTCCTCCACCGAGTTCGCCGCCCAGGCGATCGCCGGTCTGGCCTGGGCCGTCGGCGACCGCGCCAACATCGACCTGACCTACCGCTATCTGACGGGCGACGCCTCGTTCAACAGCTTCGCCGGTCTGGCCGCCTACAACCAGGGCGTCTTCGAGGGCGACTACGACCAGAGCCACACCGTGACCCTGGGCCTGCGCTATGCGTTCGGCGCCGAGCCGGCTCCGCCGCCCCCGCCCCCGCCGCCGCCGCCCCCGCCGCCGCCTCCCCCGCCGCCTCCGCCGCCGGTCCGTCCGACCCCGCCGCCGCCGCCGGCCAAGCCCGCCGCGCGTCAGTTCGTGGTCTATTTCGACTGGGATCGCTCCAACCTGACGGCTGAGGCCTCCTCCATCATCAGCCAGGCCGCCGCCTACGCCCGCACCGGTCAACCGACCCGCGTGCTGGTCGTCGGTCACGCCGACACCTCGGGTTCGGCCGCCTACAACGTCGGCCTGTCCAACCGTCGCGCCCGCACCGTGGCCGACGCCCTGGTCGCCCAAGGCGTCAACGGCGGCGTCATCTCCCTCGACGGCAAGGGCGAGACCCAACTCGCTCGTCCGACCGCCGACGGCGTGCGCGAACCCCTCAACCGTCGCGCCACCATCGACATCAACTTCTAAGACACAAAGCGCCAGGGGGAGGTCCAACCCTCCCCCGAACGCACCCCAACTCAAACGCCGGCCGGGCCAACCCCGCGCCGGCGTTTCCATGTCTGAGCCAATGCACGCACGAAGCCGGCGTCGCGAACGGCAGGATTCGCGTGTCGGATGAAACCCCGCGCCGGCCTTGGCCGTTCGTCCGACAACCTCTGACGACCGTCCGGGTTCGGCGTCTGTTCGCTTGCTCCCGCTTCGCCGGACCTCTAGGAAGTCGTTGAACACGGCGAAGGAAGTGTACGGTTTGCTCGCCAGCCCAGATCCCCAGGACATCGACGTCGCCGCCGAAACGCCGCAGGCCCCGGCCGCAGGGCTGGACGGCCGTCGCTTCCTGATCGTCACGGCCCCGTTCGGCCCCTTCGGCCGCGTCCTGACCGAAGCCCTGGAAGAGCGCGGGGCGAAAGTCGATCGCGTGTTGATGAACGCCGGGGACGAACTCTACTGGCGCCGTCGGGACGGCCTGCGCTTCAAGGGGCGGGCGTCCGAATGGGAAAGCCGCTTCCTGTCGATCATCGGCGACTACACCGACGTCGTCGTGTTCGGCGAGGGCGGCCCCTACAACCAGGCGGCGATCCGTAACGCCTCCGGCTATGCGGCGCGGCTGTGGGTGCTCGAGAACGGCTATTTCCGCCCCGACTGGATCACGGTGGAGCGCAACGGAGTCAACGCCTCGAGCGCCCTGCCGCGCGATCGCAGGGGATATGACGCCCCGGCGCCGGACCTGCCGCCAGTCCGGCATGTCGGGCGAATTCTGCCCTACCACGTCGCCAATATCAGCCTGCACCATCTGATCCAGCTTCCGGGGCGCTGGCTCTATCCCCGCTATCGCGCGCCCTACACCCAGCCGCCATGGATGCAGTGCGCCGGGCACATCCGCCGCTATTTCCGCCTGGCCTTCCAGTCGCGCCGACGCATCAGCGCCCACCTGATCGCCCGTCGCGGTCCGTTCTTCATCGTCTGCCTGCAACGCGAGGGCGACGCCCAGCTGCTGCGTTACTCGAAATATGCGGACAACGCCGCCTTCATGTCCGAGATCATGGCCAGCTTCGCGGCCCACGCCCCGGCCGAAGCGCGCCTGGTCGTCAAGAACCATCCACTGGACCCCGGCCTGATCGACCTGGAACAGCTGACCCTGGGACTGGCCCTTGAGCACAATCTCGCCGACCGGGTCGATTTCATCGACGGCGGCAACATGGCGCAGCTATGCCGCCTGTCGCGCGGGATGATCGTCAACAATTCGACGGCCGCCCTCTCGGCCCTCGGTTTCCGCACCCCGGTCAAGGCCCTGGGCCGCGCCTTCTTCGACTTCCAGGGCCTGACGGACCAGAAGCCGCTTGACGCCTTCTGGACGGCGCCGGAGCCGCCCGAACCGTCCCTGTTCGCCCGGTTCCGCGCCCATGTGATCACCCGGACCCAGATCAACGGCAACTATCACGAGCCCCGCTCGATGCTGCCGACCGCGCGCGCTCTCGCCGATCGGTTCGCGGTCGAGCCCTGACGCCTCCGGGCGCCGACTGTGGCGCCCCGGTCACCTTCGGTCGCCGTCATATCAGTGTCATATAACTGTCGCCCGACGTTCCGACTGCGGACGTAGAGGAAGCCCGATTTCGACCGGCCAGACTCGCTCTGGCCCGTGGGCCTCCGCCCGTTCACCATCTGGGGATACAGATACAATGATGAACCGCAAACGCGTGTTCTGGGCGACGACCGCCCTCTTCACCGGCCTGATGGCCGCCGGCGCCGCCTCGGCCCAATCGACCGGCACGGAAGCCACCGAGGTCGAGGCCGTCATCGTCACGGGTTCGCGCGGCCCCGCCAACGTCGGCGGCCTGGCCACGGCTGAAAACATCGCCAAGACCCGCAACACCATCGGCCAGGAGTTCATCGCGACCCAGGCGGCCGGCCAGACCATCCTGCAGACCCTGAACCTGACGCCGGGCCTCAGCTTCACCAACGCCGACCCCTACGGCTCGTCGGGCGGCAACATCCGCCTGCGCGGCTTCGACGGCAACCGCGTGTCGCTGACCTTCGACGGCATTCCGCTGAACGACACCGGCAACTACGCCACCTACACCAACCAGCAGCTGGACCCGGAACTGATCGAGCGCGCCTCGGTCAACACCGGCTCGACCGACGTCGACAGCCCGACCGCTTCGGCAACCGGCGGCACCATCAACTACGTCACGCGTCGTCCGTCGTCGGACTTCGGCGGCTGGGTCCAGGGTTCGCTGGGCGACTTCGCCTATCGCCGCATCATGGGTCTGGTCGACACCGGCGAGTTCGGCCCCTGGGGCACCTCGGCCTGGTTCGCCGCCAGCTACCAGAACTATGACAAGTTCAAGGGCATCGGCGAGCTGGAGAAGAAGCAGTACAACGCGCGCATCTGGCAGCCGCTGGGCGACAACGGCGACTTCATCGCCATCTCGGGTCACTACAACGAGAACCGCAACAACAACTACAACGGCCCGAACCTGGCCACGGCGACCGGCTTCTGCGACGTCGCCCAGACCGTCGTCTGCGTCAGCGACGTCGAGACCAGCCCGTTCGGCTGGAACGTCGATTTCGACCGTACCTACGTCGCCCCGACCTTCCGCAACGGAACGGCGGACAACGACGCCAACGGCACCGGCTACTGGGGCCTGCGGATCAACCCGTCGAACACCGGCAACATCCGCGGCAACTCGCGCTTCACCCTGCGTGAAGGCCTGATCCTGACGGTCGACCCGTCGTTCCAGTACGTCCGCGCCAACGGCGGCACCCAGCAGGCCGTCCTGTCCGAGACCGATGCGCTGATCCGCGCCGGCCGCACCACGGGCGGCGTCGATCTGAACGGCGACGGCGACACCCTGGACCGCGTCCGCGTCATGACGCCGTCCAACACCAACACCCACCGCTACGGCGTCAACTCGTCGCTGATCTGGGACCTGAACGACAACCACCGTCTGCGCGCCGCCTATGCGTTCGACTGGGGTCGTCACCGTCAGTCCGGCCACTACGGCATGGTGGACTTCACCAACCCGAGCGCCCCGGTGTTCGTCGACGTGTTCGGCGGCCTGAAGGACGAGGACAACCGGGTCGTGAACCTGGACGGCTACGCCCTGCGTTCGCGCGACCGCAAGTCGATCGCCCAGCTGAACCAGTTCTCGCTGGAATATCGCGGCCGCTTCCTGGAAGAGGCGCTGACGATCAACCTCGGCGTCCGCGCGCCCTTCTTCAAGCGCGAGCTGAACCAGTACTGCTTCACGCAGAACGCCTCGTCGAACGTGCTCTGCACCTCGGAAGCGCCGAACGCGACCCTGGCCAACGGCAACGTCACCTTCGCCAGCCGCGGCACGACCCAGTACATCGCGCCCTTCTCGCGCGAAGTGAAGTATGACGACATCCTGCCGAACGTCAGCGCCAGCTACCGCTTCGGCCAGGGCCACTCGGTCTACGGCAGCTACAATGAGTCGCTGTCGGCGCCGCGCACGGACAGCCTGTACGCCACCACCCGCTTTGCGGACGGTTCGCTGGGCAACCCGACGGTTCAGCCGGAAACCTCGAAGAACATCGACCTGGGTTACCGCTACACCATGTCGACCCTGGTGCTGCAGGCCTCGACCTTCTTCAACCAGTTCGACAACCGCATCGTCTCGACCTTCGATGAAGACCTCGGTCAGTTCGTCGATCGCAACGTGGGCGCCGTGGACACCACCGGCTTCGAAGCCTCGGTGGGCTGGGAACCGGTCCAGAACCTGAACCTGTACGCCTCGGCGACCTTCACCAACAGCGAGCTGCAGGACAACTACGTCTACAACGCCGCCGGCGCCGAACTGCAGACCAAGGGCAAGAAGCAGGTCGAAACCCCGGAGCAGATGTTCTCGCTGCGCGCCTCGTACCAGTTCAACGAGGTGTTCACGGCCGGCATCCAGGGCAAGTACACCGGTGAACGCTGGGTCACCGACGTCAACGACCTGAAGACCGACGCCTACACCGTGGTGGATGCGGACGCCCGCTTCGACTTCTCGACCTTCGGTCTGGACGGCACCTATCTGCAGGTGAACGTCACCAACCTGTTCGACGAGAAGTACTACTCGAACCTCGGCACCCGCGCCTCGGCGACCCCGGGCCAGCTGGGCTACAGCCGCCCGTTCGCCGGCGTCGGCGCTCCGCGCACGATCATGGCGAGCCTGCGCTACAGCTTCTAAGCTACGGCTCAGTCAAACGAACTGGAGGCGGTCCCGAAAGGGGCCGCCTCTTTTCGTTTCCGGCGGCGTCATGCGCCTGTGGTTGAAGGTAGGCCCCCCGATGTCTATCTGGACCGGCTTTCGCGCCTTTCTCGGCGCACCCTGAGGACCGCGCCGCCATGACTGCCTTCATCCCTGCCGAATGGGCGCCGCACCGGGCGATGTGGGTCGGCTGGCCCAGCCATGCGGACCTGTGGGAAAACAATCTGGCGCCCGCCCAGGCCGAGGTCGAGGCCCTGGTCCGCGCCCTGGCCGGGCCCGGCCGGGAACAGGTCAGACTTCTGGTCGGCAACGACGAAGCTCTGGCGGACGCCCGGGCGCGGTTCGCCGATGCGGCCGGCGTCGAGGTGGTCGCTGGTCGCTTCGGCGACATCTGGCTGAGGGACACCGGACCGATCTTCGGCGCCGGTTCAGCGACCGCCTCCGCCTTCCGCTTCAACGGCTGGGGCGGCAAGTATGAGCTGGAGTTCGACGACACCGTCGCGGACCAGATCGGCGAACATGCCGGCGTGCCGTTGACCCGGAACGACTTCATTCTGGAAGGCGGCGCCGTCGATCACGACGGCGCGGGTACGATCCTGACCACGCGCCAGTGTGTCCTGAACCGCAACCGCAACGCCGGCTGGACCGAAACCGTCGCCGAAGAGGCCCTGAAGGCGTCGCTGGGCGCCGAGCGTGTCGTCTGGCTGGGCGACGGCCTGCTGAACGACCACACCGACGGCCACGTCGACAATCTGGCGCGGTTCGTGGCGCCGGGCGTGGTTGCCGTCCCGATCGCCTTTGGACCCAAGGATCCCAACGCCGACGCCTTTGACGCCGCCGCCGCCGCGATCGCCGCCGCGGGCCTGACGCCCTTGCGCCTCCCCTCCCCCGGCCTGGTGCTGGACGAGGACGAGCGACCGGTCCCCGCCAGCCATATGAACTTCCTCATCGCCAACGGCGCGGTGATCGTACCGACCTACGGCAACGAAACGGCGGCGCGCCTGGCGTGCGAGGGCCTGGCGACCGTCTTCCCGGACCGCGAGATCATCCCCTTGCCTTCGATCGCCATCCTGAGCGGAGGTGGTTCGTTTCACTGCATTTCTCAGCAGCAGCCTGCGTGAGACTTGGTGAAAAGTGCTAGTGAGCAGGAAGTGAGCAACGAACTTCCTCGAAGCCATAGAGACCTGAAGCTCTGGCAGATCTCGCTAGACGTGACGGAAACTCTCTATCGGGTGACGGCTGGCTGGCCGAAACATGAGCAATACGGACTGATCAGTCAGGTTCGCCGCGCAGCCGTGTCTGTCCCAGCGAATGTCGCGGAAGGTGCGGGCAGGCGCACGCCGGGCGAGTTCGCACACTTCGTTGGAATCGCCCGAGGTTCTCTAGCGGAGCTTGAAACCCTGCTGATTGTGGCCCGTCGGCTCGACTACCTAGATGAACCGACTTATCGCGCCATCCTCAACGATTTGCTCGAACTCGGCAGGATGACGACGGGCCTCCTTCGATCACTTGAGGAACGTCGATGATCGCTCACTTCTCGCTCACTAGCACTCTTCACCCGAGGGCCGCCCAATGACCCGCACCGTCACCGTCGCCGCCATCCAGACCTCGTATGCGTCCGAGGATATCCAGGCCAACATCGACAAGACCGTCGCCCTGATCCGCGAGGCCGCCGAAAGGGGCGCGCAGGTGATCCTGCCGTCGGAACTGTTCCAGGGACCCTACTTCTGCGTTTCGCAGGAGGAGAAATGGTTCGGCACGGCCCATACGTGGCGCGAGCATCCGGCCGTGGTCCAGCTTCAGCCGTTGGCGAAGGAACTGGGCGTCGTCATCCCCGTCTCGATCTTCGAGCGCGAGGGGCCCCACTATTTCAACTCGCTAGTCATGATCGACGCCGACGGGTCGCTGATGGGCGTCTATCGCAAGAGCCACATCCCCGACGGTCCCGGCTATCAGGAGAAATACTATTTCCGGCCCGGCGACACGGGCTTCAAGGTCTGGAACACCCGCTTCGGCCGGATCGGCGTCGGCATCTGCTGGGACCAGTGGTACCCCGAGACCGCACGGGCCATGACGCTGCAGGGGGCCGAGATCCTGATGTATCCGACCGCCATCGGCACCGAACCGCATGACGACACCCTGGACACCGCCGCGCCCTGGCGGCGGGCCATGCAGGGCCACGCGGTGTCCAATGTCGTGCCCGTGGTGGGCGCCAACCGCATCGGCCACGAACAGGTGACCGACGCGGGCCAGACCTTCTATGGCCATTCCTTCATCGCCGACCATCGCGGTGATCTGGTCCAGAGCCTGAATCGGGAAGAGGGTGTGATCGTGCACACCTTCGACCTGGACTTCCTGGACCGACACCGCGCCGCCTGGGGCTTCTTCCGCGACCGGCGAACGGACCTTTACGGGGCCCTCGCGTCTGGTCGCCCGGCGAGCTGAGTGAAAAGTGAGTCGTGAATGGTGAGGGATGGGCCGGACTCGAGGGGCTCCCCTGACCAAGCCTCACTCACTCTTCACTATTCACGACTCACCATTCTGCTACCGCACGATCCGGTTGCGCGCGACGACATTGCCCGTCGCCTTGTCGCCGTCGTCGACGCTGGAGCCGAATGGCCAGCCGCGATCGTCGGCGCAGTAGCGGCGGTTTCCCTCACGGGCGCCGACCACCACCGTCTGCGGCCGGATCCAGTTGACGCCGGAAAAGCTGTTGTCGGTGATGATGTTGTCCGACGGCGTCTGATGCCGGATGACGCCGTCCTCGCCGCAGTTGCGGTAGAGGAATATCCCGCCGCGGCGACCCAGGGCGAATCGATTGCCGACGATGCGGTTGCGCGCCGATCCGTCGACCGCAAGCTGCTCGCGCGCCGTGGTGATGTTGAAGTCGTTGTCAGCGATGACGTTCCCGGCGCTCTCGGCGTCCAGATAGACAGCCACTGACACCGACCGACCCGCGAAACTGGAATTCCGCACCGTCAGCCCGGTCACCCCCGGCCCGACATAAAGCGGGATGGAGCCGGTCCCCAGGAAGCGTATCCGCTCCAGCACGACGCCGGAAGGCGCCGCCGCCTGGGCCGCCGCCGTATGGCTGGCCGTGCGGGAGCTGTCGCGCAGGTCGGACATCGAGCCGCCCGCCCCCATGCCCCAGACACGCACCGCGCCGTGGATCGTGCAATTTCTCAGGAAGACGTCATGCGGGCGCGAGAAGCCGCCGCCTTCGGCTCGCGACCAGACGGCCACGGTCGGCTGGCGCGTCGTGACCTGGGCGCCGGGTTGGCCGATCGAGCCGCCGCCGCAATCAATCCCGGTCCCGGACGCCTCGCCCCCCTGGATCAGGACCGGCCGGACGACCCGCCCTCCGTTCAATGACGCCCGGCAGGCGAGCGAATACGGCACAGCGCTGTCCGCCGTCAGTTCGCGCAATTCGCTCGCCGCACAGGCGCGTGCGCCGGCCGGCTGGCTGTCCAGCGAAAGGACCGACAGCAGAAGGGCGATCATGCGCCCGCTGGCGGGGTCGGCGCCGGCAGGGGCAGGGCCAGGGTCGCGGCCTCGGCGATACAGCCGGGGTTGGTCAGACCGGTGGCCCGCACGGCGGCCAGTTCCGCCTGGGCCGCCCTCAGATCGTCGCGGAACGCAGGGCTGGCGACGATGGCGGCGCCGACCGCGCGCCCCAGGTCGATCCCGACCCGGACATCCGTATCATAGTGCATGCCGCAGACGGCGCGGCTGACGCCGATCTGGCGACCGATCTCGCGCGCCTGAGCCGCATGGCCGGGATCGACGGCGGCCATGACCTCCCCGTAGGCCGCGCCGACCGTGGCGCTGCCGGAGGGATAGGACCCCGTCTGTCGCCCGGCCGGAGTGACGCGCTGACACGGAACCCGCTCGGGATCATCGGCGACGGGCCGGGGTCGATGAGCGCGAGCCTTGATGCGTTCCGCGGCATGATCGGCGTCATGCAGGACCTTGGCCAGCAGGGCGGACAGGCGTGGCGTGACCTGCCCCTGAAAGCGCACCCCCAGGGCGCAGTCGAAATGCTGACGCGCCAGCTCCGGCCGCACCTCGGCATGCGCCGTCGCCAGCAGCCAGCGGTCGCCGCCCGCCAGGACACGATAGGCGTCTGACCGGGCGCGGTCGTCGAGATCCAGGGCCGAACCGGGCGTCGGCGGAGGTGGAACGGCGTCGGCCAATCGGAACAGCCGCGCCTCGGGGAGATATCCCTTGTCGGGGCCCGGAGCCGCCATGGGCAGCGCCGCCGGACCCGACGTCCCGGCGCAACCGCCGAGCAGGGCCGTCAGACCCGCAAGACCGATGAAACGCGCCCGTACCCCCATGATGTCGCTCTCAGCCTCCGTCCGTCCAGGACAGTTGAACCGCCGTGCGCCCGGCTTCATCGGGGTGGGCCAGGACGCGAAGATGGGTCCCGCCGTCAGCGTCCGACGCGCCATAGCCCCGCACATCGCCCTGGTTCATCGACATCACCGGCAACAGACCGGCGGTCACCGCCTTCCGCCGGTAGAACTCCACCACTTCCTCGGGCGTGGCCTCGGTGGTGAACGCCAGGGCGTTTGTCGGCGCGGCCTCGTCCGTGGCCGTTTCGACCCGACCGCCGGGATAGACCACGGCGAACGCAGGGGCGCCGCTCTCGGCGGCGGGGACAGGCGCGTCGGCATCGCGAGGGGCCTCGGCTGTCGGTGCGGCAGGCGACGGTGCGGGGGCCTGGACCACCGCATCGGCCGCACCGGGGGGCGTCGTGGCCGAGGACTCCGCGCCCTTACAAGACACCAGACCCGCCGCCGTCCCGATCAGGACGATCACCGCCAGTCTTGACCGCATGGGCCGCACCGTTTCCGCCACTGTGGTCCCCGCCGGTCGCGCCCACGCGCGCGGATCGGGTTCCGGATGATGATTTTCAGTCGAAAGCTCAAGGCCTTCTCCCGAACGCTGTCAACCACGTTGGCCCATTGTTGCGGCGGGGACAAGGCAGGACCGCGCCACCGGCGCGGCGCAGCATCAGAGGCGGGTCAGCCGGTCGAGGCGCCGCCCTTGCGCCCGTCAGGCGTCTCGCCGGGGCCAGCCCCGGTGTTCTTGACGTCCTCTCTCTCGACCGAACCGGGCGTCCTAGCCTCGCCTGTCGTCCGCCCCACGTCCGCCAGCGCCTGGTCGATCCTGCGCTGGTCGGGGTCATCATCGGAGCCGGACACCGAACCGCCGCGCAACGATCCGGCCCGCGTGTCCGAGCCGAGGTTCGAGCCCTCGAGGGCCTCGATCAGCGCGTCGCGCTTCACGCCCAGGTCGGGCTTTTCGCCCATGGCCTCGGCTTCACGGGCGTCTTCGGTCAGTGCGTCTTTCGTCCGGGCGTGATCCGCCATGGCGAACATCCTCTTCTGTCGCGTGTCGCCATGAGGAAGGCACGGACAGGCCGGCGGTTCCGCAATTTTCAAAGATATATCTTTTGTAGCTTGTGTAACGCCACGAAAGATATATCTTCCGTCACATGAAAATGAAGAAAACACACAGACACCACATCATGCGCGGCCGCGGCCGCGAACCGCACCAGGGCTCCGGCGGCTGGGGTGGCGGCCATGCCGGCCCCCGCGAGGGCGGTCGCGGGTATGGAAGAGGCTTCGCCGGCCACGGCCAAAGAGGCGGTCATCAGGGCGGCCGACGCCGGATGTTCGGGCCCGGCGACCTGAGGCTGGTCCTGCTGTCGCTGATCGAGGAACAGCCGCGTCACGGCTATGATCTGATCAAGGCGATCGAGGCCCTGTTCGGCGGCGGTTACGCCCCTTCCCCCGGCGTGGTCTATCCAACCCTGGCGATGCTGGCCGACGAAGGCCTGATCGCCGGCGAGGAAGATGCGGGCGGCAAGCGGGTCTTTTCCCTGACCGCCGCCGGTCAGACCTGGCTGAACGAGAACCGGGCGGCGGTCGAGGGCGTGCGCCAGCGCATGGCCCTGGTGGCGCGGCGGGTGTCGGGCGAACAGACGCCCGACGTCGTACGCGAGGCCATGCTGACGCTGAAACAGGCGGTCGTGATGAAGCCGGGCAGCTGGACCGATCCGGAGACCGCCAAGGTGGTCGAGGCCCTGATGAAGGCGGTCCGGGAGATCAGCGAGGGCTGAACCCCGACCTGAATGGAAAAGGGGCCGTGGTCACCCACGACCCCTTCTGTTTTTGCCTGCCCCCCGGGATTGGTCGAGGCGGAATTCACTTCCCGAACAGCTTGGCCCAGCGCGGCTTGGTGCGGCTCTTCCAGGCGCCGCGGTGGTAGGCGTCGGACCCGATCAGCGGCACGACCGTCGTGGCCTCGGCGAACACCATCTGCTCATAGGTGGTCGAGACCTTGCCCCAGGAGGCGGCTTCCTTGAGCGTCGAGGAGGAGCAGGCGCCGTCGCGCACGTCGGCGACCGTGATCTGGACCGCATATTTGTGCATGTCGGCCTCGACGCCGAGGATCTCGGCGCAGACGACGGTGTCCTGGGCGAAGTTCTTCGGCACGCCGCCGCCGACCATGAACAGGCCCGTGGTGCCCGCCGCGATCTTGATGTCGGTCAATTCGCGGAAGTCAGCGATGGCGTCCAGCATCATATAGGGCTGGCCGGCGGCGGCCCGCTCCTTCTGATGCTTGACCAGGCCGAAGCCGGCCGACGAGTCGACGAAGGCCGGGCAGAAGATCGGCACGCCCTCCTCATAGGCGGTCTGGATCAGGCTGCCGGGCTTCTTGGCGTTGCCTTCCGACAGCCATTTGCCCATCTCCCAGATGAACTCACGGCTGGAATAGCCGCGCGGCTCCAGCCGGTTGGCGATCTCCAGGATCGTGTGGTCGCAGGCCTGGAGTTCTTCCTCGTCGATATAGGTGTCGTAGATCCGGTCGATGTAGTTGTCGCGCAGGACGTTGTCGTCCACCGGCCCGGCCGCCTGATAGTGTTTGAAGCCCAGGGCCTCGAAGAAATCCATGTCGACGATCGAGGCGCCGGTGGCGACGATCGCGTCGACCATGCCGAACTTCACCATGTCGCGGTACACGTGCATGCAGCCGCCGGCCGAGGTCGATCCGGCCAGGATCAGCCACGGCGAGCAGGTCTTGTCTTCCAGCGCCATGTTGAAGATGTCGGCGGCGCGGGCGGTGTCGCGCGACGAGAACGACATCTTGCGCATGCTGTCGATGATCGGACGGGCGTCGTAGGACGTGATGTCGACGTGCTCGACGGTGTTCTGGAGCAGTTCGGCCTTGGTGTTGGACTGAACGGGAGCGTTCATTGCAAGGGTTTCCCTTTGATTTGAGCGCCCGTCGAATGGAAATGCAGCGGCCCGGACGGAGCGACGGGCCGCTGCTTTATTGAACGCCTTCGCGACGCTTTCGCGTCAGCGGGGCCGTATTACCGACGCGCCTTCTTGCGCTGGCCGGCCTTCCCCTTGGGACGCGACAGCCGCACGACCTTGCGCGCCGTCTCCTCGGCCGTGGTGCGCACGGTCGGGATGGAGCGCGGGGCCAGGCCGTACAGCGAGGCCATCGGGGCGTCTTCGACCACGGCGAGATCATGCTCGCCATAGCCGTTGAAGCCCGTGGTCATGGCCACCCCATAGGCGCCCAGCATGCCGATCTCGATGAAGTCGCCTTCACGGATGTCGGCCGGCAGCCAGAACGGTCCGGGCATGTGGTCGATCGAGTCGCAGGTCGGGCCGTAGAACTGGAACGCCTTCAACTCAGTCGAGCTTTCGCCGTCCCGGACCAGCTTGGTCGGGAAGGGCCAGCGCGAATGGGTCGCGTCGAACAGCGAGCCGTACGACCCGTCGTTCAGATAGAGGGCGTCGCCCTTGCGCAGGTCAACACGGCACAGGACCGACGACGACTCGGCGACCAGGGCGCGACCTGGCTCACACCACAGCTCGGTGGTGTGGGTGACCGGCATCTCGTTGAAGCCACGATGAATGGCGTCGGCGTATTCGCTCATGTCCGGCGGCACCATGCCCGGATAGACCGACGGGAAGCCGCCGCCCACGTCCACGACGTCGACGATGACGCCGGCGCGCGAGATGGCCCGACCGACCTGGGCCATGGCCGCCTCATAGGCGCTGGGCCGCATGCACTGGGAGCCGACGTGGAAGCTGACGCCCATCAGACCGTCCTTGACCGCCCGACGAACCGCCAGCAGCAGGGCCGGCGCCTGGTCCGGCGACACGCCGAACTTGCCCGACAGGGTATAGGCCGCGCCGTCGGCCGAAACGGCCATACGCACGATCAGGTTCAGGTCCGCCGCGCCGCCCGTGGCGTCGAGGATCTTGTCCAGTTCCTCCACGCAGTCGAGCGAGAAGGTGCGGACGCCATGGTCGAAATAGGCGCGGGTGATGGCCGACCGGCTCTTGACCGGGTGCATGAAGGCCAGGCGCGCATCGGGCGCGACCGAACGAACGAGCTCGATCTCGGCGACCGAGGCCACGTCAAAGGCGTTCACGCCGGCCTCGACCAGGGTCTCGATGACCCAGGCGGAGGGGTTCGCCTTCACCGCATAGAAGACGTCGGCCTTCAGATTATCCTGGAACCAGCGCGCCGCTACGGAAACAGAGCGCGGCCGCACGAGGGCGACAGGACGCTCTGGAGACCGCTCACGGACCAGGTCCAGGGGAAGCTGGTACGTGCGCAATTCACGTAACCCCCTGATAGTTGTTAACCCAGACCGGCGTTAGCGGCGCAGAACTACAGACCTACGGGGTCCGCCGGAGCGCGCGATATGGGGCCGTCCGACTGTCATGTAAAGTGGTTTTTTCGGGGCGGGGGCTGCACCCAGGAGGCGCCGGACAGCGTCGCCGGATGACAGAGCCGTAACTTGCCGGATCAGGGCTCGCTGATACCGTCCCGCGGGATCGGATCGGGAGGGATCACACCATGCGTCGCACCACCTTCGCCTGCGCGCTCGCGCTTGTTGTCGCGGCCGGAGCCGCGCCGGTTCTGGCCCCGCCCGCCGCCGCCCAGGTGGCCCCTGCGGAGATCGCCCGCAGCGTCGACATCCCCTTCGAGGAATTCACCCTGCCGAACGGCCTGCGCGTCGTCGTTCATACCGACCGCAAGGCGCCGGTGGTGGCGATCCACGCCTGGTACAATGTCGGCTCCAAGGACGAGCCGAAGGGCCAGACCGGCTTCGCCCACCTCTTCGAGCACATCGGCCTGTTCAACCCGACCGAGAACGTGCCCGGCGGGCTGATGGAGCCGCTGCGCGCCATGGGGGCGACCGACTGGAACGGCACCACCTGGTTCGACCGCACCAACTTCTTCCAGACCGTGCCGACCTCGGCGCTCGACCAGGCTCTCTATATGGAGAGCGACCGGATGGGCCACCTGCTGGGCGCGCTCAGCCAGGAACGGCTCGATAACCAGCGCGGCGTCGTCCAGAACGAAAAGCGCCAGGGCGACAACCAGCCTTACGGCCTGGTCTTCTACACGGTGCTGGAGACCCTGTTCCCCGAAGGCCATCCGTACCGCCACTCGACCATCGGCTCGATGGCCGATCTGGACGCCGCCAGCCTGGAGGACCTGCGCCAATGGCACCGGGACAACTACGGCCCGAACAATGCGGTCCTGGTGCTGGCCGGCGACATCGACCTGGCCACGGCGCGGGAGAAGGTGGCGCAGTATTTCGGCCACATCCCGCGCGGCGCCCAGAACGAGCCCGCCCAGGCCGACATCCCGACCCTGCCGTCCCGCGTGGAAAAGACCCTGCATGACCGGGTGCCGAACACCCGGCTGATGCGGGCCTGGGCCGTGCCCGGCCTTCTGGCGCCGGAATCGGCGGACATGGACGTCGCCGCCTCGGTGTTCGGGGGCCTGGCCAGTTCGCGACTGGACAACGCCCTGGTGCGCGGCGATCAGACGGCGGTCTCGGTCTCGACCAGCTACATGCCGTTCCAGCGGCTGGGCATGTTCATCGTCAGCGTGGACATCAAACCCGGCCAGGACGCGGCCGTCGTGTCCGAACGGCTCGATCAGCTGATGGCCCAGTTCATCGCCGATGGGCCCAACGCCGACGAAGTCCAGCGCGCCGTGACCCAGACCCTGTCGCAGGGCCTGCAGTCGCTGGAGCCGACCGGCGGCTTTTCCGGCAAGGCGGTCAGCCTGGCCGAGGGCGAGCTGTACGCCGGCGATCCCGGCTTCTACCGCAAGCAGCTGGCGGCCTATGGCGCGGCCACGCCCGCCTCGGTCCAGGCGGCGATGCGGCGCTGGCTGACGCGTCCGACCCTGGCGATCCGCGTCGATCCCGGCGAGCGCGAGGCCTATGCCGAGGCGGCCGACAATCGCCCGCCCCCGGCGCCGGCCCAGCCCCTGCCCGTCACGCCTCGCGCGCCCATGCCGGGGATCGGCGAGATGAAGCCGCTGGACTTCCCGACGGTGGAGCGCGCGCGTCTTTCGAACGGCATGGAGGTGATCTACGCCCGATCGACGACCGTGCCGATCACCCGCGTGACGGTGGAGTTCAACGCCGGGGTCGCCGCCGATCCGGCCGACAGGCTGGGGACCCAGACCCTGATGCTGGGCCTGCTGAAGGAAGGCACCAAGAGCCGCACCGCCGTCCAGATCGCCGAGCAGGAAGAACGTCTGGGCGCCTCGATCGGAACCGGCGCCTCGATGGACCGGACCCTGATCAGTCTCACCACGCCGAGCGCCAACCTGACCGCCGCCGTCGAACTGGCGGCCGACGTCATCCGCAATCCGGGGTTCGCCGCGCCGGACATCGAACGCCGACGCGCCCAGCAACTGGCGAGCATCGCCCAGGAGATGAGTTCGCCCGGCGGAATGGGCGCCCGCGCCTGGCCGGCCCTGGCCTACGGCGCCGCCCACCCCTATGGCCGGCCCTTCTCCGGACAGGGCGACAAGGCGGCGGTCGAGGCGCTGACCGGGGATGATCTTACCGCCTTCCACCAGACCTGGATCCGGCCCGACGCAGCTCAGATCTTCGTGGTCTCGGATCGTCCCCTCGGCGAGGTGGTCGCGGCCCTGAACGCGGGCCTCGGCGACTGGCGCGCCCCCGCCCGTCCCAAGGGGGCCAAGCCGTTCACGGCGCCGGCGGCCGCGGCCCAGTCGCGCATCGTCCTGATCGACCGGCCTCAGTCGCCCCAGTCGATCATTCTCGGCGCCCTGGTCCTGCCGGTCAGCGGCAAGGACGACCGCGTCGCCTTCAACGCCGCCAATGAGGCGATCGGCCAGGGCTTCCTGTCGCGCATCAACCAGGACATCCGCGAGACGCGGGGCTGGTCCTACGGCCTGGGCGGATCGGCCCAGAACCTGGAGCAGCAGGTCCCCTATCTGATCTCGGCGCCCGTCCAGTCGAACCGCACCGGCGAATCGATCCAGGTCCTGATCGACCAGTATCGCGGCTTCCTGTCGGATCGCGGAGTGACCCCGGCCGAACGCGAGCGGATCGTCAACGCCAACATCCGCCAGTTGCCGGGCCAGTTCGAGACATCGTCGGCCGTGCTGAACGCCCTGCGGTCCAACGCCCTGTTCGGACGACCCGACGACTATTGGGAGACCCTGGCGCCGCGCTACGCCGCGATGTCGCCGGCCCAGCTGGACGCCGAGGCGCGGCGGCTTCTGGGCCAGGCGGCCTTCACCTGGGTGGTGGTCGGCGACGCCGCCGTCGTGCGCCCGCAGCTGGAGAGCCTGGGCCTGCCGATCGAGGTGCGCGTCGCCCAGTAGCCGGCCCGTAGCCGGCCCGTAGCCGGCGGCGACGGGACGCCGCGCTGGACGCCGGCGCGGCGTCCGTGCCATTAAGACTTGCCTCGAGGGTCCCAGCAGGGTTTCGCGGCGGTCCCGTAACAGCTCCCCCGCGCGCCTCATGACCACTGCCGTCGCCACCGCTCCCGTCGCCTCGGTGAAGGGGGTTTCCAAGACCTTCGGCGCCCGCAAGGCCTTGGACCAGGTTTCGGTCGAGGTCGGCGCCGGCGAGATGGTCGCCCTGATCGGTCCGTCGGGCTCGGGCAAATCCACCCTGTTGCGGTCGATCACCGGTCTGCAGTCAATCGACGGCGGCCAGGGCGTGATCGAGGTGTTCGGCCAGACCGTCCAGAAGAACGGCCGCCTGACCGGCGACGTGCGTGGCGCGCGCGGCAAGCTGGGCATGATCTTCCAGCAGTTCAACCTCGTCGGCCGCCTAAGCCTGTTCTCCAACGTCATGCTGGGCGCCCTCGGCCGCCTGCCCGGCTGGCGCGGCCTGTTGGGCGCCTGGCCCCAGGCCGACAAGGACAAGGCCATGGCCGCCCTGCATCGCGTGGGCGTCTCCGACTACGCCGCCCAGCGAGCCAACACCCTGTCGGGCGGCCAGCAGCAGCGCGGCGCCATCGCCCGCGCCATCGTCCAGGGCGCCAGCGCCATCCTGGCGGACGAACCCGTCGCCTCGCTCGATCCCGTCTCGGCGCGCAAGGTGATGGAGCTTCTGGTCGAGCTGAACGAACGCGACGGCCTGGGCGTCATCGTCACCCTGCACCAGGTCGATTACGCCATCCGCTACTGCAAGCGGGTCGTGGCTTTGAAGTCCGGCAAGGTGGTCTATGACGGCCCGTCGTCCGGCCTGGACACCCCGACCCTGATCGACATCTACGGTCCGGAATACCAGGACGCCTTCTGGGAAACCCAGGCATGAGGACAGCCGGCGCGGCGCGGCGTTTCGGCGCCGGCGTTCTCGCCGTCGCCGCCCTCGGCCTTGCCGGTCTGGGGCTGTCGTCGTGCGGCCGCCGCGAAGCTCCGGCCGAGCGCCAGACCGTCGTCTTCTCCATCCTGTCGGCCCAGGGCCAGGCCTCGGCCGAGCCCCTGTGGCGGCCCCTGCTGGACGACATGGCGAAAGCCATCGGCGCCCGCGTGGACGCCCATTTCGCCGCCGACTACGCCGCCCTGATCGACGGGATGGAGCGGGGCGAGGTCCAGGCGGCCTGGCTGTCCGCCCGCCCGGCCATCGACGCCATCGACCGCGCCGACGCCGAGGTGATCGCCCGCACCGTCAACCGCAGCGGCCAGGACAGCTACAACTCCGTGCTGATCGTCAAGCGCGGCTCGGGCGTGACGCTCGAGGACGTGATGGCCTGCGGCAGGCGGCTGGACTACGGCGTCGGCGACGCCCAGTCGACCTCGGCGACCCTGGCTCCCCAGGTCTTCCTGTTCAATCCACGCGGCGTCCGTCCCGAAACCTGCTTCCTCTCGGTGCGCCCGGACAACCACGAGCGCCATGCGCGCGAGGTGGCCTCCGGCATTCTCGATGTGGCCGCGACCAACACCGTGACCCTGAACGCCCTGGCGCAGCAGAACCCGACCATCGCCGGCGAGATCGAGGAGATCTGGCGCTCCCCGCCCCTGCCCGAGGGCGGGATCGTGGTGCGCGGCGATCTGGACCCGGTCGTGAAGGAAAAGATTCGCGGCTTCTTCCTGACCTACGGGCGCGGCGACGACGTCGAGGCGGAGCGCCAGCGTCGCGTCCTCTCCGGCCTGGGCTATTCCCGCTTCGTCGCCGCCGACGGCGACTATCTGGACCCTGTGCGCGAGATCGCCGCCGACGAGGCCCTCTCCGCCGCCCGCGCCTCGGGCGACCGGGCGACTGCGGCCCAGGCCGAACGCGAGCTGCGGACCCTGCGCGCCAAACGCGAGGTCCAGCCGTGACCTTTCAAACCATGAACGCCAACGTCGGCTCCCCTCGCGGGACCGCGCATCGGAAAGTCCGGGCATGATCCGCCTTCGTTCCTGTCTCGCCGCTCTCACGGCCGTCGTCGCCGTCCTGACCGGGGGCCTCGTCGCCGCGCCCGCCCAGGCCCAGACCAAGGCGCCGGAGAAGATCGTCTTCACCATCCTGTCGGCCGAGGGCCAGGCTTCATCCGGCCCCCTGTGGCAGCCCCTGCTGGACGACCTGGAACGCGACATCGGCATTCCGGTCGAGCCCATCTTCGGCTCCAACTATTCGGTCCTGGTCGAGGCCATGCGCGCCAACCAGGCCCAGATCGGCTGGTTCTCCGCCCTGCCCGCCGTCCAGGCCATCGACCGGTCCAGCGGCGAAGTCATCGCCCGCACCGTCGACAGCGAGGGAAAGGATTCCTACACCTCCTCCCTGATCGTGAAGAAGGGCTCGGGCATCACGGTCGACGATGTCGTGAAGTGCGGCAAACAGTATGACTTCGGCCTCGGCGACGCCCAGTCGACCTCGGGCACCCTGGCGCCCCTGACCTATTTCTTCGGGCCCCGGAACATCGACCCGCGCACCTGTTTCGCCACCGTGCGGTCGGCCAACCACCAGGCCAACTCCTTCGCCGTCGCCAACGGCCAGGTCGACGTCGCGACCTCCAACTCGGTCAACACCATCTTCCTGCGCCGCCAGAACCCCCAGATCGCCGATCAGATCGAGGTCATCTGGGATTCGCCGCCGATCCCGGAATCGGGCATCGTCCTGCGGTCCGACCTGCCGCCGGCGCTGAAGGCGCGGATCAAACAGTTCTTCACCACCTACGGCCAGGGCTTCGGCCCGGACGCCGAGCGCCAGCGCCAGGTGATGGAGGGGTTGAACTATTCCCAGTTCCGCGCCGCCGATAACTCCTATCTCGATCCCATCCGCGAGATGAAGGCCGACCAGGCCCGACGCGAGGGTCGTCCCAGCGAAGTCGCCCCGCCGACCAGCGCGGCCGATCGCACGGGTCAGATCCTGCCCTTCGCCCTGATCGGTCTGCTGGCGATCGCGGCCATCGCCCTGAACACCCTGCCGCGCCGCGCGGCCCCGACCCTGGCTCCGGATCAGATTCCGGCGGCGCCGAAAAAGTCCATGGCCGCCTGGTCGCTGGACGCCCTGCTGTGGGGCGGTTTCGCCATCATCCTTCTGGCTGCCTTCAACAAGGTGGACCTGCCGAACATCGTCAACATCTTCTCCAACTCGGAGAACATGCGGAACTACGGCCGCGACTTCCTGAACCCCGACTTCACCAACTGGAAGCCGCTCGTCGGTCAGATGTGGCTGACGGTCCAGATCGCCCTGTGGGGCACCTTCCTGGCCGTCTTCCTGGCCGTCCCGCTCAGCCTGATGGCGTCGCGCAACCTCTCGCCGTCATGGCTGGTCTGGCCTGTACGACGCTTTATGGATCTGCTGCGCTCGATCCCCGACCTGGTCATCGGCACCCTGTTCATCGTCGCCGTCGGCCTGGGGCCTCTGGCCGGGGTTCTGGCCATCGGCCTGAACACGGCCGGCGTTCTGGCCAAGCTGTTCTCCGAGGCGGTCGAGTCGATCGACAAGGGGCCCATCGAAGGGGTCAAGGCGACCGGCGCCGGTCGCCTGCACGAGATCGCCTGGGGCGTCATACCCCAGGTTGCCCCCCTGTGGACCTCGTTCGCCCTCTACCGTTTCGAGTCCAACAGCCGCGCCGCCACCATCCTCGGCCTGATCGGCGCGGGCGGCATCGGCCAGGTGCTGTTCGAAAGCCTGCAGGCGTTCGAGTATCGCACCGTCTCCATGATCGCCATCATCATCGTGGTCGCCGTGACCCTGATCGACATGCTCAGCCAGGCGATGCGCAAGCGGCTGCTCTGATCGGTCGCGGGCGCGCCACGGGAAAAGCGTCACAAATCTCTGGTCTAGAGCGGCGTGATCCCTCGACATCAGGACCGCCCGCGATGATCCGTGCCCGCACCGTCTCCGTCGCCGCTCTCGGCGCGGCCGCCCTGGCCCTGGTCCTGGGCGCGTGCAGCGGCGAGGGCGGCGGGCGTCGCACCGGCATCTGGTCGGCGGGATCCTCGACCGTGTTTCCGTTCGCCACCCGGGTGGCCGAGAACTTCGGACGCAGCAATCCGGGCATGTCGGCGCCGCGCGTCGAGTCTCTCGGCACCGGCGGCGGCATCAAGGCCTTCTGTCAGGGCGTCGGCCCCACCACCCCCGACATCGCCAACGCCTCGCGCCCCATGAAGGCGTCCGAGTTCGACGAATGCGTCAAGAACGGCGTCACCGACGTCATCGAGCTGAAGATCGGTTATGACGGCATCGTCGTGGCCACGGCGCGCACGGGCAACAGCTTCAACTTCGAACTGAACGACCTCTATGAAGGCCTGGCGCGCGAGGTCCCCGACGCGACCGGCCGCTTCGTCATCAATCCCAAGCGGACCTGGCGCGACGTCAATCCGGGCCTGCCGGAACAGCGCATCCAGGTCTACGGCCCGCCCCCGACCTCGGGCACGCGCGACGCCTTCCTGGAGCTGGGCATGACGCCGGGGGCCAAGCTGGTTCCGGCCGGGGCCGCCCTGGCCGAAAGCGACGCGGACCGGTTCGAGGCCGTCGCCCACACCATCCGCGAGGACAACGCCTGGATCGACTCCGGCGAGAACGACAACGCCATCCTCCAGACCCTGACCCGCACGCCGGGATCGCTGGGCGTGTTCGGCTTTTCCTTCCTCGAACAGAATCTCGACACGGTGAAGGCCGAGACCATCGACGGGATCGCGCCCTCGGCCGAGACCATCGCCGACGGCTCCTACCCCCTGGCCCGCAGCCTCTACATCTATGTGAAGAAGGCGCATGTCGGCGTCATTCCGGGCCTGCGCGAGTATCTGCAGGAGTTCATGTCCGACGCCTCGGCCGGACGCGGCGGCTATCTGCAGGACCGCGGCCTGGTGCCCCTGCCCGCGCCGGAACTGGCCGAACAGCGCGCCGTGGCGACCCAGCTGACGACCATGTCGCGGCCGGCCAAATAGTTACAGGCTGATCGTCCGCCCCGTTCGCGCGCTCTCGCGGCCCGCGTCCAGAATCTCCATCACCGTCAGGGCCTGATCCGGCGGCACGGGGTTGTCCCCCTGCCCTTTCAGGGCCCGCGCCACGGCGGCGTAATAGGCCGGATAGTCGCCGGCGGGTCCCGGCGCGGCTGACCGGGCGCCGGTGTCGCCGTCCACCCAGGTCGCGGGCCGGGGATCAACGCCCCAACCGGGCGCGCCGGGCGTCATGCCGGACTTCAGCTGGTCCTCCTGCACGTCCAGCCCGGCCTTCAGCCAGCTGGCCGAGGTCCCGTGGGCGGCGAAACGGACCTCGGGCGCGGCGATGACCATGGCGGCGTTGAGCACGACCTGGAGCGGCCCATAGTCCAGCACCGCATGGGCCCAGTCCGGGCTCTTTCCCCCGTCCCTCTGGGTCGCCAGCCGACAGGTGATCGAGGTCGGACGGCCGAACAGCACCACCATCTGATCGACCAGATGCGGCCCCAGGTCCATCCACACGCCCCCGCCGGGCGCCTCGCGCCAGCGATCGCGCACCACCGGGCGGTGACGATCGAACCGGCTTTCGACCAGGACGATCCGGCCCAGACGGTCGCGCTCGATCTCGCGCCTCAGGGCCAGGAAGTCGGCGTCCCAGCGGCGGTTCTGAAACACAGACAGGAACAGGCCGCGCGCAGCGGCCAGATCGACCATGGCGCGGGCGTCGGCCAGCTCCAGCGCGAAGGGCTTGTCGACCACCACCGCCTTGCCGGCGTTCAGGGCGGCCGTCGCCTGTTCGGCGTGGACGGCGTCGGGCGTGGCGATGACGACCAGTTCGATCCCGGGATCGGCCAGAACCTCGGTCAGGCTGGCGGCGGTGCGAACGCCCGGCAGATCGGCGCCCACCACCTGCGGCTGGCTGGTCGCCACCAGGGCCAGCTCCATCCCCGGCGCGGCGCGGATCAGGGGCGCATGGAAGGTCTTGCCGGCGAAACCATAACCGATCAGGGCGACCCGGACCGGCCCGGTGCGGCGAGGATCGGTCCGCTGCGGGGCCGCGGTCGGCGTGACGGACGAGAACAGGTCATCCGTCACCGCCGGGCCCCTCTCAGCCCGCGACCATGCTCATGTCGCGGCGGGCCAGCATCTTGTCGAACTCGGTCCAGACGCCGTCGGCGCCGTGCCACGACCCCTGCGTCGCCGCCTTGGAGTATTCGGTGGCGCGCGCCTCGAAGAAGTTGGCGTGTTCGACGCCCGACAGCAGGGCCTGCAGCCACGGAAGCGGGTTCTCGCGCGAGCCGCCGTACAGTTCCGGCAGGTCCAGCTGACGCAGGCGCCAGTCGGCGATGAAGCGGATGTATTTCTTGATGTCCTCGGGGGTCATGCCGTCGACCGAGCCCATTTCGAAGGCCAGGTCGATGAACTTGTCCTCCATGTCCACCACCGTGCGGCAGCATTCGACGATGTCGCTGGCCACCGACTTGGTCACCGCCCCCGTCTCCTTGTTGAAGGCGTGGTACAGTTTGATGATGCCCTCGCAGTGCAGGCTCTCGTCGCGCACCGACCAGCTGACGATCTGGCCCATGCCCTTCATCTTGTTCTGGCGCGGGAAGTTCATCAGCATCGCGAACGAGGCGAACAGCTGCAGCCCCTCGGAGAAGCCGCCGAACATG
Organism: Brevundimonas sp. VNH65; assembly: GCF_049445955.1. NCBI lineage: Bacteria > Pseudomonadati > Pseudomonadota > Alphaproteobacteria > Caulobacterales > Caulobacteraceae > Brevundimonas > Brevundimonas sp. VNH65. The sequence continues at coordinate 184,086 of NZ_JBMSDX010000004.1, read as the reverse complement.
GCCAGGGTGCGACAGATGTCGGCGTCCGTATCGACCCCGAACTGGCCCATGTAGTCGTGCTTGTCCTTCATGGCCTCGTATTCCATGAAGGCGCCGAACTCGGCCTCGGGCATGCCGATGGTTTCCAGCAGCAGGGCGTAGGCGGCGATATGGATGGTCTCCATATTGCCGAACGCCGCCAGCATCATCTTCACCTCGGTGGGTTTGAAGACGCGGCCGTACCGCTCCATGTAGTTGTCCTGCACCTCGATGTCCGCCTGGGTGAAGAAGCGGAAGATCTGGGTCAGCAGATTGCGCTCGCCGTCGTTCAGATTGGCCGCCCAATCCTTGCAGTCCTCGCCCAGCGGCACCTCCTCGGGCATCCAGTGGACCTGCTGCTGCTTCTTCCACATGTCGAACGCCCACGGATAGCGGAACGGCTTGTAGGCGGCCGAGGGCGTCAGCAGGCCGGCGGTTCCGGGCTTGATGATGGCGTGTGCGTTCATCGGGGCGCTCTGATGCGAAACGGGGAGACGGAATCGAGGCGTTCACCATGCGTCCGGACGCCCCCGGCGCCAAGCCGAAATGCGGCTATTTAGCGATCACATTTTCCGAGACCGCTATATGTGGTGTTTTCATGCCCCGCAGATGGGGACAGATCGGGGGATGGTTTCGAAGAGTGAGGAAAGCAAAAGTTCGCGCGCGTTCGTTCTCCCTTCTCCCGGTTGGGAGAAGGTGCCCCGAAGGGGCGGATGAGGGGACGGTACAGAAGTCGCGAAGCCGTCTCACGGCCCCTGCGACGGCTCACGCCGACTCCACCGTCCGTCCCCTCACCCTTGAGCGCCAGGACGACGGCTGCGCCGCCGTGCGCTCAATCCCTCTCCCAACAGGGAGAGGGAAAGTCATTCGCGGGAAAGCACCGCCTGCTGATTATCCCCCCGCGTCCACCGCCTGCCGCACCCGCTCCAGAAACGCATCGCGCGCCGCCGACCGTTCGCGGCCCGTGGCCACGGGCCAGGCGGACAGGATGACCACCGCCAGCCGCCGCTCCGGATCGACGTGGATCATCTGGCCGAAGATGCCGCGCGCGTCGAAGGTTCCGGCGTCGGTCGTCCACCACTGGAAGCCATAGCCCCGCCCCGGCAGGCCGATGTCCGCCTGTTTGCGCGTCGCCATTCCGAACCAGTCGTCGGGCGTGACGGCGCGGCCGTCGATGCGGCCCTGATCGAGCAGCAGCATCCCGACCCGGCCCCAGTCCTGCAACGTGGCGGAGACGCAGCAGCCGCCGACCTCCTTGCCCCCCGCATCCAGCAGCCACTGGCCGTCCCGCGCCATGCCTGCCGGCCGCCAGATCGTCTCCGACAGATATTGCGACAGGGGCTTGCCGACCGCGCGGGCCAGCAGCACCCCCACCAGATTGGTCTCGCCCGTGTTGTAGTGCCAGCGGGTTCCCGGCGTCGCCGCGCGCGGCAGGCGCCGCATATAGCTGATCGTCGCGTCCACGCCCGGATCGGGCGCCACGACCAGCATGCGCGCCACGTCGGCGTTCGGGTCGGTATAGTCCTCGTTCCAGGCCACGCCCGAGGTCATGGTCAGCAGCTGGCGCAGGGTGACCCCGTCATAGGCGCTGCCCTTCATCTCCGGCAGATGGGCGACCACCTGATCGTCCAGCCCGCCGATATGGCCGTCGCGGATCGCGGCGCCCACGAGCGTCGAGGTCAGGGACTTGGTCATGGAGAACGACACCCAGGGATCGTCGGCCGTCATGCCCAGGCCGTAACGCTCCAGCCTCACCTTGCCGTCCTGGATGACCATCAGGCCCGCGACCCGTTCGGCCGCGATGAAGGCGTCGACGTCGAGGTCCAGCGGCGCGCCCGCGACCAGGGCCCGCGGCGTCTCCGACGCCTTCACCACCGCATGCGGCACGATCTCCGCCATGCGCCGGAAATCGGCCTCGCGCCGCTGCGGCGTCCAGAACAGCACGCCCGGATCGGCGCTCTGCGCGGCAGGGGCGGTAGCGGGGGCGGTAGATTGGGCGACGGCCGGGGCGGCGCTTGCGAGCAATCCCGCCAGAAGGGTGATGACGGCGATCCGGCGCATTTTGAACCTCCCCTGCACTCGCTCGTTCGCATAGCCTTCCGAAGGTGCTCGGAAAAGCCGGAGGATGCGACGATGAGCTTCACCGTCTACGGCGCCGCCGGTTCGGGCTCGGTTCCGATCGAGGCCGCCCTGACCTTGATGGGCCGACCGTACCGCGTCATCGAGGCCCCGACCTGGGAGGGCGAGGCCCAGCGCGACAAGGTCGCCGGCGCCAACCCCATGCGCCAGATCCCGGCCTTGGTCACGCCCGAGGGCGAGACAATCACCGAAAGCGCCGCCATCCTGATCTGGCTGACCGAGCGGTTCCCCGACGCCCGCCTGGCGCCGGCGCCGGGCGACCCTCGCCGGGGCCAGTTCCTGCGCTGGATGAGCTTCATCCCGGCCTCGATCTATTCGATGTACTGGATCCGTGACGAACCCGGCCGGCTGGTGGGGGACGACGCCGAGGCGCAGGCGCAGATCACGGCGCGCACAGCCGACCGGATTTCCCACTGCTGGTCGGTTATGGAGTCACAGCTGACGCCCGGCCGGTTCCTGCTGGGCGACGACCTGACGGTGCTGGACCTCTATGTCGCCGTCGTCAGCCGCTGGCGTCCCCTCAGACCCCGTTTCCACGCCGTCGCGCCGCGCATGGGCGAGGTCGTGCGGCGCGTAGACGCCCTGCCCCAACTCCAGGATTTCTGGGCGCGGCGATTCCCGTTCCGGGGCGTCTACGCCGACCCCGCCTGATCCCGTCGTCGGATTCGGTCAGTGGTCCCGCCGGACCAGACCCCTCACCCTGAGGCGTCTGACATGGAGAGACCTGATGTTCCGGACCGCCAAATCCCTGCCGACCGCCCTCGCCGCCCTGGCCGTCATCGGCCTCGCATCCGTGGCGACCGCCCAGCCGTCGCTGGTCCAGGACCAGACCACCTGCTCGGCCGTGACCGGCTCCGGCTACACGCCCCAGCAACAGGTCGACGCCTGCACCCGCCTGATCCAGAGCGGCCGGATGGGTCAGAACGACATGGCCATGGCCTATTACAACCGCGGCCGGGCCTGGGTGGACGCCGGGGACAACGCAAGGGCGGTGACGGACTATACCCAGGCCATCACCCTGCGACCGGTCTATCCGATCGCCTTCTACAATCGGGGAACCGCCTACAACCACCTGCAACGGTATGACGACGCCGTGCGCGACTTCACCCAGGCCATCGCCCAGCGATCGGGGTATGCGAACGCCTATGTTAATCGTGGCAACGCCCATGCCTTCTCCGGCCGACACGCCGAGGCGATCGCCGACTACAACGAGGCCATCCGTCTGAATCCGAGCATCCACCACGCCTGGAACAATCGGGGGATCGTTCACCGTCGCATGGGCAACACGGCCCAGGCCAACGCCGATCAGGCCGAGGCCCGGCGGCTGTCCGCCGCCCAATAGTCGTTGCCTGCCCCGTCAGCTTCGGCACGGGTCAAGGCCTGGTTCATCGCCTGAGCCAGGCCGTGGAAGGAGATGGGCTTGGCCAGGTGGCCGTCCATCCCCGCCGCCAGACACCGCACAGCGTCTTCAGGCATGGCATCGGCGGTGACCGCGAGAATGGGAGTGCGGCCGGCGGCGCCCTCCAGCGCGCGGATCGACCGCGTCGCCGACAGCCCATCCACGCGCGGCATGCGGACGTCCATCAGGATCAGGTCATAGCCGCCGGTCCGGGCCAGGCTGATGGCTTCGTCTCCATCTTCCGCCTGATCGATCTCGCAGCCCATGGCCGTCAGCATCAGCCGGGCGACTTCGCGATTGGCGGCGTGATCGTCGACCACCAGCACCCGCAGCGTCTGAGGCGCCGCCTCGGCGGTCGTGGTCACGCCCTGCGCGTCCTCGAGCGGAAGATCCAGGGTGAAGGTCGCGCCCTCGCCCGGCCTGCCGGAAACATGAATGTCGCCGCCCATCAACCGCGCCTGGCGACGGGCGACGGCCAGGCCGATCCCGGCGCCGCCGTGGCGACGGGTGATCGAGGCGTCGCCCTGTTCGAAAGGCTCGAACAGGCGGTCGATCTCTTCGAGATCCAGGCCGCAACCGGTGTCATTGACGGCGATCAGCGTGCGCCCGTCCAGGCGATCGGCGCGCACCACGATCTCGCCCCGCGCGGTGAACTTCACCGCATTGTCGACCAGCCGCCCCAGGGCCAGGACCAGCCGCCGCCGGTCGCCGATCAGGGGCGTCTGCGCGTCAGGCCGGATGTCCACGACGATGACCAGGCCCTTGGCCTCGGCCACGGCGCGACGAGGCTGGAGCGCCGCCTCGATGACACCGGCGAGGTCGAGCGGCGCGACCACGACGGTGTCGTCCTCGCTGGAGGCCTCCAGCACGTCGTCGATCATCGCCATCAGGCGTTCGCCGGCCTCGCCGATGCGGGTCGCACGATCGCGCACCATCATCGGCAGGATCGGGTCGGCCGCCGTCACCTCGGCATAGCCCATCACACAGTTCAGCGGCGTACGCATCTCATGGCTCATCAGGGCCAGGAAGCGGGACTTGGCGGCCTCGGACCGCTCCGCCTGACGGCGCGCGGCATGGGCGGCGGCGGTGCGGGTGCGCAGTCGGGCCATCAGGCGGCGACGCTGGGTCGTGAAGGTGCTGATCGGCAGGGCGGTGACCACCACGACCAGCATGAACAGGTAATAGACGGCCAGATGGGCGACCGTCCCGCCCGGCCCGAACAGGGCCGGAATATCGGGCAGACGGGCCAGAGCGAGGGGCCCGGCGCCCAGGGCGGTGGCCGCCCCGGCGATCAGGGCCACGCCGATCACCGCGACGGCGACCCACGACGGCGTCAGACGGAAGGCGACCAACAGCAAAAAGGGCAGCACAAGAAAGCCGGACGGAGCCGCGGTCTGGCTGAACACCGCCGTCGTCACGGCGAACAGCAGGGTCATCAGGAGAGGCGCCTCGAACCGGCGACGGTCTTCGTCCGCCAGGCGCAGTCCCCCTCGCCCCAGGATCACCAGGGCCGGGGTGACGATCATCGCCCCCAGCGCCTCGACCATGAAATACCGCTGCGTCACGAACAGGGCTTCGTCGCGACCATAATCCCTCAACACAACGGCGATCCCGACGGAGATCGCTGTGACCGCCGCCACCGACGGGGCGACCGCCAGCAGGCCGAAACGGGCCAGGCGTCCCGGACGGCTCAGGTCCAGCGCCGCACCGCTGACCCGACGCGCCACGACGGCGGCCAGCACAGCCTCGACGGCGTTCATCGCCACATTGATGAAGTAGAAGGGCATCGGGTCGCCGCGGACCAGATTGTTCAGCAGGTTCAACGCGACCCCGGCGACCAGAACCAGCGCCGCCGAACGTCGCGGCAGCATCAGCAGGGCGGCGATCATCACCGCATTGGCCGGCCAGAACACCACCGCGCCGAACGCCAGCGTCGACAGGGTCCCGACCGCCAGGGCGGCGGCATAGAGGATCAGGAAGGTCAGGGGACCGGGTCCCGACCTTCGCGCAGCCTCATGTCTGAACAGTCGCCAGCGACCGTGCATTCGGTCCCCCACGACCGTCCCACAACAGGTCGGGCTTAACCGTCATACCGTTAAGAAACCGGTGCCCTCCCGATAGGGAATTTCCGACGACGTCAGACGATCCGCCGCACGGAACCGGCGGCCCGACCGGCCCGTTCCGTACGGGCTGCACTGCGAGGTTCAATGTCAGACGTCGTCGCCGACCCCTGCTTCCATCCGCCGGAAGAGGCGGTGTCCTTCTATGAGGAAAGCCTCAGGCTTCTGAAGGAAAGCGGCGTCCCCTTCCTGCTGTCGGGCACATACGCGGTGACGGCCTATACGGGCATCCGCCGACCGACCAAGGATCTGGATGTCTTCTGCAAACCCGGCGACTACCCGCGCATCCTCGCCTTCTTCCAGGCCCACGGCTATCGCACGGACGTCGAGGATGAACGCTGGATCGCCAAGGTCTGGAAGGACGAGCGCCATTTCTTCGATGTGATCTTCGCCATGTCCAACGGCGTCATCGCCGTCAACGACAGCTGGTTCGGCGGCGACGTCATCGAAGTGTATGGCCACGAGGTCGGCATCACCCCGCCGACCGCCCTGATCCTGTCCAAGGTCTTCATTCAGGACCGCTATCGCTATGACGGCGCCGATGTGAACCACATCATCCTGAAGCAGTCGGACGCCATCGACTGGAAGAGCTTGCTTGATCAGATGGACCTCTACTGGGAGGTGCTCCTGGCGCATCTGGTCAATTTCCGCTTCGCCTATCCGACGGAGCGGGGCCGGGTTCCGGCTTGGCTGATGCATGAGCTTTCGGAACGGCTGCGGGCCCAGGTCGACCTGCCGGCGCCGCGGGTGAAGGTGTGTCGCGGGCGGTTGTTCAGCGCGCGCGACTATGTCTGCGACGTCGCTGAATGGGGCTTCGGCGATGTGGTGGGCAAGGGGCTGGAGGAACGCCATGACCCCGTCCACTGACGAACCGCGCCCGGCGGGTGTTCCCGGCGGACGCCGCCGGAGCGATCCGCCGGCCTGGTGGAGGGAGGCGCGGCGCGAACCTGAGTCGTGGGGGCCGCGACGTCCGCCACCGGCCATGCCGCAGCAGCCCCCCCACGCTCGCCTGGGAGACATTTGAATGTCCGCCTCGCCTCGCGGAGAAGACGGCCAGACCCCGCAGCCGGGGATGGAGGCCGGCCCCCGGAAGGCCATGCGCGTCGCCGCTGTGGGCGACCTGCATGTCGGCGAGACCACGCGCGGCGCGTTTCGTGACCTGTTCGAGCGCGTGGGCGACGACGCCGATGTCCTGTGCCTGTGCGGTGACCTGACCAACTACGGCAAGACGCCGGAGGTGGAGAACCTGCTTTCGGATTTGAAGGCCTGTCGTATCCCGATGGTCGGGGTGCTGGGCAATCACGAGCACGAGTGCGGGCAACCGGACGAGGTCAGCCGGATGCTGACCGACGCGGGCGTGAAGATGCTGGACGGCCGCGCGCATGAGATCGACGGCGTCGGCTTCGCCGGCGGCAAAGGCTTCGTCGGGGGGTTCGGTCGGTACATGCTCTCGTCCTTCGGCGAGGGCCCGATCAAGACCTTCGTCCAGGCGGCGGTCGAGGACGCCAACCTGATCGAGAACTCGATCCGCATGTTGCGGACAGAGCGGTCGGTGGTGCTGCTGCACTATTCGCCGGTGGTCGATACGGTGGTCGGCGAGCCGCCGGAGATCCACGCCTTCCTCGGCTCATCCCGGCTGGCGGAGACCATAGACCGCTATGACAACGTCAGTCTGGTGGTGCACGGTCACGCCCATCGCGGCGCGCCGGAAGGGCGAACCAATCGGGGCACGCCGGTCTATAATGTGGCCCTGCCCGTGCTGAAAACGCTGGGCGACACGCCTTACCGGGTGTTCGAGGTCTAACCCGCCAGCAGCACCCAGACGCCGGTCGCCGCAAAAGCCGCCGCCGCCGCCCAGCGGATATATTTGAGCGGAAACTTCCCGGCCGCCGTCTCGCCGAGCAACACGGCCGGGCCGTTGACCAGCATCATGCCCAGCGTGGACCCTGCGACGACCAGGAGCAAGTTCTCGAACCGCACGGCCAGGCCCGCCGTCGCGATCTGGGTCTTGTCGCCCATCTCGACCAGAAAGAAGGCGGCGGTCGTCGTCCAGAACACCCCCCAGGCCGTCTTGATGGTGGTCTGGGGCGCGTCGTCATCGAGCGTGTCGGGAATCAGGGCCCAGAGCGCAAACCCGAGGAAGGCCAGGCCGACCACCCACTTCATCCACGGGCCGCCCAGATACTGGGCCGCCAGGGTGCCCGCCAGGGCGGCGAAGGCGTGATTGGCCAGGGTCGCGACAAGGATGCCGAGGATGATCGGCATGGGCCTTCGCCAGGCCGCCGCCAGGGCGATGGCCAGCAGCATGGTCTTGTCGCCGATCTCCGCGATGGCGACGAGACCGGTCGAGACGAGGAAAGCTTCCACCAGACATTCAACTCGCGGGGGCCTCGGCGGACAGACCAGAGACGTTCGCAGCCGGGCCCCGCGCAAGGTCCCTGCGAACGTCAGCGGTCTTGCCGAGATCCTGAAGACAGAACCGTCCCGCGCCATCCTCTCCGGGAGAGGAAGTCTGTTGACGCGGGTCTCGCTGAACGCTGCGAGCGGCTACTCCCCGATGACGAACGAGGCCTTACGCGGCGCCGCAACATGACGGCAAGTGCGAACGATTCCCAACATGGTCAGGGTTCAGCCGAGGCTGAAAGGCCGTCCGAACACATCATTTCGACACACTGGCGGAAACTTCCGGCGCATCGGCGTCCGCCTCGTCCTGAAGGGCCGCATGGGCGCGGCGCTGGCGGCGCGCCACGGCCCAGGAGACCAGCCAGAGCGTCATGGCCCAGGCGGCGCCGACGCTCCAGCCGGCGAAGACGTCCGACGCCCAATGGGCGCCCAGATAGATACGGGTCAGGCCGACGATCATGGTCAGGAGCACTCCGACGCCGAGCGCATAGGCCTTCAGCCGCCGCTGCGAGAAGGCCCGCGTCAGCATCACCCCCAGCGTCAGATAGAAGACGGCCGACAGCAGGGCGTGGCCGGAGGGGAAGCTGGCGTTGATCGTCTCCACCGCCTGATAGACAGCGGGCGGGCGCTCGCGTTCGAACGTCGCCTTCAGGCCTTCGCTGAGCATGACGCCGCCCGCCAGTCCCACAACCAGTAGCAGGGCCGACAACCGCTTGCGTTGCAGGATCAGGAAGATCACCGCCACCAGGGCGAACAGGCCCAGCACCGCCACCCCGCCCAGGGCGGTGAGGTCAGCCGCCGCCTCATGAAGCCACCATGGCCCCCAGGGCCGCCCCGGATCGTCGACGAACGGGCGCAGCGCCATCAGCACCGCGCCGTCGAACACCTGGCCGTCGGCCTCGGTCATGTCGTCGGCCAGTTCGATGAAACTCAGGACGCCCAGAGCCACGATCATCAGGGCGGCCAGGGCGGCGATCTCGCCGCGCGCGGCCCTGAAGACCCGAGCGGCCAGTGTAGGCTTGGGATTCTGGATAGTTTCGTTCATGGGCGGCCAACGGCCAAGCTGGCGGCCGCGTTCCCGCCTGCGACGATTCACGCCATCGTGATCGCCCGCCAGGCGAGTCCCAGCGGCGCCGTCACACCCCTGACATGGCGTCGTTACGGGATTCACCCACAGGCCTGTCCCCGGTTCCGGAAGTGATTCGGCCACATTGTGATCGTCAAGTCCGTTGACCTCTCATCAACCATCTGCGCCCTATATCTGGACCGAGGGGGCGGTTCGGCCACAAGATGATGTGGTCGCCCTCACACGGCGCATTCAGACTTTTTTGTTCAGGACGAAGACGACATGGCCGGTCTAGAGGCGCTCAAAACCACGGATTTCGCTTCGCTTTCCGGCGACGCGCGGGAGGAGGCCCATGCCCGCCCGCAACTGTCCGTGGTGCGGTCCCTGGAGCTGGATCGCAGCCGCGACGACCTGCTGACCGACTTCGGCAAGAAGACGCTGGAGGATCGCTATCTGCTGCCCGGCGAGTCGTATCAGGACATGTTCGCGCGCGTCGCCACGGCCTTCGCCGACGACCACGACCATGCGCAGCGCGTTTATGACTATATGTCGAAACTGTGGTTCATGCCTTCGACGCCGGTGCTGTCGAACGGCGGCGCGGACCGGGGCCTGCCGATCTCCTGCTTCCTGAACGCGGTGGGTGATTCGCTGGACGGCATCCAGAACGTCTGGAACGAGAACGTCGCCCTGGCCTCCAACGGCGGCGGCATCGGCACCTACTGGGGCGGCGTCCGTTCGATCGGCGAGAAGGTCAAGGGCGCGGGCCAGACCTCGGGCATCATCCCCTTCATCCGCGTGATGGACAGCCTGACCCTGGCGATTTCGCAAGGGTCGCTGCGTCGCGGCTCGGCGGCCGTCTATCTGGACGTCTATCACCCCGAGATCGAGGAGTTCCTCGAGATCCGCAAGACCTCGGGCGACTTCAACCGCAAGTCCCTGAACCTGCACCACGGCATCAACATCACCGACGAGTTCATGGAGGCGGTGAAGGCCGGCGCGACCTTCCAGCTGAAGTCCCCCAAGACCGGCGAAGTCAGGAAGACCGTCGCGGCTCGCGACCTGTGGACCAAGATTCTCGAAATCCGCATGCAGACGGGCGAGCCCTATCTGATCTTCTCCGACACGGTGAACCGGCAGATGCCGCAGCATCAGCGCGACCTGGGTCTGTCGGTCAAACAGTCGAACCTGTGCTCGGAGATCATGCTGCACACGGGCCGGGACCACCTGGGCATCGACCGCACGGCGGTCTGCTGCCTGTCGTCGGTCAACGCCGAGAAGTTCCTGGAATGGCGCGAGGACCCGCGCTTCATCGAGGACCTGATGCGGTTCCTGGACAATGTGCTGGAGGATTTCATCACCCGCGCCCCGCCGGCGATGAAGGCGGCCGTCTATTCGGCGAAGCGCGAACGTTCGGTGGGCCTGGGCCTGATGGGCTTCCACTCCTTCCTGCAGATGCAGGGCGTGGCCTTTGAGTCCGCCATGGCCAAGAGCTGGAACATGCGTCTGTTCAAGCACCTGCGCCGCGAGGCCGACAAGGCCAGCCGCCTGCTGGCCGAGGAGAAGGGCCCCTGCGAGGACGCGGCCGAGCGCGGCGTGATGGAGCGGTTCAGCCACAAGCTGGCCATCGCCCCGACCGCCTCGATCTCGATCATCTGCGGCGGGACCAGCGCGGGCATCGAGCCGATCCCGGCCAACATCTACACCCACAAGACCCTGTCGGGCTCCTTCGCCGTCAAGAACCCCTTCCTGGAGGAACTGCTCCAGCTCAAGGGCATGAACACCGATGAGACCTGGAACTCCATCCTCGAGCACGAAGGATCGGTCCAGCACCTCGAGGGCCTGAACGACGACGAGAAGTCGATCTTCAAGACCGCCTTCGAGCTGGATCAACGCTGGGTGATCGAACTGGCCGCCGACCGCTCGCCGGAAATCTGCCAGGCCCAGTCGGTCAATCTCTTCATCCCCGGCGACGTCAACAAGTGGGACCTGCACATGCTGCACTGGTCGGCCTGGGAGCGGGGCGTGAAGTCCCTCTACTATCTGCGCTCCAAGTCGGTGCAGCGCGCCGCTTTCGCCGGCGCCGAGGGCAAGGCTGCGGACGAGGAGAAGGACCCGAACCAGCCCGACCTCTTCTCCATCGCCCGCACCGACTACGACGAGTGCCTGGCCTGCCAGTGAGGCGGCGACCCTCGTCAGGAGAAATTGCGGCCCGGACGTTCGCGTCCGGGCCGTTTTCGTTATCCGGAACCCACAGGGTCTCCACGCATTCGAAATGCGACCAGAAATTGTCCTTGGCGTTCGAGGCCGTTCCGAGTCACGGTGGCAGGGACTGAAACGGACTGGGAAGGGACCGTTGAAGCAAAGGGACGGACATGTGCGGGACGGACGGCGCCTTCTGGCGATGCTGATCCTTTGCGCCGCCGCCGGATCGGCGGCCGGCGCCGCGTCCGCCCAGTCGCGGGATACGACCTCTCCCGCCCCCTTCACGCCGGAATGGGCCCGCGCCCAGGAGCTATCCGCCATAGCCGCCCGTCGGGCGTCCCCGGCGCCCGAGACGCCGCGACCGCAAGCCGCCGCGCCGGCCCGACAGACGGCCGGCGCCCGCAACGCCACCTCACGCCTGAACGGCGCCGCGCCGGCTCCAGCGCCGCTGGCGGCCGGGCCCGCCCTCTATGACGCCCGTCCAACGGCCACGACCTATGCGGTCGCCGAAGAACCCCGGGCGGCGTTCGGACCGCGCGTGGACTTTCTCGACGACGCCCGACCGGCGGAGCGTTTCGAGGGCCGACGCCTCGGCGAGATCGCGGCGATCGAGCGGCGCGACATCTGGCGCGAAGGCGACGGCCACAGTGATCGGCTGCGCCTCACGACCCGTGGCGGCCTGCGCCGCGCCGACGGCGCGCCTGTCCTCCCCACGGCCCTCGATTCCGCGGCGTTCGAGGTCGACAGCTATGACGTCAGCTACACCCGGGGCTGGGAGGCCGCGCGCGGCTATACCGCCTCCGGCCTTGAGGTCACCCTGACGCCCCACGCCGGGGTCGGGGTCGGCGACAGCGGCGGCACGGCCGAGGCCGGGGCGACTCTGCGGATCGGATCGGGCATGGACAATGTGGCGCCCAAGGGGTCCGAGCGTTTCGGCGATCGCGCCAGGTGGTACGTCTATGCCGCCGGCTCCGGCCGGGCGGTCGGCTATAACTTCGCCCGCACCCGCGACGGCGACTACGCCCGGTCCGGCATGAGCCACGATTCCGGATCCTTCCTCGGCGACGCCTCGATCGGCGTGGCCTATCGCAAGGGGGACATGCAGGGCTCGTTCGGCGTGGTCTATCGCGAAATCGAGGCCGAGGGCCTGCGGGGCGGCGAAGGGTTCGATCGCGACGTGTCCGAGGGTCTCGTGGCCTTCCAGCTGTCGATCAAGCCGGACCGCTGACCCTCAATTCAATGCGTCCTCAATCCAGGGACGGCTTTCCCCGGCCGCTCTTGATATCGCCGCGTTTCGACTTGCCCTGCAACCGCCGCTCCTTGGAGGCGCGCGTGGGCTTTGTCGCGATGCGACGCGCCTGAACCATCGAGGCCTGATCGATCAGTTCCTGAAGCCGGGCCATGGCGTCGGCGCGGTTGCGCTCCTGGGTGCGGAACCGCACGGCGGTGATGACGATGACCCCGTCCAGCGTCAGGCGCGCCCCGGCCAGTTTCATCAGACGCTCGCGCACGCGCTCGGTCAGAGACGGCGAGTTGCGGACATCGAACCGCATCTGCACCGCCGTGGCGACCTTGTTGACGTTCTGCCCGCCGGGTCCGCCCGCGCGGTAGAACCGGAACTCCAGTTCGGATTCCAGGGTCTCGACGCGGACGGTCATCCCGCCAAGGCCTTCCTGGCGCGCACAACGGCGGCGTCCAGCGACTGGAGGAACCGGGATCGATCGGCGTTGGAAAATGGGGGTGGGCCGGAGGTCTGAAGGCCCATGGAGCGCAGGTGCTCCCCCACCATCCGCCCGGCGAGGGCTGAGCCGATAGAGTCCGGGCTGAACGCCTGTCCATTGGACTTCAGCGCCTGGGCGCCCGACTTCAGGCAGCGGTCGGCCAGTGGGACGTCGGAGGTGATGACCACGTCGCCCTTCCCCGCACGTTCGGCGATCCAGTCGTCAGCGACATCCGGTCCGGCGTCGACCACCACCTGCTCGATAAAGGCGTCGCGGCGCGTGTTGATCCAGCCGTTGGAGACCACGAACACCTTCAGCCCATAGCGTTCGGCCACACGGTAGACCTCGTCCTTCACCGGACAGGCGTCGGCGTCGATGAAGATGCGGGGCGCGGTCATCCTGCCCTCATACATCTCCCTCCCCGCTGGGGGGAGGGAGATGGACATTCCTACTGCGGATAGGCCACGGGCCGCACGCTCTCGCCCCCGCTCAGATAGCGGTCGCGCAGTTCGGTCTGGCGGCTGGTCAGGGGCTGTTCCTTGCCGTCGATGAAGATGGCGGTCGGCCGGCTGAGCGGCTCCAGCGGATCGCCGGTCCAGACCACGACATCCGCGGCGGCGCCCGGCGCCAACTGTCCATACTGACCGTCGGCGCCGAAGATCCGCGCCGGATTGACGGTCAGGGCCGCGATGGCCGCCTCATAGGGCAGGCCGTGCGACACGGCGTTGCCGGCGTTGTAGCGAGCCTCGCGGGCGCGGTGGACCGAACCCTCATTGCCCTTGATGGCGATGACCACCCCGGCGGCGTTGAGGGCGGCCGCGTTCTCCATCCGGGCGGCGCGACGCTGGAAGTCGCCGGGCAGGTTGGCGATGGCGTTGACCAGAACCGGAACCCGGGCGGCCGCGATCTGATCGGCGACCAGCCAGCCTTCCTCGGCGCCGTCCAGAATGACCTTCAAGCCTTCCTCACGGGCCAGGCGCAGCACCTGCTGGATGTCCGCCGCGCGGTGCACGGTGACGATGAGGGGCATGCGGCCCTCGACCACCGGGATCAGGGCTTCCAGATCCGCCCGCGAGACGCTGAGACCGCGCAGGGCCGCGCGGTCATAGGCCGCCTTGTTGCGAGCGTAGAGACGCACCTCGGCCAGGGTTTCCTTGAACTGAACGAACTGGGCGCCCCGGGCGCCCCCGGCGATCCCCGCCCCGGCCTCGCCGAAGGGGGCGACCATGGCCACGCGCGGCTTGACCAGGATGTCGGTTCCCTGACCCAGATGGACCACGGCCGCCTGACCGGCGAACAGGCCCGGCGACTGCAGGCCGCCGCCGCCGATGCCCGCGAAGTCGTGGGCGCCGTGGTCGCCATCGTCCTGGTGGCTGGAGAAGCCGCCGCCGCCGCCGGCATGAGCCGGCACGACGACTGCGCGCGTGATGCCGCCCAGACGCGCCACCGGCAGGGTGAAGGACCAGGGGTCCAGACCGTAGGAGACATCGAACGAAGCGCCGATGCTGTTGGAGCCGTTGGCCAGGTCGCTGGAGCCGCCGACCGAGGACACTTCCTGGGCGCCCAGGCCGGCGTCGACCGCGACGATGCCCGGAGACACCGTCTTGCCGCGCGCATCGATGACGCGGGCTCCCGCCGGCGCAGCGCCGGTTCCGACTGAGACGACACGACCGTCGCGGATGACCACCGTGCCGTTCTCGATGACGGAGGTTCCGGTCAGCACCTTGCCGCCGGTGATCGCCACAAAGTCGATCTGGCCTACCGCGCTTCGCGCTGCTTGAAGGCCGTCCTGCGCGAAGGCGGGAAAGGCGGAAAGGGAAAGGGCGGCCGCAGCCGCGAGAAGGACTTTGCGCGACATCAGCGGGCTCCCTCGTTCACGCCGGCAGCGGCCAGGCCGAAGCCCGGCTGGCCCAGTTCGAAATCGGACGTCGGTTGATAGGCGGGATCAAACCGGTCGAAGGCCTTGGCTCCGTCGATGAACACCTGATCTGCGCGGGCGTAGACCGACAGCGGATTGGCGCTCCAGATCACGACATCGGCGCGCTTTCCGGCTTCCAGCGAGCCCGTCTCCCTGTCGATGCCGATGGCGCGGGCGGCGTTCAGGGTGAACCAGCCGATCGCCCGCTCCTCCGGGATGTTCAGGCCCGCCTCGCGGCCGGCGGCCAGAGAGACGGCGGCTTCCTGATTCAGGCGCTGGGTCAGCTCGGGATCATCGGAATGGATCACGGCGCAGGAGCCTTCCGGCGCATCCACCAGGGCGGCGTTTCCCTCGATGGCGTCCAGGGCCTCCATCTTGAAGCCCCACCAGCCCGACCACATGGCGGCGCAGACGCCTTCGCGCGCCAGGCGCGGCGCCAATTTGTAGGCCTCGATGGCGTGATGGAAGGTGCGGATGCGGAAATCGAACTCCTTGGCCACATCCAGCATCAGCGCCATTTCATCGGCGCGATAGCAGTGGTTCTGGACCAGGATGGAGCCGTCCAGAACCCCGACCAGGGTCTCAAGCTGCAGGTTGCGGGTCGGGGGCTCGCCGTTGCCGGTGTCGCGCCACTTGTCCCACTTGGCCTTGTAGTCGCGCGCGGCGATGAATCCGGCGCGATAGCCGGCGACATTGCCCATGCCGGTGGCCGGGCTCTGGTTGCGGCCGCCGTAAACCCGGCTGGGGTTCTCGCCGCAGGCCATCTTGAGCAGGTGGGGCGCGCCGGGGAACTTCATCTGCTGGACGCTGATCGCCGGTACGTTGCGCAGGGTCACGCCGCGTCCGCCGAACAGATTGGCCGAACCCGGCAGGATGCCCAGGGTGGTCACCCCGCCGGCCCGCGCGGTGTTGAAGCCGGGGTCCTGGGGCCAGACCGAATGCTCGGCCCAGACCTGGGCGGTGTTGGGGCTGGTCGCCTCGTTGCCGTCGCTCATGCCCGTCACGCCTGGCGACGGATAGACGCCGAGGTGGGAATGGACGTCGATGACGCCCGGGGTCACGTAGCGGCCGCGCGCATCGACGACCTGATAACCGGCCGGCACCGGGGTGTCGGCGCCGCCGACGGCCTGGACCTTTCCGTCGGACACCACGACCACGCCGTTCTCGATCTTGCGTCCCGCGCCGTCGAAGACGGTGGCGCCGACGATGGCCATGTTCTGGCTCGGCAGGGGCCGATAGGTCGAGGGGAAGGGATCGGGATTGGCCGAGGCGTCCAGCCCTGTGGCCAGAACGCGCGGCTTGGGCGTCGTCTCGGCGGCGGCGGACCCTGCCGGTTTACCGGTCCCGGTCGTGGCGCAGGCCCCCAGCGCCATCACGGCGCAGGCCATGGCCGCAAGGCTGACGCCCCGCAGTCGACGGTCGATCATTCTAACCCCTCTCGATTCCCCGAGGGCCGCCGCAGCCGCCCCAGACCCACTTAACGGACGGCATAGAACCGGCTATGCCCCGCCCCGTCAAAGCGTTTCAGCGTTCGGCCATGACGGCGTTCAGCCGGGCCCGGAGCTCGAGGTCATCCACGCCTTGCACCGTCAGCCGCTTGAGCCGCGAGCGATCGCCGCGCGCCAGGGCCACGGACGATTTCGGGAGGCCGGCTGACTCGGCCAGAAAGCGGACGAGGGCGGCGTTCGCCTCCCCCTCGACGGGGCGGGCGCGCAGTCGGATCTGAAGCACTTCGCGTCCCTCTGCATCGCGAGCCCAGCCGTCGACCCGGTCGTGTCGGGCGCCCGGCTGGAGACGAATGAAGAGGTCGGCCACAGATCAGTCGTGCGACGGGGGCGCCAGCCAGCCCCGATCCCGGATCGCGGCCACAATGGCCTCGGCCGCAGCCTCGGGCGAAGTGGCGACGGCGTCGATGACCAGATCAGCCGCCTCGGGACGCTCATAGGGACTGTCGATGCCGGTGAAGTTGGCCAGGCGTCCAGCCCGCGCCTTGGCGTAGAGGCCCTTGGGATCGCGCGCCTCGACCACCGACAGGGGCGCATCGACGAAGACCTCCAGGAAGGCGCCCTCCGCAAACCGATCGCGCGCGGCGCGGCGTTCGGCGCGGAACGGAGATATGAAGGCGGTCAGAACGATCAGCCCCGCCTCGGTCATCAGGTGGGCGACCTCGGTCACGCGCCGGATGTTCTCCACCCGGTCGGCTTCGGAGAAGCCCAGGTCGCGGTTCAGGCCATGCCGCAGGTTGTCGCCGTCCAGAAGGAAGGTGGCGCGCCCTTCGGCGTGCAGGCGTTTCTCGACCAGGTTGGCGATCGTCGACTTGCCTGCGCCCGACAGGCCGGTCAGCCAGATGACCCCGGGCGCCTGGCCCAGGGCGCGCGCGCGGGCCGCCGGCGTCACATCCAGCGCCTGCCAGTGCACATTCTGTGATCGCCGCAGAGCGAAGCGGATCATCCCCGCGCCCAGGGTGCCGGCGGTCTGACGATCCGTCAGGATGAAGCCGCCCATGTCCGGCGCGACCTCATAGGGATCGAACGGGATCGGGCGATCCAGCGACAGGGTGCAGCGACCGATGTCGTTCAGCCCCAGTTCGCGCGCCGCCAGGGGCTGCAGCGTGTCCGGGTCGATGCGATGCTTGATGTCCATGATCTGGGCCAGGACGGTCCGCGTTCCGATTTTCAGCCCATAGGCGCGGCCGGGCAGGAGCGGCGCCTCCGCCATCCAGACCAGGTCGCATTCGAACTGATCCGCGACCTGGGGCGGGTCATCGGCCGTGACGATGACGTCTCCCCGCGCACAGTCGGTCTCGTCCGACAGGGTCAGGGTCACGGACTGGTCGGCGCGGGCCTGATCCAGATCGCCGTCGCGCGTGACGATGCGGGCCACCGTGGTGGTCCGTCCCGACGGCTCGATCCGCACCCGGTCGCCGGGCCGCACCGCACCCGAAACGATCAATCCGGAGAAGCCCCGAAAATCCGCATTCGGACGATTGACCCACTGCACCGGCATGCGGAAGGGCCCATCCAACGCGCCATCTCTATCGATCGGGACGGTCTCCAGCCAGCCGATCAGGCTGGGGCCGTCGAACCAGGGCGTGTTCGCGCTCGACGCGGCGATATTGTCTCCATTCAGTCCCGAGACCGGGACCGCCGTCACCTCCAGGCCGATCCGTTCGGCGAAGGCGCGATAGTCGGCCACGATGGCCTCGAACCGCGCCCGGTCGAACCCGATCAGGTCCATCTTGTTGACCGCCAGCAAAACGCGTTTCACCCCCATCAGGGAGACGATGAAACTGTGCCGCCGCGTCTGGGTCAAAACCCCCTTGCGGGCGTCGATCAGGATGACGGCCGCGTCGGCGGTCGAGGCGCCGGTGGCCATGTTGCGGGTGTATTGCTCATGCCCCGGCGTGTCGGCGGCGATGAAGCCGCGGTGGGCCGTGAAGAAATAGCGATAGGCCACATCGATGGTGATGCCCTGCTCGCGCTCCGCCGCGAGGCCGTCGACCAGCAGGGCGAAGTCCAGCGCCCCGCCCTGGGTGCCGATGCGTTTCGAATCCGCCTCCAGCGTCGCCATCTGGTCGTCGAGAACGCTGCGGGAATCGTAAAGCAGCCGGCCGATCAGGGTCGACTTGCCGTCGTCGACAGAGCCGCAGGTGATGAAGCGCAGCACCTCGCGCGAGGTCTGGTCGGCGATCCAGGCCTGGACGTCATCGACCCCGTCCTGCGGCCGCCACTGGGTTGCGGAAGCGACCATCAGAAATAGCCCTCCTGCTTCTTCTTCTCCATGGAGGCGGACTGGTCGTGGTCGATGGCCCGGCCCTGGCGCTCAGACGTCGGGGTCAACAAGGTTTCGCGGATCAGGTCCGGGACCGTCGCGGCGGTGCTCTCGACCGCCCCCGTCAGCGGATAGCAGCCCAGGGTGCGGAACCGGACCGAGGTCATTTGCGGCGCCTCGCCCGGCTCCAGCGGCATCCGGTCGTCATCGACCATGATCAGCATGGACCCGCGCCGCACCACCGGCCGCTCCGCCGCCAGATAGAGGTCGGCGATCGGAATGTTCTCACGATGGATGTAGAGCCAGATGTCCAGCTCGGTCCAGTTGGACAGGGGGAAGACCCGCAGCGTCTCGCCCTGGGCGCGCCGCACATTGTAGAGCCGCCACAGCTCCGGCCTCTGGGCGCGAGGATCCCAGCGGTGGCCGGGCGAACGGACCGAGACGATCCGCTCCTTGGCGCGGCTCTTTTCCTCGTCACGTCGGGCGCCGCCGAAGGCGACATCATAACCACCTGCGTCCAGCGCCTGTTTCAGGCCTTCAGTCTTCCACAGATCGGTGTGTCGGGCCGACCCGTGGTCGAAGGGATTGATCCCCTCCGCGAGGGCTTCGGGGTTCCGATGCACGATCAGATCGAAGCCGAGTTCGGCCGCCATCCGGTTGCGCATCGCGTACATGGCCCGGAACTTCCAGGTCGTGTCGATATGCAGCAGCGGAAACTGCGGGCGTGACGGCCAGAAGGCCTTGGCCGCCAGATGCAGCAGGACCGAAGAGTCCTTGCCCGCCGAATAGAGCATGACCGGGCGCTCCGCCTCGGCCACGGCCTCGCGCAGGATGTGCAGGCTTTCGGCCTCAAGGCGATCGAGATGGCTGAGCGTGGGCATGCAGGTCCGTCGAGAATTCCCGGCTCTGCCTAGACCAAATTGGGCGCGGATTGAATCAATCCGAACTCAGATTCCGATTCGGCCCAGACACCCCCGGGGGCGAGATCGGCGCGACCGTGGAATTCCGATCGCCAGCGGCTCGACCGAACGAACCGCTTCTGCCGACGGCGGAACATGCTATCTGAGCCCCATGTCGGCCAAGATCGCCTTCGTCGTCCTGGGGATGCACCGCAGCGGCACCTCTTCCGTCGCCGGAACGCTCGCGCGCCTCGGCGCCGCGCGTCCGCGTCACGAGATGGAGGCCGCCGACGACAATCCCCGCGGCTTCTTCGAAAGCCGGCTGATCGGCGAGCTCAACGACCGAATCCTCGAGGCGGGCGGCTCATGGTGGTCGGACTGGCGGCGATTCGACCCCGCTGGGCTGGAGCCTTCAGTGCTCGCGGACTTCCGCGAGGAGATCGCCCAGACCTTGCGTCAGGAGTTCGACGGCGCTCCGACCCTGGTCCTGAAGGACCCCCGGCTATGTCGCCTCGGCGGGGTCTGGAGCGGCGTTCTGGAATCGCTCGGCTATCGCCGCATCGATCTGTTGCCTCTGCGGTCCCCCATGGAGGTGGCGGGGTCATTGCAGGCGCGCAACGGCATGGATGTGGCCCAGGGCCTGGCCCTCTGGCTACGCCACGTGCTCGACGCCGAACGGGATACGCGGGGCGGCGCCCGGCTGCTTTTGCCCTGGAACGATTTCATGCGCGACTGGCGCGGCGCCCTGGCGCCGCTGACGGCGTTGACGGGCGAGCCGCTGGACCTGTCCCGCGCGCCCGAGATCGAATCCTATCTGAGCCTTGGGTTGAGGAATCAGGTCGTTGCGGACGAAACGCTCGCGACCGCGCCTGAAAACCACGCCTGGGCCACCGAGGCCTATGCCTGTCTCGTCTCTGCGGCCCGGGGCGACGGGGAAAAGGCCGCGCTGACGCGTCTCGACCACATCCGCGACCGCTTTGAAACGGCCAGCGATCTGTTCGGCCGTGCGGTCGCGGCGGATCTGCGCCGGGCGCGGGAATCTGAAGGCGTCGGCCCGTCGACGGCGGAACGAGCGGACTATCTCCGGTCGCTGGAGGGGCTGAAGGCGCTGCTGGACATGGAGCGCCAGACGACCGAGGCGATGCGGGTCGAGCGCGACGCCGCTCGCGACGCCGCCGGTTCGGCCGTCGCCGTGGCCGAGGAACGTCGGCGAATCTACGAGGAGCGACTGCGTCGTTCGACCCGGGCGCTGATTCGAAACGGATGACCGCTCAGGTCCCGTCCCCGCCGCCCCCGGGCGACTGACGCCGCCAACCCAGCCGATCGAACTGCAACGGCGGCGTCGGCCTGCCGTTCTCCCGCACCACTTCGACGGTCACAGTGAACAACTGGACCTGGAACTGTCCGGGGCCGGTTGGGAACCCGGAGTTGGTCCCGCTGCGCGTCTTTGCCCGACTGGTCCAGCGCACCGTGCCGCCCTCCGGCAGCACGATTTCGCCGGCCGGCTGCTGAAGCGGATTCAGGTCGCGGGTCAGGGCCAGGGCGTTTTCCTGGGCCGCAACCTGCGCCATGGCCTCGGCGGCGCGTTGCTGACCGCGCACCATCTGGATTTGAAGCTCGAACAGGGCGCCCAGCACGAGGGCGGCGATGGTCAGGGCGACCAGTGCCTCGATCAGGCTGAAACCCGAACGGCTGGACCGCTCTGGAGCGCAATCCGAGCCGCGCCGGATCACACCACGCCCTCGTAGACGCTGGACAGGGCGAGTACGAGCGAAAGGGCAACGAACCCCACGATCAGGGAGATGGCGGCGATCGCCGCCGGCTCAAGCAGGGAGGTCAGGCGCTTCATGCTGTCGCGCAGGCGGTTCTCGTAGTTGTCGGCCATGAAGCCGAACATCGCCCCGACGGCGCCCGAGCGCTGGCCAGCCCGCAACAGGCTGAGATCCATGGCCTCCAGCCGGGTGTGGGTGGCCAAAGAGGCGTCCAGGGTCAGGCCCGACTTCAGATCGGTCTCAAGCTGATCCAGCCCATGGCGGAAGGGGCCGTCCGGCACCGCCGCCCGCGCCAGAGCGGCGGCCTGGAGGATCGGCACCCCGTTGTTCAGGGCGAAGGCGGTCAGGCGGGCCCAGGATGAAATCTCGCGCGCGCGAATCACGCCGCCGACGACCGGCATGCGGTGCGCCAGATGATAGGCCCGGCTGCGCACCGCCGGATTCACGGCCACCGCCACGCCCGCCGCGATCAGGACGCCGAGACCGATTCCCACCAGACCGATGTGGGCGTTGGCGAACTCGCCGGCCGAAAGCACCCAACGAGAGACCGCCGGAACATTGCTGCGGTCCTCGCCGACCATATCGGCGAACCGCGGCACCACCTGGGTGAAGATGAACGCCACCGCCGCCAGGCCCGCGCAAAGCAGGAAGGCCGGATAGGTCATGGCGTTGCCGAACTCCTTCCTCAGGCGATCCTCATAGGCCATCTGCTCGGCCGCCTGTTTGAGGACCTCGGCGACCCGGCCGGACGCCTCGCCCACGCGGGCCATGGCGTAGAGGTATTCCGGAAAGCCCGGCACGTTCTCCTCCAGGGCGCGGCCAAGCGAATCCCCGCGTCGCAGGGCGGCGATCGCCGCCTGGAACTGGGCGCGCCCCTTGGCCGCCTGCATGCCCTGGGCCACGGTGTCGAGCGCCTCGAGCAGGGAGACGCCCGCCTCCAGCATCAGGCCGAGCTGACGCAGCACGAGCACGCGCTCCGCCGGACGCAGGTCACGATTTCGGACCGCCGCGCGTTCACGCACCGCCGGGGATATCTTCAGCACAGTCAGGCTGTCCGCCGTCAACCGGCGGATCGCCGCCGCTTCCGTCTCGGCGGTGACTACCCCGCGAGCGACGCGGCCGTCCCGGCCGACCGCCTCATATTGAAAGTCCACGCTCACGCCGAGGTCTCCGGCGGGAAGAACAGGGCCCGCGCCTTGGGATGGGTGACGGCGCCATACAGCCTCACCGGCGGATGAGCCCGCCGATAGGGACGCCCTCTCAGTCGTTCATACTCGCTGGCGTACTGGTCCCATAGGGCGCCCTCGTCGCCGACTTGGCGGGCGACGCCGCCAGCCTGGGTCGTCGCGCCGTAGTGAAGTTGATGAAAGGTCCCCTCGCCCACCAGCATGACCAGAGGCTTGTCCGGATCCGACGTCGCCCGGTCGAAGAAGTCGTAGTTGGCGAATCCGCCGCCGAGGCTGCGGAATCCTTCGTCAAAGCCGCCCAGGGCCGTGAATCTCGCGCGGGACATGACGAAGAAGGTGGTTTCGGGCGGCGCTTCGAAGGCACCCTGGGCATAGCTTTCGCCCAGCGCGCAGATTTCGAACAGCCGATAGCCGTCCGAGGGCCAGTTTATGCCCGCGAGCAGGCGGTCCTCCTCGTCGCGGTCATAGCCCTCGGTGACCGAGACCTGCTGAACCTTGGGACCGAGATGGAAGCCGAGGGTGGCGACGATGGCGTCGGGCGCCACAGCCAGGGCTTCCAGCGACGCCCGCACCAGGCCCGGCGACGCCATTCGGGCGCCGTCGATGGCCACAGCGACGAGAGGTGCGCGACTGCAGGCGACGCCGAGATTCACCGCCAGACAGGGCGACAGGCCGCCGCTGTCGACGCGCCGCACCTGGACCCCCGGCAGATCGGCGAACCAGGCCGGATCGACAGGGGGAGTCGACCTGCTGTCCATGACGAAGATCTCGACCTCGCCGGGCGCCACGCCCTGCTGATAGGGCGGCAGGAGGGACCGGACCGTGCGCGGAAGTTCACGCGCCATGTCGTGGCCGACGACGACGATCGACAGACGAGGCCCGGTCATGCCGCCAGGGCCTGCAGGGCGCGCCACATCGGCCGCACCTCCTGCGGGGCCTCCGGCTGTTCGCCCTGATGGTTCAATTCGTCGGATCGGAACGGCATCGGCGCCTGTGCGTCGAGACCGAGTGCGGCCGCCGCGCGCCGGACCCTGACCTCATAGTCGGGCGCGTCATAGTCGATGATCGGGAAGGCGATCGCTCCGCGCCAACGCAGGACGGCCAGATTGTAACCGCGCCAGGCGGCGAAGGCCGCCGCCGGGTCGAAGCCGTCGCGGGCCCTCAGCGACCCTGCGACCGCCAGGGGATGCCGGATCGAGGCGGCGAGCCGCAGGTCGGGAAACACTTCGAACCAGCCGTCCAGCAGCACCGTGGCGCGCGGATCCTTGAACCCCCAGGGTCGGGGCAAACCCTCGTAGTCGGCCAGGACCGACCGGAGGCCAGCGATCTCGTCGCGGGTCCAGGCGATCGGTTCGAGCGGCGGACGGTCCCAGCTGGCGCCGACGCGGGCGAGCACAGCGTCGTGCACCGGCCAGAGGCGCGGGTTCTCCCGGTTGCCCCGGCGATTATGCGGCGCCTCTGTGATCACCTCGCCAAGGGTCAGGCCCAGGTTCTCGAGACAGCCGGCGAGACAGGAGGTCCCTGATCGGTGCATGCCGATGACGGCGACAGGCGCGAGGCTCACTCGCCGCCCCCGGCGATGCGGTGAACCTCGGTCCAGGCGGTCAGGCCGCGCCGCACCTTCAGGGCTCCGTCCTCGGCGAAGCTGATGAAGCCGTCCTCTCGCGCCAGGTCTGTGAGCCTGGCCTCGTCGGCGCCCTCGCGCAGCGCCCGCCCCAACGGCTCGCTGACGGGCGCGATCTCATAGACCCCCACCCGGCCGCAGAAACCCGACTGGCCGCAGCGTGCACAGCCGACAGGCTCGCGCCAGTTCGCCGGCTCGCCCTCGGTCCAGCGTCGCAGGTGCGCCGGAAACGCCGCTTCATGAGCCGTCGCCTCTTCCGCCGTGGACGGTCGGGCGCAGTCGCAAAGCCGACGCACGAGCCTCTGACCCACGACGCCGCGCAGCACGTCAGTCAGCAGATAGTCCTCGACGCCCAGATCCAGAAGACGCGGCACTGCCGCCAAGGCCGTGTTGGTGTGGACGGTCGAGATCACGAGGTGGCCGGTCAAGGCAGCCTGAACGGCGATCCGCGCCGTCTCGGGGTCGCGAATTTCGCCGACCATGATCACGTCGGGGTCCTGGCGAAGGATCGACCGCAGGCCAGCGGCGAAGGTCAGGCCGATCTCGGACCGGACGCGCACCTGGATCACGCCCGGCAGGTCCAGTTCGACCGGGTCCTCCACCGTGATGATCTTGCGTTCGCCGTCGTTCAGATGGGTCAGCAGGCGATAGATGGTCGTCGTCTTGCCCGAGCCGGTCGGGCCGGTGATGAGCAGGACGCCGTTGGGGTGGGCCGCGAGGTTCAGGAGCTTCTTTTCCTGGTCCGGCGAGACGCCCAGTTCGGAAAGTTCGGGCAGCCGGCTGGTCTTGCCCAGCAGACGCAGCACGATCGATTCGCCCCAGGAACACGGCAGCGTCGAGACCCGCAGATCGACTTCCTGCCCGGACACCCGGATGGACTGGCGACCGTCCTGCGGCAATCGGCGCTCGCCGATGTCCATGTGACTGAGCAATTTGATGCGGGAGGCGACCGCCTCGAAGTTGGCGCGCGGCGCGGCGCGGACCGTGGTCAGGACTCCGTCGACCCGCATGCGGACCAGGAAGCGGTCCTCATAGGGCTCGACGTGGACGTCCGAGGCGCCCCGGCTCAGGGCCTCGGCGAAGACGCCGTTCACGAAGTCAATGGTCGGCGCTTCCTGGGCGAGTTCGCGCAAGCGCGCGGCGTCAGCCCCGGCGCCCAGAAGGGCGTCGCCGCCCAGTCCGGCCGGCGCGGCGCTGATGTCCTGGGTCAAGGCTTCGATGAGGCCGCGCCCCGCCAGCCAGTAGGTCACCGGCTCGTCCGTATGCTGGGCGATGCGTTCGGCGATCTGGGGGTCGGACGGCTGGACGCCGGCGCAGTTCAGGGCCCCGCCGTCATCGGCGCGCCAGGCCACGGCGCCGATGTCGGCCCACCAGGACAGCGGGGCGCGCAGTTCCTCCAGAAGCGCGGAAATCTGTTCGGGCCGGGGGCCGTCTTCGGCCGCCAGAACCGGCAGGCCCAGTTGCTCGGAGGCCACGGCCAGCAGCTGGGCTTCGGAGATCGCGCCGAGGCGGACGAGGTTCAGGCCCAGCAGGCCGCCGTTCTGGGCCTGAAGCGTCAGGGCGTTTTCGACGTCCGACGGACGGACCAGGCCCCGCTCGACGAGCAGTTCGCCCAGGCGCAGACGCGCTCTGGGCACGTCGGGGAAGGCGGGCAGGAGGGTTTCGGAGGCGGTATCGGACAAGGGCGGCCCCGGTTGAGCGTGGCCCGTCATAGTGCATTTCGCACGCCGACGCACCTCACGGTCGCCACGCATCGTCGCGAAGAGATTGAGCCCAAAAGAAAAAGGGAGGGCCGAAGCCCTCCCTTCCCAAATCCCGATGAGGGGATTTTCTTACGGCACGTCAGCGCCGCCGTTGTTGATGCTGTCGCCGGTCTGGTCGCTGGCGACCGTACCGTTGGCGACTTCCGTCACGCTGCCGTTCGGCAGGGTGGCGTAACGACGGGCCGTGATCGTGTTGGCCGGAGCCTCGATCGTGACCAGGACGTCGCCGCGGCCGAACTGGCCGAGGGCGCCGGCGGCCGACAGGGTCGCCGTGCTGATGACACGCTCGCCACCCGCCGGGATGCCGTCGAAGATCTGAACCGCGCCAACCGGAGGCGTGGCGCAGGTCAAACCAGCCGGACAGACCGAGTTCAGAGCCGTGACGTAGACCGGACCCGTACCCGCCGTGCCGGTGTTACCCAGACGGATGATGTTGGTGGTGCCGGTAGCGCCTTCGACGTTCGAGCTGTTCAGCCACGGCACGACGACGTTGGTGCCGTCACGACCGATACGCTCGAAGCTGCCCGAGATCGCTTCGCTGGCGATGTAGAACGCCGGGTTCAGCGTGTAGCTGCCGGTCACGGCATAGGTCGAGTCCTGGATCGGCGTCTGAGCCGTTTCGCGGCCGACGATGAAGGCCGCCGGCGACACCACGGCGCCAGCCGCACCGACCGCCACCAGACCGGGGGTGTTGGTGTTGGTCGCAGTGCTGGCGGCGGCGTTGATGACAGCAGCCTGGCCGCCCAGGGTGACCGAACCGCCCGCGCCGTTGAAGGCCGAGAACGAACCGGTGGTCACGACGGTGGTACCCGTGACGTGAGCCGCCAGAACATTGTTCTTGGCCAGGTCGCGGTAGAAGGTCTCATCGACCAGAACTTCGACCGTGCCCAGCTGAGCGACAGTAGCCGTTTCCGGTCCGGTGTGGCCCGGGGCGCCGACCTTGAAGGTCGTGTAGACCGGGGTCACCGTCAGGGTGGCGAAGGTGTCGTCCAGAGCGCCCGCCACGCCAGCGGTATCACGCGTGGTGAGACCGTTTACGACGGAGTTGAAGGCGCTGCCGCGCGACACAACCTGCAGAATCTCAGTGTTCGGCGCCGTGGGAATCGGAGCCGTGGCGTTCGTCGAATCCGGGTCGATCGGGTTGTTCAACTCGGTGCGCAGGGTCGTGGAGACCGAGACCGGCGAACCGGGGTTCGGAGCGATCGGCAGATCGAGGTTGACAAAGGAGCAACCGCCACCAGCCGACGAGATCAGGAAGCTGGCGGTAGTCTGACCCGCGCCGCCGCCCGACGACAGAACCACGGTGCAGCCCGGAGCCACGACCGACGACGACGGCAGAGCGTTCTGGAACGTGCCACCGGTCAGGTTGATGTCGATGAAGTTGTTGCCCGACGGAAAGGTGCTGACCGGAGCGCCCGAAAGGGTAGCGACCAGCTCGAAGACGGCGAAGGTCGGCGCGGTCAGGGTCGACTCATTCGCCAGCTTGTAGGCCGTGAAGGCGCCGCCCGTGCCGCTGGTGGCCGAGCCCGTAACAACGGGGCTGCCGTTGATATTGGTCGTCGCGGCAGTGCGGTACGCCAGCGTGTGAGCGCTAGCCGCACCGGCGAAGGCCATGGCGGCCGCAGCCGTCGCAGCCATGAGAATTTTCTTAGTCATCAGGATTAGGTCCCCTCAGAGAAGCAATGTGTGGACGAAGCCAGTTTTAAACGCCTTCCGGCCACAGTTCCCACCTCGATTGAGGTATGGCTGCGCCCACGGCGTTGGGTTTGTATCCTAGGCAAAACAGGGGCGTCAAGGGCGATTGACGGTCTCAGCCCCCCAGGCGGACCCGGCAATTCGTTCGGCGAATCCGTGATCTGGCTCATTAATCGGACCAACTGAGGCTTTCGCGTCACGGATGGTCGACACACTTGTGCATATGAACGACGCACGATCGATTCCGCACGGGCCGGACCCGGTTCGCCGAACAGGCGAAATGGGCGTGAAATGCGGCGCTCGCAGGGCGAGTCGCCCGCCTATGGCGTTTCTGACGTTTCTGTCGGAAAAGCCGAGTCCTCCCGCCGACGAGATTTCATGTCCATCAATCGCTATTTCGACGAAGCCCTGAATGTCGCCCGCATCCAGGAAGGCGGCCACCGCGGAGTCGTGGGCGGCATGTGGGATGCGATCGGCCCGTTGCAGCGCGATTTCCTGATCGCCCAGGGGCTGGCGCCGCATCACGCCATGATCGACATCGGGTGCGGCGCCCTGAGGGGCGGCGTGCCGCTGACGGCCTATCTGGATCCCGGAAACTACTATGGGGTCGACATTTCCGCGGCCCTGATCGAGGCGGGATACGTCAACGAGATCACGCCCGCCGGTCTGGCCGATCGGCTGCCGCGCCATCATCTGAGAGTCACAGACGACTTCGACGTGGCGTTCGGGCGACGGTTCGACTTCGCCCTGGCGGTGTCGCTGTTCACACATCTGACGCTTGACTATCTGACACGATGCCTGGACCGGCTCGGCTCCGAGATGGACGCCGGCGGCCGTTTCTATTTCTCGGTGTTCGAGGGCGAGGCGAGCCAGGCGCGGCTCGAGCATCCGCACGGGATCGTCAGCCACCCGGACCGCGACCCGTTCCATTTCAGCCAGGGCGCCCTGGCCGGCGCCGCGCCTGACGGCTGGCGGTTCGACTGGATCGGCGACTGGGGCCACCCGCGAAACCAGCAGATGGCCCGCTTCACCAGGGTCTGAGCCACACGACGGCCAGAGCCCTCGTCGTCAGGTTTCGTCAGGATCGCCGGAGGCCGTCTGCGCCGGCGTTGTAGGCGGGGCGTCAGGGGTGTCCGCCGGAAGCGCCGCTGCGGCCTCGTCACGCGCCTTCAGCCCCCGCATCACGACCTGGCCGATGAGGTCGGGCAACTGCCTGACGTGCGCGATGGAGCGAGTGGTCCTCGCATCCTCCGCCGCACGGGCCTCGCCGTCCAGAGTGGCCGCATAGGCGCGCAGAAACGCCTCCATCCGGTCGGCGAGGGCCCCCGCCTCTTCGCGACGGGGCTGAAGGATCGCCTCGAAATCCCCGTCAGGCCAGGCGGCGACAATCTCGTCCTGCATAGTCTGGGTGCTGGCGGAAAAGGCCCGGGCCTGGGCTTCGATGGCCAGCTCCTCCGCCGACTTCACCGGCGCGGACGCTGCAGCCGGCGGCTCGGCGACCGGCTCCTGCGCCTGGACGGCGCCGGACAACAGGACGACGAACGAAAGAATGACAGGGAAAATGCTAGGGGACACGACGCTTCTCATACTGACGAACCGCTTGGGGCGAACCGAATTCAATTGACCGCTTCGTCCGCCGCCGCCGGCGGCGCCTCACGCCCGCGCCGCGGGAACAGTGACGGCGTGTCGCCCGCGGCGTCCGGGCTGGGCAGATCCAGGCCGATGCCCCGGAACCTGCGTCCGCCCGACCACGGCGTCAGGGTGTAGGACCAGCCCCGACCGGTGCGGAATGCGGCGTCCATGCTTTCGGAATACCGCTCGGCGAAGTCCGCCATATCCTCGTCACCGCGCACGATATAGGGGGTGATCAGCAGCAGAAGTTCGGTCCGCTCGCCGGTGACGCGATTATTCTGGAACGCCGACCCCACCACAGGCACGTCCTTCAGGAACGGCACGCCTGTGTTAATCTTGGTGTAGTTGTTGCCGATCAGGCCTCCCAGGACGCCGGTCCAGCCATCACGGACGGCGATCCGCGTGCTGAGGCTTCGGTTCAGAATGGTCGGACTGGCGATGCCCGACGGCGCGTCGCCGGCCGACGAGAGCTCCTGGCTGATCGTCAGATCGACCCGATCGCCGTAGACGACAGGCTTGATCTCCAGAATCGTGCCGGTCTGGCGGTATTGGACGCTCTGCAGGATGTCGGTCGAGCCGCCGGTCTGGGAGTCCGACGCCGCCTGGGACGTGATGATCGGCACGTCCGTGCCGACCTGGAAACGCGCCGCCTCCCCGCTTCGAGCGACCAATTGCGGACGTTGCAGGATATTGACGCGGTTGTTGGACGCATTGGCGACAAGGGCGGCGCGATAATCCGGCCCCACAAAAGTGAACCGGAACGAGCCGCCGCCGATTTCGATGCCCTCCGTCGAACCGGTGGCGAGACCGTCGCCGCGCTGGTCCGTGCCGAACAGGTTGACGCCGAGGCTGGTCGCGTCCGTCAGGGTGACCTCGGCGATCATCACCTCGATCACCACCTGGGGCGCGGGAACGTCCAGGGTGGTCAGCAGGGTGCGCAGCTGGGCGTACTCGGTCGCCGTCCCGGTGAACAGGATGCGATTGCCGATCGGATCGGTCAGGACCCGTCCGCCCAGGAAGTCGCCCGAGCCGGATCCTGAAGCCCCGTTCGCTCCGGCGGCGCCGGACGAGGTCCCGGTCGATCGGCCCGTATTCTGCGTCGCTGGCGGCGTTCCAGGGACCCCGACCGGCGCCTGGATCTCGGCGGTCTGGGGCTGCTGGCCGATGGCCAGGCTGCCGATCGAGGCGGCGTCGGTGTTGCGCACCTGGTAGACGAAGGTCGTCGCCTTGTCCCCGAGCGCCGCCGGACGGTCCAGTTCCGCGACCCAGTCGTCGATACGATCCAGCAACTCCGCCTCCATGGAGAAGATCAGGACCTGATTCGACTGCGGAAACGGCAGGATGGCGATGGACCGGGGCACCGTCGGATTGTTCGACACGAGGTAACCCTCGGTCTTCAGGACCGTTTCCAGACTCGTCGCCAGTTGCTCGGCGGAAAGGAAGACCGGCTCGACCCGCAACGCCTGACTGCCGGCGAACCTCGGCTGATCCAGTTCCCTCAGCACCCGGACGAACTGGGCGACCTCTCGTCCCGTCCCGGCAATGATCAGGGTGTTCGTCGGGATGTCGGGCGTGACCCGCACATTGCCGCCAGGATTGTTGAACAGACCGGTCAGCAAGGGCTGGATCGTGTTCACCTCGATCGTCTGGACCGGGAAGAACTGCACCACCTGCCCGCCTGTGGTCGGCAAATTACGTCCGCGTGTGACCGCCGCGCCGGGGGCGGCCGCTGCATTCCCGACCGTCACCGTCTGACCGTCGATGTAGATGTCGACGCCATACTGGCGCAGGGCCTGCTGGGTCACGCGCAGCAGGGCGCGCTTGGACAGATTCCCGCCGGTGCCGCCCGCGATCATCTCCGTGCGGGCGGCCACGTCTCCGGTGAGGGTGTAAGGCAACTCCAGAAGATTGAAGACCGTCGCCACGAACTGGGGAATCGGCTGGGGCGACAGCACGGCGTCGACCGGCGCATCCGGAACCAGGGCGTCGATCTGGGCCTGGGTGGCGGGCTGGCGCGCCTGGACGGCCGGGCGGGCGCCGGCGATCTCCAGTCTCTGGGTCGGGCGACGCTCGGTGCCGTCATTGACCGCTCCGGTTGTTTCTGAAGCGCCGTCAACGGCGGGGTCGCGCATGCTGACCTCGCCGGTCGTCAGGGCCGGAAACCCCGCACATCCCATGAGCAGGAGCAGGGGCGCGGCGGAGACGGCCGCGCGCAGCCCCAGTCCGGATCCCGCCGAGCGGCCCCGGCCCGCACCTGTTCGGTTCGCAATTCCAGTCATCGAAGCTCCTGCGCCCCCGCGCCGTCTCGCCGGACGCCCATCATTAACCCAAAAGGCTTACCCAGAGCGAAACCGGTCGGGATGGACGCCGTCCAACCCGGCCGGGACTCCGTTCCGGGTCTAGCCGAACACCCGGATCACCCGCGTTTCGCGTCCATTTTCCAGAACCACGGAGAACTGGGACACCTCCCGAATCCGCCAGCCGTCTCCGAACCGGTCTCCGACGGCCATGCGGCGTATTTGCGGCCCGCCGGTCGAATCCCGGACCAGGGCGCCGAACGCGCCGGTCTGCGGATCGCGGCGCACGCCCACCAGGGCCTGGCGGAAAACGACGGCCACATCGGGCGGCGGAGGCGGCGGTGGCGGCGGCGGAGGGGGCGGAGGGGGCGGCGGCGGCGGCGGAGGCGGCGGATCTGCTCTCAGAGTTCTGAGGAAGCGGATGGCGGCGGCGGCTGTCTCGCCGGGACGCAGCACAGCGTCGCTCGCCCCGCCACCGGCGCCTCGCGTCACGGCGGGCGGCGCCTCGGGCCGACCGGGAGACAGCCAGCCCCACAGCAAGGCGATCGTCAGCACCAGACCGGCGAGGACGGGCAACCAGCGGGTCATGGCGCACCCACATCGAAGTCGCCTTCGCCCGAAGCGCCCGCCGCGGCCGTGCCCGGCGCAGGAGCGACGGCGATCTCCGCCAGCCTCACCGGGAAGGCCAGGCCCAGGCGAAGCTTGCCGGACGGCGCCGTGGCTCCGGCCAGCTGCTGGGCGTAGGAGACCGTGCCGACGTCATAGGCGAAACGGGTGACCCGGAAGCCCTCAGGCCAAGCCGCGACCGCATCGATGAAGGCGAAGGTCGGGGTCCAGCGCAGGTCGGCCTCGACCTCGGCTTCCATCCACTGCGTCGGCCCTTCGGCCTCGGGCTCGGAATCCATGGAGATGACGAAGGCCGTCAGTCCGGCCCGTTCGGCCTCACGCAACAGGCGTTGTTCGATCTCGACCGCCGCGATCGGCGCGTTCAGGGCCTCGAAGCCCCAGGTCCGCATGTCCTCCAGCGCCGCCTGGTCCGCCGTGACCGCGCGGATGCGTCGGGCGGCCGCTGCGGCGAGCTCGGCCGAGGCCCGGTCGGTCAGGGCGGCGACATAACGGTCCTCCTGACGGGTGCGCCAGTCAGAAGCGGCGATGGGGGCGTACACCAGAGCGCCGAGCACGAGGACGGCCAGCAGCACGCGTTCGCGCGGCGTCGTGCGCGCCAGCCGCGCGACCACCGCCTGCGTCCGCTGGCGGGCGGTCGCCCTGAATCCGGCAAGAACTTCGCGCAAGAACCGTCCCGTCGCTAGGCCGCGCTCAGGTCGTTTCACGTCGACGGGCGCAAGGCCGTGCGTTATAGCAGCCGTCCGCTCGCCACAACAGGTCATGGAATCAAGCAAGTGCGCGTTTCGACCCGTCTGATCCAGCGTCCGAAGTCTCGCCGGGACGACCGCGCCGGGCGCCGGGAAGGCTACAGCCTGCTGGAGATCCTGGTCGTTCTGGCCATCATCGCCCTGATCGCCTCGGTCGTCGGGCCACGCCTGTTCGCCCAGCTGGACCGCTCCAAGGCGCAAACCGCCCGGCTGCAGATCGGCGCGCTGGAAAGCGCGCTGGAGACGATGCGGCTCGACATCGGCCGCCTGCCGACCGAACAGGAAGGGCTGAACCTGCTGATGCAGGCCGATCCGCAGACGACGGCCGGCTGGTCCGGCCCCTATCTGGACAAGGCCCTGCCGGCCGATCCGTGGGCGCGGCCTTACGTCTACATGGCCCCGTCCGCCGCGGCCGACGGCACGCCCGGCGCGCCGGAAGGCCGGGCCCGGGTCATCAGCTACGGCGCCGACGGTCAGCCCGGCGGATCGGGCATCAATGCCGACGTCTCCTCGGACCGCAGCTGATCCGGCGGCCGGACGCCGGGCTCTGGAGGCGCGGCGCGCCGGCTATTCGCTGATCGAGATTCTCGTGGTGCTGGCGATCATGGCCCTGGCCGTCGCCGTGGTCATGCCCAGCACCTCGCGGATGATGGACCAGACGGCCGCCCACGCCGTGTTCTTCGAGTTTCAGCGCGGCGTCTACGATCTGAGGCGCGAAGCCAACCGCACGGGCCTGCCGTTGCAGCTAATCGACCCGGGTCCAGGCCCGGAGGCGCCGGCGTCGTCAGCCTCGGATGCGGGTTTCGCGCGACCGATCACGACGGCGACTCTGACCGGGGAGACGTCCGGCGCCGCGGATCCCCGACGCATCCTGCTGCGCGCGCCCTGGCGATACACCCTGGCCCCGGCGCTGGATATTGCGGGCGGCGGCGTCTGCGGCGCGACGACGGCCAATCTGGTCAAGGATGATCAGGTGGTGATGACGCTGCGGACGTCGGGCGGCGACTGCCGGTTCCTGCGACAGGCCGCGACCGACACGCGCCCCGCGCCTGCGACCTGAACGCCTCAGCCGCCGGCCGCGCCGAGCGGCGGAGCGGCCTCACGCACCTTCATCTCGATGGCCAGGGTCTGGCTCTGGGCGTCAGTGCGCGGCCGGACATCGTGGAAATAGCCGGACTCGACCAGGTCGGCGATCACCAGATCCGCGGAAGACAGGGCTGAATAGGGCAGCGTCAGACGCAGCCCCTCCTCCGTCGCCTCCAGACCGATGGGGGAAAGGTCATGCAGCGTCGCAACGCCGATGGCGGCGCCGGCGGCGCTGAGAGGGCTGGTGCGTTCCTCGATCTGGCGATAGGCGGCCAGGATGCGGCGGTCGCCTTCCAGGTCCGCCAGGGTAGCGCCGCCCGGCGTGGTCGCCGCGATCTCGACGGTCTCGGCCTCCATCTCCTCGGCGTCGGCCTTGAGCCGCAGCCCCTGGCCGGTCAGGAACAGGGCGATCGCCACAGCCACCAGGGCCAGGCCGCCGCCCAGGGCGCCGATCACCTGTTCGCGGGTGACGTCCGCCGTGGAAAACGCGAACGCCGGGCCGTCCCAGTCGATGGGCAGGCGCTGGGGCGGGGGCGGCGCGACGGGCGCGTCCTCCATGTCGCGCTGCGCCCTTGCGAAGGCGTTCCAGGCCGAAGCGTCGAAACGATCCCGGCGCCAGCTGGAGGCGATCAGCCGACCTTCGCGCCAGGCCTGGGCCTCATAGCCGTCGGCGAGGGCGACGATCCGCCATCCGTCACCGGCCGGCTGGGCCAGGGTTTCCGGACGCAGGGCCGCGCGAACACCGGGAAAGCGGGCCTGGACCTGGGCCGAGACGCGGTCCGCGTCCCACCACCAGACGTCGATGTCCGGCCCCGACGGCGTCAGCAGGGACGCCGCCTCGGCGTAGGGCGCGGCGGCCCGGGCGTGCAGCCGGGCGGCCTGGCGGCGACGGCTGCGCGGCAGATGGGCGGCCGGAAAGCGGGAGAAGGCGGTCAGCTCCCGCGCCAGAAGGACGACGGGCGACCGGAACCGGCCGAGCGCGCCGCCGGCGTGCTCCACCGTCCACGCGCCGGCGGCGGACAGCCGCTCAACGCGG
This sequence comes from Brevundimonas sp. VNH65, assembly GCF_049445955.1. Taxonomy (NCBI): domain Bacteria; kingdom Pseudomonadati; phylum Pseudomonadota; class Alphaproteobacteria; order Caulobacterales; family Caulobacteraceae; genus Brevundimonas; species Brevundimonas sp. VNH65. Next base: position 148,965 of record NZ_JBMSDX010000004.1, on the reverse strand, counting down.
GGCGTAAGGAAGTCGAGGGACATTTCGGGTGTCTGCGGCCTGTCTGCGAGGCGCTTCTAGCATATCCGTCTGGTCGATCCACAGCGGACGCTCCAGGCCGCTCGGCGTCAGCGACACGCGCGCGCGATAGATCCAGGGCGAAACGCCGTCGCGCAGGATCAACACCACCTTGCCGCCGGGAAAGGTGTAGACCGCATCGGGTCGCCCCTGATCGGCGGCGCCGGCGATGGAGGCGAACGCTTCATACGACAGATAGGGCGCCGTCTCCCGTCGCTCCACAGCGATTCGCGCCTGATCCGGCCGGACGCCGAACAGCACCTCCATGGCGGCGGCCGAGGCCGTGTTGACGTTCATCCGGTCGAGGGTGTGGTCCACCACCAGACTGTCGCGCAGATCCCGCCAGCGACGCGGATCGACGGCGTCGCGGGCCCCCAGAACCGACAGCCATTCATCGGGGCGCACGAACTGGCGATTGGGCGGCGCGGCGCCGGCCGGATAGTCTTCGGCCTCGGCGCCGCCGGGACGGCTGAGGGCGTCCGCATCGACATAGTCGGCCACGCGCTGCCGCATCACCCGCGCGAACGCGGGGTCGGCGCCGACCCGCGCCAGAAGCCGGTCCCCCTGTTCCGGGGTCAGATAGGCCAGATTGACCAGACCCGCCTGATCCTGCAGACGCACCAGCATCGCGCCGTCCGCCTCGACCAGATAGGGTCGACCGTCCAGCCGCACTTCGCCGGTAGGTCGGCTGGCCTCCGGTTCCTCGCCCTCCAGAAACGCCTGCATGGGGTCCTGGGTGCGGGGGGCGCCGATCAGCAGGCCGCGCGACGAGAAGGGCTCAGTGGTCAGCATGTAGGAAAGATTGGCCTCCACCGTCAGGGCCCTCTGCATGAACCGCACCCGCGACCGCGCCGAGGCGGCCTCGGCGTTCAGGCTCTGCAGCGCCGTCATGGCCACGATGAAGATGAGGGTGACCATGCCCGTGACGGCCAGAACCGCCGGCAGGGCGAAGCCGGGGCGCGGAAGACTGACGACGGCCACGGGCTCAGAATTCGACAAGGGGACGAATCCAGCTTTCGGGCCGTCCCGACACGGCGCGATCGACGACATCCAGGCCGGGGCCGCCCTGGAAGCGCACATAGACGACCTCGCTGAGCAAGGGGCGTGACCCGGCGTCGGACGGAGGCGCGTCGGTGAAGCTGCGCGTCCACGTCCGTCCGTCGCGTGAATAGCTGAGGGCCGCGCCGGGCGCGCGACTGACCAGTAGTTCGGTCCGGCGTGCGCCGGCCTCGCAGACCAGCACGCGCTCCTGACCGCGCCGGACGATGGTCAGAACCAGCCGCCCGGACCAGCCAATCGGGGCGCACTGGGTCGCGCGTTCGGCGACGGCGTCGGCCTCGAACCGCTCCGGCGTGCCGATCATCGGGCGGTCCACGCCGTCCTGGAACGCCCGCGCCGGTCGGACCAGCACGCTGCGGAACAGACTGCGGAGATCGCTGACGGCCACGTCCTGGTCCGCCGCGGACAGGGCGCGGCGGCCGAGCGCGAAGCCGGCGTCGCCGGCGTTCACGCCGATCGAGAAGATGATCGCCAGGGCCATGCCGCTGATGGCGAGGACGACCAGGGCCTCGATCAGGGAAAAGCCGTGCCGGCGGGGGCGTCGGTCCATGGCGTCTGCATAGTCGTCGGGATCGCGCCCCGCAATCGCGCGTCGGGCCCGACACGGCCGCGCTTGGCGCTTCAGGGGGCGGTCTGGTATGGCCTTTCACGAGTTTTCGGGGATCCGGGATGCGCGTCGCCCTTCCTGTCATCGCTGCCGGCGGGATCGCCGTGGCGGCCGCTGCGGCGGTCCTGACGCCGCTCGCCTGGGCCGATCCCGCGCCGCGCGCCGCACCGACCGTTTCGCCCATCGCCGCCCGGTCCGCCGCCCCGACAGATGCGGAACGCCGGGCGGAGCTTGATCGTCGCCTGCAGGCCATGGTGAAGGACGGGCGCTTCCGCCGACTGTCCGACGCCCGGCCCCGTCCGGTCGCCGCCGCCACGCGAGACCGCGCCGCGCCCCGCCCCGCCGCTAGGCCGCGATCGCGCCAGGCCACGCCGCCCGCCGCTGCGGGCCCGGCCGCCGGCCCGACGGTGGCAGGCCTGACCTGGGGCGGCGAGGCCGCGCCGCGTTTCGCGCCTCCGCCGCAAAGGACGTCCGGCTTCAACCTGGGCAGCCTGACCCGCCCTCGCCTGGACCTGAAGACGCCGCCGGTCGTGCCGAACAATCCGGTCGAATGCCTGACCCAGGCCATCTACTACGAGGCGCGCAGCGAAAGCGAAGAGGGCCAGGCCGCCGTCGCCGCCGTGGTGATGAACCGGTCGCGTTCGGGCCGCTATCCGCGCGACGTCTGTCAGGTGGTCTATCAGCGCAACAGCCGGACCTGTCAGTTCACCTTCACCTGCGACGGTTCGATCGGCCGGGGCCGGGTCAATATGACCGCCTGGGCGCGGGCCGAACGGATCGCGCGCGAGGTGTACGAAGGCCGGTCGAGCGTCAGCCTGCCGGGCAGTTCGGTGAACTACCACGCCCACTATGTGCGTCCGACCTGGGGTCAAAGGCTGGAGCAGGTCCGACGCATCGGGGCCCATATCTTCTATGGCGCGCCCAAGCCCGGCCATCGCAATCCGGGCGCCGATGAAACGCCGGTCGAGACGCCGAAATCCGGCGGGCTGGTATTCGTCAACCTGGATGGAGAGCCTATCCCGGCGCGCTGAGCGGCGCCGGACGTTGATCGTCGTCAGGCCGCCGCGCGGCGCCGCAGACGGGCGATGCGACGCAGCCGACGCCAGAACCGCACCCGCTCGGGCTCGGGCTGGGGCGTCAGGTTCTGGACGAACTGTTCGGCCGACGCGCGCCAGCTGAACTTCTCGGCATAGGCGCGCACCGCGCCGCGATCGCACTCCAGCGCCGTGAGGCAGGCCGTCTTCAGATCGTCGTCGATCGCCCCGGCGTTCGATCCCGGAATGATGTCGATCGGCCCGTGCGCCGGGAAGGCGGCGACCGGCGTGCCCGCCGCCATGGCCTCCAGGATCACCAGGCCGAAGGTGTCGGTCCAGCTGGGGAAGACGAAGACGTCGGCGTCGCGGAAGCACCGCGCCAGCTCCTCGCCGAATTTCGCGCCGAGGAATTTCGCCCCGGGATAGCGGGCCTCCAGATCGGCGCGGGCGGGGCCGTCGCCGACGATGATCTTGGTTCCGGGCAGGTCGGTTTCGAGGAAGGCCTCGATGTTCTTCTCGACCGCCACCCGGCCGACGTTGAGGAAGAAGGGCCTAGGCCAGTCCTTGCCGCCCAGCTCGTCATAGATGCGCGCCAGGTCCGGATTGAACTGTTCGGTGTCCACGCCGCGCGACCAGGGCGAGACGTTCTTGAACCCGTGCTCGACAAGCTCGTCGCGGAGGGTCGGGGTCGCCACCATCAGCCGCCCGGACGGCTTGTGAAACCACTTCATATAGGCGTAACCGACCTGGACCGGAATCGGGAACCGGGCCGAGACATATTCCGGGAATTTGGTGTGATAGCTGGTGGTGAACGGCAGCTTCCACTCCACGCAGATGCGCCGCATGGCGATGCCGATCGGCCCCTCGGTGGCGATGTGCACCGCCTCCGGCTCGAACGCCCGCAGCATCTCGCGGATTTCTTCCTCCGCGCCCAGCGCCAGGCGAATCTCGGGATAGGTCGGGCACGGAATGGTCTTGAACTGGCTGGGTTCGATGACCTCGACCTCGTGACCCATGGCCCGACATTCGGCCACGATCCGGGTCAGGGTGCGGACGACGCCGTTGACCTGGGGCTCCCAGGCGTCGGTGGCCAGAACGATGCGCATTTGGGCCGGGAGGCTCCGCCGTTGATCGGACGCAACGGTCTAGCGCGTCGCGATGACGTTGGCGAGACGGAGGATTCCTCCTACGTGACCCGCTCGAACCGGATACTTCCTCCGGGAGTGACAAGCTCTGCTGCGTCGATGGAAAGGTTCATCTCAGACGGGCCGGACAGCATGGCTTCGAGCCGTGCGAGGGTCTCCACCTCGACCAGCGAACATCGGGACAGTCGTTCACTGCCGTTGAAATGCGTCCCGTCCATTGAAATTCCGGACAGCCTGCAACCGCTCGTGATTGCGTAGGCGACAGGCCGGGCATCCCCCTCCTGCCCCGTGATTTCGACACGGATACTCGCGGTGCTGGATTGACCAGCAATCGACACCAGGTTGCCGTCAAACAGGAAGGTCTCGTGCGCCGGCCTTTCAGACGGCGCGACGCACCCCGTGGCCAGAACAGCGACGAAACAGATGATCAACTGACGCAAGGTCGTTTCCTCCGATCGAGTCACGCCGGATTGCGAAGTCTAAAGCGGCAACACCGTCGTCGACTTCACCTCTTCGAGAACCGCATAGGTCCGGGTCTCGCGCACGCCCGGCATCCGAACCAGAACATCCCCCAGGAAGGCGCGATAGGCGTCCATGTCGCCGACGCGGGCCTTGATCAGATAGTCGAACCCGCCCGCCACCATATGGCATTCCAGCACCTCGGGCTGGCGGCGCACGGCCGTGGCGAAGGCCTCGAAGACATCGCCGGTCGTCCGGTCCAGCAGGACCTCGACGAAGATCAGCAGGTCCCGTCCGACGAGGGCCGGGTCGACCATCGCCGCATAACCGGTGATGACGCTCTTATCCCTGAGACGCCTCACCCGTTCGAAACAGGCGGCCGGAGACAGGTTGCACCGACGGGCCAGTTCGGCGTTGGATATGCGGGCGTCTTCCTGCAACACCCGCAGGATGCGCCGGTCGGTGGCGTCGATTTCGATCATCGGAACAGACGGCCTTTCACCGAACGATCTTCGCCTCAGGGATACATCATACAAAGCACCTTCGGCCAGACCGCTCCTATACGACGCCGATCATAGAAGTCGCTTTCACAGGTTCGCCGCATATGACGTCCTCGACTTTCGACCCAAAAAGCTTCGACGCCGGCCCCTACGCCCACTGGGATACGCTCGACGCCGGCAAGTTCGCCGACGAGCGTCAGGCCGTGGCCGCCAACCTGTCCCGCATCCCCTTCGACGCCGCAGGGCGCGCCGCCGTGGTGGCCGAGGCCGTCGAACTGGTCGAACACGCCCGCCGCAGCCAGAAGAAACAGGGCGTCGTCGAAAGCTTCCTGCAGGAATTCTCGCTCGGCACCCGCGAGGGTCTGGCCCTGATGTGTCTGGCCGAGGCCCTGCTGCGCACGCCCGACGAGGACACCCGCGACCGGTTGATCGCCGAAAAGATCGGCTCGGCCGACTGGGCCTCTCACCTCGGCAATTCCGACAGCCTGTTCGTCAACGCCTCGACCTGGGGCCTGATGCTGACCGGCAAGCTGGTCGACGCCGATGAAGAGGCCAAGACCGACCTGCCCGGCTTCCTGAAGCGGATCGCCGGACGTCTGGGCGAGCCCGTCATCCGTCAGGCCGTGGCCACGGCGGTCAAGATCATGGGCGAACAGTTCGTGGTCGGCCGCACCATCGGCGCGGCCCTGAAACGGGCCGACCGCGAGGGCTGGCTGTGCAGCTTCGACATGCTGGGCGAGGGCGCCCGCACCGCCGAAGACGCCGAACGCTATGAGCATATCTACGCCGAGGCCATCGAAGCCGTCGGCCGGACGGCGAAAGGACAGGGGCCCGAGGTCGGCCACGGCGTTTCGGTCAAGCTCTCGGCGCTCTGCCCACGCTATGAGGCCACGCATGAGGCCCGCGTCTGGGACGAACTCTATCCGCGCATCCTGCGTCTGGCCCTGATCGCCGCACGCCACGACATCAACTTCACCATCGACGCCGAGGAGGCCGACCGCCTGGCCCTGTCGCTCAAGCTGCTGGACCGGCTGGCGCATGAGCCGGACCTGCGCGACTGGACCGGTCTGGGCCTGGCGGTTCAGGCCTATCAGAAGCGCGGCCACGAGGTCATCACCCGCGTCGCCGACCTGGCCCGCCGCGCCCATCGCCGCCTGATGGTGCGTCTGGTCAAGGGCGCCTATTGGGACACCGAGATCAAGCGCGCACAGGTCGGGGGCCGCGAGGACTATCCGGTCTTCACCACCAAGGCCGCGACCGACCTGAACTACCTCGTCTGCGCCCGCGCCATGATCGACGCCGCGCCGGACCTCTACGCCCAGTTCGCCACCCACAACGCCCACTCCCTGGCGGCCGTGCACCGGATGGCGCGGGATGCGGGCGTGAAGATCGAGTTCCAGCGCCTGCACGGCATGGGCGAGGCCCTCTATGACGCCGCCCGCGACCAGTTCGGCCCAGATACGGGATCGCTGACCGTCCGCGCCTATGCTCCGGTCGGCGGACATGAGGAACTGCTGCCCTATCTGGTGCGCCGCCTGCTGGAGAACGGCGCCAACTCCTCGTTCGTCCACGCCCTGCTCGACGAGCGGGTGCCGGCCTCCGCCGTCGCCGGCGACCCCATCTCGGCCGTCGAGGCTCACCCCGACCGCCACGCCAAGATCCCCACGCCCAAGGACATGTACATGGACCGCCAGAACTCTATGGGCCGGGACTATTCCCAGGCCGCCGACCGCGCCCGCCACGCCGAGGCCCTGGAGAAGGTCGATCGCGAACGCTTCGCCTCCGGCCCCATCATCGGCGGCGCCCTGAAGGCCGGGACCAATCCGCAGGACGTGCTCAGCCCGTTCGACGGCCGCGTCCTGGGCCATGTGTCCGAGGCGACGCCCGCCGACATCGAGGCCGCCGCCGACAAGGCCGCCATGGCCCAGATCCGCTGGGATCGTCTCGGCGGGTCCGGCCGCGCCCCCGTCCTGCGGGCGATGGCCGACGCGCTAGAGGCCGACATGGACCGTCTGGTCGCCCTGCTCAGCCGCGAGGCGGGCAAGACCCTGAACGACGGCGTCGCCGAGGTGCGCGAGGCCGCCGACTTCCTGCGCTACTACGCGGTTCTTGCCGAGAAGCAGTTCGGCGGCGCCGAGACGCTGAAAGGGCCGGTCGGAGAGGTGAACCAGCTGGTCCTGCACGGGCGCGGCGTCTTCGCCTGCATCAGCCCCTGGAACTTCCCCCTGGCCATCTTCACCGGCCAGATCGCGGCGGCGCTCGCGGCGGGCAATGCGGTGCTGGCCAAGCCGGCCGAACAGACCCCCCTGATCGCCGCCGAGGCCGTGCGCCTCTATCACAAGGCCGGCCTCCACCCCGACCTTCTGGCCCTCGTCCCCGGACGCGGCGAGACGGTGGGCGCGGCCCTCGTCAACCATCCGGGCGTGGACGGCGTGGCCTTTACCGGCGGCACCGACACCGCCTCGGCCATCAACCGCAGCCTCGCGGCCCGCCCCGGCGCCATCATCCCCTTCATCGCCGAGACCGGCGGTCTGAACGGCATGTTCGTCGACACCACGGCGCTGAAGGAACAGGTGATCGACGACGTGATCAACTCCGCCTTCGGAAGCGCGGGCCAGCGCTGTTCGGCCCTGCGCATCCTCTATGCGCCGAAGGATTCCGCCGACGCCCTGATCGAGGGTCTGAAGGGCGCACTCGCCGCTCAGGTCGTGGGCGACCCCGCCGATCCCTCCACCGACATCGGCCCGGTCATCGACGCCGAGAGCAAGGCGGTGCTGGACGCCCACGTGGAGCGCCTGTCGCGCGAAGCAAAGGTCATCGCCCGCGCCGTCGTGTCTGAAGGCGCGAAAGGCCACGTCTTCGCCCCGACCATCGCCGAGATCCCGACCCCTGACTTCCTCGAACGCGAGGTCTTCGGTCCGGTCCTGCACATCTACCGCTATGCGCCCAGGGACCTGAAGGCGGTGGCGGGCAAGCTGGCTTCGCGCGGCTATGGCCTGACCCTCGGCGTCCACTCCCGCATCGAGGCCTTCGCGGCCGAGGTGGTCGAACTGGTCCCGGCCGGGAACGTCTATATCAACCGGGGGATCACCGGCGCCGTCGTCGGCGTCCAGCCCTTCGGCGGCGAGGGTCTGTCCGGCACCGGTCCCAAGGCGGGCGGCCCCAACAGCCTGATCCGTTTTGCCGCGGAGAAGGCCATCAGCAACAACATCTCCGCCCAGGGCGGCGACCCGGCCTTGTTGAACCTCTGATGCGGACGCCGCTTCGGGTGCGAACGCATCCGAAGCGGTCTCGCCCTAACGCCGTGGCGCGAACGACTTTCCTTCGTTCAGGGGCGCGATGAACAGCCGGTCGCAACGATCGCCGTCCTCTCGCAGCGGAATCACCTCGAACGCGCCTGCGGACGCCTCGATCTCGGCGGCGAGCCTGTCGAACGCGTCCTGGTGGCCGGCGCGGGAGTAGATCAGATAGCCGTCCCTCGCGTCGATGACGCCATAGGACGGCGCGCCTTCCAGAAGTTCGTCGAGATCGAGGGCCATGCAGCCTCAACCCCGAACTCCGCCTTGGGTTTCAGCGTGACAACAAGGAGAGGGGCTGCGGCTCAGGTCTGGCCGGACTTCTCGGCCGCCATCTTCGCCAGCCTCTGACCACGCCCGCGCGACAGTGCGGCGACCACGCCGCGCAGGGTCGCCACCTCCTGCTCGGTCAGCCGGGACCGGCCCAGCATCACGCGCAGGTTCTGGCTCATGGAGCGGAACTTCTCGGGCGGATGGAAGAAGCCGGCCTCGGTCAGCTCCCGCTCCAGATGTTCATACATGCCCAGCAGCAGGTCGTTGGACGCGGGTGGGTCGCCTTCCCGGAAACGAGGCGGCGGCGCATCCAGAACGCGCGTGCGCCACTCATAGGCGTTGATCGCCACGGCCTGGGCCAGGTTCAGGCTGTGATGTTTCGGGTCGATCGGAATGGTGACGATGCCCTGGCACAGAGCGATGTCGGTCGTCTCCAGCCCGGCCCGCTCGCCGCCGAACAACAGGCCCACCCGGCGCCCCGACTGGGCCTCGTCATACAGCTGTCCCGACGCCTCGCGCGGGGTGATGACCGGCAGCCGCGTCTCGCGAGGCCGGGCGGTGGTGGCGAACACGGTGGTCAGGTCGGCGATAGCGGCGGCCACCGTCTCGAACACCTCGACCCCCTCCAGCACCCAGTCGGCGCCCGAGGCCGTGGCCCAGGCCCGATCCTGGGGCCAGCCGTCACGCGGATTGACGAGCCGCAGCCGGTCGAGACCAAAGTTGGCCATGACGCGGGCGACCGCGCCGATGTTGTCGGCCAGTTGCGAGCGATCGAGGATGACGACAGGAGGGACCATGCCTCCCCTTATGCCGTCCGGGTCGGCGGGTGAAGCTCAGCCGAGCGCGTCGATCAGCTTTCCGATCCGGGCTTCATAGTTGCGCCATCGACCGGCGGACCGCTGATAGATCGGTTCGCGCACCTGCCAGACGCTGGCCGTGCGCACCGCGCCCGCTGCGGAGTGGAAATCCGACACGCCTGCTTCCCAAGCCAGGCCGCAATAGTCGAGGATGCGTCGCGCCTGGGCCTCGAAATCACCGACCAGATCGTCGTACCGCACCGTCAGGATGTCGGGATACAGCGTCTTCCAGTGCGCCGTCAGGCGGTCATGCTGTCCAAGCCAGTGCGCCGCGTCCTCCAGATCCATCGCCCAGGCCATCGAAGGATCGAGGTGCAGGAAGAAGTTCGACAGGCAGACGTCGCGAGCGTCGCGCACCGTGTGAATGATCCGCGCATCGGGAAACAGACGCTTGATCAGGCCGACATGCAGGAAGTTGTCCGGGCGTTTGTCGGTGACCAGACCGGACGCGCCCCGCGCCGTCCGCACGCCGTCCAGATAGGCCTGACGCCAGGCCTCCAGCTTCCCCGGGTCGGCCGCCGCCGCCGCTTCGGGATAATCGGCCATGCGCCGCACCAGCCCAGGCAGCAGGCCCAGTTCGCCGCCGGAGACCACGCCGCTGTGCGCCGCCAGAATGCGCTCCACCAGGGTCGATCCCGAGCGGAACATGCCCAGGATGAAGACCGGCGGCCGATCGCCGCCCCCTCCCGTCTCGGCCCGGTCGAAGGCGGCGATGGCGCGACCCACGAAGGCCTCCTGCGCCGCCCGGTCGTAGCGGGCGCCGGTCGACCGGCGCGCCTCCGCATTGGCCGCCGAATAGGCGTCGAAGGCGGCGTCGTAGGCGCCCGCCTCATCCAGGGCCCGTCCCAGCGCGAAGCCCAGCTCGGCGCGATCCGTCGCCCCGACCGAGGCGGCCAGCACCTGCCGCAGGCGATCGATCAGGGGGTCGTCCGGAGTCTTGAACCGGCTGGCGTTGGCGAGCCGGGCCAGGACCAGCGCCCTTTCCTGCGGCCCGGCCCTGTCCAGCGCCCGGGCGTAGGTCGCCCGCGCCGCGTCCCGCTCCCCCCGGTCCTCATGCAGGTTGCCGAGGTTCAGCAGGGCCGGAACCCAGTCCGGCCGAAGCGCCAGGGCGCGCAGCAGTTCTGCCTCCGCATCTTGCGGACGCCCGAGATCATCCGACAGAATGACGGCGCGGTTCAGGTGCGCCTCTTCCGGCCCGGACACCCGGCGCGCCAGGGCCTTCGCATAGGCGTCCAGAGCCGCCTCTGGCCGACCCGCCGCCCGCCGCATCAGGGCGAGGTTGAACCAGCTGTCCGACAGGTCCGGCCGGATCTCCAGCAGGGCCTCATAGGCTTCCGCCGCCTCCGCCGCCCGCCCGGCGGCGCGGGCCGCCTGGGCCCGACGCAGATGGGCTTCGGCCTGCTGGCTCACGACGGGGTTCAGTCCTCGCCGATCATCGACAGCCAGGGATCGGTCGTCCCGGCCTCGACCTCGGCCACCTTGACGGCCGGCCAGCCGATCGAGGCGCCAGCCGAGGCGCGCCACGCCAGCACCGTCAGATCGCGCAGTTCGCTGGCGCCCGCCGACAGACGCGCCACGGTGAAGGCCGCGCCGCGCGGATCCGGCCGCCCGTCGACATCCCGGAAACCGCCGGCCTTCTCCAGCCGATAGAACGGCAGGACCTCGGCCAGGGTCGTCTTCAGATAGGCCGCCGTTCGGCGACGCAGGTCGAAGCCGTCCAGCGCGGGCGCCGTCATCCCCGCCTCGACGGCCTGGAGACTGGCGACGCGACTGGCGAACGAACCCTCGAACTGGCCGTGAGTCTGGCGCGAATTGGTGAAACCTTCCGGGTTCGGATAGTCGCCCCAGCCGTTGTAGTGAATGGTCGTGTGGTGCGGCTGCGACCCGTCGCCGATATAGTGGGACAGGACGCCGAGATCGCGCAGGGTCAGGGCCTCGCGCCGCCTCAGGTCGGCCAGATACCAGGCCTTCTTGCCCGGATCGGTCTCACGCGCCGCCTGGGCGGTCAGGACGCGGATATAGGCGAAGTCACGCACCAGTTGCTGCCAGCCGTCCATGATGGCGTAGGGCAGGTAGCCCGCGTCGTTCACGCTGATGCCCGCCGCCTGCAGCGCGGCGTCATATTCCGACTTCAGCCGCGGCAGGGCGTCGATCGACATGCCCTTGTCGGTCATGATCCGGCCCTCGTCGTCCATATCGACGAAATGGGCGGTGTCGCGCTCGCGATCGTGGGGTTGGCCCGCGCCCTTCCAGCGGTCGGGTTCGCGCGACAGTTCACCGACCTCGGCCGCCGCCTCGGGCGTCCGCAGGAAGGCAGGCAGATCGTCCGGCAGGGCGCGAACCGCCGCCATGCCGATCAGGCGATGCCCGGTGTTGCCCCAGGCCTCGACCTGGACGGCGGGCGCGGCGAAGGCCAGGGCGCAGGCGGCGGCGAGGAACAGGCGTTTCATGGGCAGGCTCCGCAGAAGAACGCCTCCCGCTTAGCCGATCGCGAACGCCGCCTCCACCCGCTGAATCCAGGCGCGCAGATTCGGCAGGGGCGTGAGGTCGAAGCCGCCCTCATGCGCCGCCCGCGTATAGGCGACAAGGGCGAGATCCGCGACGGTCGGGGCGTCGCCGACCAGCCAGTCCCGACCGGCCAGGGCGTCCTCCAGACGCTCCAGCGCCGCCCGGCCCCGCTCCATCAGGCGCGGCTCGATCTCTTCTGCGGATTTCCCGAGATACAGCCGCTGGAACCGCGCCACGGCGACATAGGGCTCATGGCTGTACTGCTCCCAGAACAGCCACTCCATCATCCGCGCCCGCGCATAGGCGTCTGTCGGAATGAAGGGCGTCCCTTCGGCGAAATACAGCAGGATGGCGTTGGACTGGGCCAGGGGTCGCCCATCCTCCAGCACCACCGTCGGCGTCTGGCCGGCGGGGTTGATCGCCAGGAATTCCGGGGTGCGGCTCGCCCCGGACATGATGTCCGTCTCGACCCATTGGTGATCTCGCCCAAGGCGGTCGAGCAACCACTTGACCTTCAAGCAGTTGCCGGAACGAATATCTCCGAAAACAGTCAACATCGCGATCAGTCCAAGTCGTCAGGGATCGCGAATACTGATAGTTTGACCCTCGCCTGAACCCAAGCGGAAAGCGTGGGCATTCATCGCGCCGCGCCTCATCTGTGGATGAATCAAGGCGTTGCTGAGACGGGCAGCGCCGCGCCACATTGTCGCCACAGGCGCGCATCATTCAGCCTCGGCCGGTACGCCTCCCCGCCGGCGCCTCCGTGAGTCCGCCTCATGCGCGCCGCCGCCGTCGCTGCCGCTCTCGCCGCGTCCGTCCTGGGCGCCGCGCCCTTGTCCGCTTCCAGCGAACCTGTCGCCTACGCCGCCGTTCTCGCGGCCGAGGCGTCCGATGCGGAAACGGCCGACGCCCGGAGCGGTTCCTTCACGGCGACGACGGATGAAGCGGAGGCGGCCCCGGCCGATCTCACGACCGAACAGTCCGAACTGATGAGCGGCGATCCCGACTGGCAGGCTTCGGCGCGCCTCTATCATGCGGGCGGCGGCGGGGCGACGGGCAACGATTCCCTGGGCTGCCGTCCCATCGCCATGCGCACCGTCGCGGTCGATCCGCGCCACATCCCGCGTCGCACCCGCCTGTTCATCCGTGAGACGGTCGGTCTGCGTCTGGCCGACGGCACCCGTCATGACGGCTACTGGTACGCCTCGGACACCGGCGGCGCGATCAAGGGCGCCAAGATCGACCTCTACACCGGCCACGGCCGGGCCTCGATGCGCCCGGCCCAGCGCCTGAACATGCGCACCCTGACCATCGCCGACGCCGGTCGGTTCGACGGCTGCCCGCCCAGTTGGGAAGCCCGCCCGGCCCAGGTGCGTGGCGTTCAGATGGCCTCCGCCGAAACCTCGGCCGGCGTCAGCCAGTAAGGTCAGAACTTCCGCCGGCCGCCGACCGTCTCGAAGAACAGGCGGAAGTCGCCCATCAGGCTCCACAGCGGATATTTGAAGGTCGCGGGCCGGTTCTTCTCGAAGAAGAAATGCCCGACCCAGGCGAAGCCGTAGCCGATCAGCGGCATGGCCAGCAGCCACCAGGCGTTCAACGTCAGCAGGAACGCCGCAAACGCCAGGATCACCAGACCCGTCCCGATCACATGGATCCGCCGGCACGTCCGGTTCGAATGCTCGTGGATATAGTAGGGGTAGAAGGCCGCGAAGCTCTGGTATCGTTCGCCCGGCTGCAACTGACTGGTCATGGGATCTCGCGACGCCTCCGCTCTCTCAGGTTTCGGCCGGTTCCGGCCCCAGCAGCCGCCGGATCGACGGCCACAGCTTGACCAGGGCCGAGGCGAACCCGACCACGCTGGCCACCACCTGGAAACCGCTCCAGACCGAACCCAGCACATCGCCCTGGCCGAACCCTTCGGCCACCGGAAACAGAACGCGCGACACCCCGATCTGGAACGCGGCGTAGGCGCCCGAATATTCGATGGCCCGATCGGCGAAAAAGGCGATCACCGCCGCCGCCGACACCGGCGCCCAGAGCAGGGGCAAGAGAAGCAGCAGCGCCAGAATCACCACCGCCAGCTTCGTTCCCAGGGTCTGACGCGACACGAGGGTCAGGATCACCCCCAGGCCAAGACCCAGTCCGACGCCGATCAGCGCCAGCGGGAGGACCATATCCGTCGCGTCCATCAGGTCGGCGAAGGCCATGCCGATCAGGATGCAGACCCCGCTGAACAGGAACCCGCCCAGCCACAGGGCCGCGTACTGGCCAAACCGCGTCTTCAGATGCGCCAGGCTGATCATCCCGCATCCCTCCCATCGCCCCGCTCGACCATAGCGCGGCGAACGGCGTTGTCGATTCGGATCGCGCGACGCGATTAACCGCCTTTCCCCACACCCGATTCACCGCGCGGCCTCACACTGGCGCCATGTCGATCTCCGCCGTTTCCAGCGCCGCCTCCGGCGTCAACGCCGCCTTCGCCCGACTGGACGCCTCGGCCGCCCGCACGGCGGTCGATCCGCTGGCGAACCTGGCCGGCGAAGCCGTCGAGCGGATGACCGCCAGGACCGAACTTCGGGCCAACGTCGCTGTCCTGCGCACGGCCGACGAGATGACCGGGACGCTGCTGGATATGCTGGCCTAAGCCCCCGCCTTCTCCGGCAATCCGAACCAGGTCTGGAACCGGTCCGTCGCCGCCCGATCGCCCGTGACGGCCAGGCTGCCCTCAGCCTCCATCTCCGCCAGCGGCCGCTTGCCATAGACGAACTGCGGCACAGCGACGGGCGCGCCGACAAACACGACAGCGCAATCCGCGAGCGCCGCTTCGCCCTCGACCCGCACATTGCTCAGTTCGTCGTCTGCGATGCGCGCCCGAAACGCCTGCTCGCCGAACACGAAGCCGACGTCGAGCTCTTCGCCGCCCGACGCCCGCCAGGCGTCCGCGTCAAACATGGTCCTCAGCGACATCATCACCGACACGGCGCTGATCGGCAGGCTCGGATCATGCTGCGGCGATCGCGCGGCCCAGCGGCCGAGGACCTCGAACACCGGCTGGGCCTCATAGCCCCAACCGGTCAGCTCGTAGACCTGGACCGAGGCGGGCGGCGGCAATTTGCGGCGACGCACGATCCCGGCCGCCTCCAGCCCCTCCAGCCTCTGGGTCAGCACATTGGCCGAGATCCCGCAAAGATCGCCCTTCAGGTCTCCGAACCGGCGCGGTCCGAACATCAGTTCGCGCACGACCAGCAGGGCCCACCGCTCGCCCACCAGGTCCAGCCCGTGTGCCGCCCCGCAGGCGTCGTGATAGCGCCGGCCGCTCCGCCCTCCGGCCTCTTTGGTTAGTTTTTCTAACTTCATGGTTGACTATTATAATCTTTATCGCCAATGTCAGCAACCGAAGGCGGCGAGGAACGCTATGGTCCTGAACGTCGCCACGACCCGAAGGGAGTGAACGCCGTGCCCAAGATGATCTTCGTCAACCTGCCCGTCACTGATCTGAGCCGCTCGGTCGCCTTCTACGAAGCGGTCGGCGGGGTGAAGAACCCGATGTTCTCCGACGACACGGCCGCCTGCATCGTCCTGTCGGACGTGATCCACGTCATGCTGCTGACCCACGACAAGTGGCGCACCTTCACCGACCGCGCCATCCCGGACGCCCACGCCTCGGCCCAGGTGCTGCTGTGCCTGTCGGAGGACAGCCGCGACGACGTCATCGCTCGCGTGACCAAGGCCCAGGCCGCCGGCGGTGCGATCGACCCGACCCCGACCCAGGACTTCGGCTTCATGTACGGCCGCAGCTACGCCGACCCGGACGGCCATATCTGGGAAGTGATGTGGATGGACCCCGCCGCCGCCGCACAAGGCGCAGAGGCGTTTGAACCCGCCTGACCTCGTCAACAAGGAGCGATCGCATGCCCGACAAGATCACCCCCTGCATCTGGTACGACCTCGGCCAGGCGCGCGCAGCGGCCGACTTCTACATGTCGCTGGGCCTGCCTGACAGCCGCATCGACGCGACCATCGCCAGTCCCAACGACAATCCGTCGACCCAGGCCGGGGACGAACTGGTGGTCGAGTTCACCCTGGCCGGACGATCCTTCATGGGCCTGAACGGGGGGCCGATGTTCCCCCAGTCGGAGGCGATCTCATTCCAGATCTACACCGACGATCAGGCCGAGACCGATCGCCTGTGGAACGCCATCGTCGACAACGGCGGCGAGGAAAGCCAGTGCGGCTGGTGCAAGGACCGCTGGGGCGTCAACTGGCAGATCACCCCTCGCCGGCTCATGGCCTTCTATCGCGACCCTGAGCCGGCCCGCACCAAGGCCGCCTTCGACGCCATGATGACGATGAAGAAGATCGACATCGCCGCCCTCGAGGCCGCCGCCGACGCGGCGGGCTGACGTCTTCATACAAGTCGGCGAACGCACGTCCCGCCAAGATGACGCCCACACAACCTTCACAGCAGAGCCACCCGAGAGGAACACCGCCATGACCTACGCTTCCGGCTTCCTGACCCCCGTCAAGGCTGAGGACAAGGATCGCTACATCGCCTCCGCCGCGAAATCCTGGCCGCTGTTCAGGAAATACGGCGCTCTGAAACATGTCGAGACCTGGGGCGACGACGTGCCCGACGGCAAGCTGACCAGCTTCCCCATGGCCGTGAAGCTGGAGCCCGGCGAGGTCGTCGTCTTCTCGTGGCTGATCTGGCCGGACAAGGCCACCGCAGACGCCTGTTTCGGCACGATGGAATCCGACCCCGCCTGGCAGGACATGGACATGCCGTTCGACGGCAAGCGGATGATGTGGGGCGGCTTCGACGTGGTCTTCGACGAATCGGCCTGACACGCGTCGGGCCCGATCCAGGCCTATCCGTTCGCGGTCTCGGCGGCGATGCGGAACAGCCAGGCGGCGATCAGCCACAGGGCGGAGAAGACGATCGTCGGCCCCACGACGCGCGTGTCGATGGCCAGGCCGACGATCCCCGCCGCCATCTGGGCGACCGCCGCCACGCCGGTCAGCGCCGCCATGGCGCGGGGCCGGAACCGCACGGCCAGCGCCCCGAGCAGAACCAGCGCGAGGATGGCGGCGTACATCAGGTTGGCCGGGTTCTCCTCGTCGCCGATGAAGCCGACCGCCAGATTGGCCCACGTCAGCAGGAAGCCCGTCCCCGCCGTCGTCGCCACGGCCGCGCGATAGGCCAGCCCGCCTGGAAGGCGCAGGCCGATCTCGCAGAGGCCGCCGGCGATCGTGAGCATGACGCCGAAGACCAGGAAGTCGAACCCGGTCCAGACCACCTCGTCCGTGATCTGCATCGCGATCCATGGCGTCGCCAGCAGGGCCGCCGCTCCGCCCCAGATCGCCAGCCGCCACGTCGTCTTGCGCCGCAGGATTTCCGTCACCGTCGCCATCGCCTAGTCTCCCGTTGGTATGAGGCGTCGTCATGCGGCCGGCGAGGGCTGAGCGGCATGAGGGAAATCTGAGATCGGGCTGAAAACTGATGGGAGAGGTGATCCGCTTCGCCGAGTTCGCCCTGAATGTCGAAGATCGACGACTGACGCGCGACGGGACGCCGGTGGCGATCAACGCCCGGTACCTCGACGCCCTGATCCTGCTGGCGTCCGAACCCGGCCGGTTGGTGGCCAAGGACCGCTTCATGACCGAGGTCTGGAAGGGCGTGCCGGTCACCGACGAGGCCCTGACCCAGTGCATCCGCACCCTGCGTCGGATCCTGGGCGACAATGCGGTCCGGCCGACCTTCATCGAAACCGCGCCCCGGCACGGCTATCGCTTCATCGCCGAGGTCAGGACGGACGCCGACAGCCGGCCGACGGCTGGACCGCCGTCCCTCGACATTCCCGCCGCCGACGTCCGGTGGGGGCGGTTCCTGGGTCGCGCCGCCACGACGTCGGTCGGAGGCCTGATCGCCGGACTGATCGGCGGGATCGGATACGGGCTGGTCGGCCTGGGCGCCGAGAGCGGAGGCGTCTCGACCCTGGCCGTCCTCGCCTGCCTGACCGGCGGTGTGGGTCTGATGGGCGGGGCCGGCGTCGGCCTGGGCCTGGCCGCCGCCGATTTCGGGACGGCGCGACTGACCTCCCGCGCGATCCTCGGCGCTGGCCTGGGCGGACTGGCGACCGGCGCGGCGGTCCGGCTGATCGGCATGGACGCCTTCACCCTGCTGTTCGGTCAGGCTCCGGCCCGGATCACCGGGGCCTTCGAGGGGTTGCTGCTCGGGGCCGCTGTCGGAGCGGCGGCCTGGCGCGCCCAGGACGCCGGGCCGCTGCGCGCATCCGCCCTCGGCGCCGTGGTCACGGGCGCGGCCGCCCTTCTGATCGTGCTGTCGGGCGGTCGCCTGATGGCCGGCAGCCTGGCCTCCCTGTCGGAGCGGTTCCCGGCCTCGCGCCTGCATCTCGACGCCGTCGGCGCCCTGTTCGGAGAAGCCGGCCTGGGCCCCCTGACCCGAACCACGACCGGCCTGGTCGAGGGCGCCCTGTTCGGCGCCTGCGTCGTCGCCGCCCTGGCCTGGCGGCGTCAGGGCCGGGATTGACGGCCTTCCCGCTCCCCTGGATCAGCCGACCCTGGGCCAACCGCCGGCGCGACTGAGGGCGCTGGGCGCGGGTCGGCCGATCTTTTCGCCGATCCAGCGCGCCGATTCGATCAGACCGTCCAGATCATAGCCGGTGTCGAACCCGGCCCGCTCCAGCATATAGACCAGATCCTCGGTCGCGATGTTTCCCGTGGCGCCCGGCGCGAACGGACAGCCGCCGATGCCGCCGACGGAGGCGTCCAGCACCTCCACCCCCGCCTCGACCGCCGCATGGGCGTTGGCCAGGCCGGTGTTGCGGGTGTCGTGAAAATGCAGCCTCAAGACGGCGTCCGGCGCCGCCTTCCGCGCGGCCTCGACCTTGCGGGTAACTGACCAGGGGTCGCCCACACCGATGGTGTCGGCCAGGCCGATCTCAGACACGCCCAGGGCGGCGATGCGGCCGACGACGTCGGCGACCTGATCGACCGACACCTCGCCGTCGAAGGGACAGCCCCAGACGCAGGACACGGTCACGGACAACCCGGGCGCTGCCTGGCCCGCCGCCGCATTGTGACGCCGGGCGATGATCTCCTCCAGCATCGCCTGCTGGCCGGCCCGGTCCAGGCCCTGGTTCTTCAGGCCGAAGCCGTCGGTGGCGGCCACCGAGACGTTCACCTCGTCCACCGCCGTGGTCAGGGCGCGGTCATAGCCCCGGGCGTTCAGCACCAGGCCGATACGGCTGCGGCCCGCCTCCGGCGCCAGTCCGGCCATGACCTCTTCCGCCCCGGCCATCTGGGGCACATATTTGGGGTGAACGAAGCTGACCGCCTCGATGCGCCGGGCGCCGGCGGCCTCGAGGCGCCGCACCATCTCGATCCGCGTCGCCGGATCCAGGATCGTGGCCTCGTTCTGCAGACCGTCGCGCGGGCCGACCTCGACGATCTCGATGCGGCGGCTCATTCACCCGCCTCGACGACCGCCGACGCACCGGGCGGGGCGACAGGCGCGGCGGCGGCCGGCGCGCGAACGGCGGCGCGTCGCGCCGGGGCGAACAGGGTCAGGGCCACGTCGTCGCCGGTGGAATAGTTGTGGCCGCGCACGGTCTCCACCTCGCGAGGCGTCATCCCGCCTTGACCGACGAGGGCGAGGAAGGCCGTGCGGTCGGCCCGCTCCACGAAGACCGGCCGGCCCTCGGCCAGGGCCCGCGCCGCGCCGGCCGCGTCGGTCAGTTCGGTGTCGCGTCCGGTCAGGAAGACAAAGCTCGGCTCATGAAAACCGGTGATGGCCACCGGTCCGGGGATCAGGCCCTGACGCGGCGACAGACCGGCCCGATCCATGGCCTTGACCAGTTGCGGAGCCACCGCCAGCAGCCGCAACTGCCGGATGGTTCCCGACAGGGCCGCATGGGCCAGGACGCCGCAGACCAGCGCGGTCAGGACCGCTGTGACCGCCGCCCTGTTCAGCAACAGGAAGGCGCCGCCGAAGCCCGCCAGGGCCGCGAACGCCACCGTCATCGCCGCCCAGGTCTGGGCCGTCGATCCGCCGAACGCCGTCAGGCCATAGACGGCGATGCCGCAGATCAGCACGGCGGCGACGACCGACAGCAGGGCGCCGGTGAGGCGCGACACCTTTCCGATCGGCTGCACCACGGCGGCGGCGGCGAGAATGGCCAGGCCGCCGAAGGTCGGCAGGGTGTAGTGGGCCAGTTTCGTCGGGGCCAGTTCGAAGATGATCCAGGCGGGAACGACCCAGCACACCAGGAACCGGATCGCCGGCTCTGCACGCCGATGCCATCCGGCCGACACAGCGGCGGGCAACAGCAGGGTCGCCGGGAAGAACAGCAGCGGCGCCAGCAGCACATACAGGCCGATGAATCCGCCATGGCTTTCGTGAGCGCCCGCGATCTTGGGCGCGAGGTCGCCGCCGATGGCCTCGCGCCAGAAGCCGCCGTCGGTTGCGATGGTGATGGCGATGGCCCAGGGACCGACGATCAGCGCCGTCAGCGGCAGCCCCCAGCCCCAGCCCAGCCGCTTCAGCCAGCGCGCATCGCGATCCCACAGGCAGAGCGCCAGGACGGCCGGAACGATGACGATCAGGCCGATCGGCCCCTTGACCAGCACCGACAGCCCCAGGCCGATCCAGAACATCAGCTTGTGCGGTCGTTGCGGCGTCTCTCCCGCCCGCGACGCCATATAGATGCGCGCCAGTCCGGCCATGGCCAGGGTCACGGCCCCGCACAGCATGGCGTCGGTCTTGGCGATCCCCGCCTCGCTGGACAGCAGGAAGGTGGTCCCCAGGATCGCGCCCGCCAGGAACCCGGCCCGATTGCCGAACAGGGCCGCGCCCGCCCAGGCCGCCGCCACCGCCGCCAGCACCGCACCCAGCAGGGACGGCAGGCGATAGGGCGCGATCTGGCGATCCTCGACGTTGGAGGTCGCCGCGACCGACGCCGCCTGCATCCAGTAGATGCCGACCGGCTTTTTCCACCGAGGCTCGTCCTGGAAGCGGATATCGACGAAATCGCCGGTCTCCAGCATCTGCGAGGTGGCCTGGGCGTAACGGCTCTCGTCCCGGTCCAGCGGCGGCAGCAGCAACAGGCCCGGCAGACCGGCCAGCAGGGTCAGCAGTCCCGCCAGCAGCGGCCCGCGCCAACCGACGATGAGATGATCCAGTTCGGGTCGCTTCATGCGCTCGTCGTATCACGCTCGCCACCGTCGCCGGAAGCGGCGCCGGACACGATGGTTTGTCGTGGCCTCCCGCTGCGCTAGAAGCCCCTCATGACATCCGACGTCCCGCCCGACATTTCCGTCGTCGTTCCGGTCCATGACGAATCCGGCGCCGCCGTGCCGCTGGCCCGCGAGATCGCCCAGGCCTTCGCCGGGCGCCGCTACGAGATGATCTTCGTGGACGACGCCAGTCGCGATTCGACCCTGGCGGAACTGCGGGCCGCGATGGCCGACCTGCCGACCCTGCGGGTGCTGGCCCACGGCGCGAATGCGGGCCAGAGCCGGGCCGTGCGCACGGGCGTGCTGGCGGCCCGCGGCCCGATCATCGTCACCCTGGACGGCGACGGCCAGAATCCGCCGCACGACGGCCCCCGCCTGGCCGACGCCCTCGCCGCCGCGCCGCCCGATGTGGCCCTGGTCGGCGGGGTCCGCGCCCGGCGTCAGGACACCGGCGCCAAGAAATGGGCCTCGCTGTGGGCCAACCGCATCCGCAAACGGCTGCTGGGCGACGACGCCGACGACACGGGGTGCGGACTGAAGGCCTTTCGTCGCGACGCCTTCCTGGCCCTTCCCTATTTCGATCACATCCACCGCTACCTGCCCGCCCTCATGATCCGCGAGGGATTCCAGAACCGGTATCTGGACGTCGATCACCGGCACCGCGAGACCGGGCGGTCGAAATACACCAACTGGGGACGGCTGATGGCCTCCTGGTCGGACCTGCAGGGCGTGATGTGGCTGAAGACCCGCTCCCGACGGCCGGGCGCCGTCACCGAGTTCTGAGGCCTGATTCGCCCGTCGCGCGAGCAGGCGTGGCGGTCGGCCGCGAGCCGCGTTATCCTTAAGGCCGTCGCGCCCCCAGGGGTCGCCTTCGGGGAACCGTCATGCTGATCGCCCTGCCGCTGCTGCTCATCCCGGTGGTGCTCTACAACATCGTCGTCCTGTGGGGCGCCTCGGGCCAGGGCGGCCTGGCCGCCGCCGACGAGATCCTGCGCGATCCGGTGTTCAGCATCCCGATGACCTCGGGCGCCAACTGGAGCGTGGGGGTCGGCGACCTGATCCTGTTCCTGGCGCTGATCCTGCTGTTCTTCGAACTGCTGAAGTCCACGTCCAGCCAGAAGGTGGCGATCGTCAATCACGCCCTTTCGCTGATTGTCTTCGTGGTCTGCCTGGTGGAGTTCCTGCTGATCCGGGGCTTCGCCACCTCGACCTTCTTCCTGATCCTGACCATGGTCATGCTGGACGTCCTGGCCGGGTTCATCGTGACGATCATCGCCGCCAGGCGGGACCTGGATTTCTCGAACGGCGGCGGGGCCTGACCCACCCCCTCTCGCCTCATGACGTGAGTGACCGGGTCGCGAAGATCGCGCCCGGGCTTAAAGCGTCTCCACCGTCAGATTGCCGTTGGTGTAGACGCAGATGCTCGCGGCGATGGCCATCGATTTGCGCGCGATGGCCTCGGCGTCGAGGTCGGAATTCTCGCTCAGGGCCAGGGCCGCGGCCAGGGCGTAGTTGCCGCCCGACCCCACCGCCGCCACCCCATGCTCCGGCTCCAGCACGTCGCCGACGCCGGTGACGGTGAAGATCGAGCTCGCGTCGGCGACCAGCAGCATCGCCTCCAGACGACGGAGATAGCGGTCCGTCCGCCAGTCCTTGGCCAGATCGACGCAGGCGCGCGCCAGCTGGTCCGGATACTGCTCCAGCTTGGCCTCCAGCCGTTCGATCAGGGTGAAGGCGTCGGCCGTCGCCCCGGCGAAGCCCGCCAGCACCCGCCCGCCCGCCAGAACGCGCACCTTGCGCGCCGCGCCCTTGACGATGGTCGGCCCCATCGAAACCTGGCCGTCCCCGGCGATGACGGTCCGGCCGTTCTTTCGCACCGCCAGAATGGTGGTGCCGTGCCAGCCGGGTGAGGCCGCCGCGTCGGCGGAAAAGCGCGTCTGTTCCATGGCTTGCAGATGGCGTGGCGGGCTCGAGGCTTCAAGCTTTGCAATATCATTCCCAAACGGGGCAGCTTCGCCATATTTTGACCCAATGTAACCGGTACCATTCATCATTAAATTTCCGACATTCGCCATCAGGGAGACTCGCGGGTGCTTCAACGCGCGATCTACGTCAGTGACGCCGCCACCGGTGTCGGCTCGAATCTGCAGTCGCTCGCGGAAATCCTCGGCGTGTCGGCGGTGAACAATCGCCGCGACCGCCTGTTCGGCGCCCTGCTGCACCACGAAGGTCGGTTCCTGCAGGTGATCGAGGGCGGCCGGGTCGACCTCGACCGGCTGATCCGCAAGCTCAAGGCGGACGCGCGTCACTCGAACCTGCGCTTTCTGACCGACGGACCCACGCCCGCGCGCCGCTATGGCGACGAGCCGATGCGCCACCTGCCGATGACCACCGGCGGGCGGGCCTTGCTCGCCGGGCGCGGCCTGGACTCCCTCGACCTCGCCGAGGCCGAAAGTCTGCTGACCGAACTGCAGCGCCTCGACGCCGCCGCCTGACATCCGGCCCCCCAAGCCCTAGATAGGGCCATGCCGCAAACGCCCGCGCCCTTTTCCGACGCCGAAGTCGAACGCTACGCCCGGCATCTGGTGCTGTCGGAGATCGGCGGGCCCGGGCAGCAGAGGCTGGCGGCCGCCCGGGTCCTGATCGTCGGCGCGGGGGGCGTGGGCGGACCGGCGGCCTTGTACCTCGCGGCCGCCGGGGTCGGGACGATCGGTCTGGTCGATGACGACACGGTCGCCCTGTCCAACCTCCAGCGCCAGATCCTGTTCTCCGACGCCGACATCGGCGCCCCCAAGGTCCAGGCCGCCGCCGCCCGCCTGGCCCGGACCAACCCCCACGTCTCGGTCGAAGGCCACGGCCTGCGCCTGACACCTGACAACGCGGCCGCCCTGATCGCAGCCCACGACCTCGTCATCGACGGCACGGACGATTTCAGCACCCGCTTCGCCGTCAACGCCGCCTGCGTCGCCGGCGGAAAGCCCCTCGTCTCCGCAGCCCTCGGCCGCTGGACCGGCCAGGTCGCTGTGTTCCAGGGCCGCCCCTGCTATCAGTGCCTGGTCCCCGAGGCCCCGCCCGACGCCGAAACCTGCGCCCGCGTGGGCGTGGTGGGCGCCCTGACCGGCGTCATCGGCGCCATGGCGGCCCTGGAGGCGATCAAGCTGATCACCGGCGCCGGCGAACCCCTGACCGGCCGTCTGATGCTCTACGACGGCCTGGCGGGAACGAGCCGCACGGTGCGAGTGGCGGCTGATCCGACGTGCGGCGCCTGTTCGGATCAGGCGAAGGCGCGGGACAGCAGGGCGACGTAGCGTTCGAGCAGCGCCTTCTCGTCGGCGTCCTCCCAGTCGCCATGCCCGGCATCCGGCACCTCGACCAACTCCACTGTCTTGCCCGCCGCACGCAGGGCGTCGTGCATGCGTCGCGACTGGCTTACCGGCACCACCGGGTCATCGACGCCGTGGACCAGCAGGACGGGGCAAACGATCTCTCCGGCCCGGCGGCGGGGCGAGGCGGCGACCATCATGGCGTCGTCCACGCCCGGTTGGCCGATGCGACGGCTCCAGAAGTTGAAGCTGGGCTGGCCCGGACCGTCGTCCTGGACCTTTTCCCAGTTGAGCATGTCGGGCAGATCTCCCACGCCGCAGATCGAGATCGCCGCCTTGTAGAGGTCCGGCCGCCGCACCGCCCCCATCAGCGCCGCATAGCCGCCATAGCTGGCGCCCATGATCGCGACCCTTTTGGCGTCCAGCCCGCGCAGTTTCAACGCATGGGCCACGGCGTCCTCGACGTCTTCCTGCATCCGCTCGCCCCAACGCCGCCATCCCGCCTGGGCGAAGGCTGCGCCATAGCCGCCTGATCCCCGGAAATTGGGCTGCAACACCCACCAGCCCTGAGCGGCCAGAACCTGAACCTGCCGGTCCCATTCCACCGTGTCTCGCACTTCCGGCCCGCCGTGCGGCATCACCACCAACGGCCCTGGCGCTCCGCCGGGAGGCGCCGTCAGATAGGCGGTGATCGCAGCGCCGTCACGGGTCGTGACCCTCAGCGGCTCCATCGGCGCCAGGCGCCCGGCCTCGAGCATGGTGCGGGCGGTCAGGTTGACGAAGCTGCGCGCAGTCCGGTCATACAGGTACCAGGCGCCCGGCTCCTGCGGTCCGCTGACATAGGCCAGCAGGCGATTGGTCTTCGCGTCGGACCCCACAAGCGCGACATTGCACCGGTCCTCGAAGAAGCGATTCATCGCGCGGTGGTGCGGCGCCAGCGCCCTGTCGGCGAACTCATACTCCAGCCGGTCGCCCCAGAAGGTCGCGGCCATGTAGCGGCCCCTGTTGTCGCTCAGGCCGCCCGTGGCGTCATGGCCTTCCCGCGCCGCGATCGGCGGGCCGAACGCCAGGGTCCCGAGATCCAGTTCGCGCACGGATTCGACATTCTCGCCTTCCTGACGCGCCGAGACGACGACAACGCCGGGCCGGTCCGTTCCCGAAATCCAGGAAAAATCCGGCGCGTCTTCAAGCCTCAGGCGGCGCAACAGCTTCCAATCCGTCCCGCCCGGCGGCCGCGCCAGGACGTCGATCAGATCATATCGGCGGCCTGACAGGTCGTAGCGGAGCACCGGAACACCATCATGGCTGGACCAGCCGACTGTCTTGTTTCCCCCGCGCTCGAACTGCGTCGCCGCGCCGGTCATCACATTGACCCTGTAGAGCGCGGCCATGCCGACCGACGTCGTGGAGATCATCAGGACGTTGTCGGGGTCGTTCGGCAGGGTATCGACCACCAGCCCCAGCTCCCGCGACCGACGCATGCGGCGGCGGTCGTTGTCGAACAGGACCACCGCCGCGCCGGTCGCGGGATCGACCGAGATCATGCGCCGCGAACTGATCTCGCGTCGCCCGGCCCGCACCAGGGTCTGGGCGGTGTCGTGAGCGACGTTCACCTCGGCCGTGACCAGGATGCGGATCAGGACCCGGGAATCGTTCGCCCACTGCATCGCCTCGCAATCGAAGTCCCCCAGCGGCGTCCTCACCGGCGGCCTCGAAGGGTCGTCTGCGGAAATCAGGTCCAGCACCGCCCGGCGACGACCGTCGGACCGCAACTCCCTGATGATGGCGATGCGGCTGCCGTCCGGCGACAGGGCCACGTCCAGGGTCTGGTCGTCAGTGAAGAAGTCGCTTAGCGCGTGCGGTCGCACCGTCTGGCCGACGGCCTTCCCCGCCGAGGTGAAAGCGGCCAGGGCGGCCGCGGCCGTCAGAACCGTTCTGCGCGAAGGACCCGAGCAGCCCGTGTCAATCTCATCCATTGCAAACGCCTGACTACAACATCGCCGGGATGACCCGGTCCGGCGGGCGGTGCTGGTTCTGGAAGGTCATGACGTTCAGGATCACCCGGTCGCCCATGTCCTGACGCGCCTCCAGGGTCGCGGAGCCCAGGTGGGGCAACAGCACCACATTGGGGTGGCCGATCAGGCCCGGATGGATGGCCGGCTCGTTCTCGAACACGTCCAACCCGACGCCCGCCAGACCGCGACGCGCCACCACCTCCGACAGGGCCGCCTCGTCGATCAGTTCGCCGCGCGCGGTGTTGATCAGGACGGCGTGCGGCTGCAGCCGCGCCAGGCGGTCGGCGTTCAGCAGGTGATGGGTGTCCTTCGTCGCCGGGCAGTTCAGCGAGACGACGTCCATCCGGGCCAGCATCTCGTCCAGATCGTCCCACCAGGTCGCGCCCAGCTCCTCGGCGATCCGCTCCGAGACGGGTTTCCGGTTATGATAATGGACCTGCATGCCGAAGGCCTTGGCCCGCCGCGCCAGGGCCTGGCCGATCCGGCCCATGCCGACGACGCCCAGCCGCTTGCCCCACAGTTTGCGCCCGCACATCCAGGTCGGGGTCCAGCCCTGGAACCTGCCCTCGGCGACGACATTGGCGCCTTCCACGATGCGGCGGCTGACGGCCAGGATCAGGGCCATGCCCAGATCGGCCGTGTCCTCGGTCAGGACGCCGGGAGTGTTGGTGACGATGATCCCGCGCGCCACGGCCGCGTCGATGTCGATATGGTCGACCCCTGCGCCGAAATTGGCGATCATCTTCAACTGCTCGCCCGCCCCGTTGATCAGGTCCGCGTCGATCTCGTCGGTGATGGTCGGCACCAGGACGTCGGCGCGCTGCACCGCCGCCTCCAGCGCGGCGCGATCCATCGGCTGATCCTTGAGATTCAGCTCAGCGTCGAACAGCTCCCGCATCCGGGTTTCCACCGCGTCCGGCAGCCGCCGGGTTAACACGACCTTAAGCTTGCGGGTGGACATCTGGGCCTCGGAATTCACGCGGTCCGCACCTGTGGGATCGGGCCGCTCGCGACGGGTCGTCACGCGTGTCTAGCAAAGCTGCGAGCGGGATCAAAAGGGCCGACGCGCGCGTCGCCGCGCCACGTCGCCGCGCCCTGCCCCTGATGATCGCCGCCTCGGCCCTCCTGCTGGGCGCGGCGGCGGAACCGACGGCCGTGATGCCGGACGGCCGGCCCACGCCCTCCCGCCAGCCCGTGCCGCGCTGGTTGTCTCTGAAATCGGACGAGGTCCGGGCGCGGCACGGCCCCGGTCTCGACCATCGCATTCTGTGGGAGTACCGGGCCGCCGGCCTGCCGGTCCAGGTCATCGCCGAGACCCGCGAGTGGCGAAAGATCTGCGATCCCGAGGGGGCCGTCGCCTGGGTTCACCGCAGCGTCGTCTCCGGCCGACGCACCGTCTTCAACCGGTCGCACCGGGAGCTTCCGCTCCGGGCCGGACGCTCGGAGGACGCCGCCGTCCGGGCCCGCCTGGCCCCCCGCGCCGTCATCGCCCTGGACCAGTGCCGCGACGGCTGGTGCGACCTGGGCGGGCGCAAGGTTCACGGCTGGGCGCCCCAGTCGGCCCTGTTCGGGGTGCAGGATCGGGCCCTGTGCGACGCCGGTCGTCCCGCCGGAACCGGTCGGGCGGACTGACGCAGCGAGGTTGAGCCGGACGGGCCGCTGGTGTAACCGGGCCGCCACAGTTCCGCGGAGCCCGCCTTGAGCCAGTCCCAATATCCGTCGTCCTTCGACCACGCCGCCCTTCTGGCCTCGGGCCGGGGCGAACTGTTCGGCCCGGGCAACGCCCAGCTTCCGGCCCCGCCGATGCTGATGTTCGACCGCATCGTCACGATCAACTCGGACGGCGGCGCCCACGGCAAGGGCTATGTCGAGGCCGAACTCGACATCAACCCGGACCTCTGGTTCTTCCAGTGCCACTTCATCGGGGACCCGGTCATGCCGGGCTGCCTGGGTCTGGACGCCATGTGGCAGCTCGTCGGCTTCTATCTGGGCTGGATCGGCGGTCCGGGCCGCGGCCGCGCGCTCGGCGTCGGCGAGGTGAAGTTCACCGGCCAGGTCACGCCGGACATCAGGAAGGTGGTTTACAAGATCGACCTGAAGCGGGTCATCAATCGCAAGCTGGTCATGGGCATCGCCGACGGCGTGCTCGAGGCCGACGGTCAGGTGATCTATACCTGCAACGACATGCGGGTCGGCCTGTTCGGCGCGACGGCCTCCGAAACCGCCGGCGAATAGTCTAGTCTCGTTCGACAACACCGCGGGCAACGCGGGATTCAGAAGGCGTGACGCCCCCTTGCGGCGTCCCGGAAGAAGGAAACCTCCATGCGGCGTGTCGTCGTCACCGGCCTGGGCATCGTCTCCTCCATCGGCACGGGCGTGTCCGAGGTCCTGACCTCCCTGCGCGAGGCGCGTTCGGGCGTGAAGGCGGCCCCCGATCACATCAAATACGGCTTCCGCTCCCAGGTCTGGGCTCCGCCGGCCCTCGGACACACCGCCGAGGACTGGGCCCCGCTGGTCGATCGCCGCGCCGCTCGTTTCCTCTCCAACGGCACCGCCTGGGCCCACATCGCCTTCGAAGAGGCGCTGAAGGACTCCGGCCTGACGGCGGAAGAGATCCAGAACGAGAAGATCGGCCTGATCGTCGGCGAGGGCGGCCCCTCGACCCAGGTCATCCTGCAGGCCGCCCAGACGACCATGGAGCGCGGCTCGCCCAAGCGCGTCGGCCCCTTCGCCGTGCCCAAGGCCATGTCGTCCGGTCCTTCGGCCGTTCTGGCCACCTGGTTCCAGATGAAGGGCGTCAACTATTCGATCTCCTCGGCCTGCGCGACCTCGGCCCACTGCATCGGCGCGGGCGCCGAACAGATCGCCTGGGGCAAGCAGGACGTGGTCTTCGCCGGCGGCTGCGAGGACATCGACTGGTCCATGTCCAACATGTTCGACGCCATGGGCGCCATGTCGTCCAACTTCAACGAGACCCCTTCGGTCGCCAGCCGCGCCTATGACAAGGACCGCGACGGCTTCGTCATCGCCGGCGGCGCCGGAATCGTCGTGCTGGAAGAATATGAGCGGGCCAGGGCGCGCGGCGCGACCATCTACGGCGAGGTCGTCGGCTACGGCGCCAACTCGGACGGGTACGACATGGTCGCGCCCTCGGGCGAAGGCGCCGAACGCTGCATGAAGCTGGCCATGAAGATGGCCGGCGATCGCCGTATCGACTATCTGAACCCGCACGGCACCTCGACCCCGGTCGGCGACGCCAAGGAGATGGGCGCGGTGCGCAACGTCTTCGGCGCCGACATGCCCCTGATCTCCTCGACCAAGTCCCTGACCGGCCACTCGCTCGGCGCCGCCGGGGTGTGGGAGGCGATCTACTCGATCCTGATGCTCAACAACGGCTTCGCCGCCGAGAGCGCCCACATTGAAAACCTGGACCCCGAGTTCGAGGGCATGCCCATCCTTCGCGAGCGCAAGGACGTCGAGCTGACCACTGTGATGTCGAACAGCTTCGGCTTCGGCGGCACCAACGGGACCCTGGTGATCTCCAGGGTCTGACGCCGAAACGCCTGGGCGCCGCCGCTCAGGCCGCCGCGGCGCTCCCCGGCACAGCCAGGACCCGGCGGATCGCGTCCAGCAGCGCCGCCGGATCCAGCGGCTTGCACACCACCGCCGCCATGCCGGCCGCATGATAGCGCCGGGCGTCGGCCTCAGCCGCGTTCGCCGTCAGGGCGATGACCGGCGTGGCCCCCGCCGTTCCGCCCAGCGCCCGGATGCGCCCGGTCGTCGCCACCCCGTCCATCCCCGGCATCTGGATGTCCATGAGGATCAGGTCATGGCGGCCCTGTCGCGCGGCCTCGATCGCCGACGGCCCGTCCTCGGCCACATCCGAGGTGCAGCCGAACATCTCCAGCACCTTGGTCGCCACGAAGCGGTTGGTGGCGTTGTCGTCGACCACCAGCACATGCAGGGTCTCGTGCGGCGTGGGCTCGGGCGCGGCCCCGGATCGCGCCTGCTCCTCCGCCCGATCCAGGGTCATCCCGAAGATGAAGCGCGCGCCGCCGTCGCGGGCCGCCTGCACCGCGATCCGCCCCTGCATCGCCTCCACGATCTGGCGGCAGATGGTCAGGCCCAGCCCGGCGCCCGCGCCGGTGCGGCCGGCCTCGCCGGTGTTGAACGGCTCGAAGATGCGCGCGGCCGTGCCTTCGGGGATGCCGGGACCGGTGTCTTCCACGGCGCCGACGATGGCGATCCGATCCCCTTCAGGCCGCGCGTTCAGTTCGATGACGACCTGCCCGCGGTCCGTGAACTTCAGCGCATTGCCGACCAGATTGTTGAGCAGCTGCTTCAGGCGGACGCGGTCGCCCATGACCCAGGCGGCCTGCGCCATGTCAGTCTTCAGGATCAGCCG
Organism: Brevundimonas sp. VNH65; assembly: GCF_049445955.1. Taxonomy (NCBI): domain Bacteria; kingdom Pseudomonadati; phylum Pseudomonadota; class Alphaproteobacteria; order Caulobacterales; family Caulobacteraceae; genus Brevundimonas; species Brevundimonas sp. VNH65. The sequence continues at coordinate 118,172 of NZ_JBMSDX010000004.1, read as the reverse complement.
CAGCCCCTTCTCCTCGGCCCGGGCGCGCCACAGGGCCTCGACGTCCGACGCCAGGGCGGACAGGTCCAGGGGCTGGATGTCCAGTTGCGCCACCCCGGCCTCGGCGCGCGACATGTCGAGGGCGTCGGTCAGCAGTCCCAGCAGCGATTCCCCGGAACCCACCATCGCCGTCACATAGGGCCTGAGGTCCTCCTGCGTCAGCTTGCGCTCCAGCACGCGCGCGACGCCCAGGACGCCGTTCAGGGGCGTTCTGATCTCATGGCTCATCACCGCCAGGAACTCCGACCGGGCCCGGCTGGAGGCGCGGGCCTCGGCCTCGGCCGCCGCCAGGTCCTGGGCCAGGCGCGCCATCTGCTCGGCCCGGTCCCGGTGGGCCGCGCTGGCGGCCTGGAGAATCTCCAGCGTGCTGCCTGCGCCGCAGTAGCGGCCGTTGCGGACCGCGATGAAGCCGCCCATCAGGGCGCTGGCGTCCGCCTCATCCGAGGCGCCGAACAGGGCGTCGGCGCTGGCGTCGGCCTCGGCGATCACCGGCCGGGCGTTCATCAGTCCCGACACCGGCCGCCCGGCGTACAATTCGCGCCCGAAGGCCGCCGCCATCTTCAGCATGAAGGCGTTGCGCTCGATCAGACCCAGCGGCCGGTCGTCCGCATCGGTCACCGGGATCACCATCAGGTTCGGCTCGGCCTGAAAGCGCTCGAAGACGACCGCGCCGACGGTGTCCGGCGCGACCGGCGAAATCGGCTGAATGTAACGTGCGATACGCATCGGGCTCCCCACGCCGCACGACCTAGACCGGCGCGCTTAACATCGCCTTCCCGCAGCATGATATTTTTCTTTCAGATCAATCACATAATGTCCGCATCCGGATCGGTTTTCAGCCGCCGCGCCTCCGGGCCCGGCCCGACGCTTCCTTCCCTAGCGATCCCCTGCTAACCCTCGCGGCGAACTGTGAGGAGACGACCCATGGCCACCGAATCCGCCTGGAACATGCCGGCCGGCGAACTGATGAAGGGCAAGAAGGGCCTGATCATGGGGGTGGCCAACGCCAACTCCATCGCCTGGGGCATCGCCACCCAGCTGGCCGCCCAGGGCGCCGAACTGGCCTTCACCTATCTGGGCGAGGGTCTCGAGCGCCGCGTTCGTCCCCTGGCCGAGAGCGTGGGCGCGAAATTGCTGATCCAGGCCGACGTCACCGACGACGCCTCCATGGACGCCGCCTTCGCCGAGCTGGAAAAGGAATTCGGCACGATCGACTTCGTCATCCACTCGGTCGCCTTCGCCAACAAGGACGAACTGAAGGGCTCCTTCGTCGAGAACACCTCGCGCGACAGCTTCCTGCTGGCCATGAACATCTCGGCCTTCAGCTTCGTGGACGTCGCCAGGCGCGCCTCGAAACTGATGCCCAACGGCGGGTCGCTGGTGACCATGACCTACCTCGGCTCGGAGCGGGCCATCCCCAACTACAACACCATGGGCGTGGCCAAGGCGGCGCTGGAGGCGGCGACCCGCTACATCGCCCGCGACCTGGGGCCCAGGGGCATTCGCGTCAACGCTATCTCGGCCGGCGCCATGCGCACGCTGTCGCTGGCCGGCATCTCCGGCGGTCGCGGCATGATCGCCCAGGGCCGCGCCATGTCGGCCATGAAGGAGGACACCTCCATGGAAGGCGTCGCCGGCGCCGCCCTGTGGCTGGTCTCCGACCTCGGCTTCTCGACCACCGGCGAAGTCGTCCACGTCGACGCCGGCTTCCACATGATGGGCCTGGCCGGCGACGAGGAGGGGTAAGCTATCCGCCGATAGGGTGCCCCTCTTCCATTATCCTACCCACACGCGGCGCGGAAACTTCTAACCCTTTTTGGAACGATCGAAGACCGACCCACCGATTGCCAAAAAGGAAGCGAGCGAGTTGGCGAGAGGCTCATATATGGCGTCCATCTCGCCCTTTGTTTCCTTGCACGGCCAGCGCGTGATCACCCTGGTCTCTGCGCTGGTTTTCGCATGCCTTTCGACAAGCGAATTGGCTCGAGCTCAATCCGCACCCCAGCATATCGACCAAGGCGTCAAGGTGGCCTCGATCAGGTCTGCTGACCAAGATGGGGTATGGACCATCGACATCTTCTCCGGCGTCGATCTGACCCGCCCGATCCGGCCGGACCGGTATCCGCTCCTGTATTCGGCGCGATTTCGACGCGGCAACAGTGGACTGCGTGACCGGTGGGCAGATACCCAGACCTGCCCTGCCTTGATCGGCGTGGTCGCCGGTTTGGACGCGGTGTTCGCTCCCCGCTTCAATCCTGGGCGCGCTTACGGCCTGCCGCCCGAGGGCGCCCGCATGCCTGAATCGACGCCACCTCCCCTTCACGCACAGGGCTATACGATCGAAGGGCGAGCCGTGCAGGCGGATGGTTCGACGGCCCAGATGTCGATCAGTTCCAATGGCGGTGCGATCGCCGCCTTCGGAAAGCTGGTTGAGACGCGTCTGGCGAACTGCTGGGCGGAACGACAACCCGCATTGTGACGACTCGTCGGAGCATAAATTCCCCGCGCTCGCCAAGGTTAAGGGCTATCGCCGGATGAGGCGACGCCCTAAGCGCGTCGCATGACCGCGCCGCGTCTTCCCGCTTCCGCCCTTTCCGCCGCCGCTGTGGCGACGGTGATCGGCTTCGGCGGCACGGTGGCCCTGGTGGTTCAGGCTGGTCAGGTGCTGGGCGCCTCATCGGGCCAGATCGTCTCCATGATCACCTCCCTGTGCCTCGGCATCGCCCTTCCCGGCATGCTGCTGAGCTGGCGGCTGAAGATACCCGTCGTCCTGGCCTGGTCGACGCCGGGGGCCGCCCTGCTGGCCGCCTCGGCCGGGCCTGTGGTCGGCTGGCCGACGGCGGTGGGGGCCTTCGTCGTCGCGGCGAGCCTGATGATTCTGACCGGCCTGCTGCCGGTGCTCGGACGCCTGGCGGCGCGGATTCCGGCCGGCGTCGCCTCGGCCATGCTGGCGGGGGTGCTGCTGCCCTTCGTACTGAAGCTGTTCGTCGTCCTGCCGCAGGAAGCGGCCCTGACCCTGGGTCTGATCGCCGCCTTTCTGGTGATGCGGACCCTGCGTCCGGCCTGGGCCATGCCGGTGGTCCTGGGCGTCGCCTTCGTCGTTCTGGCCCTGAGAGGTCAGCTGACGCTGCCGCCGGGGACCGGCCTGTTCGGCCATCTGGAGCCCATCCTGCCGACGTTCGATCCAGCGACGGCGATCGGTCTGGGACTGCCGCTGTTTCTGGTCACCCTGGCGGCGCAGAATCTGCCAGGGCTGGTCGTGTTGCAGTCGGCCGGCTATCCGCCCCCGGCCGACCGGCTGATCCTCTCGACCGGCGTCGCCAGCCTGATCGCCGCCCCCTTCGGCGCACACGGCGTCAACCTGGCCGCCATCACCGCCGCCATATGCATCGGTCCTGACGCCCATCCCGATCCTGAACGTCGATGGATCGTCGGAGTGCTTTATGGCGGACTCTATCTGATCGTCGCCCTGTTCGCCGCGCCCCTGGCCGGGCTGTTCATCGCCATGCCGCCCGCCGCGCTGGCGGTCGTCACGGGGCTGGCGCTGATCGCCCCCCTGACCGGCGCCCTGACCCAGATGATCGGCGACGAACCCTCGCGCGAGGCCGCGATCCTGACCTTCGCCGCCACCGCCTCGGGCCTGGCCCTGTTCGGGATCGGCTCGGCCTTCTGGGGGCTGGTTGCCGGCTTTTCCGTGCTCGCGGTTCGCCGCCTGCTGACCCTGAGGCGCGCATGAAGACCGTGGATGTCCTGATCGTGGGCGCCGGCGCGGCCGGCATGATGTGCGCCATCGAGGCCGGGCGACGCGGCCGCCGCGTCCTGATCGTCGATCACGCCGCAAAGCCGGGCGAGAAGATCCGCATATCGGGCGGCGGCCGCTGCAACTTCACCAATCTGGACGCCGACCGCATCGACCGGTTCCTGGGCGGAAATCCGCGGTTCGCCGCCTCGGCCCTGAAGCGGTTCGGCCCGAAGGATTTCATCGCCCGCGTCGATCGGGCGGGCATCCGCTGGCACGAAAAGACCCTGGGCCAGCTGTTCTGCGACGACAGCGCCAAACAGATCGTCCGTATGCTGACCGATCAGATGACCGAGGCCGGCGCCGAGCTTCGGCTCGATACGGGCGTCGCGTCGGTCGATCGCCGGGGCGACGGCTTTTCCGCCGTCCTCTCGGACGGATCGGGCGTCACCGCCAGTTCGCTGGTGATCGCGACCGGCGGCAAGTCGATCCCCAGGATGGGCGCGACCGGCTGGGCCTATGAGACCGCACGGCGCTTCGGCCTCAGGATCACCGAGACCCGTCCGGCCCTCGTCCCCCTGACCTTCGACCCCGACTTCCTGGCCCGACACGCCCCCTTGTCAGGTCTTTCGGCGGAGACCGTGGCGCGCAACGACCGCATCGCCTTTCGCGAGGCCCTGCTGTTCACCCATCGCGGCCTGTCCGGCCCGTCGGTGCTGCAGATCAGCTCCTACTGGCGCGAGGGGGAGGTGGTGGAGTTCGATCTGGCGCCCGATGCCGACGTCGCCGCCCTGCTCCGCGCCGCCAAGACCGAAAACGGCAAGCAGGCGGTGCAGACGGCGCTCGGCCATATCGTCCCGCGCCGCCTCGCCGACGCAGTGGTGGAGCGCACAGCGACGCCGCCGCGCAAGCTTGCGGAACTGCCCGACCGGACCCTCGACGCCCTCGGCGAGGCGGTCAATCGCTGGCGGGTCAAGCCGACCGGCTCGGAGGGGTATCGCACCGCCGAGGTCACCCTGGGCGGCGTCGACACTGACGACCTGGACCAGAAGACGATGCAGGCCAGATCGGTCCCCGGTCTGTTCGTGGTCGGAGAGGCGGCGGACGTCACCGGCTGGCTGGGCGGCTATAATTTCCAGTGGGCCTGGGCGTCGGGCTGGGCCGCCGGCCAGGCGTGCTGACAGGCGGTCAGGCCGCCAGACCCGCCGTCTTCATCAGACCCCGGATTTCGGGAAGGATGTCGGTCGCCTGGGCCAGGGAGGTCCGCGCCTCGGGCGTCCGCATCAGCCGCAGGGCCTCCGCCTTGGCCCGATCGGCCGCCGGACCCAGCGGCGCGGTCTGCCCCGCCGCAAGCCGCAGCAGGGCGGCGATCTTCTGCGGCGGAGGCGCCTCGGCCCGCGCCATCAGGGCCACGAGGCGAGCGTCCGCCTCGATCTGTCCGCCCAGAACCCCGATCGCATTGAGCACGGCTTCCTGATCGGTCTCGGAAAAATGACAGGCGCGGACCGATCGCTGGAGCCCGGCCAGGACGGCCAGCTTCTGTATCGGATGAACGCCAGGCGCGCGCATTTCGGTCTCGAATCTCAGGCTTGTGACGCTGGCCGACAACCACCGCGCGGCGGCGCGCTTGTTCGCACCGCCGGTGACGTTTTCACACAGCCGCGTCAGGCTCTCGACCTCCTGCAAGGTGGTCTCCAGACCGGCGGTGCAGGCCCCGACGAAATCCGCCGTCACCAGCATCTGGGACCGCTCGATGAAGGCCTCCTGCACCTCCTCCGCCGTCACCAGGCGGCCGGTGGCGGCGGTCAGGGCGGCGGCGAGGGCGCGCAGGACGGCGATCTCCCCCTGGGCGTCTCCGGGTTGCAGCCGCTTGGTGCCGGCCAGCTCCCTGAGCACCATTCGGCTGAGGGCGCGGGCGAGGGCCGGGAACTGCCCCGCCGCGAGGCGCAGGGCCAGGCGTCCGGCGGGCCCGTCCACGGCAGGGATCATCTGGCCCATCCGAGGCTCGGCCCGGATCAGGGCCTCAACCTCGTGCGGCGCGCACATCCGCACGATCGCAGTCAGGGCGGCCCCCGGCGTGAGGCCGGGTCCGAGGATGCCGGCGAGGCCGGTCGGCTGGGCGGTGATGTCGCTCAGGAACTGTTCGATCTGGCCCAGCACCAGATCGCGTCCCGGACCTTCGGCCGGGGCGCGGTCGGCCATGTCCATCAGCAGACCGAGCCGTTCGCTGGGTCCGGCTCCGGCCGCCGTGGCCCGGCACAGCGTCCCGCCCATCAGGAAGGCGGCGTCGGGCCGCCCGGCCAGACGGTCGGCGATCTCGGCCAGCGGCGTCTGTGCGGCGTCACCGAAGGCCTCGCGGCGATGGGCGGTCATCACCCGTGCGACGGCCGCCTCGGCGAGCCGCTGGTAGTGACGGATCAGATCATGGACCTTGCGTCCGGACGCCTGGCTCTCGGGGACCGCCACCTTCTGGATGGCGTGCTGCATCTCCACGCCGGAGGCTTCCAGCCGCTCCACCAGATCGGCGCGATGCAGCAGTTCATAGACGGTGATGCGGTTGCGCCGCAGCCAGTCTTCCAGCACCGCGCTCAGGCGTTCGCGCCCTATGGGCGTGTAGAGATCCTGGGGCGAGTTGCAGATCGAGGCGACCTCGGCCTCCTCGGCGGCGCGCCGCCGCTTCGGCTCCGGCGCCCCCTGGGTCAGGATGGTGACGCTGGCGAACTCCATCGTCTCCGGATCCAGGGTCTCCTTGGTCACACGCACGGCGGCTGCGGATCCGCTGCCGAGCAATTCCTCGGCCGTCTCCACCGCGTGGGCGCGGTCTTCCGTCGCGATCGCCAGCGTCCAGCCGGACGGAGGCGTCCTGCGGATATAGACTTCGTAATGGATCGGCCCCGCCATACCCTTCCCCTGGCACGAAAGGATTTAAGACCGGGTTCATGCGCCCGGCCCTTGGCCCGACGGACCCCACGCCCTAATGTCACCGCGATCACGGCGAACGGTTACGCTTGTCGTGCGTTAGATTGCGACGAACCGGCGGCCACGCGGGCCGCGACGCGCTGAGGAGGGCCGATTTGGCCAACATCACCCTTGTCGACGACGACGAGAACATCGTCGCCTCGGTCTCCCTGGCTCTGGAGAGCCACGGCCACAAGATCACCGCCTATCATGACGGCGCCTCGGGCCTTGAGGCGCTGGAGGCCACGCCGCCTGATCTCGCGATCCTCGACGTCAAGATGCCGCGCATGGACGGCATGGAGGTGCTGCGGCGCCTGCGCCAGACGTCGCAACTGCCGGTGATCATGCTGACCTCCAAGGACGAGGAGATCGACGAGATCCTCGGCTTCAACCTCGGCGCCGACGACTACATCCACAAGCCGTTCAGCCAGCGCCTGCTGATCGAACGGGTCAAGGCCCTGTTGCGCCGCACGGGCGGCGACGGCGGCGCGCCTGAACCGTCCGGCGAAAGCTCGGGCAAGGCGATCCGCCGCGGCAAGCTGGTGATGGATCCGGCGCGCCACGAAAGCACCTGGGACGGCCGCCCCGTCAAACTGACGGTGACCGAATTCCTGCTGCTCCAGGCTCTGGCCCAGCGCCCCGGCTTCGTGAAGAGCCGCGACAACCTGATGGACGCCGCCTACGACGACCAGGTCTATGTCGACGACCGCACCATCGACAGCCACGTGAAGCGGATGCGCAAGAAGTTCCGGGTCGTCGATCCCGAGTTCGACGCGATCGAGACCCTGTATGGCGTCGGCTACCGGTACCGCGAAAGCTGACCCCGGCGCGTCGGGGGCGACGCGGGAACGGGACCAGGTCCGCCGTGACCTGACGCGCCGGCTCAACCGCTTCGGCGGTTCGCGCCTGGGCGGGCTGATCTTCGTCCTCAACCTGATCAGCCTGCTGATCCTGCTGGTGGGCGCCTTGGCGCTGAATGAATGGCGACGCGGACTGGTCGAGGCGCGCCAGGATTCGCTCATGGGTCAGGCGGAGCTCCTGGCCAATGTGCTCGCCGACAAGGAATATACCGTCGGCGTCCCTACCCCCCGGTTCAATATTGAAAAGTCGCCGCTGCTGCTCCGCGACGTCTTCATTCCGGAAGGCCAGCGCGCGCGACTCTACGACGCCGACGGCGTTCTGGCCGCCGATTCCGCCGGGGCGATCTCCGGCGGAGCGGCGGATCTGCTGCGTCCCTTCGCCGATTCCTATGCCGTCACCGAGGCCATCCCCGGCCGGCCCCTCCCCCCGGCCCGGCCTGCGGGCACGCCCGTCCAGGAGAAGTCGGAGAGAACGCTCTCGAACGAGACGACGCGCGAACGTCGCGCGAGATCCGAACTGTACGAAGAGGTGACCGCCGCTCTGGACGGCGCGCCGCAGAAGACCGTCCGGCACGACGAGGAAGGCCGCCAGGTCGTGTCCGTCTCCCTTCCGGTGCGTCACGTGAACCAGATCCTCGGCGTCCTGACCCTGGAAAGCGGCGATGTCGCCGAGATTCTGGCTGCGCAGCGCCTGGCCCTGCTGCCCTTCGCCCTCGTGGCCGTGGTCGTCAGCATCCTGACCTCCGTCCTGCTCCATCTGTTCGTCGCCCGGCCGATCCTGAGGCTGTCGGCGGCGGCCGACGCTGTGCGCATGCAGCGCGCGCGCGCCATCTCCCTGCCCGACCTCGAGGGCCGTCGCGACGAGATCGGCGATCTGGCCAAATCTCTGGAGACGATGACGGAGACGCTGTCGGACCGTATGGATGCGATCGAAAGCTTCGCCGCCGACGTCAGTCACGAGATCAAGAACCCCCTGACCTCGATCCGCTCTGCGCTCGAGACGCTGGAGCTGGTCAAGACGGCGGAGCAGCGGGAGAAGCTGACCACCCTGTTGCAGGCCGACGTGAAACGTCTGGATCGCCTGATCACCGACATTTCCAACGCCTCGCGACTCGACGCCGAGCTGTCGCGCGAGCGTCCCCGGCCGATCGACCTGAATGTGCTGATCAGCGATATCGTCGGCGTCTACGACACCACGGCGAGAGACGGCGACGTCCCGGTGCGCCTGACCGTCACGGAGGCGACCGCCCCCGTCCTGGGACGAGACGGCCCCCTGGGCCAGGTGTTCCGCAACCTGATCGACAACGCCCGCTCCTTCAGCCCGGCGGGCGGCGAGGTCCGGATCTCCATCGGTCGCCAGGGCCCCGAACCGGAACGGGTGCGTGTCGTGGTGGACGACGACGGCCCGGGCATACCTGCGGACAATCTGGAGACCGTGTTCAAGCGATTCTACACCTCCAGGCCCAGGGGAGCGGCCTTCGGCTCGAACTCAGGCCTCGGCCTGTCCATCGTGCGCCAGATCGTGGAGGCTCACGGAGGACAGGTTCGCGCCGAGAATCGCCACAATACCCACGGCTCTGTCACCGGCGCCCGGTTCGTGGTCGAACTGCCGGTGACCCACCTGACGCCGTCCCGACGCGCCTGACGCCATGCGGGTGCACGCCACAGCGGTCGCGCGTCGCGAGCTCGAGAGTTGGCGCGGCGTCCTGCTCACAGGCGCGCCGGGCAGCGGCAAGAGCGACCTGGCGCTGCGACTCATCGACCGGGGATGGCGTCTGGTCGCGGACGACCAGACCTTCCTGTGGCGCTCCGGCCCGGCCCTCTACGCCGCCCTCCCGCCCGCCATGGGCCGCAGCATTTCCGGCCTGATCGAGCTTCGCGGCTTCGGAATTTCCACGACGCCGCGACCGCCGCTGGCCCTCGCGCGGATCGCGTTGATCTGCGACTGCCTCCAGACCGCCCCCGAGAGGCTGCCGGACCCGGACCGTCGCCCGCTCCTGGGACTGTCGCTTCCCCGGATGGCCGTCGACATCCGACCGGCGTCCGCCGTTCTCCTTGTCGAAGCCGCCCTCAGGGAGGCGACACGCCTGTGACGAGGGGACGCTTTAAACCCGGTCGGCTTTCCTCTATTCAAGGCCCCCTTGCCCGCACCGTCCTTCCCGACGGCCGGGCGCGGAACGAGGCGGCGAGTTGGTGAAGCCTTCATGATCGGCCTGGTCATCGTCACGCACGGCGGCCTGGCGTCGGAGTTTCTGGCGGCCATGGAGCATGTGGTCGGCCCTCAGCGCGGCGTCGCCGCCATTTGTATTGGTCCCGAGGACGACATGGCGCGCCGACGGCGCGACATCGTCGATGCGGCCGGCGCCGTGGACGACGGCTCCGGCGTCATTCTGCTGACCGACATGTTCGGCGGCACGCCCTCCAACTTGGCCATTTCGGTCATGGAGGAAACCCATGCCGAGGTCATCGCCGGCCTGAACCTGCCCATGCTGATCAAGCTGGCCAGCGTGCGCCAGCGCGAGACGCTGGAGGCCTGCGTCGCCCACGCCCAGGACGCCGCCCGCAAATACATCTCCGTCGCCTCCTGGGTGCTGGCCGGGGAGAAGGGATGAGCGAGACCGTCCGGGCCACGGCCGACATCTGCAACACCCGTGGCCTGCACGCCCGCGCCTCCGCAAAGTTCGTCAAGACGGCCTCGGCCTTCGAGAGCGACATCCGCGTCAGCCGCGACGGCGCGACGGTGAACGCCCTGTCGATCATGGGGCTTCTGATGCTGGGCGCCGGGATCGGCTGTTCGATCGACATTGAGGCCGAGGGCCCCGACGCCCGCGCGGCCGTCGACGCCCTGCTGGACCTCGTCGCCCGCAAGTTCGACGAAGACGCCTGAGGGTGGTCGGGCTCCGGCTTCCGATGCGCCCGTTCGTGCTGTCGCTGGCCGCCCTGACGGTCCTCGGCGGCTGCGCCACCAGCGAGATCGTCAACGCCTCCTGGCGCAGTGTTCCCAGCGGCGACGACATGGCCGACGCCTATCCCGGATTCGCGGCGGCGCTGGGTCTCAGAGGGTCCGCGCGCCTCACCTGTCAGGCCCGACCGGACGGGCGTCTGGCCGACTGCAAGCCGGACCGCGTTCGCCCCTCGGGCCTGGGCTTTGATCAGGCCGCGCTTGATCTGGTCGATCGCTTCCAGACCGCCCCCCGCACGCGCGACGGCGAGCCTGTAGCCTCCGAGGTCCGTTTCACCGTGCGGTTCGAACTGGCCCCTGATGAACCGCCGTCGCCCTGGAGCGGGGCCGAACCATCGGCAGAGGCGCTGTCCCTGGCGCAGGAGATCGCCCCCCGCTTCACCGCGCCCCTGACCCAGGGACCGGGCGCCGTCAGCCTGGATGGCCTGCCGGCGGATCGGGTCGTCGCCGTTCAGTCCATGGTGCGGACGCTTGACCAGACCTGGCGATCGCGCCGGGCCGAGGCCACCGCCCTGGCCATGGCCCGAACCGTTCCCGTCTCGACCCTGGAGATGCTGCGCTTCGGCAACCGTCGCCCGCCGCGTCCCGATCTTTCAGATGCCGAACTGGCCAGCGCGGGCGACCGCCTGTCCGCCGTCGACGATGAGGCGATGGCGGACCTCAGGGCCCGGTATTGCGCCCGCTACGACTGCGCCGAACCTCGGCCGAGCAGGCGCTCGAGCGTTTTCGTGAATCCGGTAGGGGCCGCCGCCCCGGTCGCCTCCGGCGCCTGACCCGTCCCGGAGGACGAAACCGCGCTCTCTTGCGGCCCTCCGTCCTCGACGACATCAACCGGCGAAACGGCTGCGGCCTCTGACACCGCCACGTCGCCACCGGGTTGGTTCAGCACGCGGTCGTCCGTCGCGGCGACATCCGGGGCCGACGGGGCGTCCGGCTCATCGGCGAAGTCGCTCTGCACGATGGCGTCCACCGGGCCCGACGCAGCAGCCAACCGTTCCGGAGAAATCGGACGGCCGCCCTGGAGATCGTTGACCAGCCGACGCAGGAAATTGACCTCCTCGCTCAGGCGGACGCCCTCCTGGGTGTCCACCATCAGACTGATCCGCTCGCCCGAGAGCTTGATCCGCCGCCGCCTTGATCCGGCGTCTTCCTCGACGAGGCGGTGTCCCGTGTTCGGGAAGCGGTCTGCAATGGACCGCTGCAGGGCTCGAATGCTGTCTGACGGGTTGAGAGGGTTCGCCGAATAGGATCGCCAATAGGCCGGGTCTTCCGTGCGATCGAGCGCCTCGGCCATGCGCGCGCCAAGGTCGTCCATGGCGAACCGTCTCTCCAGAATCGCCGCCCCTGCGCGTTCCTCGAAGACATTCGACGAATGAATGGGCTCGTAGAACCGCACCCCCGGCGTCTGGCTTGGCCCGAACATCGCCCTCAGATCAAAGCCTTCGGGGAGAGGCCCCTGCGCCCGCCGCTGTTCGTCAGCGACGAAGCCGATGCGGAAATAGTGATTCATCAGCCGGGTGTTCAACGCCACCGCGTCGAGGAAGACGTCGGATTGCAACAGGATGTCCTGTCTCGCCTGTCCATCGACAGCATCATTGAACACCAGAGGCGGCGCGACCTGAAAATAGGCCTCCAGCAGTGGAAACTGGCCGGCGAAGGCCCCTCGAAAGAAGAACTGCTCGGGCGCCATATGGCTGCAGAGGTACTCGGTCGACAGGTCGAAGTTCGCCAGGCGCAGCAGGTCCTCCCGCACGCCAAAATAGATGATGTCGTTCACATAGAAGGGGATTTCCAGCGAATGCATCACCACGGCGATCTTGGAGCCGAACACCTCCGGCCATCCCGCCTTGGGCGTGAGCGTCAGATCGATCTGCTCGAGGATCGCACGCACCGGGCCCGTCAGATCGCCCAAGTCAGGTCGCGTCTTCAGCACCTTCACGCCTTCCGGCACCGCCTGCAGGCCGTAGTAGAGGCTGCGCGCTTGGTGGACGGTATGGCCCACGGTTTTCAGGATCGGAGGGTCGGTCTCGACCAGGATGAACTCGCCGCGCGACCAGGCCTCGCCGACCTCGGGGTAGCGGTCGATCTCTCCGGCCCAGGTGGACAGAACGACGTCCTCGATCACACCGTCCGCCTTCCAGGCCCGAAGGGTTTCGAGCTTGGTCGCGAAAACCGCCGCGTCGCGAATCATGCCGCAGACGACAACCCAAGGCTTCGACATCGAAGAAATGACTCCTGCGTCCTGATCGGCCGCCACTAACGCCGGACGTCAGGCCTCGGCTTCGACCAGAGACATGCCGTCATTGGCGAACTTGTTCAAGCTGGCTCTGCGCGCGAGCTTGCCGCTTGACGATTTCACCAGATACCCGCGGGGAAGGAGCCGAATTGTGGCGGGGGTCACGCCCGTCGACCCGAACACCATCTCACCGATCGCCGCCGACATCGCCGCCTCGTCCAGCACATCGTCGGGCAAGGATTCCGCCAGCACGATGATACGGCTTGTGCCGACCTCGTCATCGAACTCGCCGGCGACCAGCACCCGCCCCGGCGCGACGCCCGGAACGGCGGCGATCTGATCCTCCACCTCGTGGGCGACGATGTTGCGTCCGTTGACGAGGATCAGATCGTCCGTGCGCCCGACGACGAACAGTTCTCCGTCATTCAGCCGGCCCAGATCACCGGTCCTGTACCAGCCGTCGATCAGCCTCTTGCTCGTCAGTTCGGGCAGCCGGTGATAACCGCCGAAAAGACAGCTGGACCTCAGCCATATCTCTCCGAGTTGTCCGAGGGGAACGGGCCAGCCGTCGGGATCACGAATTTCAACCGCCGCCCCCTGCAGCGGCCGCCCGCTGGACAGGTATTCCGCGCCATCGTCGGCCAGCCGCCGCGTGACCTGGCCGGCCTCGGTCTGGGTCACCGCAAAGACGTTCTCCGCCATCGCATAGGAAACCTGCAGCCTGTCGGGAGTGATCCCGGCTTCCGCGTACCGTTCCAGAAAGGCGTCGAACGCTGCGGCGCGGCAGGGCTCCGAACAGTTGACGAACATCCGCATCGATCCGAGATTCCGGCCTCGGGTCCGGTCGTTGCGCACGATATGCAGGAAGGCGAAGTTCGGCAGCCAGCAATACTGGGCCTGCTCGGACTCGATCAGATCCAGCAGCAGGCCCGGGCGGACCACCCATTCCTGTGCGTCCAGACTGATTATCGGGCAGCCCATGATCGTCGGCAGGATGAAACTCGTGATCAATCCCATGTCGTGATAGAGCGGCAGCCAGCTGGCGATGCGATCCCCGGCCTCCAGGCCGATCGCCGCCGAGTACAGCCGCACCTGCTCCAGCACCTGAGTATGGGTCAGCATGACCCCCTTCTTGTGTCCCGTGGTCCCGGAACTGTGTTGCAGGAAGGCGACGACCTCGCCGAAACCTTCCGTCGGCGACGGCGGGGCGAAACCGGCCACCTCGTCGGCGTCCGCAGGGGCCAGCCTGGCCATATCCACGAGGTCGAAGTCTCCCGAGGGCACGGAGTCAGCGGCTGCGCCGCCGGTCAGAACGGCGGCAGGCCGGATGCGGCGGAACAGGACCGACATCGAGTCCTGAAACACCGACGCGTCCTGACGCGGCGTGCGGGGCGCCAGAATGGTCGGCGTGAGCCCGGCGAGAATACAGCCGATGAAGCCGGAATAGAGATGGGCCGAATGATCCAGCACCAGGGCGACGACCGCCCCGCGCGGCAGGTGCGTCAGGCGCGCCGCCACACTCAAGGCATCCGCCAGAACCTCGCCGTTTGAGATGACGCGCCGCTCCTTTCCGTGGACCAGGAGCAGGTAGGGGGCGCGTGGATGGCTGCGCGCACGCGCGAGGAAATCAGCGAAGAGATTGCGCCCCGAATCGGCTCCGCCCCAGTCCACTGGCGCAGCGACGAGACGTGGACCGAGTGAATCTCTCGGCGCGTCCGGGGCAGATACGGCCGGCGGCCTGTCCGCCTTGTCAGGCGCCTCCGCCGCATCGACATGGTCCGCCGCTCGAACGCCGACCTCCAGAAGGAATCGACGCAGCGCGGGTACGTTGACGGCCTCGGTCGTCGCCTCGAACGGCAGTTTGACGTCGAACGCCTCCTCGACCGCCAGAACCACTCCGATCTGCTTGAGGCTGTCCCATTTCTCGGTGCGATTCATCGCCGCGTCCTCGCCGATTTCCTCGGCCGGTGCCCCGATCGCGGCGGCGACCACGGGCAGAAGCGATTTGTCGCTGTCCGACACAGCCTCTGCGACCTGCGGGCTGGGCGTGCATGAATGATCGACCTCGGCCTCGACAACCTCACGCGGAAGCGGCTTGTTGGTCCAGTTGCTCCAACCGCTCAGCACCGACATGTGCATGTGGCCGGCCAGGGCGCGATAGACCGACATGTCGAAGTGATTGCGATCGTCCGGCAGCCTGGTCAGCGACACGGGCAGATTCGTCGGCGGCAGAACCTCCACCCCCATGGCCGACGCCCTGTCGACGAACAGGTCATGAAAGCCGATGGCCCTTTCGTAGCGCCCGGGATCGCCGATGGCCGTGCAATAGGGGGCGCTGGAGAAGATGATGCGCGCACGCGGCTGGAGCGCCTTCACGAAACGGGTGATCTCGATCCAATTGTCCGCCGACTGCTGAGGCGTGAGCGGCGTGCCGACTTCGATCGACTCCGCCAGCGCGGCATGAACGTCAATCAAGTGCAGCGGGAAGAAGATGTCGAACGGGTCGCAAGCGGCGCCCTTGTAGCGGACAATCTCGGCGCTGAGATCGTTGAGATTGTCGAGCAACAACAGGTCGAATTTCGCCTGATGGAGGTTGGCCCAGAGGCCCGGGCGCGACGGCTCGATCTCCGTCATGCCGCAAAGGTGGCGATAGTTTTCGCGCAGGAAGCGGTTGGCGTCGTCGGCAGCCGGATCCACGCCGAACAGCTCCTGCACCAGCGGAAGCGGCGGCGGTTCACGCCCCTCGATCACCTGGGAAACGAACAGGTCGCTGCGCTGCGCGGCGGAATTGTTCAGCCGCGTCCACCCGTAATCTGCCATCAGCAAGGCTGCGGGCAGGTTGGAAAGGCAGCTGCCGATGACTCCGACGTTCATGGCTCAGGCGTCTATAGGGACGGCGCTTTTCTGTCGACAACCCGCGCAAGGCGAGGCGGAGCCCACTTTCGCGATCAGAGCACGTATTTGTCGTCCGGCGCCGAGGGCGTCTTGACCACGACCGTGACCACGTCGGTCAGCGCCAGAAAATCCGTCGCCTCTCCCGGTTCGATGGTCAGGATGTCGCCGGGCCCCCATTCGGCGCCCAGCATGCGAACGCGGCCGGACACGATGGCGGTGATCTCGGTGGCCACCTTGTGCATGTGGGAGGCCTCGTGATCACCCTCCGCATAGTGTTTGATCGCCACTTCACAGGCCTCGCTGCGCAGGGCGGTCGGCGCGAAATCGCCGACGAACCATCCCTTGGTCATCGTCTCCAGACGATCATGACGCATGGCGGATTCTCTCTTCGAACGTGTGGCCCAGCTGATCGACCATGCGCTGGTCCTTCATCGGATGGTACTGATCTGGGGCCAGGGCGTGGGCGGCGATCCGCTTCCCCTGCAGCACCAGTTCATTGAGCGACGGCGCGATGTAGAAGACGTCGTTCACGCTCGCCCCCTTCAGGATCATCTCCTGCAGGCTGGCCACGAAATCCCCCGCCCGCCTGTACCAGTAGAAGCCTGAGTTGGCGCGACGACTGATCGGTCGCTTCTCGGCGGCCTCGATCACCCATCCCTCCGCATCCAGCCGGACATAGGAGTATCGCGGGTGAAGGGATTCGAAGGTCAGAACTCCCGCGTCGGCGCCCTTGCTGCGAAATCCGGAAATGATCGTCGCATAGTTCGCCTCCACATGATCCGTGGCGCTGGCGACGATCAGTTCGGCCTCCAGATCGAGATGGCCGACCGACAGCAGGGCCGTGCAGGCGGCGCCCGCCGTGCGCCGACGGATCGACAGCACCGCCGCATCGGGCGCGATCTGGCGCGCGATGTCATCGACGTGGTGTTCCTCGATGTCGCTCTGGCCGAAGGCGAAGACGAACCGCGTCTCCTTTCCCAGGTCCAGGGCGGCGACCTGACGCTCCAGCACCAGCTGCCCGTCCACCTCGGACAGCCAGATCGGATAGGTTTCGGCGCCCGGGCCTCGATCGCCCGCAGCGAGAATGAGAACGTTCATGCGGCGATCTCTGCGATGCGGCGGTCAATGTTGGCCAGGTTCACATCATCGACCGTGCGGACGACCAGGACGTGGGCGCCCGACGCCCGGGCCGCCCGTATGCCGTGCTCGTTGTCCTCGACGATCAGCGTCTCCTCCGGTCTGACCCCGAGCCGTTCCATCGCCTGAACATAGATCTCCGGGTCGGGCTTGGCCCGCGAAACGTCCTCGTTCGACAGTTGCACGTCCAGGTAACGATCCAGCCGCGACCGCTCCATCATGGCCGTCACGCTGTTGCGAACCGAGTTTGAGGCGACCGCCAGCTTCAGGCCGCGCGCCTTGAGCTTCGCCAGGGCGTACTCATGCACAAACGTCGGGCGACAGCGGGCGTTGACGATCTCCATCGTATAGGCCTGCTTGAGCGCATTGATGAAGCCGTGCAATTCCTGGGGCAACCCCTCCGTCACCGTCAGCATCTCCAGCTTGCGCCGGGTCGGCAGGCCGTCGAACGTGGTGAGGTGATCGGCGCGGCTGATCTCCAGCCCGAACAGCCGCAGGGCCTGGTTCAGGGCGTCATAGTGCCATTCCTTGGCGTCGATCAGGACGCCGTCCATGTCGAACACGACCGCCTTGATCATCCGAACATCTCCCGGGCCTTGAGCGGCAGATCGGTGCACAGCATCAGATCGTCCGTCTGCGGGGCCAGATCGGCGAGGGTCTCCCAGAACGCCTCATGGGACCGTCCATGCAGATCCGGCGACACCAGGCACACCCGCTTGTCCGCATCCAGATGTCGCCGGATGACATCGGTCGTCATCCAGCCGTGATCATGAAAGGCGTCCAGCCAGACACCCTGGGCCTCGGCATAGAGCACCGGCTCGGCCTCGACGTCGCTGTGTCGCGTGAAATAGGGCAGGCCCGCACGGGCGTAGCGCACGGTTTCCGGCCCGGACATGTCGAAGGCGAACCAGTCGATGTCCCGGCCGGCGAAGGCCGCGTCCAGAAGGCCGGAAAGACCGTCGGCCTTGACGTTCACCGCCAGGGGCAGACCGCGCCCGTCGAACAGATCGACCAGGTCCGCCCAGTCACGCGCCGTCGCCGGCGCGGGGTCATGCGAGATCACCAGCCGCCCGTCATGGTCGCGGACGTCCGTCTCGGTGCCGAACGCGTCCGCGACGGTTCGCTCGAACGCGACCCATTCGTTTTTCTCGTCGGCCTTCAGCCAGTGTCCGCGATGGCTGAGAACGATCATGCCCCGGCCTCTCGGCCCGCAGCGATCTTTTCCGGCATGCCCAGGCTGTTGAACAGGTCGAGGTCCGCCGGCGTGCCCAGACCGTACATGCCGTCGGCCTCGGCGCCGACGTTGAAGATGCGGATCGCCTTGCCTTCGGCGATCAGCTCCTCATAGGCCGGGGCGACATAGAACTCCCCGTTCACCCGTTTGTCGGCCGCGATCATGCCGTCGGCGGCCCGGACGAAGTCGGCGCCCGAGGTGAAGTTGTAGATGCCCACCGTCGCTTCGGAGGAGATGACCTCCTTCTCCACGACCCGGGTGACCCGACCCTGGTCGTCCAGGGCGACGAAGGACCATTTCGGATCGTCCGCCGTCATCGTCATGATCAGGCCGTCCGCCCCGTCCTGCGCCGCCAGATAGTCGTCGATGTCGATATCGACGTACTGATCGCTGTTGGCGATCATCAGCGGACCTGGGCCGATATGCTCGCGCGCGGTCAGGACCGTACAGGCGGCGCCCTCGGTCACCCCGTCCAGCTCGACGATGGCGCAGCCGGGCGCCCAGGCCTCGAATCGCGGCCGCAGGCCATACTCGGCCACATGGGTGCGCTGGCAGATGAACACGAAACGATGCGGTCGCGACGGCGCCAGATTGTCGATGACCAGCCTGATCATCGGCTCGCCCGCCACCGGAATCAGGGGCTTGGGGTCAGCGTAGCCGGCGTCTGCGAACCGGCTGCCGCGCCCGGCCATGGGAACGACGATGGTCAGGATTTCGTCCGCCATGAAGACGACTGCTTTCCAGCTGGATTGAGGGCCGCGCGCCGGCGAGGCATCAACGCCCTCCCTAGCGCATGGACGGGGGCGAAGTGAACCCCGATGAACGGCGGCGCCCGTGCAGTTCGCGATGGCACTTGATTCGCACACGCCTCCGACGTCAGAAGACCTCATCGGGCCGGGCGCGTCGGCGCCCGCCCGGGGCCGTGTAGCGTATCGCGTATTGAGGAGCAGTCGGATGATCTTGAGCGGAGCGAGCCTGATCGCTGCGGACGGACTTCATGACGACGGATGGTGCTGGCCCCAGACCCGGCTGTCGCTCAAGGCGCTCCAGCCCGCCCGTGAACTGCGGATCGGCGTCTGGTTCAAGCCCGAGGAGCACGGCCCCAGGCGCGTCCTTTTCACTGTCGGACCCGACGGCGCCGCGCCCACCGTCGATTTCGTGGAACTCGACCGCCGCTCCGAGCTGACCGTCTCGATGAACCTGTCAGAGGGCGACGAGCTCGGGGTCCGTCTGTCCACCCCACACCGGGCGTCCCGCGGCGACGACGCGCGCGACCTGTCCTTCGTCCTGACCAGCGTCACCCTTCTTTGAGCCGTTGACGTCCGGCGCGCCCCCTTGCGTCTCGCCGCCGTTGGGGGCACAGCAGTCGCCCGGGCGAAGCGTCGGCTGAAAATGCGACGGCGCAAGCTCGTCGCCGGATGTTTTTTGGACCCCATGCGCGAACTGAAGAAGCAAGTCCGCATCGTCGGCGCCCTGATCCTGCGGGAACTCGTGACCCGCTATGGGCGCGAAGGTCTGGGCTTCCTCTGGCTGGTGCTCGAGCCGCTCGTCTTCTGTTTCGGCGTCATGGGCATGTGGACCCTCATCAAGCCGGAATACGAACACGGAATCCGCCTCGGGCCGTTCATCATGACCGGCTATATGAGCATCCTGGTTTTCCGGCATGTCGTGGGGATAAGCACCGGCGCACTTCAGGCGAACATTGGCCTGATGCAGCATCGTATCGTGCGCCCCCTTCATATCTACGCCGCCAGGACGGTGATGGAGTTCATCGGCTGCGCCCTGGCCTTCCTGGTCGTTTATGTTGTTCTTCTCGCCATCGAATGGGTGGAGCCGCCGCAAGATTATCTCAAGCTTTACAGCGGCTATCTGCTGATGGGCTGGGTTTCGGTCGGATTCGCCCTCACCATCTCTTCGCTCGCGATCCGCTATGAAGTGATCGAGCGTGTCCTGCCCGTGTCGATGTATCTGATCATCCCGCTGTCCGGGGCCTTCTTCATGATGGACTGGATACCGCCGGGCTATCGGGAAATTCTTCTTCTTAACCCTTTGCCCCACACCATCGAGATGGTTCGGGACGGAGTGTTCGGAGAGTTCGTGAAGACGCACTACAACCCCGTCTATCCCCTGGCCTTCGGGGGCGTTATGACGTTCGTCGGCCTTTTGATGCTGGCCCAGGCCCGGCGCTATGTCGAAGTTGAATGACCGTCGCTGACGGAACTGGCGAGACTTGAATGACCGATCCCAAGATCAACTATGTCGGCCCGCTGCCACAGCTGACGGGCCCTCGCCATAGTCGCCGGAACCTGGCGGCGCCGTTGGCCTTCGGACTTGTCGTCGTCCTGCCGACCCTGATCGCCGCCGTCTATCTGCTTTTCATCGCCACGCCACGGTATGTGGCCGAGGCGCGTTTCATGGTGCGTCAGGCCGAGGAAAAGCCGGCCGCCGCCGGGTTGGGCGCGGCTCTTGGATCGGTCGGCATCTCCGGCGGGACCAATGACGCCCACGCCGTGCTCGAATATTTCGAATCCGCCGACGGCCTTCGCGACCTTCAGACCCGCGTCGATGTTCGCCGGATGTACGCACGACCGGGCGTGGACGCCTTCTCCAAACTGCCCAAACCGTTCAGCGACTCTTCGGAGGAAACCTTCCGCAAGCAGTTTCTGAAATATCTGACCATCGGCTACGATTCCCAGACCGGGCTGAGCACGCTTCGGGTTCAGGCTTTCACCGCCCAGGACGCCCAACGCATCGCCAACGCCATGCTTGAGGGCGGCGAGGGTCTGGTGAACCGCCTCAACGACCGGTCCGCCACCGACGCCGTCAGGGACGCCGAACGCCAGGTGTCGGAAGCCCAGACCCGGCTGATCAATGCCCAGACCCGGCTTACGGAGTTCCGCAACCGCGAGGGGTTGATCGATCCGGCCACCACCGCCAAGGCAGGCAGCGAACTCATCGGCGAACTCACCGTCAGCGTCGCCAATCTGCGCGCGGAACGCGCCCAGGTCGCCGCCGACGCCCCGAACAGCCCCCAACTGCCGTTCCTCGACAGCCGCATTCGCGCGTTCGAGCGCCAGATCGCCGCCGAACGCCAGAAGATCGTCGGCGACGCCGGCTCCCTGGCCCCCAAGATTTCGGCCTATGAGTCCCTGATGACGGAACGCGAGTTCGCTGAAAAGCTGGTCGCCACCTCGGCGGCGGCCCTGAACTCCGCCCAGATCGAGGCCCGGCGTCAGCGCCTGTACCTTGATCGCGTCGTCAATCCCATCGCGACCGACAAGGCCACTCAACCCCGTCGGATGCGGGGCATTCTGACCGTCCTCATCTCGACCCTGCTGATCTATGCCCTCGGCTGGATGGTCTGGGCGGGCATTCGCGAAAGCCGGGTCGAGGCCGAATGACAGCCAAGAGCGGCGTGGGGCTCCGGGTCAAGAATCTGGGGCTCACCTATCCCGTGCCGGGCGCCAAGCCGGTGTTCAGCAACCTGAGTTTCGAAGTCGGCCGTCAGGGCAGGCTAGCGATTCTCGGGCGCAACGGTCAGGGCAAATCCACACTGATCAAGATTCTCGGCGGCGCCCTGCCGCCGAGCGAGGGCTCCGTGCACTGGCGCATGAGTTGCTCCTGGCCCATCGGGTTCAGCGGCGGGTTCCAGGGCAGCCTGTCCGGAATTGACAACATCCGCTTCATCTCGCGCATCTACGGCAAGCGGTTCGAAGACATCTACGATCGGGTAGAGGGCTTCGCAGAGCTGGGTTCGGCTCTCAACCGGCCGATGAAACACTATTCCTCCGGCATGCGCGCGCGCATGGCGTTCGGCCTCTCGCTCGCCATCGAGTTCGACTGCTATCTCATCGACGAACTGGTCTCGGTCGGCGACGCTCGGTTCCAGTTGCGCTGCAACCAGGAACTGTTCGAACGACGGGCGGACCGGGCGTTCCTGATGGCGTCGCACGACACCAACCTCATCCAGACCCACTGCGATCGGGCCCTGGTGGTCGAAAGCGGCCGCGCGAAAATCTTCGAGGACATCGAAGAAGGCATCGATGTCTACAAATGGCTGAAGGCCGCATGAACCACCTCGAGCGAATCTGGTTGATGCAGACGCCGAGCCGCATGGGTCCGGCCTGGAGGGAGGCCTTCGCCAGGGCTTGCGAGGATCGCGGTTGGGCGTTCGCCGTCCACGAGCGTGGCGAGCCCGCTCCGCCGCCTGACCCGAGCCGGTCTCAACTGACCGTTTCATGGCTGGACTGGTTCGAGGGGCAGCCGGTCACGCGTTTCTACGTCCAGCGCGGCACGGCGGACGACAGTCCCGACATCCTCGCCCGGGCAGGCGATCTGGGGCCGTCGGAGGCCCTGTACGAGGGATCGCTCCGGCTGGCGGCGGCCGAACTGATGCTCCAGAACGGCGCCGACCTGATCGACATGAACGATGAGGTGGTGACGCTTCAAGGCCTCGGCGACGTCAGTCGCCCCTGCGAGATCGCCGTTTCACAGCTCGGCTCCGACCATCCGCTGGCGCTCTACAAGTCCGCTCCGTTAAAGACGGGCGACAGCATACGCTGGCCCCCCCGGGTCTTCTCCTACCCCGGCCTCGCCGCCGCCCCGGAAGACGGTCGGATCGAGTTGCTCGGCCGACGTCGCATGCTGTTCAACGGGCCGAATATTTTCCTTCCGCCCGGCCGCTGGCGGTTGGACGCAGAGTTTTCCATAAATCCGCCGGCCAGGACCGAACTCCTGATCGAATGGGGGTTCGGCGAGGGAGCCCGGTCGCTGTCGGTCGTCATCGAACATCCCGGCCGCTATTCGGTCAGCCTGGAGCAGGAGTGGACCCGCGTCGCCGCCGCCGACTTCCGCATCAGCCTGATGATCCCGGCCCTGGCCGGTCATCTGGATTTCCACGGGGCCGTGGTCACCCGGATCGGCGACTATGTCGCCCCGGCCGCTCCGGTGCTCGAGGACGCCGCCGGCGCCTGACCTACTTCTGCACCCATTGACCCTGGGCGTTCCGGTACCACTGGCCGGCGGGAATACGCGCCAGCAGATTGGCCTCGAACATCCGGGCGCCGGCGACCTCTGCGGTGGTGCCGGCCTGGGCCGCGCTGGCGGCGTATGCCTGACGGCGGGCGGCGTTGGTGGTGGTGACGGCGGCGTTCAGACCGGCGTCGGACGACGGGGTCCGAAAGCCCAGATAGCCGTCTGCCTGTTCGCCGACGACGCCGGCGGCCTTGGCCTGATCGATCTGGGCTTTCTGGGCTGCGGTCTGGGCCAGGCCGGGCGTGGCGACGGCCAGGGCGACGGCGGCGGGAACGGCGAGCAGAAGGGGGCGGAAAGACATGGCGATTTCTCCTGTTCGACCTAGAAGAGGTTGGGGTTTTCGCGCAGCAGATCCTGCAGTTCGCGATCCAGCTTGACGCGGATGTCGGCGTCCAGCTTGGCGTAGATCTGGATCGGCGCCACCTCCAGCCTCACCGTCGGGGTGCAGGCGCCCAGCGCCCCTGCTGTCACGGCCCCGATCGCGGCTGCGCCCAGGACGAACCGGCGGCGAGCCTGTGGAGGTGCGGGGAGATAGGTCATGGGCACGGGCTCCGATCAACGCGGGGGCAGACTACACCCATGGCACTAGGGCTGCGAGGGTGAACGCGGGCTGAATGACCGGGTTCACGGCTGCGGCTCCGGTCGCGACGCGCGCTGCGCCGCCAGCAGATCCTGAATCAGCTCGTTCAGGTTCAGGCTCGTGTCGAGCGTCAGGTCGATGCCCGTGTCCGACGGAAGCGGCAGTCGTCGCTCCAGGAATCGCCGGCTGATCAGTTCGGCCAGCGACAGGCGAAGCTCCTGCCGCTGCGGCGGATCATGCCGCCCCTTGATCCGGAACAGGACGCCGACACGTCCGCCGTCCAGGCTGTTCACCTCGGCGCTCAGGTCGCTGAACGCCAGATTCTCCATGGCCTGGTACGCCAGGTCCTCGACCGTGCCCGGCGGGATGTCCGCCCCGCCCCCGCCCGCCGCCAGCCCGCTCAGCGCCTCGCGCCCGATCGACAGACGCCCGGCCTGATCGGCCGTCAGGACCCCGCCCTGGATCGTCACCCCCGCTTCCGGGTCCCAGCGGAACGGCAGCCGGCCGGAAACCACCGCGTCGAGGGCCACCTTCTCCCCGAACCCTGCGCCCGCGATCAGCTCACCGAGTTGCACGCGATCCAGGGCGATAACGCCGTCAAAGGGTTGTTTCCCGTCCAGCGGCACGCTGAGCGGCTCCAGACGCAAGGCGCCGCCCGCCGCCTGGATCCGCCCCCCTTCGACCCTCAGGGCGGCCTGGCCCAGGGTGAAGGTGAGACCCAGGTCTGTCAGCGGCGTGACCGTCTGCAGCTGCGCCACCCTGAGCGTCTGGCCTTCCGCCGTCGTCAGCGGGGCCAGGGAGGTGAAGTCGACCGTGCCGCTCAGCCCCTGCACCGGGCCCGCCGGGCTGTCGAAATCCAGGCCCGGGACCGTCAGTCGCCCGGAAGACGCGCCGCCGTCCGGCAGCGCCGGGTCCCAGTCGAAACGGCCGGCGAACCGCACCGAGCCGCTCACCGGCGAGCGCACCACGGCGACGGTCAGGGGCGTGAGGTCGTGCGGCTGAAGCCCCTGGGGATCGAAGACCACCTCACCGGTGTCGAAGGTCAGACCGCCGCGCTCGCTCGGCCCGTCGTGCCTCAGGGTCACCCTGGCGACCGGACGATCTCCGGAACTCAGGCTGAAATCGCCGGTCCAGACGTCGTTGGACAATCGGGCGCTTCCCTGGGCGGCCAGAGGGTGGAACCGGCGCGGCTCGGCGTCGTCGTCCAGACGCGCGGTGGTCACGCGGACATCCATGTCCAGCCGGTCGGGTCCGCCTCGCACGGCCAGGGGACCCGCCGCATCCGCAAAACGAGCCTGAAGGAAGGGAAGAGACCCGGCTACGTCCTGCAACGCCCCGTCCACGCGCCATCCGCCCTCTGTCAGCTGGACCACCGGCCCGCCGGTCGCGCACAGGCGGCCGGACACGTCCTCGGCGTCGTTCTCGCCCAGCTCCAGCCGTTCGACAGCAAAACGCGGGCAGCCGTCGATGGCGAAGGTTGTCATGCCGTTGCGCAGCGCAAGCACGCCGCCGCCCGTCACGGTCAGATCACGCGCCACGTCGAAGTCCAGGGCCGCCTCTCCGTTAAGCCGGGCCTCGAAACCTTCGGACGTCAGTCGCCAGTCGGGAATGTCGATCGTCGCCTCGGGCAGGCCGCGTCCGGGGGCGGCCACGAGACTCAGGGCGCCGCCGCCCAGCGCGCCGGTCGGGGCGGCGTAAAGGGCTTGCGCCGCAGGCCGGACCGTCAGGACACCGCCGTTTCGAGGCCGGACGGTCGCCGGCGCGGCCAGAACCACCTCCGTGCCCGCCGATCCGACCAGCAGCCGCAGGCGCGGCAGGTCCACGGCGAAATCCGAGAAGGCCCGCTTCATCTCGGCCAGATCCGGCCCGTCGTCCGGCGTGGCCGCGCCCAGCAGAGGCCAGGCGCCCCTGGGCGCCGCCAGCGACGTCTCGGCCCGCAACAGCAGGGCCCCGTCCTGCATCAGATCGAGGTCGGCCCTGCCCTGTGCGAATCTCAGATCCAGTTCGCCGAACCGCACCCGATCCGCGCGCCAGTTCAGCGGCCCCACCGCCTCGAGCGCGCCACCGAGACCGCCGATCTCCAGTCCGGACGACGTCGCGGACACCCCGGTCAGCTTCAGTTCACCCAGGTCGGCGGAGACCGCCGTCGCCCGCAGCGGACCGTTCGCGCGCCAGGCCAGCCCCTGCTCGTCCCGCTTCACGCCCGCTGCGGACGATGACATCTCGATCCGAAGACCCCGCGCCGCCTGGCCGGGTCCATCGACCGCCTGAGCCACCCCCTGGACCCGTCCGCGCCCCTCGACCGAGAAGGTTTCGAGCCATCCGCTCACCGCGCCGTCGAAGTCAGTGTCCAGCGACGTCCCCGCCAGCCGTGTCTGGCCAACCTGAAGCCGACCCGCCGTCAGGCGCCCGTTGATCGCCGCGCGCCCGTCGCCGCGACGACGGATCAGGTCCGGATAGGGCAGGTTCCCCTGCAACGAGACCGTCAGATCCTCGCCCTGCGTCGCCGCCGCCTCCCGTCCCCCGGCGTCGGGCAGGCGCACGGCCGCCGCCGACGCCTCGAGCCGGAGAGTCACCCGGTCGCCGGCGGTGTTCAGGACCAGCCTCGCCGCAACCTGCTCGGCCGAGATGCGTCCGCCGCCGGACGCCGGAAGGTCCAGGCTCGTCGAGGGGATATCGGCCCGAAGCCGCATCAGCTTGCCGTCGTTCAGCCGGGCGTCGCCGCGCACCGTCAGACCTTCGACGCGGTCTCCGCTCAGCCCCGTCAGCACGAGGCGGCCGTCCTCGATCTCGACGATCGGTCCGCGGCCGTCGGGCTGCGGCGGCCGCCCGGTGAACTCGCGCAGGATCGGATCCAGGCTGCCCAGCGACACCTTGCCGTCCTTCCAGGTGGCCCGCACCACGGGGCGCAGCACTCTCACGCGGCTGGGACGCAGCCCCAGACCCTGTCGGGACCAGGGCAGACCGATCGCATAGTCCACCTGCACCCGCTCGACGACCACATCAGGATTGCGGGGGTCGCCGATGCGCAGGCGCGCCGTCACGCCGTCGAACTCCAGCCGCTCGATCTCCACCTCGGCCGGCGCGCCCCGGTCCTCAAGCCAGCCGGTCAGGAAGGACCGGGCCGCCGCCCGGCGGTTGAGGTAGAGCAGGGTCGCCAGCATCGCCGCCAGAAGCAGGACGACCACGAGGATCAGCCCCGCTCGCGGCGCCAGACGGCCGGCGCGACGAGGCGCCCGCGCCGTCGCCGCACCCCTCGTTTCGGCGGGGCTTTCCGGATCAGTCTGATGGGGCGGAGAGGTCAAGCGTTCGCCGGGCGAAATGAGGGAAGCGGCGGCCAGCATAGGCCAAACTGTGACGCCAATGTGCGCCCAACACCGTCGTCCGACGAGGCGTTCATCGACACCTCGCCACAAACCGGCGAAAAATGTCCATGGTTAACGAAATCGGGCCAATGTTAACCGGTTGTAACCGATCTCTTCCCATTCTCGGCGCTGCGCGCTATAGGCGATCCTTCGCGCCAAACGGGGGACCGGTGGGCGCGGGCCTGCTTACCAATGGTTTTGGCGCCGGGTCGGCGTCGCTTTTTCCTGAGGATCCATGGCTCAGTTCGATCCGCGTCGCCAGCCGACCCGCTTCGCTCCCCACCTCCTGACCGCCGCTGCGGCGCTGTCGGTGGCCGTGCTGGCCGGCAAGGTCTATCAACCCGCGATCGCGGCCGAAGTTCCCGAACTGACATCTGAACAACAGGCTTCGCTGGAAGCCCGCGCCTTCGCCACCGCCGGCGCGCCCGCCGGGCTCGAGTCGCCCGAGGCCGTCGCCGTCCAGATCCGCCGCGGCGAAACCCTTGAACAGGCCATCTTGCGCACCGGCGTCGCGGCCGAGGACGCCCGCGCCGTGGCCGCCGCCCTGGCGGGCGCCAACCTCGGCGACCTGCGCGCCGGACTGAAGTTCGAAACCGCCATCTCCCGTCCGCGTGGCGGCATGGGCGACGCCAAGCTGATCGGACTGACCGTTCGCACCGGCCCGGCCAGCCAGGTCACCGTGTCGCGCGATTTCCAGGGCGCGCTCAAGCTTCGCGCCCTTGACGAAAAGGTCACGCATGAGACCGTCGTGGCGCGCGGCAAGGTCGGTGCGTCGCTGGCCGGATCGGCCGGCGAGTTCGGCGCCACCGCCGCCATCATCCGTCGCGCGACCCAGGCCCTCTCGGGCAAGCTGGATATCCGCCGCGACGTGCGTGGATCCGACGAATACATCCTGGTCTTCGACCGCTCGGTGACCGAGAACGGCCGGACCGTCGGCACCGGGGACCTGCAATACGTCGAAATCCGCGGCCAGAGCTTCTATCGCTTCAAGCCCGCCGGCGCGCGCGAGTACGCCTATTTCGACGCCTCGGGCAAGAACATGCGCACCACCGCCATGCGCGCGCCCCTGTCCAGCTTCCGCCGCGTCTCCTCGGGCTTCGGCGTGCGGACGCACCCGATTTCGGGCTTCCGCAAGATGCACCAGGGCATGGACTACGCCGCCGTGACCGGCACCCCGATCATCGCCCCGGCCGACGGCGTGGTGGTCGAGGCGCGTCGCTGGGGCGGCTACGGCAACTGGCTGCGCATCCGGCATTCCAACGGCCTGGAAAGCGGCTACGGCCACCTGTCGCGCTACGCCTCGGGCGTTCGCGCCGGCCAGCGCGTGTCCCAGGGCCAGGTCGTCGCCTATGTCGGCTCGACCGGCGCCTCCACCGGCCCGCACCTGCACTATGAAATCTGGCGCAACGGCCGTCGGATCAATCCGGCGGGCATCCGCACCTCCGAGGGCACGACCCTGGCCGGCGCCGACCTGACCGCCTTCCGCGCCGAGAAGGCCCGCATCGACCGCATCATCGCCGCCGGCGGCGAGCGTCGCGAAGTGGCCCCGCCGGTCACGGCCGTGGCCGACGCCAAGACCGGCCTGCGTCCCGCGCGCGGCTGAACCCGCACAGGGCGGCGTCAGGCCGCCCGCATCGCCTCCACCGCCTCGATCAGACGCCCCAGGTCCGCTTCGGACGACAGGCGATGATCTCCGCCCGCGATCAGGTCCAGTCGCACATCCGCGCCGCCCGACAGCCGCTCCATCAGGGCGATCTGATGCGTCCACGGGACGACATCGTCCTCCCGCCCCTGCAGGATGTGAACCGGACAGGCCAGATCGATCGACGCCTCCAGCAAAAGCTGATCCCGCGCCTCCTCGAAGAACCGCCGCGTCAGCACATATTCGCCCAACCCGTCCTCGACCATCAGCGTCTCGCCATCCCGCAGGATCTCCTGCCGCTGATGATCTGACAGTCCCGGCCACATCAGGCGCTCGCTGAAATCCTGCGCCGGATTGACGAGCACCAGCCCCTTCACCCGTTCCGGACGCGCCAGCGCCAGCAGCAGCGCGACCCAGCCCCCCATCGACGAGCCGACCGGGATCACCGGCCCGTCCAGACTGTCGATCAGGGCGACCGCGTCCTCGGCCCATCGCCCGATCGTCGCCTGACGCCAGTCGCCCGACGACCGACCATGCGCGAAATGGTCATAGCGGACATAGGTCCAGCCCCTCTCCCGCGCCGCCGCATCCAGCGCCAGGGCCTTGGTCCCCTCCATGTCCGAGCGAAAGCCGCCGATCCAGACGACGGTGGCGCCGTCGCCGTCCACGCGCTTGAAAGCCAGGGTTTCGCCGTCAGGGCGGGTGAGACGCCGGATATCGATCATAGGTCACCGTGCACCCCGGCGACGGCCGGGGTCCAGATCGCAGACCTGTCTTTCCACTGCGAAAGAGAATTTCTTGCCTTCCTCGCCTCAGCCTCTCATCTGGACCCCGGCCGTCGTCGGGGTGCACGGTGAGGGAATCACAGAAGGCGAAAACGCGTGCCCAATCCCCAGGTCCTGTTCGTCACCTCCAACCGTATCGGCGACTGCGTCATCTCGTCGGGCGTGATCCGCGAGATCGGGCGGCAATTGCCGGGAGCCCGCATCACCGTCGCCTGCGGCCGTCCGCCCGCCCCCTTCTTCCGTTCCGCCCCCGGCGTCGAACGGGTCATCGTCCTCGACAAGAAAAAGATGGCAGGACACTGGTTCGAGCTGTGGAAACAGGCCCGCTCGACCCGCTGGGACATGGTCGTCGACATTCGCGGTTCGGCCCTGAGCTATCTGATCCCGGCGAAGCGACGCGTCGTCTACAACCGCTCCTGGGAGACCGGCCTGCGCAAGGTCGAGATGGTGTCGCGCCTGATGGGGTCCGACGCGCCGCTGGATCCGGAGATCTGGCTGGATGATCAGGCCCGGGCGGAGGCCGCCGCCGTCATCGATCCTCAACTGGCCTCTGGTCCCGGCCCCGGCAAGATCATCGCCCTGGCGCCCATCGCCCACCAGCCGGGCAAGAGCTGGCCCGCCGACCGCTGGGGCGCGCTGGTCGCCCGCCTGATGGCCGAGCCGCGCTTCGACGGCTGGCGCTTCATGCCCGTCGGCGGCCCCGGCGACCGGCCGCCCGCGACACCGGCCCTGCAGACAGCCGGGGATCGCGCCATCGACTTCGTCGGCAAGGGCGACATCCTAGCCTCCGCCGCCGCCATCGACCGCGCCGACCTGTTCGTCGGTAACGACTCCGGCCTGATGCATGTCTCGGCGGCTCTCGGACGGCCGACATTGGGCCTGTTCGGTCCCACAGAGTGGTGGCTCTACGGCCCCTGGGGGCCGAAGACGGCCACCGTCGCCTCCAATGAAACACGCGGCCAGTTCGCCCCGATCAAGGATCTGACGGTGGACCATGTCTTCGAGGCGGTGTTGCGCCTGCACGACGCCCATGTGCGCCCGGCGCCATGACGCCTTGAAACGCGGGGCTTTCGCGGCCATATTCCGCCTCCAGAGGGGAACGTGGCTTTCGGCCGCGCGCCTTCGCTCATCAAGACTTACGACCTCTTCGTCCACGCAAGGAAACGACGCCCATTCGCCGTCCGATGAACCAGCCGCCCGTCAAGGACGGGCCGCCCATGAACCAAGACATCCGCGCGCCGCGCGTTCTGCTGATCGATCAGAACGGCGAGAAACAGGGCGTCATGCCGACGTCCGCCGCGCTGGAGGCCGCCGAGGAGGCGGGCCTGGATCTGGTTCAGATCGTTTCGACCTCCGAGCCTCCGGTGGTCAAGATCCTCGACTACGGCAAGTTCCGCTTCCAGGAGCAGAAGAAGAAGGCCGAGCAGCGCAAGCGCCAGAAGGTCGTCGAGCTCAAGGAGATCAAGCTCCGGCCGAACATCGACACCCACGACTATGAGGTGAAGGCCAAGGCCATGCACCGCTTCTTCGACGAGGGCGACAAGGTCAAGGTCACCCTGCGCTTCCGCGGCCGCGAAATGGCGCACCCGGAACTGGGCATGAAACTGCTCAACAAGGTCCAGGCCGACTTCGAGGAAATCGCCAAGGTCGAGTACGCCCCCCGCATGGAGGGCCGCCAGATGATCATGATCCTGGCGCCCAAGTAGGCGACAGCCGTCTCAGCTTCTTCAAACGCCTCGGCCCCGGCCGGGGCGTTTGTCATTGGGGCGTGGAGGCCAAGCCTAGGTGACCCTTGCCTTCCGGCGGCGTTTCCCCTAGAAGCCGCGCCTTCGCGTACCGAACCGCCGGGCGAACAGGCATGCCTGGGCGGTTCTCAACTCTGGAAGGTCTGGCGACTTCGGGCTCAAGCAGTCCGAAGGACGGTAGCCCTCCAACAAGGAGACACAAATGCCGAAACTGAAGACGAAGTCGGGCGCCAAGAAGCGCTTCAAACTGACGGCGACGGGCAAGGTGAAAGCCGGCGTTGCGGGCAAGCGTCACCGCTTGATCAGCCACAACTCCAAGTACATCCGTCAGAACCGCGGCACCTCGGTCATGGCCGACGCCGACGCCAAGAAGATCAAGTCCTACATGCCCTACGCCTAAGGCGCAGGCGCAGAACGGACAGACTTCCCAGCACACTCAGTTTGAACCCGTCCCTGAAGCAGTGAGCGCCCGCGGCGCGAACGATAGGGACACTTCTTAGAACAAAGGCCCTCAAGCAGCGAGCGACCGCGTCGCGAGCGATAGGGCCCTTCCGAAGGAAGACTAATCATGGCTCGCGTCAAAAGGGGCGTTACGTCCCACGCCAAGCACAAGAAGGTTCTGGAGCAGGCCAAGGGCTTCTCCGGCCGCCGCAAGAACACCATCCGCACCGCCAAGGCGGCCGTCGATCGCGCCGGCCAATACGCCTACCGCGACCGCCGGGTGAAGAAGCGCAACTTCCGCGCCCTGTGGATCCAGCGCATCAACGCCGCCGCCCGTCTGGAAGGCTTCACCTACAGCCAGTTCATCCATGGCCTGGGCAAGGCCGGCATCGAGCTGGACCGCAAGGTCCTGGCCGCCATCGCCGCCGACGCGACCGGCTTCAAGGCGATCGCCGACAAGGTCCGCGCCGCCCTGGCCTGAGGCCGGACGACGGATTTAAACGATCAAAAGCCCTCCGGCCCGCGCCGGGGGGCTTTTTGCTTCCGGACATAGCCGCTAGACCACGGCCACCATGACCGACCTGGCCCAACTCGAACTCGACCTCATCAACGCCATCGGCTCGGCAGAGACCGTCGCCGCCCTGGAGGAGGTGCGTGTCGCCGCCCTGGGCAAGTCCGGCTCGATCTCCGGCCTGCTGAAGGGCATGGGGGCGATGAGCCCCGACGAACGCCGCGAGAAGGGGCCGATGATCAACGGCCTGCGCGATCGCGTCGGCGCGGCCATCGCCGCCCGCAAGGTCGAACTCGAGGCCGCCGAACTGGACGCCCGCCTGTTGTCCGAGACCCTCGACCTCAGCCTGCCGGCCCGGCCGCGCCGCCGGGGCGGAGTTCACCCGACGATGCAGGTGATGGACGAGATGATCGCCATCTTCGCCGAGATGGGTTTCGCCGTCGCCGAGGGGCCGGATGTCGAGGACGACTTCCACAACTTCACCGCCCTGAACTTCCCGCCGAAACATCCCGCGCGGGAGATGCACGACACCTTCTTCCTGAAGCCCGATCCGGAGACGGGCGAGCGCAAGGTGCTGCGCACCCACACCTCGCCGGTCCAGGTGCGGACGATGATGTCCCAGACGCCGCCGATCCGCATCATCGCGCCGGGCCGCACCTTCCGGAAGGACTCGGACGCCACCCACACCCCGATGTTCCATCAGGTCGAGGGTCTGGTGATCGACCGCGACATCCACATGGGCCACCTGAAGACGACGCTCCAGACCTTCATCGCCCGCTTCTTCGAACTGGACGAGGTCCAGGCCCGGTTCCGACCGCACCATTTCCCCTTCACCGAACCGTCCGCCGAGATGGATATCCGCTGCGATCGTTCCGGCGGCAAGCTGGTGTTCAACACCGGCGACGACTGGCTGGAAATTCTGGGCTGCGGCATGGTCCACCCGAACGTGTTGCGCAACTGCGGCGTCGATCCCGACGAGTATCAAGGCTTCGCCTTCGGCATGGGTGTGGATCGTCTGGCGATGCTGAAATACGGCGTGCCCGACCTGCGGCCCATGTTCGACGCCGACGTGCGCTGGCTGGCGCACTACGGCTTCTCGGCCTTCGCGGCCCCCAACCCGGCCTCCGGCCTGAGCTGAGATCGACCCATGACCGACATCATGTCCGAAGCCTTCGGCCGCGAACTGGTGGCCCGCACGACCTTCCAGAAAGAGTCGATCT
Organism: Brevundimonas sp. VNH65; assembly: GCF_049445955.1. NCBI lineage: Bacteria > Pseudomonadati > Pseudomonadota > Alphaproteobacteria > Caulobacterales > Caulobacteraceae > Brevundimonas > Brevundimonas sp. VNH65. Next base: position 84,789 of record NZ_JBMSDX010000004.1, on the reverse strand, counting down.
GGCTGCCGATACTCGCCGTGCATCAGCAGAACGCGGGCGAGGCGATCATCAGGGGCAAGACCTTCACCGACTGCGTCATCGAAGGTCCGTCCCTCATGGCGATCGTCGACGGCGTCACCTTCGAAGGCTGCAACCTGGGCCGCACGGCCGACCCGAAATCCCTGTTCTACAAGGGCCAGGGCCCGGTGCTGGTCGGGGTCGTGCCGTTCGCCGACACCCGCTTCATCCGCTGCACCTTCATCCAGATCGGTTTCACCGGCGCCCCGGACCTGATCGACGACATGGCCGCCGGCCTGACCTCCGCCGCCGCCCAGCCGCAGGCGGCGAACTGATGTCGCGCCTGCCCATCCAACGCCCCATCAACGTCGCCCGCGATCTGAAGGCGGCCGTCTTCACCGATCAGGACATCAGCCTGTTCGACCTCTACGCCGACGGCGCGGGACAAGGCGTGGGCATCATCCGCGACCGGGTGTTCCGGGGCTGTCGCCTGCAGGGGCCGGCCATCCTGCTGATCTCCGTCGGATGCAGCTTCGATGACGTCAACTTCGGCGACAGCGGCGGCGACATCCGCAATCTGATCCTTTATCCGGCCGGCGCGCGCGCGCTGGGCACAGTGCCGATCCGCGACTGCGTCTTCGACGGCTGCGAGTTCATCAATGTCGGCTTCACCGGCGATCGGGGCTTCCTCGATCAGCTGCTGTCGGTCGAGGCCCAGGGCGGTTGAGGATGGCGGAGACCTTTGACCTGGCCGCCATCGGCCCTGGCCCCGTCTATCGCAAGACGAACATCTGGCTGCCGCAGCTGATCGCCGAGGGCATCCGGCGCGGCGAACGGTTCGTCGAGGGTCGGACGTTCGAGGACTGCCATCTGGAAGGCCCCGCCGTGATGTGCCCGCTCGACGGCGTCCACTTCGAACGGTGCGACTTCGGCCCCAGCGACGGCGACATCCGCAACCTGATGCTGGCGCCGCTCGGCCCGAAAAAGATCACCGGCGTCGTGACGTTTCGCAACTGCACCTTCCGCGGCTGCACCTTCTTCGCGGTCGGTTTCACCGGCTCGCCCCAGTTCCTTCAAAGCATGCATGACGGCGTAAGAGGGCCGGCGACGTGAAGTTCACCCTTTCCTGGCTCAAGAACCACCTGACCACGGACGCCGACATCCATCGCGTCGCCGAGGTCATGACCATGGCCGGTCTGGAGGTCGAGGAGATCCACGATCCCGCCGCCGCCCTGGCGCCGTTCACCGTCGCCCGCATCGTGGAAGCGGTTCAGCATCCCAACGCCGACCGCCTGCGAGTCTGTCAGGTCGAGACCGTCGACGGCATGAAGGAGATCGTCTGCGGCGCCCCCAACGCCCGTCCGGGCCTGGTCACCATCTACGCCCCGATCGGCGCCTATGTGCCCGGCCTCGGCGTCACCCTCGTCGAGAAGCCCGTGCGCGGCGTGGTGTCCAACGGCATGCTCTGCTCGGCCGCCGAACTGGAACAACCCGAGGGCCGCTACGGCCCCGACGACGGCATCATGGACCTGCCGACCGATCTGCGGGTCGGAACCCCGGCCGCCGCCCTCTTCGGCGCCGATCCGGTCATCGACTTCGAGGTCACCCCCAACCGGCCCGACTGGCTGGGCGTGTCCGGCATCGCGCGCGATCTGGCGGCGGCGGGCCTGGGCGACTTCCTCGACTATCGCATCGCGCCGGTGCGCGGCGGCTTCCCCTGCCCGATCACGATCCGGCTGGATGCGCCCGAACAGTGCCCGGTCTTCGCCGGCCGCCTGATCCGCGGCGTGAAGAACGGCCCGTCGCCCGACTGGCTGCAACGCCAGTTGACCTCGATCGGCCTGCGTTCGATCAACCGTCTGGTCGATGTCACCAATCTGATCGCCTACGACCGCGCCCGCCCGCTGCACGTCTATGACGCGGCGAAACTGGTCGGGTCCGAAATCGTGGTGCGACCCGGCCTGACGTCTGCGGACACCGGCGAGCCGGAGCATCTGATCGCCCTGGACGGCAAGACCTATCCGGCTGACGCCGCCGTCTGCGTCATCGCCGACGCGGACGGCGAACGCCCCATCGGCCTGGGCGGGGTCATGGGCGGGGAGTCCACCGGCTGTTCGGACGAAACCGTCGATGTCTTCGTCGAAAGCGCCTGGTTCGATCCCATCGTCACGGCCCAGACCGGCCGCAGCCTGAACATCTCGTCCGACGCCCAGTACCGGTTCGCCCGCACGGTCGACCCGGCCTCGGTCGTCCCGGGGCTGGAGCTGGCCACCCGGCTGATCCTCGACCTGTGCGGCGGCGAGCCGTCGGACATCGTCGTCGCCGGCCAGGCGCCGGCCGACCCGGCGGCCTTCGACTTCGACCCCGCCTATGTGAAGCGCCTGTCCGGAATGGACCTGTCGCGCGAGCGGATCGCCGACATCCTCAAGGCCCTCGGCTTCGGGGTGGAGACCGGCGGCGCCGTCTGGCGTGTCACCCCCCCGTCCTGGCGGCGCGACGTCGAAGGTCCCGCCGACCTCGTCGAGGAAGTTGCGCGCATCCAGGGCTTCGACGCCCTGCCCGACACGCCCCTGCCTGACCAGGGCAGCCCGTCGAAGGGCGTGCTCAGCCCGCGCCAGACCCAGGTCCGCATCGCTCGCCGCGCCCTGGCCGCGCTCGGCTATTCCGAGGCCGTCACCTGGTCCTTCACCTCGACGGCGACAGCGGCCCTGTTCGGCGGCGGCGACGTCCGTCTGCAGCTCGAAAACCCCATCGCCTCGGATCTGGACTGCATGCGGCCGTCCATCCTCCCCAATCTGATCCAGGCGGCCGCCCGCAACGCCGCGCGCGGCCACGCCGATGTCGCCCTGTTCGAGATCGGCCCGGTCTATCTGAGTGACGGGCCGAAGGATCAGCGGACGGCCATCGCCGGCCTGGTCGCCCCGCACGCGGCCCGCCACTGGTCCGCCGCCGGCGAGGACGCCCTGTTCGCGCTCAAGGCCGACCTCATGGCCCTGCTGACCGAAATCGGCGCGCCGACGGCCGGCCTGCAGCTGGTTCAGGGCCAGAACCGCGACTGGTGGCACCCCGGCCGCTCCGCCCGTCTGCAGATGGGCCCCAAGGTCGTCGCCGCCGAGTTCGGCGCCCTGCATCCCCGCACGCTCAAGGCCCTGGACGCCGAGGCGCCCATTCTGGCCTTCGAGCTGATCCTCGACGCCCTGCCCGAGCCCAGGGTGAAGGCCAAGGCGCGCGGAAACGCCGACCTGCCGACCCTCATGCCGCTGACCCGCGATTTCGCCTTCGTGGTCGAGGACGCCAGACCCGTCGGCGACCTGGTCCGCGCCGCCGCCTCGGCCGACAAGACCCTGATCGCCGACGTCCGCGTCTTCGACGTCTATCGCGGAACGGGGGTGGAGCCCGGCTTCAAGTCCGTGGCCCTGGAGGTCGTGCTCCAGCCGCGCACGGCCACCCTGACCGACGCCGAGATCGAGGCCCTGTCGAACAAGATCATCGCCGCCGCCGAAAAACTCGGCGCCAGGCTGCGGAGCTGACCCCTTGGGCCTGAAACCTCGTCTCGAGACCGCCTTCGAACGTCTGCTGTTCCAGTCCCGCTGGCTGATGGCGCCCTTCTACGTCGGCCTGGTCCTGGCCCTGGCCATGCTACTGGTCGTCTTCTGCAAGGAGCTGATCTACTACCTGCCCAAGGTGTTCAGCTTCGACGCCGGCCTGACCTCCAACGACGCCATCCTGGCGGTCCTGACCCTGGTGGACCTGTCCCTGGCCGGCAATCTGCTGCTGATCGTCATGTTCTCCGGCTACGAGAACTTCGTCTCCAAGCTCGATCTGGACGGCGAGACGGATCGGCCGCCGTGGATGGGCACCGTCGATTTCTCGGGCCTGAAGATGAAGCTGATCGCCTCCATCGTGGCGATCTCGGGCATCCAGCTGCTCAAGACCTTCATGAACATCGGCAAGACCGGCTATGAGCTGAACACCCAGGAGGCCCTGTGGGGCGTCATCATCCACCTGACCTTCGTGGCCTCGGGCGTGCTCCTGGCCCTGATGGACTGGCTCACCTCCAAGACCGACAAGCATTAGGGCTGGGGCGCTTCGCGCCGCGCTCCGGAGGATTCTGCGCTCAAGTAGCGAGCGACCGCGCCGCGAGCGTAGCGCGCCGCGCCAGCGCGTCCGTAAGCTCCCGTTAACCTCGCCGCCGCAAGTCTGACTCAATGCCCGGCGAGGCTTGTCAGGCCCGCATACTCGGGCCTTGAGACCCTGCTGGAGCCTGCCATGCACCGCCGCCAACTGATCCGCACCGGCTTCGCCGTCGCCGCCGCCGCCTCGCCCCTGGGCCTGGCCGCCTGCGCCTCGACGACGAACACCGGCCCTGCTTATCCGGTCGGCGCGGACGGCACGGCCCAGTCCTACACGGCCGACGAACTGATCGCGGCCGGATCGCGCGAACTGGGCATCGCCGCCGAGGCCATGGGCGGCGCCATCGAACGCATCTTCGCCGACCAGGGCGAACACCCCGTCGGCTATATTGCGGGCGAGGAAGGCGCGGGCGCCGTCGGCGTCGGCCTGCGCTACGGTCGCGGCGCCCTGCACATGAAGGACGGCCAGCCGCCGCGCGACATCTTCTGGCAGGGCATTTCGATCGGCTGGGACGTCGGCGGCAACGCCAGCCGGGTCTTCACCCTCGTCTATGGCCTGTTCCACCCCGACGCCATCTACCGCCGCTACCCCGGCGTGGAGGGCTCGGCCTATCTGGTCGCCGGCCTGGGCGTGAACTATCAGCGCGCCGACGGCATCACCCTGGCCCCGGTCCGCACCGGCGTCGGCCTGCGCCTCGGCGCCAATGTCGGCACCATGGCCTACAGCCGCCAGCGGAACATCGTGCCGTTGTAAGGGGCTAAAGCGAACGTGAGCGGCCTTCGGCAGTGAGCAAGGCGTGAGCGGCGCCTGTGCCGCCACTCACTCTTCACTTCTGTGCTCACTTTTCACCCGATCAGGCTCTCCAGCCCCTCCCGCCAGGTCGGATACTTCAGCCGCCAACCCAGTTCCGCCTTGGCCCGGGCGTTGGAGACGCGCTTGCAGTCCAGATAGAAGCGCCGCATCGCCTCGGACACGGAGGCGTCGGTCCAGTCGACCTCCGGCGGGACAGGCAGGCCCATGCGCCGCGCCGCGCCCTCCATCACCACATCCGCCGCCGCCGGTTCGTCGTCGGCCAGATTATAGACCCCGCCCGGCCTCGGCCGCGCCATCGAGGCGAACAGACCTGACACGGCGTCATCCACATGGATGCGGTTGAACAGCTGGCCGGGCTTTCTGACCAGCCGCGCGGTCCCGTCCCTCAGCCGCTCGACCACCGACCGGCCCGGTCCATAGATGGCCGGCAGGCGGAAGATCTGCACCGTCAGCCCCATGCCGCGCCCGGCGTCCAGCCAGTCGTGCTCGGCCCGCACCCGTCGCGCCCCTTCCAGAGAGGCCGCGTTCAGGGCGTCGTCCTCGAACACCCAGCCGCCGGCCCGGTCGCCGTAGACGGCGGTGGACGACACATAGCCGATCCAGTCCGGCCAGGCCTCGGCCAAGGCCCCGCCCCCGACCCGCGACAGGCGCGCCAGTCCGGGACATCTCCCCGCTTCCGGCGGCGCCGTCACCAGGATCGCCGAGGCCGCCCGCACCGCCGCCGTCAGGACCTCGGCGTCGCCCGGATCGACCGCTTCGATCCCTTCCGTCGCCAGCGACGCCCGACGGTCCGCGTCGCGCGACGTGGCCCAGGCCCGGCCGCCGCGCCGCATGGCCTCCCGCGCCGCCGCACGACCCAGATAGCCGCCGCCGAAGACCAGCAGATCGGTCATCTCAGCCCGCGACCGCCCGCACGGGTTTGGCCAGGGCGTCGGCCCTTTCGGCGTTCCAGGCGGAAACACAGGGGATCCGGCTCAGGTCCGCCCGGTCGGCATAACGGCGGGCGATCTCCGTCACCTCGCCCAGCAGGCCGTCATCCAGGGTGATCGGCTCCAGCCCCAGGGCCTTGAACCCGTCGTTCATGACGATCAGCTCGTTCTCGTCGGCCTCCTGTCGAGGATTGGCGACATGGGCGACCTCGCCCCCGGCGATGCGGGCGACCAGGGCGGCCAGGTCGCGTACCCGGCGGCTCTCGGTCATCTGGTTCAGGATCTTGACGCGGTCGCCGCGCGCCGGCGGATTCTTCAGCGCCAGTTCGACGCACCGCACCGTGTCCTGGATGTGGATGAAGGCCCGCGTCTGCCCGCCCCCGCCATGCACCGTCAGCGGATAGCCCACCGCCGCCTGCATCAGGAACCGGTTCAGCACCGTGCCGTAGTCGCCGTCATAGTCGAACCGGTTGATCAGCCGCTCGTCGCGCCGCGTCTCCTCGGTCTGGGTCCCCCAGACGATGCCCTGGTGCAGGTCGGTGATCCGCAACCGGTCGTTGCGGGCGTAGAACTGGAACAGCAGGGCGTCCTGGGTCTTGGTCATGTGATAGATCGACCCCGGATTGGGCGGGAACAGGATTTCCTGCTCCGCCGGGCCGTTGTCCGTCTCGACCGTGACCTTCAGATAGCCCTCGGGAATCCGCAGACCGGCCGTGCCGTAGCCATAGACCCCCATGGTGCCCAGATGGGCCAGGTGCACGTCCCGCCCGCTCTCGACGATGGCGGCCAGCACATGGTGGGTGGCGTTCAGATTGTTGTCGACGGTGTACAGCTTGTGCCGCGCCGATTTCATCGAATAGGGGGCCGCCCGCTGTTCGGCGAAATGCACGATGCTGTCCGGCGCCTCGTCGCGGATCAACTGCACCAGCCGCTCGAAGTCCCGACCCAGGCTCAGATTGACGAAGCCGATCGTCCGCCCGGTCAGTTCGCGCCAGGCCGCGATCCGCTCGCCCATCGGCCGGATCGGCGTCAGGGACTGCACCTCCAGCTCATTGTCGATGTTGCGGCGGCTCAGGTCGTCGATGATCGTCACATCCCAGCCCCGGGCCGACAGATGCAACGCCGTCGGCCAGCCGCAGAAGCCGTCACCGCCCAGAACCCATACCTTCATCGCATCGTCTCTCTCAGGTCAGATGTGATTGCCTAGAGCATCCTCCGCCCCCACGAAAGCGCCCTCGCCTGACGGAGCTGTGCGTCGCGGGGTGACCGCGACAGCCGGGACGCCTATATCCGTCGCATGTCCGAGCCCACGCCGCCCACGCCCGATACGGATGCCCCGGCCTTCAACGCCGACGTGCCGCACGCCGTTCGCGACCGCCCCCTGACGCCCGCCGCCCGTCGCGCCCTGGAAGAGGCCGCCGCCCGCCGCGCGGCTGAGCTCGAAGCCCACGGCCCCGCCGAGCACGGCGGCCCTCGCGGCCCCGAACCGACCCGTTACGGCGACTGGGAAAAGAAGGGCCTCGCGGTCGATTTCTGACCCGCCGCACCCGCGTTCGCCGGACCGGCGTCAATCGACGGCGGTGATCTCCACCGCCTGTCCGGCGACCACGGCCTCGTCGCCGACGCGCTTGCCGATCAGGGCGCGGGCCAGGGGCGAGACGTGGCTGACCGTTCCGGCCCTGGGATCGGCCTCGTCCTCGCCGACGATGCGCCACGTCTGGGTGCGCCCGTCCGCGCGCTCCAGCGTCACCGATCCGCCGAAACGAACCCGGCCGTCGGCCTCGGTCTCGACCCGCTGGGCCGAGGCGCGCCGCGCCGACCAATAGCGCAGGTCGCGGGTGGCGCGCGCCATGGCGGTGCGGTCCGCCGAGATGGAGCCTCCCACCTCTGAACCCTGCGCCTGGGCGGCCGAATAGGCGGCGCGCGCCTCGGCCAGGGCGGCCTCGATGGCCTCCAGACCCTCGGCTGTGACCCAGTTCGGATGGGGCGATACGGGACGGTCGGGAAGATCGGCGGCGGTGGCCTCCAGATCCTCCTCGCGGGTGAAGGCGACGGACATGGGGACAGCATAGCCCACAGGGTCAGGAAGGTCGAAAAGCTCGCCTTTCGCGGACGAATTCCTATATGTTGGCGACCGTGGGCGACGGCTTCGCAAGCCGTCGATTCGGCCTGTTCCGGACCCCGCCCCCAGACCGTCCCCAGCGGGACCTAGAGCCAAAGACTTCATGACCGACGAAAGCCTCGACGCCCCGGAAAACGCTGCGGAATACGGCGCCGATTCCATCAAGGTTCTCAAAGGCCTGGACGCCGTGCGCAAGCGGCCCGGCATGTATATCGGCGACACCGACGACGGCTCGGGCCTGCACCACATGGTCTATGAGGTGGTGGACAACGCCATCGACGAGGCCCTGGCTGGCCACGCCGACCTGGTCCAGGTCATCCTGAACGCCGACGGCTCGGTCACCGTCACCGACAACGGACGCGGCATTCCGACCGACATCCACGCCGAGGAAGGCGTCTCGGCGGCCGAGGTCATCATGACCCAACTGCATGCCGGCGGGAAGTTCGACCAGAACTCCTACAAGGTCTCCGGCGGCCTGCACGGCGTCGGCGTCTCCGTCGTCAACGCCCTGTCGGACTGGCTGCAGCTCAAGATCTATCGCGACGGCAAGCAGCACGAGATGCGCTTCGAGCGCGGCGACACCGTCAAGTCGCTGGAGGTGACCGGCGTCGCCCCGATCCGCACCGACGGCGACAAGGCCGGCCAGCCCCTGAGCGGCACCGAGGTCACCTTCTATCCGTCCGTCACCACCTTCAGCCACATCGACTTCGACCTGAAGACGCTGGAGCACCGGCTGCGCGAACTGGCCTTCCTGAACTCCGGCGTGGTCATCAAGCTGTCCGACCTGCGCCACGCCGAGCCGATCGAGATCCTGCTGCACTACGAGGGCGGGGTGGAGGCCTTCGTGCGCCACCTCGACAAGTCGAAAACTCCCCTGCTCAAGGACGTCATCGTCATTCGCGGCAAGAAGGAGGGGATCGAGCTCGACCTCGCCCTGTGGTGGAACGACAGCTATCACGAGACGATGTTGTGCTTCACCAACAACATCCCCCAGCGCGACGGCGGCACCCACCTGTCGGCCTTCCGCACCAGCCTGACCCGCGTCATGGGCGCCTATATGGAAAGCTCGGGCGCCCTGAAGAAGGAAAAGGTCGCCCCGTCCGGCGAGGACGCCCGCGAGGGCCTGACCTGTGTCCTGTCGGTCAAGGTGCCGGACCCGAAGTTCAGCTCGCAGACCAAGGACAAGCTGGTGTCCTCCGAGGTCCGCCCGGCCGTCGAAAGCCTGTGCACCGAGGGCCTGTCGGAATGGTTCGAGGAACATCCGGTCGAGGCCAAGCAGATCGTCGCCAAGATCATCGAGGCGGCCTCGGCGCGTGAGGCGGCGCGCAAGGCCCGCGACCTCACCCGGCGCAAGTCGGCGCTCGACATCTCGTCCCTCCCCGGCAAGCTGGCCGACTGTCAGGAACGCGATCCGGCCAAGTCCGAACTGTTCATCGTCGAGGGCGACTCCGCCGGCGGCTCGGCCAAACAGGCGCGTAACCGCGAGAACCAGGCCGTCCTGCCCCTGCGCGGCAAGATCCTGAACGTCGAGCGCGCACGTTTCGACCGGATGCTGTCGTCGGACCTGATCGGCACGCTGATCCTGGCCCTGGGCACCGGCATCGGCCGCGACGACTTCAACGCCGACAAGCTGCGCTACCACAAGATCATCCTGATGGCCGACGCCGACGTCGACGGCGCCCACATCCGGACCCTGCTGCTGACCTTCTTCTACCGTCAGATGCCGGAACTGATCGAGCGCGGCCACGTCTATATCGCCCAGCCGCCCCTCTATAAGGTCTCCAAGGGCAAGCAGAGCCGCTACCTTAAGGATCAGGCCGAGATGGACGCCTATCTGATCGAGGAAGGCTGCTCCGAGGCCGAACTGGATCTGGCCAACGGCGAACGCCGCACCGGCATGGACCTGCAGTCCCTGGTGCGCGACGCCAAGGCGGTGAAGGGCCTGGTCGATCGCCTGTCGCAACGCGCGCCTGCCTTCGCGGTCGAACAGTCGGCTCTCGCCGGCCTGTTCGCCGACAACGCCGACGCCGCGACGGCTCAGGCCGCGGCCTCGCGGCTGAACCTCTACGCCGAGGAAGGCGACGGCGAATGGTCGGGCGGGCCGGGCCTCCAGGGCGCCGTGGCCTTCAACCGCACCCGTCGCGCCGTCAGCGAAAGCATCGTGCTTGAGGAAACCCTGATCCGGTCGCTGGACGCCCGCCGTCTGGCCGAGCGCATCGCCGTGTTCGAGGGTCTGTTCGACACGCCCGCCGTCTATCGCCGCAAGGACAAGTCCACGACCATCCGCGGTCCTCTGGACCTGCTGAACGCCGTGCTGGACGCCGGCAAGAAGGGCCTGGCCATCCAGCGCTACAAGGGGCTGGGCGAGATGAACCCGGAGCAGCTGTGGGAGACGACGCTGGACGTCAACGCCCGCACCCTGCTGCAGGTCAAGGTGGATCACGCCGACGACGCCGACGACCTGTTCGCCAAGCTGATGGGCGACGTGGTCGAGCCTCGTCGCGAATTCATCCAGGAGAACGCCCTGGACGCCGCCGTCGACGTCTGACGGCTGCGTCCGGTCCGCCCCTGCCGGGACGGGCGCCTATTTGCGTCCCGCGTCGACCCAGGCCTTGATCGACGGCCAGGTCGGCGGATTGGCGCGATTGCCGTCGCACACCAGTCCGGCCAGGAAGCCGTCGCGCCCATTGGGATTGTAGGCCTCCCAGGAACTGGCGTCGTCATAGCGGTCGGTCTGCACCCCGTCCGCGCCGAAATCCATGGCCGCGACCGACCGCGACTCCTTGGCGGCGCAGCGGAACTCGACGATCTCCTCGCTGTGGGAGTAATCGCCGGCCTCGCCCTGTAGCGGCACGACGGCCAGGGTCACCCGATGGACGTCGCCCTCTGTGACCATCCCCTTCATCTCGGCCATGTACAGCCGCACGGCGCTTCGCGAGAACGGATGCCAGTCCTGGGCCCCGTCCAGCACCTCGTCCTGCGCCGCCGCCCCGCCGCCGGCCATGGCCAGCGCCAGGCCGCAGATCACGCCCATGCGGCGCGCGCCCGCCAGCGTTTTGATCGGCGTCTTGAATGCGTTCCTCATGCTTTTCCTCCCCAGGGACTGCATTACAGGATTGTCACGATGGCCCCTCCCACCCCTCGCTGGCAAGAGGGCGAACGGTCGTCGCGACGCCGTTGAACTTCCGCCACGATCCATGGGTTATTCAGCGGCATGATCCGTCGTGACTTTCTCGCCTGCGCCCTGGCCGGCGCCGTCCTGGCCCCCGCGGCCGCCCAGGCCCGCGCCTTCGCCTCTGACCGCATCCTGGTCGCGGCGCGCGGCCCCGCGCGGCCGTTCGGGGCGGATGTGATCCTGGTCCCCGGCATCGCCTCGACCGGCGAGGTCTGGGACGCCACCGCACGGACCCTGGCCGGCCGACGCCGTGTCCATGTGGTCAGCATTCGCGGCTTCGGCGCCGTTCCCCCCGGCGCCAATGTTCAGGGCCGGATCATCGAGCCGGTCGCGGCCGAACTGCGCCGCTACATCCGCGAGGCGCGCCTGGTCCGGCCCGCGATCATCGGCCACTCCATGGGCGGCCTCGTCGCGCTTCAGGCCGCGATCGATGGCGGCGCCGAGGCTGGCCGGGTGATGGTGGTCGACGGCCTGCCCTTCTTCCCGGCCTTGATCGGGCCCCAAACCCGCGTCGCCGACGTCGAGCCCCTGGCCCGTCTCGGCTATCAGGCCCTGAGGCTGCTGGGCGACGAGGGCCTGCGCAACGCCAGCCTGACCCTCGGCGGCGGACAGGGCATGGGCGGGGTGGCCGACATGGTCTTCAACGGCGTGGGCTGGCAGGGCGGAGACCGGGCGGTTCTGGCCCAGTCCCTCTATGAGGTCATGACCCTGGACCTTCGCCCGCGCCTGCCGCGCGTCACGGCGCCCGTCACCGTCGTCTACGGCTGGAGCCCCGACAACGCCTCCCCGCGCGCCCAGCTGGAAGGCCGCCTGCGCGAGGCCTTCTCCGGCCTGCGCTCGCCGGCGCGCTTCGAACGCATCGAGGGCGCCGAACATATGGTCATGATCGACCGGCCCCAGCCCTTCCTCGCCGCGACAGAGCGTTTCCTGTCCTGAGGCTCCTCAGGTCCGTCGCGCCGTCTTGGGGTAGGGCGTCCCGTCGCGATGGAAATACCGGTCCGCGCCCGGCGGCAGGACCATGTCGATGCCGGGATAGTCCGCGCCGTCGCCGGTCGGGTTGCGGGTTCCGACTTCCAGCAGGACCGCCTCCGCCGTCGACCGGTTTTCGATCCGGTGCCCGTTCGGGACCCCGGCCTTGAAGCCCGCACAGTCCCCCGCGCGCAGCGGCGTCTCCCCCTCGTCCTCGACCAGCACCACCTCGCCGGTCAGCACCCAGACGAACTCGTCCTCCGTCGCATGCCAGTGCCTCTGGCTGGACCAGGCGCCGGCGGGCAGACGCAGCAGATTGACTCCGAACTGATCCAGTCCGGCCGCATCGCCCAGCCGCCAGCGGCGACGCGGTTTGCACCGCTCGGCGAATTCGTCGGGATAGGAGGTTCCATGGCCCGTGGGGGCCGTTTCGATGTCGATCTTCGGCATGGCGGTCGGTTGCGCCCCGTGGCTGAACGCCTAAAGCATAGACCCATGACCGACGCCGCCGCCACGCCCATCGACCCCGTCGAACTGACCCGCGACCTGATCCGCCGCCCCTCGGTCACCCCGGCCGACGCCGGGGCCATGGATACGCTGGAGCGGATTCTGACCGGCCTCGGCTTCACCTGCCGCCGCATGGCCTTCGAGGGGCCGACGGGCCAGGGCGCGGATGCCCGGATCGAGAACCTCTACGCCCGGCGCGGCGCCGCCTCGCCCAACCTCTGTTTCGCCGGCCATACGGACGTGGTGCCGACCGGGGCGGCCGAGGGCTGGTCGTCCGATCCTTTCGCCGCCGAGGTGAAGGACGGCGTCCTCTACGGGCGCGGCGCGGTGGACATGAAGGGCGGCATCGCCGCCTGGGTCGCCGCCGTCTCGCGCGTGCTGGCGGAAGGAGAGCCTGAAGGCTCCCTGTCCTTCCTGATCACCGGCGACGAGGAAGGCCCGGCCCTGCACGGCACCAAGCGGGTGGTCGAGGCCCTGATGGCCGAGGGCGAGGTCATCGACGCCTGCGTGGTCGGCGAGCCCTCGTCGCAGCAACAGCTGGGCGACATGATCAAGATCGGCCGTCGCGGCTCGCTGAACACCTGGATCACCGTCCACGGCAAACAGGGCCACGTCGCCTATCCCGACCGCGCGGCCAACCCGGCCCCGGTGCTGGTGCGGCTGCTCACGGCCCTGGACGCCCATGTTCTGGACGACGGCTATGAGGCGTTCCAGCCGTCGAACCTCGAGATCACCACCATCGACATCGGCAATCCGGCGACCAACGTCATCCCGGCTGAGGCGAAGGCGCGACTCAACATCCGCTTCAACCCCTCGCACGCCGGCGACGGCCTGATCGCCTGGCTGAACGCCGAGGCCGGTCGGGTCCAGGCCGAGACCGGCCTGCAGATCAGCCTGGACCACATGTGCTCCGGCGAGGCCTTCCTGACGCCGGTCGGACCCTTCGTCACGGCGGTGCAGGACGCGGTGGAGGCCGAGACCGGCCGCCGGCCCGAGGCCTCGACCACCGGCGGGACCTCCGACGCCCGCTTCATCCGCGCCATGGCGCCGGTGCTGGAGCTCGGCCTGGTCGGCCAGACCATGCACCAGTTCGACGAACGCGTCCCGACGGCCGAACTGGAAGCCCTGACACGCTTCTATGAACGGGTGATCCGCTCGGTGCTGAGCTGTCCTCCCCAAGCACAGCTTGGGGAGGGGGACCACGCGTAGCGTGGTGGAGGGGGCTCTTGGGTCAGCCGTTCATCCGCGAATGAGCCGTTTCCCGAATGCTCCTCAGGACGTCGTCCAGATGATCTCGGATCGACAGGGCGGGGAAGCGAACGACCTCGATCCCGTGCTGGTTGAGCCACGCCGTGCGTCGCCGGTCATGCGCAATCTGATCCGGCTGATCGTGGACGGTGCCGTCGATCTCGACCGCCAGCTTGGCGGCGACGCAGTAGAAGTCGAGGATATATGGCCCTTGTGGCCTCTGGCGGCGAAACTTCAGACCTGAGAGTTGGCCGTTCTTCAGATGTCGCCACAATCGTGCTTCGGGCGGCGTCAGACTGCGCCTCAGGTCGGCGGCGCGATGATAGGTGACGGCGTCCGGCTTTGACAAAGAACCCCCTCCACCCCGCTTCGCGCGGTCCCCCTCCCCAAGCACAGCTTGGGGAGGATAGACCAAGAGATTTGCTCACCTAGTGCAGCGGCCCCCTCGGCTTCGCCCCGGCCAGCTCCAGCCGGGCGATGCGGCGGTCCATGTCCTTGACCACCTGCTCCAGGCGCGCCTTCTCGTCGGCCATGTCGACGGGCGTGCCGTCCTCGTAGGTGATCCGGGCGCCCTTGGCGATCAGGTCCAGACGATGGATCGCCGTCACGCGCGCGGCGCGGAACCGCTCCAGTTCGCGGTCGCTCATGGCCGCCTCAGACCGCCGCCACGACGATGATCTCGACCTTGTAGGCCGGCGTCGCCAGCCTGGATTCACCGGTGGCGCGCGCCGGGGGATTGGCCTTGTCGACCCAGGCGTCCCACACGCTGTTCATCGCCCCGAAGTCGGCCATGTCGGCCAGCCAGATGGTGGCGCTCAGGATCTTGGACTTGTCGCTCCCCGCCTCGGCCAGCAGGGCGTCGATCTGGCTCAGCACGGTGCGGGTCTGGGCCACGACGTCGTCGCCGGGCTCTCCGACCTGTCCGGCCAGCCAGACCAGACCGCCATGGACGACGGCCTGGCTCATGCGGGCGCCGGGCTGGATGCGGGTGATCATGAAGGGCTCCTTGAAAGGGGTCAGGGGCGTTGCAGGAAACGCAGGGCGGTCAGGACATGGGCGCGCACCCCGACCGGCAGGACGCTTTCGTCCACGTCGAACTGGGGCGAATGGTTGGGGGCGCTGTCGGCCGGATCGACGCCGGTCTTCGATCCGCCCAGGTGGTAGAAGACGCCGGGGATTTGCTGCTGGAAGAAGCTGAAGTCTTCCGCCACCGTGGTCGGCGGCGAGGCGGGATTGACGTTCTCCGCCCCGGCCGCCTCGACCAGCACTGGCGCCAGCCACTGCGACAGCGGCGGGTCGTTATAGACCAGGGCGGCGTTCTGGAAGATCGAGAACTCCGACGTCGCGCCGTAGATGTGGGCCACATGATCGACCGCCGCCCGGGCCCGCTCGACCAGGGCGTTCCTCTGATCGACGTCGAAGGTGCGCAGGGTGCCGCTCATCACCGACTTGTCCGGAATGATGTTGTAGCGGACGCCCGCATTGATCGTGGAGATGGTGAACACCGTCGGCGTCGTGGTCGGATCGACCGTCCGCGCCGTCAGGGTGTTGATGGTGTTCACCACCTGGCTCGAGGCGGCGATCACGTCCACGCCGCGCCAGGGCCAGGCTCCATGGGTCTGGCGGCCGTTCAGGGTGATGTCCACCCGATCCGACGCGGCCATGAAGCCCTGGGGCCGATAGAACAGCGTCCCCGTCTTCCCCGGCACCACATGGATTCCGAAGATGGCCTCCGGCGCCGGATCCTTCAGCGCGCCCTCGTGGATCATCAGGGCCGCCCCGCCCATGGGCTCGCCCGGAGGCGCGCCTTCCTCGGCGGGCTGGAAGATGAAGACGATCGTGCCGCCGAACCGGTCCTTCATCCCGCTCAGCACCTGGGCGGCGCCCAGCAGCATGGCCATGTGGGCGTCATGACCGCAGGCATGGGCCACCGGCACGGTCTGTCCCTGATAGGTCCCGGTCGCCTTGGACGCGAACGGCAGTCCGGTCGCCTCCAGCACCGGCAGGGCGTCCATGTCGCTGCGCAGGGCGACGACCCGTGATCCGGGCAGGTCGCCCTTGAGAATCGCCACTACCCCCGTCCGACCCACGCCGGTGCGGACCTCCATCCCCATGGCCCGCAGCCGGTCGGCGACATAGGCGGCGGTGTTGGTCTCTGCGAAACCCAGTTCCGGATGTTCGTGCAGATGCCGACGCCATTCGACGACCCGGCCCTCGATCGCAGACGTCGCGGCGGCCACGGCGTCGGTCAGGCCGTCGTCCGCCGGGGCCTGCCGGGCCTGAGCCGCCGGGGCGAGAAGGACCACCCCGGCGCCGGCGGCCAGCAGAAGGTGTCGAAGGGGGCGAGCGGTCGGTCGCATGGAAAGTCCGTTCGGGAAGCGGTGCAGGAACCGGGTGATCATGAAGCTTTGACGAACGACCACGCAAGCGGCTTGCGTCGCGACGTCAGCTGGTCGATCACCGGTCCATGGCCGACGCCCCCCTGATCCCGAAGACGGCCCGCCCGGTGAAGACGGCCAGGACCGAGTGGCGCCAGGTCGTGCTGGTCTGTCGCAAGTGCCAGAAGAAGCTGAAGGGCGGCTTCGGTCCCGACGGCGACCGTCCGCTCAAGAAGGCGCTCCGCAAATATCTGAAGGCCGGAAAGGGCAAGAAGGCCGAGTTGGCGATCAAGGAGACCGACTGTTTCGATGTCTGCCCCAAGGGGGCGGTGGTGGCGGTCAACGCCGCCGAACCGAAGGCCCTGTTGATCGTTCCGGCGGGGGCGGACCTGTTCGAGGTCAAGGCGCGGCTCGGCCTGCGCGACGACCGCCGGCTCAAGGCGACGGTGAAAGAGGCGACCTCGTGAACCTGAGATCCCCGGCCTTCTTTATCCTCTGCGCTGTCAGCCTGATCGCTTCGGGCGGCAATATGGCCCTGCAGTCGGTCCTGCCGGCGATCGGCCGCGAGTTCCACCTGTCGGACACCCTGGTGGCGGGCGCCTTCGCCCTGTCGGCCCTGCTGTGGACCCTGACGTCGCCGGTCTGGGCGCGCCAGTCCGATCTCAGGGGCCGCAAGCGGGTCATCATGATCGGCCTGTGGGGCTTCGTCGTGTCGATGCTGGGCTTCGGCCTTGCGGCGACCTCCGGGCTGGAGCATTGGCTCGGCGCGGCCCTGGCCTTCACCCTGATGGCCGTGGCGCGCAGCGTCTACGGCCTGTTCGGCTCGGCCGCCCCCATCGCCTCCCAGGCCTATGTGGCGGACCGGACCACGGCGGCGGAACGGACCCAGGCCATGTCCCTGCTGGCGTCCGCACAGGGTCTGGGCACGGTGATCGGGCCGGTGCTGGCCCCGTTCCTTGTGCTGCCCGTCATCGGCCTGGCGGGGCCGATGTATGTCTTCGCCCTGATCGGCGCGGTCGCCCTGTTCGTGGTCTGGCGACGTCTGCCCAGCGGCGACGCCGTCCGGACGCCTTCTCCCAGCGGACAGGCCGAACATCGCGGCAAGGGTCTGTGGAAGGATCCACGCGTCCGCGACTTCCTGCTTTACGGCCTGCTGGTCACCGGGGCCCAGGCGGTGAACATCTCGGTCCTCGGCTTCCATGTCATCGACGAACTGGCGACGGCCGGATCTGGCCTCGCGGCCATGACCGCCCGCCAGGCCCAGCCCTTCATCGGCCTGGCCATGCTGACCGGGGCGATCGCCACCCTCATGGTGCAGTGGGGTCTGATCCCCCTGCTGCGGCTGCAGCCGCGCGAACTGATGCGCTGGGGCGCCGCCCTGGCGCTGCTCGGAAATCTGATCTCCATCCTCGCGCCCGGCTATTTCGGCGTGGTGGTCGGCTATGCCGTGGTGTCGATGGGCGTCGGCTTCGCCCGGCCGGGGTTCACCGCCGGCTCCTCCATCGCCGTGACGGCGGCCGAACAGGGGGCGGTGGCCGGTCTGATGATGTCGCTGGCGGGTCTCAGCTTCCTGGCCCCGCCGGTCATCGGCGTGGCCCTGTACGAGCTGTCCGAACCCGCGCCCTTCGTCGGCAACGCCCTGCTGCTGATCGGCGCCCTCGCCGCCGCCTGGTTCAGCCCGGCGCTGAAGGCCGCCCGCGCCGCCCCCGACCCGACCGCCCCCGCCGACACGCCGCCGGCCTCCCAGCCGGGTCCGGAAGGCAATCGGTAACGCCACAGCGACGACGCGCCGCGCGGGATTTCCTTGAGGCCCCGCTTTTCGTCGCGCGCGCGCCGTGCGATGTCGGCGGCATGAAGACCCGTATCGAAAGCCGCATCGGCATCCAGGCCCCGACCGACGACATCTGGCCGCTGATCGAGACCCTCGGCGACTGGGGGCGCTGGAACGACGTCGAGCGCGATGTCTCCGGGACCATCGCCTTCGGCGGCGCGATCACCATGACCGAGCATTTCGAGGGGCTGGAGCCGCGCGCCGTCGACGGCAAGGTCGTGGAGTGGCAACCCCACGCCCAGCTCGTGATCGCCGAGAAGCGCGGCCTGTGGTTCAACACCCTGCGCTATTTCGAGATCGAACAGCTGGAGCCGGGCAACTGCATCTTCGCCACCGGCATGATCTTCAACGGGCTGCGGGCCGAGATGCACCACGACAAGCACCGTCGCCTGATCAAGACCGCCTACGCGAGCCTGTGCGACAAGGTGAAGCTGCTGGCCGAGACGCTGTGATGGTCGGCGGCGATCAGCCGCCGCCCGTCGATTTCATCGTGTCCTGGATGTTGATGATCGCCGGCCCCAGGATCACCACGAACAGCACCGGCAGAAAGAACAGGATCATCGGCACCGTCAGCTTGGCGGGCAGGGCGGCCGCCTTCTTCTCGGCGGCGGCCATGCGCAGTTCGCGATTTTCCTTGGCCATGGTGCGCAGTGCCGTGCCCAGCGGCGTGCCGTACTGCTCGGCCTGGACCATGGCGGTGACCACCGACTTGATGCCCGGATGGTTGGTGCGCCTGGCCAGACCCTCATAGGCCATGCGGCGCTCGGGCAGATAGCTCAGTTCGGCCGACAGCAGGCTCAACTCCTCGGCCAGATCGATCGACGACGGCCCGACCTCCTGGCTCACCTTGAGGATGGCCTGTTCGATCGACATGCCGGATTCGACGCAGATCAGCAGCAGATCCAGCGCGTCCGGAAACGCCTGGACGATCGACTGCTGCCGCTTGGCGATCCGGTTGGCCAGATAGATGTTCGGCGCATAGAAGCCGATCATGGCCGCCGTCATCACCGCTGTGACCCGCATCATCACCGGCAGGCCGAAATCGTTGAAGACGAACAGGTAGAAGGCCGCGATCGCCAGAAAGACGAACGGCGAGGCGAACCGGAAGAAGTAGAAGGCGGTCAGGGGCTTCGGCCCCCGGAAGCCCGCCTGGGCCATCTTCTCGGCGACCTTCGGGTCTTCCAGCAGCTTGGACAGGTTCAGCCGATCGACGATGTCCTTCTGGAAACCCTCGTCGGTGTGGCGCAGGCCGCCCTGGCCGGTCGCCAGGGCCTGCCGCGACCGACGCTTCAACTCCTCGCGACGCGCGCCCACGGCCTTCATCCGGCCTTCAAGCTTGGCCCCCCCGGCCATGGGCGCCATCACCGTGATCAGGGTGGCGAACACCAGCAGGCCGACGACGATGCTGAGCAGGTTCTGGGGTTGGGTCAGGAAGCTGATCATCGCCGCGCCCTAGAACTTGAACGAGATCATGCGCTTCATCACGAAGACGCCCATGGACATCCAGACGCCCGCCCCCAGCAGCATCACCTGGCCGCGCGGGTCGGTGAACAGCAGCAGGATGTAGGACGGGGTGGTGATGAAGACGAGCGCCATCACGACGATCGGCAGGGAGCCGATGATGCCGGCCGAGGCCATGGCTTCGGACGACAGGGCCTTGATCTTCTCGCCCATCATGCGCCGTGCGCGCAGCACGGTCGACAGGTTCGACAGGGCCTCGGCCAGATTGCCCCCGGTCTTCTGCTGGATGGCGATGACGATGGAGAAGAACTTCAGCTCATTGGTCGGCATGCGTTCGAACATCTTGTCGAGGGCCTGCGACAGGGTCTGGCCGACGCCGACCTGCTCGACCAGGCGCTGGAACTCCGGTCCCAGCGGCGCCGGACTCTCCTTGGCGATGATCTTGAAGCACTCGTGGACCGGCAGGCCCGACTTGATGCCGCGCACGATCACGTCGACCGCATTGGCGAACTCGCCCGAGAACTGCTTCATCCGCCGCTTGCCCATGAAGCCGACGACCCAGCGCGGCAGGCCCAGACCCAGGATCGCCCCGATGCCGACGCACAGCAGCGGCGGCGCTCCCAGCACAAGCGGCAGCAGCAGACCCAGCACGCCGGCGACGGCGCTGATGATCCAGAACGTCCGCAGCCCCATCGACAGACCGGCCTGTTTCAGCTTGGCCGCCATGGTCAGGCGCGCCTTGCGGTCCTGGCGCTCGGCGTCCTTGAGCTGCAGCAGGATCTGCTTGCGGCGCGCCTCCGGCGTATTGGCCTGGGCCACCGCCAGCTTGCGGGCCGCGGCGGCGTTCGGCGCCGCGCCCAGCGCGCGGGCGCGCTTGACCCCCTGATCGCTCGGCGCGTCGCCGCCGACGAAGGCCCAGCCCAGCCCGCCGATGGTGATGAAGGCGAGCACCGCCGCCAGTATGGGCAGCATCCCGTTCATTCGGCCGCGTCCAGGGCCTCGGCCAGTTCGCGCTCCAGGCCGTAGTAGCGGGCGCGGTCCCAGAAACGCGGACGGGCGATGCCGGTCGAGCGGTGACGCCCGACGACCTTGCCGTTGGCGTCCTCGCCGGTGATCTCATAGACGAACAGGTCCTGGGTGACGATCACATCGCCCTCCAGTCCGACCACCTCGGTGATGTGGGTGATGCGGCGCGACCCGTCGCGCAGGCGGGTGGCCTGGATGATGATGTCGACCGAGCCGGTGATCATCTCGCGGATGGTCTTGGACGGCAGGCCGTAGCCGCCCATGGTGATCATCGATTCCATCCGGCTGATGGCCTCGCGCGGAGAGTTGGCGTGCAGCGTCCCCATCGAGCCGTCGTGGCCGGTGTTCATCGCCTGCAACAGGTCGAAAGCCTCGGGTCCGCGCACCTCGCCGACGATGATCCGCTCGGGACGCATCCGCAGGCAGTTCTTCACCAGGTCGCGCATGGTGATCATGCCCTGGCCCTCGAGGTTCGGCGGCCGCGTCTCCAGACGCACCACATGCGGCTGTTGCAGCTGGAGTTCGGCCGCGTCCTCGCAGGTGATGACCCGCTCGGTCGGGTCGATGAAAGCCGTCATGGTGTTCAGCAGGGTCGTCTTGCCCGAACCCGTGCCGCCCGAGATGACGACGTTGCAGCGGCAGGCCCCGATGACGCCCAGGACGCGCGCCCCTTCCGGGCTGATGGAGGCGTACTCCACCAGGTTGCGCATCGTCAGCTTGTCCTTCTTGAACTTCCGGATCGTCAGCGTCGGTCCGTCGATGGCCAGCGGCGGGGCGATGACGTTGACCCGGGATCCGTCCGGCAGACGGGCGTCGCAGATGGGGCTGCTTTCATCGACGCGGCGGCCGACCTGCGACACGATCCGCTGGCAGATATTCATCAGCTGGGCGTTGTCGCGGAACCGCACGTTGGTCAGCTGGACCTTGCCGCCGACTTCGATGAACACCCGGCCGGCGCCGTTGACCATGATGTCGGCGATATCGTCACGACCCAGGAGCGGCTCCAGCGGCCCATAGCCCAGGATGTCGTTGACGATGTCCTGGACCAGGTGCTCCTGCTCGGCCACCGACATGGAGACGTTCTTGATCGCCACCAGTTCGGCGACGATGTCGCGGATTTCCTCCGACGCCGCCTTCTGGTCCAGCTGGGCCAGCTGCGACAGGTCGATGGTGTTCATCAGCGCGTTGAAGATCGTGGTCTTCGTCGCGTGGTAGTAGTCCGACTGTTCGCGGACGATCTCCGCCACCGGCTGGGCGCGCTTCAGCTGCTCGAGTCCGGGCGTGGCGCGAGGGCCGGGGCCCTTGGAGGGCGCCGGCGCGGCCTCTGCGGCGCGCGGCCGCTCGGCTAGGGCGTCCAGACGGTCGGGCTTCGCTTCGGGCGCGGGGCGCGGACGGGGCGCAGCCGCCGGGCCGGGACCCGCGCCGCCGCCGGAGACGAACTCCGTGTCCTCATCGATGTCGTCCGGGAAGGAAAAGGCCTGGGTCTGCACCCCCTGCGCGGGCTGGGGCGCGTGACCGGCGCCGGCGTCGAAGGCCGGGGGGCGGGTCTCTCCGGGACCTGAACGCTTTCCGAACACCTGCGCCTCAGCCCTTCTTGAACAGTCCGGCCAACAGCGACTTGCTCTCGGCCTTGGCCGGGGCGGCGGCCTTGGCCGCCTTGCCGCCGCGCGCCGGGGCCTGGGGCAGTTCGCGCTGGGTGATGATCTGGGCCAGGGTCTGGAAGGCCTCGGCCGGCTTGGACTTGGCCGCCGAGTCCAGCAGCATCTGGCCGTTGTTGGCCGCCGCGCCGAACAGCTTGGCGTCGAACGGGATCACCAGGCTGGGATGAATGCCCAGCGCCGCGCCGAAGTCCTTGGTCGGTATCTCCGGCCGTCCGGGCAGCCCGACCTGGTTCAGGACCAGACGCGGCGGCGCGTCGTTCGGCCGGGCCTGGCGGACCAGGTCGATCATGTTCTTGGCGTTGCGCAGCGAGGCCAGGTCGGGCGTGGCCACCACAACCACCTCGTCGGCGCTGACCAGGGTGCGGCGCATCCAAGGCGACCACAGGTGCGGCAGATCCAGGATGACGAACGGCGCCGTGGCGCGGATGCGGGTCGTCACCTCCTCGAAGGCGTCAGGACCGATGTCCCAGTCGGAATCGAGCGTCGCCGGCGCCGCGAACAGCGACAGCTTGTCGGTGCAGCGCACCAGCATCCGGTCCAGCAGGGTCGCATCCAGCCGGTCGGGCTGACCCAGGGCGTCAGCGACACCGCTGATCGGATCCTGATTGAAGTCCAGACCCGCCGTTCCGAACGGCAGGTCATAGTCGACGATCACCGCATTGGCGCCGATCCGCTCGGAGATGGCGTAGGCCGTATTATGGGCCACGGCCGACGCGCCGGCCCCGCCCCGCGCGCCGACGAAGGCGACGGTGCGGCCCACGAACGGCTGGCTGGGATCCGAGAACAGGCCGCCGATCGAGGCGATCAGCTGCAGCGGCTGGATCGGTGCGACCAGATATTCGCTGACGCCGCGCCGCATCAGTTCGCGGAACAGAAGGATGTCGTTGGTGGCGCCGATCACCACCACCTTGGTCCCGGCGTCACAGACGTCCGCCAGGGCGTCGATCTGGCCCAGCAGGGTGGCCGGATCGGCCAGACATTCGACCACGATCAGCGGCGGCGTCGGCTCGTTCTGATAGGCGGCGACGGCGGCCGGAACGCCGCCCGGCCGGATCTGCGTAGAGGCGCGGCTCAGCCTGCGGTCCTGCCCGGCCCGCTCGGCCGCCGCCAGGGTGTCCTGACGCTCGGCGAAGACGTGGATGGCGATGCGCGGGATCGAGACATCGGCGCGGATGGGCCCCAGATCCACCGGCGCCGCCTGCGGGGCCGGATAGGCGGCCGGCGCATGGGTCTGGGCGGGATGAGCAGGGTAGTGTCCCTGCGGCGCATGGCCGGGCGCCTGGGCCGGGTGAGCGGGCGTCGCAGGGGCGTGGGTCGGGTGAGCCGGGGCCTGCGGCGCATGCGCCGGGTAGGTCGGGGCCGTCTGGGCCGGATGCGCGCCGGGCTGGGCCGCGAAGGCCTGCGTCTGGGCGTAGGGATCCGCCGGGGGATAGGGTTGGCCCGAATGCGCCGGCGCCGGCGCCGCGCCGGCGAAGGGCGCGCCCACCGGCGGCGCGCCGAAGTCGGCGTCCAGGTCGAAGGCGTCGTCGAAGACCGGGCTTGAGGCGGGGAAGGCGTTGGTCATGGCTCTAGTTCACCGCCTGGGACACGCGGCCCCGCTCGATCAGCTCTTCCTGCGGCGCCGAGGTCTGCTCGCCCTTGCGATAGAGGTCGAACACCACCGTACGCCGGCTGGAATCGGTCGGAGTGATCGTGCGCGGCTGGATGATGTCGCGCGGATTGGCGATCTGGGCCGCCAGATTGGCCGTCACCGCACAGCCGAAGTTGCTGGAGGTGGCGTTGTTGGCGGTGCGCGAAAGATTGTCCCAATGGGCTCCGCACTGGGGCACGGCCGCCCTCAGGGTCTCGAAGCCGACCACCACCGGCGCGCGGGGATCGGGCGCGGCGTAGGCGACGACCTGGATCTGGCCGGGCGCGCCCATCTCCTGCAGCATCTCCTTGACGCTCCAGGCGAAACGGTTGGCGACCGGGTCCTCGCCGCCGGGGGCTTCGACGCGGATCACCGGGGCGCCGGCGGCGACATAGCGGCCGGCCAGGGCGCGCAGGGCCTGGGCCTGGGTTTCGGACACTCCGCCGTCATGAACGTTCAGGGCGATCCGGTCCGTGCCCGTCTCGACCTGTAGGACGAAGCGGCTCGTGGGATTGAGCGGGATGGGCCCATGGCCGCCCGCCGGGGCGCCCATGCAGCCGGCCAGCGCCGCCGACAGCGCCAGCAGACCCACCGGGAACAGGCGGAGGGATGTCCGACGGGGCGTGGATTTGCGCGTCATCTGCCGGTCCTCAATCGATCACATAGCCGACCGGGCCCTGCCAGCCGGGGCCGCCGACGACGGGCGCCGGGGTGCCATAGGCCTGGTTGAGCTGGCCGAAGAGGGTGGTCTGGATGTCCGAGGCGATCCGCAGGCCGTCCGCCGGCGTCTGCATCCGGCCCGGCGACGTCGGGGTCACCAGATAGGGCTCGACGATGATCACCAGTTCGGTCTCGCCCATCAGATAGTCGCGCGAACGAAACAGCTGGCCCAGGACGGGCACGGTGGTCATGCCGGGCAGGGCGTCGATGGCCTGGCGGGTCGATTCCTGCAGCAGGCCGGCGATCATCATCGCCCCGCCCGACGGCAGTTCGACCGTGTTCTCCGAGCGCCGCACCTGCAGTCCTTGCAGCGTCAGGGCGCTGGCCGTCCCTGCCCCCAGGGTGAAGCCGCCCTGGCTGGTCAGTTCGGACACCTCGACCTTGACCTGCAGCGAGATGCGGCCCCCGGTCAGCACGATCGGGCGGAAGGCGAGGCTGACGCCGTAGGGCTTGTATTCGACGCTGATGTTGCCGTCGCGATCGCGGCCGGTCGGGATGGGGAACTCGCCCCCGGCCAGGAAGCTGGCGTTCTCGCCGTTGATCGAGGTCAGGTTCGGCTCGGCCAGGGTGCGGACCAGGCCGACGCGCTCGAACGCCTTCAGCATGGCCGACCCCTTGTTGAGCCCGTCAGAGCCGGGCCCGGTGCCGGGTTGGGCCGTATCCCAGTTCGACGCGTCCTGAGGACCGCGCACCGTCACGGGACAGAGCGCGCCTTCGGCCCAGCCGGGGCCCAGGCAGGGCGTCTCCATCTGGAAGTTCTGCGTCGTGTCGCGGGAGCTTCCGCCCGTGAATCCACCCAGAAGGCTGCCGTTCACGCCCCAGGTCGCGGCCTGTCCGATCATGAACTGGGTGTTTCCCACCTGGCCCAGGACCGCATTGGTGTCGAAGCCCAGCTGTTTGATCGCCGTGCGCTGCACCTCGATCACCCGCACCTTCAGGGTGACCTGGTCCGACCCCGCCACCGAGATCATGTTCAGCACCTTCTCCGGCCCCGAAACGAAGGCTCCGGCGACGCGGGCGATGCGGTCGGCCTCGGCCGGGCTGGTGGCCAAGCCGGTCAGGATGATGGTGTCGTTGACCGCCTCGGCGGTGACTTGGGCGCCGGGCGCCACGCGGTTGATCGTGTCCTGCAGCGCCGAAACCCCGGCGTCGACCCGGATCTTCAGCGACAGGATCGGACGGCCCGAGCCGTCCAGGAAGACGGCGTCGGTCTGGCCGGCGCCCACGCCGATGATGGTGATGCGGCGCGAGTTGTGCAGCATGGCCTCGGCCACGCGCGGATCGGCGATGATGACGTCGCGGGCGTCGGTGGGCAGGTCGACGGCGAACGAGGCCCCGCGCGCGATGCTGACCGGGCGGGGCGCGCCGCCCAGGGGCACGGCCGACTGCATCGGCGCGGCGGCGGCGACCGAGGCGGGTGAGACGCCGGACTGGGCCAGGCCTGCGGGCGCGGACGCCAGGGTCAGGGCGGCGCCGGCGACCGCTGCCACCACGGCGCGGCGCGAGCTCCGGGTCGGGAACGCGAGGAACATCGGCGGAAACCTCATTGCACCACCACGGTTTCGGGCTCGCCGCCGCGATAGATGCGCACGGCGGCGTTCTGGCGCGGCGGGGCGGCGACGCGGCCGGACGGGCCGGCGGCGTCGGCGTAAGAGCGCAGCACCAGCGACAGTTCGCCTTCGGACTTGGCCAGGGCCAGGGCTTCGGCGTCGGCCGGGCCGACCTCCAGGGTGGCCGTGGCGCCGACGACGGCGTGTTCGTCTTCCGCGGCGCGCGTCGTCTGGTCGATGGCCAGCACCTTCAGATTGCGCATCACCGTGGCCGAGCTGAACTTGGACGCCTGGGCGGACTCGCCGATGTTGTTCAGGCTGGTCTGCCGCGTCAGCACCACATCGACGCGGTCCCCCGGCAGGATGAAGCCGCCGGCGGCCGTCTCCACCGTGACGCGGATGGCCATGGCGCGCATGCCGGGCTCCAGATAGGCGGCCAGATAGCCGCTGTCGCCCGCGCGCACGATCTTGCGCGGCAGGATGGGTTCGCCGGCCAGGATGGGCTCGCGCACGACCGACCCCAGGAAATCGGACTTGGTCCCGCCTCCGGCGAACTCGGCCGCAGCGCGGGTGACGGCGGCGACGGCGCCGCCGGGCTTGGCCGGCTTGTCGGCCGGACCCGCCTTCTCGACGGCCTCTTCGGCCTCTTTGGCGGTCGGCGGCGCGGGAAGGGGCACGGAGCCGTCGGTGATATAGGCGGGGTTGACCGTGTCGACCGGCCATTCCTTCCAGTCCAGATCAGCCTCGGTCAGCCGCTGGCCGGGCTTCAGGTCGCGCGCCGCGACCAGCACCTTGGCCATGGGTTTGCTTTCGACCTGCTGGGCGCTGGCGGCGGCCACGGGCTTGCCGGACGATCCCATGGCCCGCACGACCAGGGCCAGGCCGATGGCGGCCACGGCGGCGACGCAGATCACCAGGATGCGAGCGGGCTTCATATGCGGTCTCCGGCAGGGCCGCACTCGCGCCGGACCGACACTCCGGACCTCTGCCGTTAACGAGGATGAAGTCTTGAGGTTAACGCGCTCCTAAGGCGCGCCCCGGTTGAATCGTAAACGACGGTTTCGCGTGGCCTAGGAAGGGGCCAGCAGGCCGATCGCCAGCGGGCTGTCAGGAAACGCCGCCAGGGCGCCGGCGCAGATGGCCACGCCATAGGGAATGTCGCCCTTGGGGTGCAGCAGTTGGCCCACCCAGCCCTGGTCGCCGACGGCATAGGGCTGGAAGGTGCGGCGCGCCAGGATCAGGGCCAGGCAGAACAGGCCGCCGGCCAGTCCCGTCCACAACAGGAACACCGCACCGCTCTTCAGGCCCAGCCACAGGCCGGCGGCGGCCATCAGCTTGGCGTCGCCTCCGCCCACCACCCGCGCGGCGAACAGCCCCATGCCCAGCAGCAGGGCGGCCATGCCCACGGCCAGATGACCCGCCATGTCCGGCAGGCTCAGGCCCGCGCCCCAGGCCGCCGGAACGAAGCCGGCGACCAGCGCCAGCGAGATCCAGTTCGGAATGGTCATGGAGGTCAGATCCTTCAGCGCCGCGGTGATCACCAGGGCGGGCAGGAGACTGACGAGGACGAGGCTGAGGATCGACATGGGCCCACTATGACCCGACGCCGTTAAGGCCGGGTTTCGAGGCGGATCCGGCAAAGCAAAGGGCCGGGGCGTTTCCGCCCCGGCCCTCGCCGGTCTCAAGACTGAGGTCGCTGGGCTTAGCCGCCCATGCCTTCGGTCACGGCCTCGAACTTCGACGAGATCGTGGTGCCCAGGGCGGTGACGGCCGAGATGATGACCACGGCGATCAGAGCGGCGATCAGGCCGTACTCGATGGCGGTGGCGCCCGATTCGTCCTTGGCGAACTTGGTGATGAACTTGGTCATGTGAACTTCCTTTCTTGACGGGTTAAGCGAGCCTTCGGCTGGGGGGAGGCCGGTGACCCGCTTGACCCCCAAACGCACGATGATCATCGCCCAGAGCCGTTAAGGCGTCGTCGCCGTTCGTGGTTACCGTCTGTTTTACGACGATTTTTTTCGAAGACGGTCCCGACGCGGGCGGAAAGGCGAAGGGCCGGGGCGTTTCCGCCCCGGCCCTCGCCGGTCTCAAGACTGAGGTCTCTGGGCTTAGCCGCCCATGCCTTCGGTCACGGCCTCGAACTTGGCCGAAATGGTGGTGCCCAGGGCGGTGACGGCCGAGATGATGACCACGGCGATCAGAGCGGCGATCAGGCCGTACTCGATCGCAGTGGCGCCGGATTCGTCCTTGGCGAACTTGGTGATGAACTTGGTCATGTGCATTCCCTTCAAAGCGATCGATTGATGACGGCGGGGTGATCGTTTTCCCGCTGGCCCCCTGTTCGACATCGCCACCTTGCCACCCGGACGTAAAAACAGGGCTGACAAGCATGGTTGCCGCGAAATTCATCTGATTGAACCGAGGGTTCACAAGACGCCGGAGCTTCAGCGTTTGTTGAGGTTTTCAGCGCAAGGTTGCATCGGGCGCGGTCGCGCGCCCCAAGCCTTCTCCAGGGCCTGCGCTGTCTTCTCGGTCCGCGTTCGCAGAGGTGAACTCCATGTCCCGCCGTCTCGCCCTCCTGGCGCCCGCCCTCGCCGCCGCCCTTGTCGCCGGCTCCGTGCAGGCCCAGTCCTCGCCGGTCAGCCTGGCCGTCGACGGAGTCCAGCGCGTGTCCCTGCGCGGCGCCGCCGCCTCGGTGATCGTGGCCAACCCCCAGATCGCCGATGTGACCGTGTCGGACGCCAACACCCTGTTCATCACGGGCAAGGGTTATGGGGTGACCGAGGTGGTCGCCGTGGACGCCATCGGCCGCACCCTGTTCCAGAACCGCGTCGTCGTGGCCGGCGGGCAGGCGGGTTCGGTCCGCCTGTGGCGCGGGGCCCAGGCGACCGAGATGGTCTGCGCCTCCAGCTGCGCCCCCAGCGTGCGTCGCGTCGCCCCGACCGGCGACGCCGCCGCCGCCACCCCGACGCCCTGATCATGGCCGGGGTGTCGCCGCGCGCCGCGCGCCGGGCCAGGCGAGGCGGCTCCAACGCCATCGAATTCGCCCTGGTCGGCCTGCCCTTCTTCTTCATGCTGTTCGCCATCATGGAGGTCGGGCTGATCTTCGTGACCGACTCCATCCTGGACAACGCCACCAGCCAGTCGGCCCGGCTGATCCGCACCGGTCAGGCGGCCGGCTCGAACATGACCGCCGGCCAGTTCAAGACCGAACTCTGCAACCGCATGGGCATCTTCAGCGGCGACTGTCCCGGAAGGGCGACGGTCGACGTCCGCGTCCTGGCCCAGTTCCGCAACCAGACGCCGCCAGACCCGACCGCCAACGGGACCTCGTTCGACGACAGCGACCTGACCTATGTCACCGGCGAACCGGGCAGCCTGGTGCTGGTGCGGGTCTGGTACAAACAGCCGCTGATCACCCCGCTGATGGCCCAGGCCCTGTCGCGCCTCAAGGACGACAACGCCCTGCTGGTGGCCACCGCCGCCTTCCGCAACGAACCCTACGCGCCGACGTCATGACCCGCCGCATGTCCCCCCCGACCCAGGCCGGAGGCGGCCTGATTCGTCGTCTGATCCGCGATCGTCGCGGCGTCTCGGCGGTCGAGTTCGCCCTGATCGCCCCGCTGATGATCGCCTTCTATTTCGGCCTGACGGAATTCTGCCAGGGCTTCATGGCCCAGAAGCGGATGAGCCACAGCGCCGCCGCCGTCGCCGATCTGGTGGCCCAGACCGACGTCGTCACCACCGACGAACTGGCGGATATCCTCGCCATCGGCCAGACGGTCATGGCTCCGTTCCAGACCAGCACCCTGACCCTGCGGGTGTCCAGCGTCACGCGCGGCTCCGACGGCGTCGCCAAGGTCGACTGGAGCCGGGGATCCAGCATCGACCCACTGGCCAAGAACGCCGTGGTGGACGTGCCCGAAGACATCCTGGCCAACGGCGAGAGCGTGGTCATGTCCGAGACGACCTACGGCTATTCCTCGCCGGTCAAATACATGCTGCCCGGCGTCACCAATTTCGACAGCAAATTCTACTCACGCCCGCGCAAGGTCGACAAGGTCGGCTGCAGCGACTGCTGATCGGGAATTCGGGCCAGAGAGGCTGGGTCCGGGGGAGGCTGGGGCTGCGTCAACCCGGATAACCGCAGCCCCGCCCCCGGAACCGCCGACCCGAAGGCCGACGGAGGAGAGGCGGCTCCTTACGGAGCGTCGATGACGGGGTGATGACGCACCGCCGTCATCGCGGCGATCACATGTAGCGACGCAGGCTGCGGGCCAGTTCGCCGGCGCCGTTCTTCTTGACCTGGGGCTGATAGGCGACCCGGGCGTGCTCGACGCAATAGACGCCTTCCGAGGCGCGACGGCCGCAGAAGCTGAACTCGCGCGACGACGGGTCGCCGATCGGCCATTTGCACATATGGGCGCCCAGGGTCATGACCGTGGCCGTGCCCGGCAGGTCCAGGATCTCGCGCGACACGCTGGGGACCGGAGCGGGCGCCGGGGCGGCCGGCCGGGGCTGAACGGCCTCGGCGCGGCGCGGCGCGGGCTGGGCCTGGGGCGCCGGGCGCGGACGCGTCGGGCGGAAGGCCGTGGTGGTGGTGCGGGCCGGCTGCGACGGCGCCGCCCGGCCCGACAGGCCCAGGCGATGCACCTTGCCGATGACGGCGTTGCGCGTCACGCCGCCGCCCAGGGCCTTGGCGATCTGGCTGGCGGACTGGCCTTCCAGCCACAATTTCTTGAGCGCGCCCACGCGGTCGTCGGTCCAGCCTGCGGTCATCGTCGCCCTCCAGCAACAGGATTCAATATCTGGCGCCTGGAGGCGTCCTCGACGCCGCCGGCCTACCACTAGTCGTAAACGAGCCCTTAACAGACGCAAGATGTGCGAATCAGTCGATCCACAGAAACCAGATGTTGAATCGGCGTTCGGCGAGCGGCGGAAATCGCGCCCGCTCTTGCGATCCGGGGGACGCGGGGGCATCTGCCCGGCATGACCGACGCCGCCCCCGCCGCCTCCGCTCCGCCCGCGCCCCGCCGCTATGACGGGATCAACTGGATCGGGCTGCGGACCCTGTACCTGCGCGAGGTGCGGCGCTTCTGGAAGGTCGGCGCCCAGACCGTGGCCGCGCCGGTGGTCACCACCCTGCTCTATATGCTGGTCTTCGTGGTGGCGGTGCGGGGCGGCCGCCCGCCGCTGGACGGCACGCCTTTCGCCGAGTTCGTGGCGCCCGGCCTGATCGTCATGGCCATTCTGAACAACGCCTTCGCCAACTCCTCGTCCAGCCTGATCCAGGCCAAGATCATGGGGACCTCGACCGACTTCCTAACCCCGCCGCTCAGCCCGCTGGAGCTGACGATCGGCTTTTCCCTGGGCGCGGCCACGCGCGGGATCGTGGTCGGACTGGTCACGGCAGTCTGCGTCATGCCCTTCGCCCGGCTGCAGATCCACGACCTGTTCGCGGTCATCGGCTTCGCCCTGGCCGCCTCGCTGATCATGGGCATGGCGGGCGTTCTGGCCGGGCTGTGGTCCGAGAAGTTCGACCAGCTGGCGGCGGTGCAGAACTTCGTGGTCATGCCCATGACCTTCCTGTCGGGCGCCTTCTATCTGGTGGAGAACCTGCCCGAGCCCTTCGCCACCCTCAGCCACTACAACCCCTTCTTCTATCTGATCGACGGGTTCCGTTCGGGCTTCATCGGCCACGCCGAGGGCTCGCTGGCGGTCGGAGCGGGGATGAGCGCGGCGCTGATCGTCGCCCTGGGCCTCGCCAACTGGCTGGTGTTCCGCTCGGGCTGGCGGCTGAAGAGCTGAGCTCGGCCCTTCGGCGCATGACGGAAAATTAATGAGCGGCCTTCGCGCGCATCCCTAAGGTGCCGCGCAAATTATCCGGCGCTCCGGTCCGTGCGGCGCGCCCTTGGAGACCTCCATGCTCGCTCGCCTGTTTCGCGGCGCCGCCGCCTCGGCCTTCGTCCTTCTCGCCGCCCAACCCGCCCTGGCCCAGGATTTCGACGCCGGGCGCCTGTCGGATCACATCAAGGTCCTGTCCGACGACAGTTTCGAGGGCCGCTTCCCCGGCAAGGTCGGCGAGGAGAAGACCCTCGCCTATCTCCAGGCCCAGTATGAGGCCCTGGGCCTTGAGCCCGGCGGCGAGAACGGCGGCTGGCTGCAGGAGGTCGAGCTGGCGCGCATGACGCCGACCCGCCCCGCCACCGGCGCATGGACTGGACCGGACGGCCAGACCCACGCCATCGAACAGGGCCTGTCCCTGCGCGCCGGGGCCGTGAGCTCCGCCGGCGCCTCGGCCGACGTCAAGCTGGACGGCCTGCCGCTGATCTTCGCCGGCTACGGCGTCGTCGCGCCCGAGCGGGGCTGGGACGACTACGGAAACGTCGATCTGACCGGCAAGGTGGTGGTGGTCCTGGCGGGCCAGCCGGAATCCTTCGGGGCCGATCCCAACTTCTACGGCTCCTCGGCCCACAAGACGGCCGAGGCGCTGAAGCGCGGCGCCGTCGGCGTCCTGACCCTGTCGGAGAACCCCAATGCGCGCGGCATGCGCGGCGGCACCCGCCCCCGCATGACCATCGTCGGCTCGCCCGACCCGCGCTTCAACGGCGTCATCTCGCTGGAGGTGGCCGAGGCCATGGCCGCCGCCCAGAACGCGAAGATGACCGACCTGATCGCCCTGGCCAAGGCGGGCGGCGCCTTCCGCGCCCACGACTCCGGCATTCGGCTGAACGTCGACATCGCCGAGACCGCCGAGATCATCCGCTCGCACAATCTGCTGGCCAAGATCACCGGGAGCGAGCGGCCCGACGAATATCTGGTCTATTCCGCCCACTGGGATCACGTCGGCAAGGCCGCGACCCCGAACGCGGCCGGCGACGACATCTACAACGGCGCCTGGGACAACGCCTCGGGCACCTCGGGCGTGATGGAGATGGCCCGCGCCTTCGCCGCCGGCGAACGGCCGAAACGCACCGTGGTCTTCCTGCACGTCACGGCCGAAGAACAGGGCCTGCTGGGCTCGAAGTGGTACGCCAACCACCCGGTCTATCCGCTGGCCACCACCGCCGCGAACATCAACATCGACATGCTGCCCCTGACGCCCGCGACGCGTTCGGTGGCGGTCTTCGGCGTCGGCAAGTCCAGCCTCGAGGACGACCTGGCCCGCCTGGTCCGCGCCCAGGGCCGTGACGGGGGCGTGGTCGGCGACGGCGAGCCGGAGCAGGGCTTCTACTACCGCTCCGACCACTTCAACTTCGCGGCGGGCGGCGTCCCGGCCCTGATGCCCTGGACCGGCGTGGACTTCGTCGAGGGCGGGGAAGAGGCCGGAAAGCCCTACTACCAGGCCCAGATGCGGACCTATTACCATAACCTCGAGGACGAGTGGCGCGCCGACTACGACTTCACCGCCGCCCTCCAGAACCTCGAGGTCCTGTACCAGCTCGGCCGCGAGATCGCCGACGGAACCGCCTGGCCCCAATGGAAACCCACCGCCGAATTCGGCGCCATCCGCGCGGCCACGGACGCGGCGCGGCGGTAGGACGTGCCGCTCGACGTCGAGCGGGAAACGGTCGCCGGAGAGCCGGACGGCCTGATCCTGTTCGACGGCGTCTGCGTCTTCTGCTCGGCCTGGGTGCGGTTCATTCTTAAGCATGACCGCGCCGGCCGTTTCGTCTTCCTGCCCATCCAGACGGAACGGGGTCGGGCGCTGGCTGAACGGCTGGGCATCGATGCCGACCGTCCCCGCACCAACGCCGTGCTGATGGATGGGCAGGCCTGGGTGCGCTCCGACGCCGCCCTCAAGGTGCTGGAGGCCCTGCCCTCGACCCGCGTCCTGGGCGTGTTGCGCGCTGTCCCCCGCATCCTGCGCGATCCGGTCTATGACCTGATCGCCGCAAACCGCTACCGGCTGTTCGGGCACACCACGACCTGCATGGCGCCATCGCCCGGGGATCGCGCGCGGTTCCTCTTGTGACCACCGTCCTGCTGATCGGCGCGGCCGGCGTGTTCGGGTCCCGGCTGGCGGAGGGGTTGGCGGCTGCGAACTTCGAGGTGATTTGCGCCGGTCGCGATCTCGTCAGGGCCGAGGCTGTAGCCGCCGGCCTCCGTGCGTCGGACGGAAGGGCCCGCGCCGTCGCGCTTGATGCGCGCCGTGCGACCACACAGGCGCTCGCTGCGACGGGCGCCCGGATCGTCGTTGACGCGGCCGGTCCGTTTCAGGGCGCCGAGCCGGTCGTCGCGCGGGCGGCCGTCGCTGCGGGGCTGAACTATGTCGATCTGGCCGACGCGCGGGATTTCGTCGCGGCCGCCCGCGCCGCAGGGGTCGTGGCCCTGACGGGCGCGAGCTCGACACCGGCGCTGTCCAACGCGGTGATGGATCATCTCACTGCCGGGTGGCGCGACATCGTGTCGGTCGAGGTCGCCATATCGCCCGGCGCCCGCGCGCCGCGCGGCCAGTCGGTGGTCGAGGCCATCCTCTCCTGGGCCGGACGACCGGTTCGCGTGTTCGAAGACGGCGACTGGCGCTGGCGGACAGGTTGGACCGGCGTGAGACGGCGCGACTTCGGCCAGGCCGGCGAGCGGCTGCTGGCCCTGTGCGAAACGCCTGATCTGGATGTTCTGGTCGAACGGTTCCGGCCGCGCCGGTCGGCGGTGTTCATGGCGGGTCTCGCGCCGGCGATTCTGCATCTCGGCCTGACGGCGCTGGCGCGGATTTCGGGGTGGACCGGCCTGCCCCTGCGCCCCTTCGCCGGCCTTCTGACCCGTCTCTCGCGTCCCTTCTCAGCGTTCGGATCGGATCAGGGCGCGATGCGGGTCGAGGCCCTGGGGACGGGAGCCGACGGGCGGGGTCGCCGCGCGGTCTGGCGTCTGGTCGCCGAGCCGGGGGCCGGGCCGGTGACGCCGACCCTGGCGGCCCTCGCAGCGGTGAAGCGGATCACGGCGAAGCAGGTCGAGCCCGGCGCACGGATCTGCGTCGGGGAACTGACCCTGGCGGAACTGGACGCCGAGATGGATCGGCATCCGCTGCATCGTGACATAGAGACCGGGCGAGCCGCCCTGTTCGCCCGCGCTGTGGGCGAGGCGGCGTTTGACGGCCTGCCCGGCGGGCTGAGACGTCTGCACGAGGGCCTCGGCGTCGAGAGCTGGCGCGGCGAGGCGGTGTGCGACGGGCCCGCCAGTCTCCTGGCGGGTCTGGTCGGGCGGCTGATCGGCTTTCCGGCGCGGTCCGGCGTCGCACCTGTAGAGGTCGTGATCGACGCGGACGGGCGACGCTCCGTCTGGAGGCGTCGCATCGGACCGGCGCGGTTCAAGAGCGTGCTGTCCAACCCGCGTCCCGGCGGGCGGATCAGCGAGCGGTTCAGCCTGGTCACGGTGGAACTGCGGCTGGAGGCGACGCCCGATCGACTGATCTACCACGTCGTCGGCTGGCGGCTGGGGCCGGTCCCCCTGCCCCGCGCCCTTGCGCCGCGCACCACCACCCATGAACAGATCGACGTCGAAGGTCGGTTCACCTTCGACGTCGAGATCGGTCTGCCGATGCTCGGAAGGGTCGTCCGCTATCGCGGCTGGCTCAAGCCCTCGTCCTGATCCTACCCCTTCGGCGTCGTCGCCTGTTCGATGATGGTTCGGGCCTGGTCGATCGCGGCGGCGGTGGTCAGGTCGCCGGACTGGATCTTTTCGGCCAGCTCCATCAGCGGCGGGCCGGTGACCACCCCGGTCCGGGCCTCTTCCTCGACATGGACGGTGCCGCCGTTGCGGGCGAAGGCGGCGTCCCACAGGTCGCGCACGGCGGCCCAGTAATCCTTGCTGGCGGCCCAGTAGTCGTCGCCCGGCTTGGGCGACCAGGAGGTCGAGCGGTCATAGGTGTTGACCACGTCCTCCTGCACCACGGCGACCGGCTCGCCGTCGTCCTTGCCCGCCGCCATCTTCATATTGTCTTGGATATGGGTCCAGCCGTTGGGGGTCAGGATGTGGCGGTTGGTCCCCAGATAGCGATCATAGACCGGGTTCCGCACGGCGTCGCGCCGCGCCAGCGGCCGCCAGGTCGGGTTGGAGGTCCACTGGCTCAGCCCATGGTCATAGGTCCAGCGGCCGACGCCGCCGTAGCGGGGGGAATCGTCCGTCTGCCACACCGTCTGGGACCAGGCGCCGACCCGGTCGGCCTCGGCCACCGGGGTATCGCGCCAGGTGTTGGGGCCGACATAGGCGACGACGCTGCGGGGTTGCCAGACCCAGTCCTGGCGCCAGTGTTTGACCACCACCGCCTGACCGCCGTGCTCCATCACCAGGATGTGCTGCAGGCTGATGCGGTCGCCGTGGTCATGGACCAGACGCACGATCTCCGCCCCGCCCGACAGCTTGCCCTCCAGCGGGTCGTAGTCGGCGTCGAAGCTGACGTTCTCGCGCATGTCGAAATGGACGCGATACTGGCCGGCCTGGGCCAGGATGGACTGGCGGTCGCGCTCGAACTTTGCCTGTTCCTCGGCGCCCATGGTCGCCGTGACCGCCGCGGTCGAGGCCACTGTGGTGTCCGCCGCGATCTCCGCGCCCGAGGCCGAAGAGGCGGCGGTGGTCGTGCCCGCCAGCAGGGCGGCGGCGATCAGGATGGCGCGCATGGAGGGGGTCTCCGGTTTGGCTTTGCGTTTGCTCATCATTCTCACATCCGCCACGACAGGGACAGGCCGAAGTTGCGGCCGGGCTGGGTGTAGGCGTCGATCACCGCCGAGGTGGCGGCCACGCCGCGGATGTCGCTCCACCAGCCGTATTTTTCGTCCAGGACGTTGAACAGGCCGGCCCGCGCCGTGACCTGGTCCGTGATGTTCCAGTAGCCGGTGACGTCCAGCAAGGCGAAGGCCGATCCGGTGTGACAGCCGCGCGACGGGGCGGCGTTGTAGCAGGCCAGGCCGTCGGTGTCGGCGTTGGCGGTCTTGCCGGACCAGGTGACGATCGCCTCGCCGCCCCATCGCCCGCCCCGCGCGTCATAGCCCAGACCCCAGACCAGCTTGATCGGGTCGATGGTGGCCAGGGAGGCCGTGGCCGCCGTCGCGCCCGCCCCCGTCGTCTGATCCGCCTCGGCCCAGGCCCCGGCGAATCGGAAACGGACGCCGTTGTCCCATTGCAGGTCCGCCCGCGCCTCCAGTCCGTCCACCTCGACCGAGGCGAAGTTGACGAACTGATAGACTGCCGGATCGGCCGGGGTGAACGACCCGGACACCACCTGCTGTGAAATGAAGTCCTCATAATCGGACCGGAAGCCGACGATCTGGGCGCGCAGCCGCCCGTTCAGGGCCGGAACGCCGGTGAAGCGCAGTCCCAGTTCGACGCTCTCGCTGGTCTCGGGCTTCAGGTCGGGGTTGGAGGCCGAGACATAGCCGAACGCCAGGTTGGAGAAGCCGTTGTTCACCTGGCTGGGCGTCGGCGCCTTGAAGCCCGCGCCATAGTTGGCGAACAACTGGAAAGCGTCGGTCGTCTGCCAGACGACGCCCAGCTTGGGCGAGACGCGGCTGTCGTCCTGATCGGCGCGGGCGCCGGTGTAGAGCGGGTCGCTGTCGGTCGACAGCTCGTAGGAATCCCAGCGCACCGCCGGGATCAGGCGCAGGGCGCCGCCGGCCAGGACGACCTCGTCCTGAACGAACAATCCGGCCAGGGTGTAGTCGGTCCTGGGGAAGGGGCTGGACGGGAAGACCTCGCCGGCCGGCGGAACCGTGCCGCCGCGGATGCCTTCCTGGGTCGTGCGCGACCAGTCGCCGCCGAACGTCACCCGGTGCTGCGCCGCGCCCAGGTCGAAGGTCTTGCGGGCGTCGGCGGCGACGCCGAACACCTCGTTGTTGAACTGGTTGTCGCGGGTGCGGTCGACGCCGACCCGGTCCTCGGCCGAATACTGGCGGGTCTTCGCGTTCTGGCCATAGACGGCGACCTGGCCGCGATCCAGACCCAGGGCGTTCTCGAAGCGCCAGTCCAGGGCGAGGCGGTCGCGCTCGGTCGTGTCATTGGCCGTCAGGCCCAGAACCGCCGTCGCGGCGGTCGGCGGGGCGGCGACCGTGCGCGTCGTGCGGCCGGACAGGACGTCGGCGTCCATTTCGGAGCGATAGCCGTCATAGGTCAGGCGCAGGCTCTGTCCCTCGACGAAA
This sequence comes from Brevundimonas sp. VNH65, assembly GCF_049445955.1. Classification (NCBI taxonomy): domain Bacteria; kingdom Pseudomonadati; phylum Pseudomonadota; class Alphaproteobacteria; order Caulobacterales; family Caulobacteraceae; genus Brevundimonas; species Brevundimonas sp. VNH65. The sequence goes on along the minus strand of NZ_JBMSDX010000004.1, from coordinate 46,505 downwards.
TCCCACACCAGCTTGGCCAGCAGGCCGTCCGACGACGTGGTCATCGGGTTCGCCTGGGTCCGGTTGGAATAGACAAGGGAGGGGGTGGTCGTCGTTCCGGTGACGACATTGACGACCTCTTCGCCCGTGACGTCGCCGTGGGTCTCGGTCTCCCTGCCGTCACGGCGCGTATAGGCCAGCAGGCCCGAGACGGCGCCGGCGCGTCCGGCCAGGGCCAGTCCCTCGGTCCAGCTGTCGTCGGCCGAGTTGTAGCCCACGCGGGCGCGGGCGCCGAAGGTCGCTTCGGACCGCATCAGATCGGCGGGATCCTTGGTGGTGAAGCTGACCGCTCCCGCCACCCCGTCAGAGCCGTACAGGGCCGAGGCCGGGCCGCGCAGGATCTCGACCGACTTCATCAGATCCAGGTCCGAATAGCCGCCGCGTCCCACGCTCTGGGCGCCGAAGGCGAAGCCGTCGGGCGTGCGCACGCCGTCGACCACCATCAGGACCCGGTCGCCGCCCAGGCCGCGAATGGTGAAACCTTCATTGCCCGCGCGGCCCGCCGTGCCCAGGGCCGCGCCGAAGCGCGCCGGCTGGCTCACCACGCTGACGCCCGGCTCGAACCGGATCAGATCCTTGATGTCGGTCGCCAGCATGGCCTCGATCCGCTCGGCGGAAAAGACGCTGACCGTGGCCGGCACCTGATCGACCGAGGCGGCCGTGCGCGTGGCGGTCACCGTGACCGGCGCGACCGTATCGACCTGATCGGCGACGGCGTCGGGCGCACCCGCATGGGCGGCGGCGGCGGACAGCGCCAGAAAGCTGGCGGAGAGGAGGAGGGATCGCATGTCATGGCTCCGCTTCGGAAAGAGGCGGGGCAATTACTGCGAACGATTCTTATAATCAACCGCATTGTCCGCAGGGACAATCCGTCCGATCGGGACCGGCGCCCCCGAAAGGCGCGCCGGATCAGCTGAACAGGAAGTTCATCACGTCGCCGTCCTTGACGACATAGCTCTTGCCCTCGGCCCGCAGCTTGCCGGCTTCGCGCGCCTTCGCCTCACCGCGCAGGGCGACATAGTCGTCATAGGCGACGGTCTCGGCCCGGATGAAGCCCTTCTCGAAGTCGGTGTGGATGACCCCGGCGGCCTGGGGCGCCGTGTCGCCGACATGGATGGTCCAGGCGCGGGCCTCCTTGGGGCCGACCGTGAAATAGGACTGCAGCCCCAGCAGGCTGTAGGCCTCGCGGATCAGACGGTTCAGACCCGGCTCGGCCAGGCCCAGGCTCTCCAGGAATTCCATCTGCTCGGCCTCGTCCAGCACGGCCAGTTCGGAATCGATCTTGGCCGAGATGACCACCGTATTGGCGCCGTCGGCCTTGGCGCGCTCGGCGACCCGGTCGGACAGCTCATTGCCCTTGTCCGCCGAACCTTCGTCGACATTGGCCACATACAGGGCCGGCAGGGCCGTCAGCAGTTGCAGCATGTCCCAGGCCTTCCGGTCCTCCTTGGACACCTCGGCCGTGCGGGCGGGCTTGCCGGCGTGCAGCTGGGCCAGGGCCAGGTCGACCAGCTTCAGGCTCTGCTGGCTTTCCTTGTCGCCGCCCTTGGCGCGCTTCTCCATCTGCACCCGGCGCCGCTCCAGGCTCTCCATGTCGGCCAGCATCAGCTCGGTCTCGATGATCTCCAGATCGGCGATCGGGTCGATGCGGTTCTCGACGTGGGTGATGTCGTCGTCGATGAAGCAGCGGGCGACGAAGGCCACGGCGTCGCAGTCGCGGATGTTGGCCAGGAACTGGTTGCCCAGCCCCTCCCCCTTCGAGGCGCCGCGCACCAGGCCGGCTACGTCCACGAAGGTGATGCGGGCGGGGATGATCTCCTTGGACCCGGCGATCTCGGCCAGGACGTTCAGCCGCGGTTCGGGCACCGCCACGTCGCCGGTGTTCGGCTCGATCGTGCAGAACGGATAGTTGGCCGCCTGGGCCGCCGCCGTCTTGGTCAGGGCGTTGAACAGGGTGGACTTGCCGACGTTGGGCAGGCCGACGATCGCGACTTTAAGGGCCATGGGGCTTTCGAACTCTGATTGAGCGCGAGCCTTTAGAGCGAAATCGGCTCGAATGCGATCCGCATTCGGGATCAGATTTCACTCGAGACAGGGTGTTCTTCCGCTCACGTGCCGTTTGTCAGGTCTTGGGCTGGCGCACCGGGGCCTGAACCGTCATCGCCGGCGTCGCCGAGAAGGTGAAGGTCAGGGCCACGGCCTGTCCCTCCGTCAGCGGCGCCGTCAGCCCGATCAGCATCAGGTGTTTGGCGCCGGGCTCCAGCACCACCTTCTCGCCCCCCTTCAGCGCCAGACCGTCGGGCAGGGGCGTCATGGTCATCATGTCGCCCTGGGCGACCATGTCGTGGATCTGGACTTCGGTCGCCTGGGGCGTGGCGACCCCGGTCAGGCGATTGTCGGACGACGCCTCGATCACGGCGTAGCAGGCGCCGGCCGTGGCCCCGTTGGGCGAGGGGCGACACCAAGGATCGCGGATCTCGACCGAGGCGTTCACGCCGTTCTCGCTGACGGAGGCCTTGGTCACGTTCCGCCCCCCGTCGCCGCAGGCGGACAGCAGCGCCAGACCGGGAAGGATCAGACCAGAAAGAAACAGGCCGAGGGCGAGCGGGGCGCGCGGGCGCGTGGCGTTCGTCGTCTTCATGACCGTCTTCATTAGGCGGTTAGGGCCGCCGCGCCAACCGAACTCGCCCTTTCGGCCTATTCGCCGCCGCGCGCCTGCTGCCGCGGGCTGTATTTGGGCGCCGGCGCCAGGCGCATCACCTCGCCCTGATAGCGTTCGTCGTCTCCCGCCAGGGCGAACGGCAGGGCGTCGGCGACCGCGCGCAGCAGGGCGTCCAGCCACGGCTTCTCCGCCTTGTGGAAGTCCCCCAGCACATGCGGCATCACCAGATGCGCCTCGCCGGGATGGCCCACGCCCATCCGGCCGCGCCGGAAGTCGGCGCCCAGGTGGCTGATCAGGGACCGCACGCCGTTCTGACCGGCCGCGCCCCCGCCCGTCTTCATGCGGAACCGTCCCGGCGCCAGGTCGATCTCGTCATGAAACACGATCACGCTCTCGGGCCGCACCTTGTAGAAGCGCGCCGTCTCCCCGACCGCCCGTCCGCTCTCGTTCATATAGGTCTGGGGCTTCATCAGCAGGACCCTGACCGCGCCCGACGCGGTTTCGACCTCGCCCTCGCGGATCACCGACTGGAACTTGGCCCGCTCCGGCCCGAACCGCCACCGGCGCGCGATCTCGTCGGCGGCCATGAAGCCGATGTTGTGGCGGTTGTTCTCGTATTTCGGGCCGGGATTGCCCAGGCCGGCGATGATGATCATCGGGAACCCTCAAATGGAAACGGCCCATTCCGTCGGGAATGGGCCGTCGCCGAAACCTTGCGCTCTGGAGGCGATCAGCCTTCCGTCGCTTCTTCCTCGGCCGCTTCCGACTGGGCCGCCGAAGAGGCCTTGATCGTGGCGATCATGAAGTCGCGGTCGCCGATGGTCGGCTGGGCGCCCTTCGGCAGGGCGATGTCCGACATGCGGATGTTCTCGCCGACGTTGCGACCGGCCAGATCGACGACCAGTTCTTCCGGGATCTGGTCGGCGCGGACCAGAATCTCGACGTCGTGGCGAACGATCTCCAGCGACCCGCCCTGACGGTTGAAGGGAGCCTCATCGGCGTTCTTGAAGTGCACCGGGATCGAGATCTTGACCGGGGCCTTCTCGTCGACGCGCATCAGATCGAAGTGGACCGGGCGGTCCGACACCGGGTCGAACTGCACGTCCTTGGCGATGACCGGCTGGGTCTCGTCGCCGTACTTCAGCGTCACCAGGTGACCCAGCAGCTTGCCGGTGTACAGCGACTTGCGGAAGTCCTTCTCGTTGACCGAGATGGCCACGGGGGCCTTGTCGCCGCCGTACAGGATGCCGGGCACGCCGCCGGCCCGACGGGCGGCGCGCGCATTGCCGGTGCCGACGCCGTCACGGACGTCCACGTTCAGAATGATCTCAGCCATCTGGCTCGCCTCAATGACAAAACGCCCGCGCCGGAAAACGGCCCGCGCAGGCGGGGTGGTGACCCACGAATTCAAGAGCGCGGGCTATTACACGCAAGACCGCGGAAGCGCAACCGCCTGGATGACGATCGCGCGACGCGGCGTCCGGGGCCTCAGCGGCCGGTCGGCGATCCCCGGTTCAGGGCCGCCGTCGCCGAGGCCGGAGCCGGGGTCGTCAGGGTCAGTGACGCGGGGCTGATCTGCGGCGCGGGCGCGGCGGCGGTCTGGACCGGCTGTCCCCCGATCGCGGTCGAGGCGCAGGTCGCCAGGTCGCGCACCACATGGCGGCCCAGGCAGAACATGTCCTCATAGCTGGGCCGCGACGCCGCCAGGCACTGGAACAGGTTCAGCTTGGAGATGTCGAAGCAGAACTGGTTGCCCGCGTCATTGGTCAGGATGGCGGTGTTCTCCCGCTGGTCCTCCCCGGCGGCGCCCAGGGCGGCCAGGGCGGCGATGGTCAGGGCGCGGGCGACCACCGGCGTATAGGGCGGTGCGGCGCGGCCGCCCGCCACGCCCAGTCCCTGGCCGGCATGGGCCGCAGCATGCAGCTGGGCGGCTTCCTGCGGTTGCGCCGACATGCCCTGGGCCGACAGGGTCTTGGCCGACTGCAGACGCGCCTCGCGGTCGGCGACCGGGGTCACGGCCCAGCGGCGGCGCGGATCACGCCGCTCCTGGATGGTGTAGGCGTCGCCCTCCACCGCATCGGCGACGGCGGTCAGGGCGGCGGCGTCCCGACCCAGGGCGGCGACGATCAGGCCGGCGGCCGCATCCGCGCCCGGAAAGGCGGCGGCGTAGGTCGGGTCGGTCAGGACGGCGTTGATGATCTGCTGGCGCTGGGCCGGATCCGTCGAATAGGCCCGCACCCCGGCCACGAACTCGGGCGACTGCAGCGCCAGGATCGAGGCGTAGGCCACCATCCCCTGCGAGACCTGAGCCGGATGATAGGCCGAGCCGCGCCGAAGGGCGGACTGGATCGATTCCGCATCGGGGAAGCCGGCGCGGATCGTCGAGACCTCGCGCATGAAGGCGACATAGACGGCCGCCTGGGCCGCCACGTCCTGGTTCAGGGTCACCGGGGGCGGCGGGGCGGCCACGACCGGCGGCGGCGGGGCGGGCGGCTCCGGCTCGGGCGGGGTCTCGCAACTGGCGACCAGCACAGCCACGGCCAGGGCGGTCAGGGTCGCGGCGCGCCGGGCGACGGCGGCGACAGGACGGGGCGATCGGGTCGTCGACATGAAGGCATTCCCGCTGAACTCAGGGCGCAGCGAATAGGCCGCGCCGGAACTGAAAGGAATGTATAACGCCCGTTAAGGGTTTTCCGACGGTTAATCGAACAGCTTGGAGACCGATTCTTCGTTGGCGATGCGCCGGATCGCCTCGCCGATCAGCGGCGCCACCGCCACCCGGCGGATCTTGGCGCAGTCGACGACGGCCTGGGGCTGTTCGATCGAGTCGGTGATCACCAGCTCCTTCAGCGGCCCGTTCGTGACCCGGTCGACCGCCGGTCCCGACAGCACCCCGTGGCTGATATAGGCCGACACCTCCGTCGCCCCGTTCTTGATCAGGGCCTCGGCCGCATTGACCAGGGTACCGCCGGAATCGACGATGTCGTCGAACAGGATGCAGCGCCGGCCCGAGACGTCGCCGATGATGTTCATCACCTCGCTCTCGCCCGCGCGCGGGCGGCGCTTGTCGACAATGGCCAGGTCGACGTTCAGCCGTTCCGCCAGCGTCCGGGCCCGCACCACCCCGCCGACGTCGGGCGAGACGATCATCAGCTCCCCGCGCGGATAGTTCTCCTTGATGTCCTGGGCCAGGACCGGGGTGGCGACCAGATTGTCGGTCGGGATGTCGAAAAAGCCCTGAATCTGTCCCGCGTGCAGGTCCATGGTCAGGACCCGGTCGGCGCCGGCGCGGGTGATCATATTGGCCACCAGCTTGGCCGAGATCGGCGTGCGCCCCCCGGTCTTCCGGTCCTGCCGGGCATAGCCGAAATACGGCATGACCGCCGTGATCCGTCGCGCCGAGGCCCGCACCAGGGCGTCGATGCAGATCAGCAGCTCCATCAGATTGTCGTTGGCGGGATAGGAGGTCGACTGGATCACGAACACGTCCTCGCCGCGGACGTTCTCCTCGATCACCACGAAGACTTCGTTGTCGGCGAACCGCTTCACCTGCGACCGCGTCAACGGCATGTCCAGATGCGCGGCGATCGCCTGGGCGAGAAGCCGGTTCGAGTTGCCAGCGAGCAGCTTCATGGAACCGGTCATCCTTTCGCCGTCATCGAAACGCCAATGACGGTTGCGCTCTTTACCAGCGCGGAGGCCGGGGACAAGCCGGAACCACGGGATTCGCAGCGATTGGCGAAGGCCCGGCCGCTGGTGTAGAGGTCGCGCCTGACGTTTTCGCGCGCGCCCGACGGGGTGTGCGCCGCCTGTGAATGAGGGTCCGCCTTTGTCTGAATCTTCGACGCGCGTCCGCCGCTTCGGCGCCGGCCTGACGATGGCGGTGATGGCCGTGGCGGTCGTTTCGGTCGCGGCCTGCAACGGCAGCGCCAACCGGCCGAAGCTGGCCTATGAGGAGCGGCCGGTCGAATTGCTCTACAACACCGGCTTCCAGCGGCTGCAGTCCAAGCGCTGGCGCGACGCGGTCGACTATTTCCAGGAGGTCGAGCGCCAGCACCCGTATTCGGAATGGTCGCGCCGTTCGATCCTGATGCAGGTCTACGCCTACTATCAGGCCGGCGACTATCAGGACGCGATCGCCGCCGCCGACCGTTTCATCCAGCTCTTCCCCGGCAGCCCCTCGGCCGCCTACGCCTTCTATATGAAGGCCGTCTGCAACTTCGAGCAGATCGTCGACGTGGGCCGTGACCAGGCCTACTCCCAGGCGGCCCTGGCCGGGCTGCGCGACGTGATCCGCCGCTATCCGACCTCGGCCTACGCCACCGACGCCCGGGTCAAGATCGACATGGTCAACGACCAGCTGGCCGGCAAGGAAATGACCATCGGCCGCTGGTACCAGCGCCGCAACCAGCCCCTGGCCGCGATCAACCGCTACAAGACCGTGGTCGAGGACCAGGCCTATCAGCGCACCTCCCATGCCCCCGAGGCCCTCTACCGTCTGACCGAGGTCTATCTGGGCCTGGGCCTGAAGGAGGAGGCGACGCGCAACGCCGCCGTGCTCGGCTTCAACTATCCGGGCAGCGCCTGGTACGCCGAGGCCTACGCCCTCCTGGCCGAACAGGGCGCGCAACAGCCGGACGCCGTTCCGGAAGCGAAGCGCGAGAGCTGGCTGCGCCGGATCATCCCGGGCTGAATTCCGGCGATCCGGGCGGAACAGGCTGTGAACATCCGGTCGCGGGCCTCTAGACTGCGACCGAACGAATCAGGCGATCTCTGCGCTCCATGCTGACCCGGCTGTCCATCCGCGACATCGTGCTCGTCGAGGCTCTCGACCTGGACGTCGATGACGGACTGACCGTCCTGACCGGCGAGACCGGGGCCGGCAAGTCGATCATCCTGGACGCCCTCGGCCTGGCCCTCGGCGGACGCGGCGACGCCGGACTGGTCCGCGCCGGGGCGAAACAGGCGACGGCGGCGGCGGAGTTCACCGCTCCGGACGATGCCGAGCTTCTGGATCTGCTGGACGAAAAGGGCTTCACGGTCGCCGCGGGCGAGCCGCTGATGCTGCGTCGCGTGGTCGGCGCCGACGGCCGCAGCCGCGCCTGGGTCAACGACCAGCCCGCCGGGATCGCCGCCCTGCGCGACATCGGCGCCCGCCTGGTCGAGGTCCACGGCCAGCACGAGACCGTGGGCCTGCTGGACTGGAAGACGCATCGCGGCCTGCTGGACGCCTACGGCGGCCTTTCGCCCCAGCTGTCGGCGGTCGCCGCCGCCGCCCAGGCGCTGAAGGCGGCCGAGACCCGGCTGGAGGCCCTGCGCGCCTCGGCGGCCGAGGCGGCGGCTCGGTCCGAGGAGATCGCGCTCAACCTCGCCGACCTCGACGCCCTTGATCCCCGCCCCGACGAAGAGACCGAACTGGCCGGCGAACGCGCCCTGCTGGGGGCGGCGGAAAAGGCCATCGCCGACCTGGAGGACGCCCGGACCGCCCTGGGCGGCGACAAGCTCAGTCAGAAACTGTCCCAGGCCCTGCGCGCCGTCGAACACGCCCGCCAGCGCGCGCTTCAGGCCGGCGCCGAGCCCGACCATCCGGTCATCGCCCGTCTGGCCGGCGCCGCCGAGGCCATCGACCGCACCCTGGTCGAGGCGCTGGAGGCCGTGGCCGAGGTGGACGCCGCCGCCGCCGCCTTCGACTTCGAGCCGGGCCGGCTGGACCGGGCGGAGGAGCGGCTGTTCGCCCTGCGCGCGGCGGCGCGAAAGCTGAATGTGGCCGTGGCCGACCTGCCCGCCCTGCGACTGCGTCTGCGCGAGCAGCTGCGCCTGATCGAGGACGGCGCCGACGCCCTGACCGCCGCCGGGCGCGACGCCTCCGCCGCGCGCGAGGCCTACGACCTGGCCGCCACCTTCCTGACCTCGGCGCGCGAGGCGGCGGCCGAGCGCCTGACCGAGGCGGTGATGGGCGAACTGGCCCCGCTGAAACTCGACCGCGCCCGCTTCCGCGTGGTGCTGGAGCCCGTGGCCGACGGACGGCGCGGGCCGCTAGGCGTGGAGACGGTGCGGTTCCAGATCGCGGCCAACGCCGGGACGGAGTTCGGTCCCCTCGACGCCGTGGCCTCGGGCGGAGAGCTGGCCCGCGTCGCCCTGGCCCTGAAGGCCGCCCTGGCCGGACGCGAGGACCAGCGCCAGCCGGTCATGATCTTCGACGAGGTCGATCAGGGCGTCGGCGGCGCCGTGGCCGAGGCCGTGGGCCAGCGTCTGAAACGCCTGGCGACCGGCGCCCAGGTCCTGGTCGTGACCCACAGCCCCCAGGTCGCCGCGCGCGGCCATGTCCACTGGAAGGTCCGCAAGGCCGACCTCGAAGGCCGGACCCGCACCTCGGTCGATCCGCTCGATGACGACGCCCGGCTGGAAGAGATCGCCCGCATGCTCTCGGGCGCCGAGATCACCGACGAGGCCCGCGCCGCCGCCGCCCGCCTGATCGGCTGATCCCGGCGCGGGAATCGCGCCTGATCCGACCTGATCCTGACGTTCAGGGCCCTTTTCATCCGGACCTGACGCTGATTTTATCTCCCCGCCCCCTGAACGCCGGATTTCGGCGGCATGCGGGCGTATATCCCGCCGGATGAACCCGGACGCTGGATCGGTTCGACGGCGGTCGCCTTCGCATCGGTTTGGCTCTAGGGTCCTGACGGCCCCGACACGACGACCGCGAAAGATACGGAATGCGCAGACTATTTCTGGCCGGCGGCGCCGCCCTGGCCCTCGTCGCGGGCGGCGTCGGCCTGTCGGGCATGGCGGCCCAGACGCCGCGCAACGAAACCTTCCGCATGCTGCAGCTGTTCGGCGACGTCCTGGCCGTGGTCGAACAGGCCTATGTCGTGCCGGTCGACAACAAGAAGCTGATCGAGGCGGCTCTCGGCGGCATGATGACGGCCCTGGATCCCCATTCCAACTATCTGCCGCCCGACGGCTTCGACGAACTGCAGGAGCGGACCTCGGGCGAGTATTCGGGCGTGGGCCTGACCATCACGGCCGAGGGCGGTCTGGTGAAGGTCATCTCCCCCATGGACGGCGGTCCCGCCGCCCGCGCCGGCGTCCAGGCCGGCGACGTCATCTCCTCGATCGAGGGCCAGAGCGCCTCGGGCCTGACCGTGTCCGAAGCGTCCGAAAAACTGCGCGGCGCGGTCGGCACCTCTGTCAAGGTCACCTTCCTGCGCGACGGCGAGGAGCCGCGCGAGGTGGTCCTGACGCGCGAGGTCATCAAGATCGAATCCGTCACCGGCCGCATCGAGGGCGAGTTCGGCTATGTTCGCGTCTCCACCTTCAACGAGAAGACCAGCCGCGAACTGACCGAGGTCCTCGACCGGCTGAAGCGCGAGAAGCCGGACCTGAAGGGCTTCGTCCTGGACCTGCGCAACAACGGCGGCGGTCTGCTGACGGCGGCGGTCGAGGTGTCCGACGCCTTCCTGGAACGCGGCGAGATCGTCAGCCAGCGCGGGCGCAAGCCGGACCAGATCGACCGCTATTCCGCCAAGCCCGGCGACCTGACCGGCGGCCTGCCGATCGTCGTCCTGATCAATTACGGCTCGGCCTCGGCCTCCGAAATCGTCGCCGGCGCCCTGAAGGACCAGGAGCGGGCGACCCTGGTCGGCCTGACCAGCTTCGGCAAGGGCTCGGTCCAGACCGTAATCCCCCTGAATCAGGGCCGCGACGGCGCCCTGTCGATCACCACGGCGCGCTACTACACCCCGTCCGGCCGTTCCATCCAGAAGATCGGCATCGAGCCGGACCTCGAGGTGGCCCGCTCCGAGGCGGAGGCGAAGATCGTGTCGCGCTCCAGCTTCGTCTATTCCGAGGCGGCCTACGCCACGGCCCTGGACGCCTCCATCGGCGCCGAACGCAAGGGCCCCCACGTGCCGCACGAGGCGCCGGGCGCGGACTACGACAAGGAAAAGGACTATCAGCTGGAGCGAGCCTTCGACGTCCTGCGCGCCGGCGGCGACCTGTCCCGTCTCGCGGTCCCGCCCGCGGGCGTCGTGGTCACCGCCCCGGGAACGCCCCCCGCCGCCAATGACGACGCCGCGCCCGAACCCCAGCCCGAGCAAAGACGGCGCTGATCGCTGAGTGACCGGTGAAGAGCGAGTAGTGAGTAGTGAGCGGGACGAGCCAGCGGGTCACGCGCTCCAACCCTCTCCCAGCCCTCACGACTCACCACTCACTTTTCACTCCTCACCCCTCCACCTCCGCCGGGCCGAACATGGCTAACGGCGCGTTAGGCTTTCTTAACCGACGCCCGGCACAGTGGCGGCCCTAGAGGTCCGTTCGCCGCCCGGAAGCCATGTTCGCCAAGCGTCAGTCCGTTCTCGCCGCCACCGCCGGGGCGCCGCCGCCCAGGGCCGGTCTGAACGCGGCCGCCGTCCTGGCGGTGCTGAAGCGCCCGCCGGTGATCGCCGGCCTGGCCGGGCTCGCCGCCCTGGGCTCGGCCGCCCTGTTCCTGGCCGTGCTCGGCGATCCGACGGCGGGCGTTCCCACCGCCCGCGCCCAGCTGCACCGCACGACGCCCGAGGCGCCGCCCGCCCCCACAGGTCTCGAGGCCTTCAGCCTCGGCGTCTTCGGCCCCTATCAGGATCTCGCCGATCCGAACGCCGACCCCTTCGCCGCGTCGGGCGAGGGCGGCGAGGCGGTCATCACCCTGCCGGACGGCACGACGGTGTCGGGCTCCGGCGCCGCGGTGGCCGCGCCACGGCTGGCCGCCCGCCCCCTGCCCGTAGCCCCCATCAACGGCCTGACCCAGCCCGGTCCCAACGGCCTTCTCCCGCGCATCGCCCCGGACGGCCGCACCCCGGCCCAGGCCTACGCTCGCCCATTCACGCCGAACGGCAAGCCGCGCGTGGCCCTGATCGTCGGCGGCCTGGGGCTTAACGCCGTGACGACCCGCGCCGCCATCGAACGCCTCCCCGCCGAGGTGACCCTCAGCTTCGTCCCCTACGCCGAGGGGCTTCAGGGCTGGATCAACCTGGCCCGCGCCCAGGGCCATGAGGTGCTGATCGAGATTCCGATGGAGCCCTCGGGCTATCCCGACAACGACCCCGGCCCCCAGACCCTGCTGAACAGCGCCGGCCCCGACGACATCACCACGCGGATGAACTGGCTGCTGGGCCGCGCCACCGGCTATTTCGGCGTGACCAACTATCTGGGCGACCGCTTCGTCGCCTCGGACGAGGGCATGAACGCCTTCCTCGGCGTGCTGCGCCAGAAAGGGCTGGCCTTCATCGACGACGGAACCGCACGACGCCGTCCCGGCGCCTGGGCGCGCGGCACCGCCGACAGCGTCATCGACGAGGTCCAGACCCCTGACGCCGTCGTCGCCCGCCTCAATGCGCTGGAGGCCGCCGCCCGGTCTCGCGGCTCGGCGCTCGGAACCGGCTTCTCCTATCCGGTGACGGTCGAGGCCGCCGCCCGCTGGACCGCCGGCCTGGAGGCGCGCGGCCTGCAGCTTGCCCCGGCCTCCGCCATGGCGGCGCGCTCCGGCCGTTAGGTCTGGGTGAAAAGGGCTGGTGGGCGAGGCTTGAGCGCCGCGTCGCCCCATCACGCTCACCCCTCGCTCACTGTGCTCACTCTTCACCGAATCCGATGACCCTCTCCGCCTATCGCCCCAACGTCGGCGTCGTCCTGTTCCATCCCGACGGTCGGGTCTGGTACGGCCGCCGCGCCCATACGCCCGGCCCTCACAACTGGCAGTTCCCGCAAGGCGGCGTCGATGACGGCGAGGACCTGGAGGCCGCCGCCCGCCGCGAACTGGAGGAGGAGACCGGCGTCGTCTCCGCCGAACTGCTGGGCGCGACCGACGACTGGATCCTCTACGACTTCCCGCCCGAGGCCATGAACAACGCCAAGGCCTGGCGCGGCTTCAAGGGCCAGCGCCAGAAATGGTTCGCCTTCCGCTTCACCGGCCCGGACAGCGAGATCGACCTGGAACGCCATGACGAGGTCGAGTTCGACGCCTGGCGCTGGGGCGACCTGACCGAGGCCTGCGACCTGATCGTGCCCTTCAAACGCGCCGCCTATGAACAGGTCGTCGCGGCCTTCCTGCCGCTGGCTCAGTCGCCGGACGGCGGCGCATAGGTCACGGCCACCGCATGGGGCGCCCCGCTCCGGCTCGGGAGCTCGACCGTCCAGAACAGGCGGCCCACATCGGCGGCGCCTTCCCACCGGCGGGCGTCCAGACGCCGCATCTCCCGGCTTCGCGCCCAGCGCGTCAGCGCCGCCTCGACCCGCCGCGCCCCCGCCCGGTCGGTCAGATAGGCCAGCCGACAATCTTCTCCCGCCGCGCCCGGCCGCACGTCCAGTCCGCCGTCGCGGGCCGTGGCTTCGAACCAGTCGCCCCAGAACTGAAAGCCGTGCTCCAGCCCCTCCTCGCGCAAGGAGTCGGGGCTGCGCTCCAGAACGCGGGAGGTGCAGACCACCTCCAGCGCGGCCGGCGTGACCTCGGCGATGCGGGCCGGTCGCGGATCGATGCAGCCGCAGGCCCTCCGGGGCGCGGCGAACGCCGTCAGCGACAGGCCGACGGCCAGGGCCGAGACGGCGAACAGACGCGGGTGACGCATGGGGACCTCCGGACGCCACCCTGGTCCCGCCACAGCCCCCGCGCGCCTCTCGAAAACTGACCGGGCCCGCTGTCTTCCCACCGACGCCCCATACTCCCGCGCGCGCCGGCGAAGGCCGGGGTTCAGGTCACCTGAATCCGGAGGGTCAGTGCGCCGGACTGGCCAGTTTCATCATCACCAGGCCGGACACGATCAGCACGGCCGCCAGCACCCGCCAGAAGGTCAGGGCCTCGCCCAGCACCGCCACCCCGACGACGAACGCCCCGACCGCCCCGATCCCGGTCCAGATCGTATAGGCGGTCCCCAGCGGCAGGGTCTTCATCGACCAGGACAACAGGGCGAAACTGGCGATCATGGTCACCACGGTGACGATCGAGGGGACGGGCCGTGTGAACCCCTCTGACAACTTCATCGCATAGGCCCAGACGACTTCCAGCAGTCCGGCGACGAACAGTACGATCCAGGCCATCAGACGGCCCTCCTTCCAGAGAGCCGGGCCGTCCCGGTCTTGAAGGCCGCGCCGCCGGTCATCGGCGGACGGGCGGGGACGTGGCCCCGTCATCGGTTGTGGGCGGCTATCTAGGGCCTCACGCCCCCGGGTCAAGACCTGGGTGTTGCTCAGCTATCCGGCGTTCCGGCGCCGACAAAGATCAGAAGGGACCGGCCGCCGCCGCGCATCATTCCCACCTGGACGCCCCGGCCCCGCGACAGGTTACGCTGGAACACATCCGGCCGAGGTCCCGGCCCATAGCCCCGCGCCCGCAGCCAGGCCGAGATCGGCGCCGTCGCACCCGGCCACTCGTGCACCACCAGGCTGCAGCCTCCGGCGTTTTCGTTCAGACTGACCCTCAGGGCGGCGCCCCGCGTGGCCGGATAGATCCAGCGCTCCGGCTGGGCCTCGTTGCGGGCGAAACCCGAAGGCCGCGCCGATCGCGGCCCGTCGCCTGCGCGGGCCAGACAATGAGTCAGCGCCGCCTCCACCGCCGGCATGTGCGGCGGCGCGGCGGTCAGGGTCGACAGCGAAGGCAGGCGTGACGGGTTGGCGCCCGTCTGGCCTGATGCGGCCGGGGCCGGCGCAGGCCAGGACAGGAGGAGACCACCGGCGAGCAGGAGAAGCGCAATCATGTCGCCACCCTGACCGGTCGCACATCGGGCGGCCACTGACGATTCCCGATCAGCCCTCCGGGGCTTGGGGAGCCCTCGGCCTCGGATCAGGCCGAGGCCAGTTCCTGGGCCTGTTCGGCCAGGATGGTCAGGCCTTCGGGCGTCACGTCGGCGAAACCGCCGTGCACCTCGAACTGACGGCGCGACGATCCGTCGATGACCGTGACCACGCCCTCGCGCAGGGCCGTCATGAACGGCGCATGCTGCGGCAGGACGCCGAAATCGCCCTCGACGCCCGGCGCGTCGACCTGATCGACGAGGCCGTGGAAGACCTCGCGTTCAGGCGCGACCAGCGAGAAGTTCAGCTTCCCGGCCATGGATCAGGCGTCCGCGGCCAGTTTGGCGGCCTTCTCGACGGCTTCCTCGATCGAGCCGACCATGTAGAAGGCGGCTTCCGGCAGGTGGTCGTAGTCGCCGGCGACGATGCCCTTGAACGAGCGGATCGTGTCTTCCAGCGAGACGAACTTGCCCGGCGAGTTGGTGAACTGCTCGGCCACGAAGAAAGGCTGCGACAGGAAGCGGCTGATCTTGCGGGCGCGGGCGACGACCAGCTTGTCCTCTTCCGACAGCTCGTCCATGCCCAGGATGGCGATGATGTCCTTCAGCGCCTTGTAGGACTGCAGCACTTCCTGCACCGAGCGGGCGACGTTGTAGTGCTCCTCGCCGATGACCAGCGGGTCCATGATCCGCGAGGTCGAGTCCAGCGGGTCCACGGCCGGGAAGATGGCCTGGGCGGCGATGTCGCGGCTCAGAACGGTCTTGGCGTCCAGGTGGGCGAACGAGGCGGCCGGGGCCGGGTCGGTCAGGTCGTCGGCCGGAACGTAGATGGCCTGGATCGAGGTGATCGAGCCCTTCTTGGTCGAGGTGATCCGCTCCTGCAGGTTGCCCATCTCGGTGGCCAGGGTCGGCTGATAGCCCACGGCCGAGGGGATGCGGCCCAGCAGCGCCGACATTTCCGAACCGGCCTGGGTGAAGCGGAAGATGTTGTCGACGAACAGCAGCACGTCCTTGCCTTCCTCGTCGCGGAAGTACTCGGCCTGGGCCAGGCCCGTCAGGGCGACGCGGGCGCGGGCGCCGGGAGGCTCGTTCATCTGGCCATAGACCAGGGCGCACTTGGAGCCTTCGGTCGAGCCGTCGTTCTTGGTCGGGTCCACGTTCACGTTGGACTCGATCATCTCGTGATACAGGTCGTTGCCCTCGCGGGTGCGCTCACCCACGCCGGCCAGAACCGAATAGCCGCCGTAGGCCTTGGCGATGTTGTTGATCAGCTCCTGCATGGTCACGGTCTTGCCCACGCCCGCGCCGCCGAACAGGCCGGTCTTGCCGCCCTTGGTGTAGGGGCACATCAGGTCGATGACCTTGATGCCGGTGACCAGAATTTCCGACGACGTCGACTGTTCCTCGAACGAGGGGGCGTCGCGGTGGATCGGGCGGAACATGTCGGTCTTGATCGGACCCTGTTCGTCGATCGGCTGGCCGACGACGTTCATGATGCGGCCCAGGGTGCCTGGACCGACCGGCGCCATGATCGAGGTGCCGGTGTCGGTGACCGGCTGGCCGCGCGTCAGGCCTTCGGTCGTGTCCATGGCGATGGTGCGGACCATGTTCTCGCCGAGGTGCTGGGCGACTTCCAGCACCAGGGTGAAGGGCTCGCCCGTCTTCTGGTCGACGTTCTGGGTGTGCAGGGCGTTCAGGATCGCCGGCAGGTGACCCTCGAACTCCACGTCGACGACGGCGCCGATGACCTGGGCGATCTTGCCGGCGGCGACGGCGTCGACCGGCGCGGCGGCCTTCGGGGCCTTGGCGGCTGCAGGTTTCTTGGCGGCCGGAGCCTTCGGTGCGGCGGCGGCCTTGGCGGCGGCCGGCTTGCGGGCGGCGGGTTTCTTGACGGTGTCGGTCATGGGGCGTGTCCGGTTCGGAATGTCGTGGGGATCGGGATCAGAGGGCTTCGGCGCCGGCGATGATCTCGATCAGCTCGGTGGTGATCTGGGCCTGGCGCTTGCGGTTGTACTGCAGCGTCAGGGCGTTGATGAGGTCGCCCGCATTGCGCGTGGCGTTGTCCATGGCGGCCATCTGCGAGCCGAAGAAGCCGGCCTGGTTCTCGTACAGGGCCGACAGGATCTGGGTCGTCAGGTTGCGCGGCAGCAGGGTCTCGAGGATCTCCTCCTCCGACGGCTCATAGGTATAGACCGCCCCGCCCAGGTCGATCGGGGCGGCATCGCCCTCGACCACGGCCGGGATCAGCTGGCTGGCGCTCGGCACCTGCGAGATGACCGACTTGAACTGGCTGTAGAACAGGGTGACCACGTCGGTCTCGCCCGCCTCGAACCGGTCGGCGATCAGTTCGGCGATCGGCTGTGCCGCGGCCAGGCCCAGCACCTTGTGGTCCGACAGCTCAAAGGTCTGGATCAGCCGGTCGCCGTACAGACGGCTCAGCTGGTCGCGGGACTTCTTGCCCACGGCGACGATCTTCACATCCTTGCCCTGGGCGATCAGGCTGTTGATCCGCTCGCGTGCGGCGCGGATGACGTTGGTCGAGAAACCCCCCGCCAGACCCTTGTCGGCCGTGGCGACCACGACGAGGTGCTTGTGGTCCTCGCCGGTGCCGGCCAGCAGCTTCGGCGCGTCGGCGCCCGAGACGCCGGCGGCCAGGTTGGCGATGACCGAGGCCATGCGCCGGGCGTAGGGCCGGGCGTTCTCGGCCTGGTCCTGGGCGCGCTTCAGCTTGGCCGCGGCGACCATCTGCATGGCCTTCGTGATCTTCTGCGTGGCTTTCACGCTTCCGATCCGATTGCGCATTTCCTTGAGGCTGGCCATCCGGCTCTACTCTCTCGTCAGTTCCGGGTCAGGCTCAGGCGAAGGTCTTGACGAAGTCGCCGAGGATCGACTTCAGCTCGGCTTCGAGCTCGGCCGTCAGGTCCTTCTTGGTGCGGATGCCGTCCAGCAGCGAGGCGTGCTTGGAGTGGATGCGCGCCAGCAGCTCCTTCTCGAACCGGCCCACGTCGGCCGTGGCGATGCCGTCGATGTAGCCGCGCGTGCCGGCGTAGACCGAGACGACCTGCTCTTCCATCGTCAGCGGCGAATACTGCGGCTGCTTCAGCAGCTCCGTCAGACGCTCGCCGCGCGCCAGCAGCTTCTGGGTCGAGGCGTCCAGGTCCGAGCCGAACTTGGCGAAGGCGGCCATCTCGCGATACTGGGCCAGCTCGCCCTTGATGGTGCCGGCGACCTTCTTCATCGCCTTGGTCTGGGCCGAGGAGCCCACGCGCGACACCGAGATGCCGACGTTCACGGCCGGGCGGATGCCCTGATAGAACAGGTCGGATTCCAGGAAGATCTGGCCGTCGGTGATCGAGATGACGTTGGTCGGGATATAGGCCGACACGTCGTTGGCCTGGGTCTCGATCAGCGGCAGGGCGGTCAGCGAGCCCGAGCCGTAGTCGCCGTTCAGCTTGGCCGAACGCTCCAGCAGGCGCGAGTGCAGATAGAAGACGTCGCCCGGATAGGCTTCGCGGCCCGGCGGACGGCGCAGCAGCAGGGACATCTGGCGATACGCAACCGCTTGCTTGGACAGGTCGTCATAGACGATCAGGCCGTGCATGCCGTTGTCGCGGAAATATTCGCCCATGGCGGTGCCGGCGAACGGCGCCAGGAACTGCAGCGGGGCCGGCTCCGAAGCCGTCGAGGCCACGACGATCGTGTAGTCTAGGGCGCCCGATTCCTCGAGCGTCTTGACGATCTGGGCCACGGTCGACCGCTTCTGACCGACGGCCACATAGATGCAGTACAGCTTGGCCGACTCATCGTCGGTGGCGTTGACCGACTTCTGGTTCAGGATGGTGTCGATGGCGACGGCGGTCTTGCCGACCTGACGGTCGCCGATGATCAGTTCGCGCTGGCCGCGACCGATCGGGATCAGGGTGTCGATGGCCTTCAGGCCGGTCTGCATCGGCTCGTGCACCGACTTGCGCGGGATGATGCCCGGCGCCTTGACGTCGACACGGCGACGCTCGGTGAACTGGATCGGGCCCTTGCCGTCGATCGGCTCGCCCAGCGGGTTGACGACGCGGCCCAGGAGGCCCTTGCCGACGGGCACGTCCACGATCTCGCCCAGGCGGCGCACGTCGTCGCCCTCGGCGATGGCGGCGTCCGCGCCGAAGATCACGACGCCGACGTTGTCACGCTCCAGGTTCAGGGCCATGCCCTTCACCCCGGCCTTGGGGAATTCGACCATTTCGCCGGCCTGGACATTGTCCAGACCGTGGATGCGGGCGATGCCGTCGCCGACCGACAGCACCTGGCCGACGTCCGAGACGTCGGCTTCGACGCCGAAGTTGGCGATCTGCGACTTGAGGATGGCCGAGATTTCAGCGGCGCGGATGTCCATGGCGGGCTCTTTCGGTTCTCGTCTTCGGAGGCGACGCGGAGCGGCGCCTTATCTCGTTGCGTGGGGCGCTCAGGCGCGCTTGAGGGAATATTTCAGCTGATCCAGGCGGGTCTTCAGCGAGGCGTCGAACAGTCGCGACCCCACCTTGACCTTCAGCCCGCCCAGCAGGCCGGCGTCGACACGGGCCGAAACCTCGGGCGTCTTGCCCAGGGCCTGGGTCAGGGCGGCGACGACCGACTTCATCTGGGCGGCGCTCAGCGGCTGGGCCGAGACGACCTCGGCGGCCACCAGTCCGGTGTGTTTGGCGTACAGAACCTCGAAACCGCCGATCACGGCGGCTAGGTCGCGGGCGCGGCCGTTCTGGGCCAGCAGACCCAGGAAGTTGCGGGTCGTGGCGTCGAACTTCGCCTTCACGGCGATAGCCGACAGGCCCTTGCCCTGATCGTCGGCCGCGATCACCGGCGACTGCACCAGCCGGCGCAGGTCGGCGCTTTCCGCCCAGGCCGCCTTCAGCGACTTCAGATCGGCGCGCACGGCCTCGAGGCGACCGGTCTCCAGCGCCAGGTCAAACAGCGCCCGCGCATAGCGATCGCCGACTTCCGTCGTCCTGAAATCGTCAGCCAAGGGTTCGGGTCCGTTCGATCATAACTCTTAAAGCGAAGGCCGGTCGCGCGGGACGCACCGGCCAAAGGCTTGATTTGCTTCAGGAAAGCACACAGGAGGCCGCTTCTCTCGAAACGCCCTCCGCAAGCCGGGCGCCTGATAGCATGGGCTTTTCCCGCTCGCAACAAGTCGTGATCTTCCCCAAAGGTCGCAGGTGAAGCCGCGCTCGCCTCCGGCCCGCGACAATCCGGCGCGGCCGGGCGTTGAAGCGGGAACGGCCGCGCTGCGTTAGATACGGCCAAATTTCCTCTGGGATCCTCGATGTTCGACTTCACACCCCTCTTCACCGATCCGACCGCCTGGGCGGCGCTCATCACCCTGGTGGTGATGGAGGTCGTCCTCGGGATCGACAACCTGATCTTCATCTCGATCCTTTCGAACAAGCTGCCGCCCGAGCACCGCCAGCGCACGCGCCGCATCGGCATCGCCCTGGCCCTGATCATGCGTCTGGGCCTGCTGGCCACCATCGGCTGGATCATCGGTCTCAAGGCGACGGTCTTCGATCTGGGCCTGTCGGGGGCCGGCTGGGACACCGCCTTCAGCTGGAAGGATCTGATCCTGATCGCCGGCGGCCTGTTCCTGATCTGGAAGGCGACCAAGGAAATCCACCACACCACGGATCATACGCCGTCCCACGCCCTGCTTGAAAAGGACAAGAAGGACGTCGTCATCACCAGCGTCGGCTCGGCCATCTTCCAGATCATCCTGCTGGACATGGTGTTCTCGATCGACTCGATCCTGACCGCCGTGGGCATGACCGACTACGTCGTCATCATGATGATCGCCGTGGTGGTCGCCGTCCTGGTCATGCTGCTGGCGGCCGACCCCCTGGCCAATTTCATCGACAAGAACCCGACCGTGGTCATGCTGGCCCTGGGCTTCCTGTTGATGATCGGCGCGGTGCTGATCGCCGACGGCTTCGGCGTCCATGTGCCCAAGGGCTACATCTATGCGGCCATGGCCTTCTCGGCGATGGTGGAGGGCCTCAACATGCTGTCGCGCAATGCGTCGGCGAAGAAGGCCGCCGCCGAAAAGGCGCATTTGGACGCGCTGAATGCCAGGGAAACCGCCGAACCCGGAGTCTGACCGCATGCCGCGACCGCGCCGCCGTCTCCTGATCGCGGCGCGGATCGGCCTTCTGGCCTGGACCGCGGCGGCCCTCGCCGCCCCGTCCCAGGCCCAGACTCCTTCGCCCTCGACCGCTCCGCCGCCCTCCCCTGCGGTCACGGCGCCTGCGCCGGCGACGACCCCGGCCCCGACCCAGCCTCGCCCGGTGGCCCGCTACGGCTATGAGGTGGTGGCGACCTATCCGCATGACCCGACCGCCTTCACCCAGGGTCTGGTCATCGACGGCGACGTCCTGACCGAAAGCACCGGGCGTCATCCCTCCACCGTCCGCCGCGTGCGCCTGTCGGACGGCGAGGTCCTGACCCGTCGCGACCTGGCCCTCCAGCATTTCGGCGAGGGCCTGACGATCCTGGGCGACCGGGCCTTCAGCCTGACCTGGACCGACGGCAAGGGCTTCATCTGGAACGCCGCCGACCTGACGCCCCTGGGCGAGTTCGCCTATTCCGGCCAGGGCTGGGGCCTGACCCATGACGGGACGCGGCTGATCCTGTCGGACGGCCAGTCCCGGCTGCGCTTCCTCGATCCGGACACCTTCGCCGAGACCGGGGCGATCCCCGTCACCATCGGGGGCCGACCGCTCGGCCGCCTGAACGAGCTGGAATTCATCGACGGCGAGGTCTGGGCCAACATCTGGCAGACCGACTTCATCGTCCGCATCGACCCGAAGGACGGCCAGGTCGTCGGCGTCATCGACCTGTCCGGCCTGCTGCCCGATCCCGTCGCCGATCCCGCCGACGATGTCCTCAACGGCATCGCCTGGGACGCCCGATCCCGCCGCCTGTTCGTCACCGGCAAGAACTGGCCCAAACTCTTCGAAATCCGCCTCGTGCCCCAATAAACGGGTCCGGGTCTCGCTCCAATCCCTTCTCCCGGTTGGGAGAAGGTGGCCCGCAGGGCCGGATGAGGGGACAGTGTCGAAGTCGGCGACAGCCGTCGCACCGCCCGTGACACGGCTCACGCCGACTGCTGCGATTGTCCCCTCTCCCTTGAGCGCCAGAACGACGGCTGCGCCGCCGTGCGCTCAATCCCTCTCCCAACCGGAAGAGGGAGGAGTCTGGCAGAGGGCAGTCTTCCATCACACTTCAACACCCCCGACCGCTGTAGTCCCTCAGCTTTCCCCGAAACTTGCGGCCCGCTTCCGGCCGCAGGTGGAGCCTGCCCCATAATACCCCCGCTTCACCGCACGGGAGGGCCGTCGGCCGGCGACCTGCGGGCGGTGGAGGCGAGACAGCGGGGGCGGGGTTCCAGATCGGAGCCTCGCCGCCTCGACCGCGGAGGGGAACCTTTTCGGAGCCGAGGCTGGGTCGGAGTTGAAATCCCGACCGTTCCGGGGATCGGCCGCGCCGGCCGACCCGCCCGCCGGGGGGCTATTCGACGCCGGCGCCAATCAGCGCCCCCCGTCGCTCCTCCCGTCCAGGTCCCGCGCGGAGCGACCAGACTTCGTCGAAAACGGTACTTCTACCCTACAGACCGGGCGAGGCCCGGCGCTCCGCCCCTCCCGCACCCTTCAGGCCCCCGCCGTGAAGCCGACGACGCATGCCTTCTCCTCCCCCTTCTGGGGGTGGAGAAGGATCGCATGCGATCCGACGACCGGACCGCGAAGCGGTGGAGGGGGCGACGCCCCCGGCTTGGTGGAAGATCACACGCGATCCGACGACCGGACCGCGAAGCGGTGGAGGGGGAAACTCACACCCGACCCCGTCACCCTCGGGCTCGTCCCGAGGGCCCATCCCGACCGCCGCACGAGCTTCGAAGAAGGCGCACGAACGCCCGACCCGCCTCCGAAACCCGCGGGCCCATGGCTCCTCGGGACACGCCCAAGGATGACGGAACAGAGCGAGCATGACGGCACGGAGAACGCTCCCTACAGAAAGCTGTACGGATCCACATCCACCGTCAGCCGCACCGATCCCGGAACCTTCACCCGGGCCAGCCAGGCGCGCAGGAAGGCCTGGAGGTCCACGTCGCGATCGGCCCGGACCAGCAGCCGCTTGCGCCGCCGTCCCCGCACCAGGGCCAGGGGCGCATCGGCCGGACCATAGACCTCCAGCCGCTCGGCGTTGGGAATGGCCTCGGCCAGGGCGCGCGCGGTCGCCTCGACCGCCTGGGCGTTCTCGCTGGACAGGATCAGGGCCGCCAGCCGGCCGTAGGGGGGCAGGAAGGCCATCTCCCGCTCGGCCATCTCGGCCTCGACAAAGGCCTCGCGGTCGCCCGCGGCCAGGGCCTGGAGCACCGGATGCTCCGGCGTCCAGGTCTGCAGCAGGGCGCGGCCCGGCCGGTCGGCCCGCCCTGCCCGGCCGGTGGCCTGGGCCAGCAGCTGATAGGTGCGCTCGGCCGCCCGCAGGTCGCCGCCCCTCAGGCCCAGGTCCGCATCCACCACCCCGACCAGGGTCAGGCCGGGGAAGTTGTGGCCCTTGGCCGCCGCCTGGGTGGCCACCAGAATATCGATCTCTCCGCGCGTCATGGCCTCGATCAGGGCGCGGGCAGAGGCGGCGTCGGGCGTCGTGTCGGAACTGAACACCGCGATCCGCGCCTCGGGGAACAGGCTCCGGACCTCCTCCTCGATCCGCTCCACTCCCGGCCCCACGGCCACCAGACTGTCCTCGGCCCCGCAGGCGGGACAGGCCTTCGGCCTCGGCATGGAGAAACCCGTCAGATGGCACACCAGTCGCCCGATGTAGCGGTGCTCGACCAGCCAGCTGTCGGTGTCCGGCGCCGTCATCCGGTGGCCGCAGGCCCGGCACAGCACCACCGGCGCATAACCGCGTCGGTTGAGGAACAGCAGGGTCTGCTCCCCGGCCGCCAGGGTCTCGGCGATCGCCGTCCGCAGCGCCCGCGACAGCCAGGTCTGGGGATCGGGCGGATCGGCTCTCAGATCGACCAGCCGGATGTCCGGCAGGACCGCTGCCCCATGCCGCGCCCCCAGCCTCAGCCAGCCGTAGCGGCCGGAGCGGGCGTTCCACAGCGTCTCCAGCGACGGCGTGGCCGAGGCCAGCACCACCGTCGCGCCCTCGATCCGTCCCCGCGCCACCGCCAGATCGCGGCCGTGATAGACGAGGCCTTCGTCCTGCTTGAACGACCCGTCGTGCTCCTCGTCCACGATCAGCAGGCGCAGGCTCACGAACGGCAGGAACAGGGCGGACCGCGCCCCCACGACGATATTGCACCGCCCGGCCCGAACCGCCTCCCACACCTGCCGCCGCCGGGGCGGCGCCACGCCCGAATGCCATTCCGCCGGCGCCGCGCCGAACCGGTCGGCGATCCGCGCGATCAGGGCCTGGGTCAAGGCGATTTCGGGCAGAAGGATCAGGATCTGGGCTGCCGGATCCGCTTTCAGCGTCCGCGCCGCCGCCTCCAGATAGGCCTCGGTCTTGCCCGAGCCGGTCACCCCGTCCAGCAGGAAGGGCCGAAAGCCTCGCTCATCGACAGCGGCGCCGATGGCCTCGGCCGCTGCCGCCTGGTCGGGCGTCAGCACCGCCGGGGCGTGATCGGGATCGGGCGGATCGAAGGCCGCCACCGCCTCGATCTCGATGACCTCCAGAACCCCTTCGTCGACCAGCCCCTTGACCACCCCCGACGAGACGCCCGCCGCCCTCGCCAGCTCGGCCCCCGCCATCGACCGCTCGCCCAGGACCTCCAGCACCGCCGACCGCGCCGGCGTCTCCCGGCCCGGCCGCCGGTCGCCGATCCGCCGCACCCGCCGTTCGGGCCGGGGCCGGGGCGCCCGCAACCCCTTCAGCGCCGCCTGGGCCATCTCGCCCGGCGCGTTCAGCGTCCACCGCGCCGCCCATTCGACGAAGTCCACCGTGCGCTCCGGCACGGACGGGTCGTCCAGCCGCCCCTCGACCGCCTTCAGCCGCCGGTTCGACCCCGTCGTCTCGCGCACCTCGGCCACGATCCCGCGCAGCAGCCTGGGCCCCAGCGGAACCGCAACCTGATCGCCGCGCACGAGGGACAGGCCGTCCGGGACCTCATAGTCGAACGCCTCCTGCACCGGCAGGGGAATGAGCACCGAGGCGACTTTCAACCCTGCCCCCGCTCGGCTAGAACCCGCCCCATGAAACTGTTTCTCGACACCGCCGACGTCGCCGTCATCAAGGAGATGCTCCCCACCGGAATGGTGGACGGCGTCACCACCAATCCCTCGCTGATCGCCAAATCCGGTCGCAACATCGCCGAGGTCATCGCCGAAATCTGCGCCCTGGTCGAGGGGCCGATCTCGGCCGAGGCCGTCGCGACCGATTTCGAGACCATGGTGCGCGAGGGCGACAAGCTGGCGGCCATCGCCCCCAATGTCGTCGTCAAACTGCCCCTGACCTGGGACGGACTGCGCGCCGCGCGCGCCTTCGCCGACAAGGGGATCCGGACCAACGTCACCCTGTGCTTCTCGGCGGCCCAGGCGATGCTGGCGGCCAAGGCCGGCGCCACCTTCATCTCGCCCTTCGTCGGCCGGCTGGAAGACCACGGCGCCGACGGCGTGAGCCTGCTGGAAGAGATCCGCACCCTCTACGACATCCACGGCTTCGAGACCGAGATCCTGGCCGCGTCCCTGCGCAACCCGGCCCATGTCTCCGCCGCCGCCCTCGCCGGCGCCGACGCCGCCACCCTGCCGGCCGACGTTTTCAAGGGCCTGGTCAAGCACCCGTTAACCAACAAGGGGCTTGATCAATTCCTGGCCGACTGGGGCAAGACCGGCCAATCGATCCTCTGACGCCCGCGACCGGCGCCCCGGCCCGTCGCTGAACGAGACGCCGACGTGAGCGGAACGCCTGACCTGTTCGCCGGCCGCGAAACCGCGCCAGGGCCGGCCTGGCCCGAGGTGCGCGCCTGGCTGCAGGCCCACGCCCAGACCCTGCTGGACGATCGCTCCCTGCTGGAGGAGATCGGTCTGCGCCCGCACGGCCGCAACGTCGTGGAATTCGGCGCGGTGGCCCTGACCCGGCTGGAGGCCGCCGCCGAACGCGAGGCCGACGCCCGCAAGCGAATCGAGGCGGTGGCCCGCGCCAATTTCGCCGCCCAGACCCAGACCCATGTCGCCGCCCTCGATATTCTCGAGGCCCGCAGCCTGTCCGACCTGGCGCGCCGGCTGGACGCCACGGCCGCCGCCCGCTTCGGCCTGGCCGGCGCGGCCATCGCCCTGGAGAAGCCCGGCCCCGTCCCCTTCGGCTGGCGCGGGCTGGAGCCCGGCGACGTCGACGCCCTGCTGGGGCCGGACGGCCTGACCTGGCTGGGGCCGCCGATCCCGGGCCTCGACCTGTTCGGCGCCGCCTCGGATCAGGTTCGCTCGATCGCCCTGATCCGGCTGAAGCCGCATTTTCCGGGCGACGCGGAGGCCCGGGCCGGCCTGTGCGCCTTCGCCTCTCCCGAGCCCGAAGGCTTCACCCCGACCATGGGCGGCGAACTGATCGCCTTCATCGCCCGCGTGGTCGAAAGGACCGGCGAGCGCTGGCCCCTGCCGCAATGATCACGTCCGCCGCCGACGCCCTGGCGGCGTGGCTTGTGCACCTGTCCGACGAACGCCGCCTGTCGCCGCGCACCCTCGAGGCCTACGGCCGCATCGGCCGCGTCTGGCTGGCGTTTCTCGAGCGGCACCGCGGCGGCGCGCCCCTGACGATCCGCGACCTCGGCGAGACGACGGCGGCGGAGGTGCGGGCGCATCTGGCCGAGCGGCGCGGCGGCGACGCGCCGCTGAACGCCCGGTCGCTCAGCCAGACCCTGTCGGCGATCCGCACCCTGCACGGATTTCTCGATCGTCGCCTCGGCGTGCCGACGCCGCAACTGGCGCTGGTGCGCGGCCCCAGGGTCCGCGCCTCCCTGCCCCGCCCCGTGACGCCCGACCAGGCGATGGAGCTGACGCGCGAGCCCGAGGCCGATCCCGACGCCGAACCGTGGGAAGCGGCCCGCGACCGGGCCGTCCTGACCCTGCTCTACGGCTGCGGTCTGCGTATTTCAGAAGCGCTGTCCCTGACCCGACGGGATGCGCCGCTCGGCGAGACGCTCAGGATCTTCGGCAAGGGCGGCAAGACTCGGATCGCCCCGGTGCTGCCGGCCGTGCGCGCCGCCGTGGACGACTATCTGGCGCTGTCGCCATTCGCTTCCGGACCTGACGACCCCCTGTTCCGGGCCAGACGCGGCGGCGCCCTCAGCCCCCGCCATGTCCAGGCGACGGTTCAGCGACTGCGCGGCCGGCTCGGCCTGCCCGCCTCGACGACGCCCCACGCCCTCCGGCACAGCTTCGCCACCCATCTGCTGGGCGCCGGCGCCGACCTTCGCGCAATCCAGGAACTGCTGGGCCACGCCAGCCTGTCCACGACCCAGCGATACACCGCCGTCGACTCCGCACGCCTGATGGCCGCCTACGCCTCGGCTCATCCCCGAGCCTGATCCGGCCTTCCGTCGCCGGACGGCGCCAGGGATGCGTCGACGGCGAAACGGGTGTACGCTCCGCCCTCGCACCGCAGGGAGGCGGGCTGATGCGTTCCGGAACAAGGGGCGATCATTGCGACGGCGACCGACGCCGGCTCATCCTGGGAGCCGCCGCCGGGCTGACCTGTGCGGGAGGCCTGACGGCCGCATGGCCCGCAACAGCGTCCCAGTCCCTCCCGGCCCCGGAGACGCCGCCGCCGGGATCGCTCGATCTCGAGGCCGCCCTTTTCGCCAACCTGTTCACCCGGATGTCGGTCCGGGCGCGACTGAACAGTCAGGGACCGTTCGATTTCGTCATCGACACGGGCGCCAGCCGCACCGCCGTGTCGGAGGAAACCGCCGCCCTCCTGCAGCTGCCCTCGGCCGGCGACGTCCTGGTCCATGGAGTCACCTCGGCGCAGATCACACGCTCGGTGCAGCTTTCGCGGCTGGAGGCCGCCGGCCGACGCTTCACTCAGCTGCAGCCGTGCGTGTTTCCCCGGGCCCTGCTGGCGGCCGACGGGCTTCTGGGCCTCGACGTGCTGTCACGGTTCCGCCTGGACATCGACCTCGGCCGTCGCACGATCGGACTGACGCCGTCCGGGCCCGACAAGGTGACGTTCGGCGACGCCTTCGCCATGCCCTCTCGCCTGCGCAGGTTCGATGCGTCGCGCAGCCGAAAGGGGCACTTCGGCCAGCTGATCCTCCTGAACGCGAGAGTCGAAGGCATTCCGGCGGACTGTTTCGTCGACAGCGGCGCCCAGTTCTCCATCGGAAATCTGGCGCTGCAGCGCGCCGTGGGCGAACGGCAGGGTCGCTCGCCCTATCTCAATCCGATCCGGGTCTTCGGCGTCACGGGCCAGCAGCTGGTCGCCCAGCCCGGCTCGGTCTCTCAGCTTGAGGTGGCGCGTCAACGTCTGGGGCAGACTCGACTGCTGTTCGCCGACCTGCACGCCTTCGGCGCCCTGGAGCTCAATGACCGCCCGGCGTTGCTCCTCGGCGCCGACATCATCAGCCGGTTCGACCGGGTCTCGCTGGACTTCGGCATGTCTCGGATGATGTTCAGCGGGCTCAGGCGGCAAACCCGCTCGGTCACCGCCTGAGGCGCGCCGACCCGATCAGGCCTGCATCGTCCAGCCGTCCACGCCCATCGCCGCCTGCTTGACCGCTTCCGAGCGCGTCGGGTGGGCATGGCAGGTGCGGGCGATGTCTTCGGCCGACCCGCCGAAGGCCATGGCAATGCAGGCCTCGCCGATCAGTTCGCCGGCCGACGGGCCGAAGATGTGAACCCCCAGCACCTTGTCCGTGGTCGCCTCGGCCAGGACTTTCACGAAGCCCTCGGTCTCGTGGTTGATCTTGGCGCGGCTGTTGGCGCTGAACGGGAACTTGCCCTTCTTGAAGGCGACGCCGTCGGCCTTGAGCTGCTCTTCGGTCTTGCCGACCCAGGCCACTTCCGGACCGGTGTAGATGACGCTGGGGACCAGGTCGTAATCAACGTGGCCCGCCTTGCCGGCGATGTATTCGATGACGGCGACGGCCTCTTCCTCGGCCTTGTGCGCCAGCATCGGGCCGTGGGTCACGTCGCCGATGACCCAGACCCCGTCCTTGCCGGTCTTCAGGTGGTCATTGGCGAGGAAGCCGCGCTTGTCCGTCTCGATGCCCACAGTCTCCAGGCCGAGCCCGGCGGTGTAGGGGCGGCGGCCGATGGCGACCAGCACCACGTCCCCGGTCAGGGTCTCGGCGGCGCCGCCCGCAGCGGGTTCGAGCGTCAGCACGACCCCATCCTTGGCCGCCTTCGCCGAGGTGACCTTGGTTCCCATCTTGAAGGTCATGCCCTGTTTGGTCAGGCCGCGCTGGAAGGCGGTGGCGACCTCGGCGTCCATCCCGGCGCCGACCTTGTCCAGAAACTCGACCACCGTGACCTCGGCGCCCAGACGGCGCCAGACCGAGCCCAGTTCCAGCCCGATCACCCCGGCGCCGATGACGATCAGCTTCTTCGGAACCGCCGGCAGCGACAGGGCGCCGGTCGAATCGATCACCTTGCCCTCGACGAAATCCACGCCCGGAAGCGGCGTGGGCTCCGAACCTGTGGCGATGACGATATTCCTGGCGGTCAGGGACGAGACGCCGCCGTCAGCGGCGGTCACCTCGACCTGGCCCGGACCGGTGATGCGGCCCTTGCCCTTGATCCACTCGACCTTGTTCTTCTTGAACAGGAATTCGATGCCCTTGGTCAGTTGGCCGACACTGTCCGCCTTCTGCTTCATCATCTGCGCCAGGTTGACCTTGGGCGTGCCGACCTCGATGCCCAAGGTCGCGAACTCCTTGCCCGCCACCTCGAACAGCTCCGAGGCGTGCAGCAGGGCCTTGGACGGCATGCAGCCGACATTCAGACAGGTCCCGCCCAGGGTGTCGCGCATCTCGACGCAGGCGGCCTTCAGCCCAAGTTGCCCGGCGCGGATGGCGGCGTTGTAGCCGCCGGGGCCTCCGCCGATGATGACGACGTCATAGGGGGCAGCGGCTTCGGCCATGGGAGTCCTCGGGACGGAAGGGAGCGTCGGAACGGGCGCGCGCGATAACTAAGCCCTGGTCCGGTCGGGTCAACCGTCAGACCCCAGAAAGTCGATCGTGGATCCGCCGAAACCGGCTCAGGCGGGCCTGTCCGCCGACGAAAGGGGCAGCACGACGCGGACCTCGGTCCCCTCGCCCGGAATCGAACGCATCTCAAGATCGCCTTCCGCGCCGCGCGCGAACGCTCTCGCCTGCGACAGCCCCAGACCGGCGGCTCCGGCCCGCGTGGTGAAGAAGGCCTCGGGCGCGCGTCGCAGCGTGTCGGCCTCCATGCCGACGCCGTCGTCCCGGGCGCTGAGAACCGCGCGATCCCCGATCACGCTCAGCCGCAGGGACAGGGCGCGGGCTTCGGCCTGGACCGCGTTCAAGGCCAACGCCGACGTCGTCGCCTCCAGACCAGTGGGGTCCAGCGACACCATCACCGGTTCCGCAGGCGTCTCGACCATCAGGTCCAGCTCGGGGTGCGCCGCCCTCAGACGTCCTTCCTGGGCGCGCAGCAGGGCGGCCATGTCCAGCACCTGGTCGGTCCCGGCCGCCGCACCCGTCGTCAGCGCCGCCAGACGCCGCGACAGACCCTCGCCCCGTCGACCTGCCCCCAGTGCAGCCTGGGCCAGACGACGGACCTTGTCCGGCTGGTCGGCCTGGTCGGCCATCATCTCCACCGCGCCGGTCATGACCGACAGCAGGGCGCCGAATTCCTGCGTGAGGCCCAGGGCCAGGGCGCCGGCCTCGTCATGGCGGTCGTCGGCCAGCGGAGCCCGACCGTCAGCCGGCGCAGCCGGAGCCTCCGGCGTAACGGATGTCGGCGGGACGACCGGCTCCGCCTGGACATCGGTCCCCTCGGCCCCGGCTTCGGGGACCGCCGCAGGGCCGCCGCTCACCACCAGGACCTCGGCGCGGCCTCGTCCGTCCGCGAGCGGCGTCACCACCCAGTCGAACACGCGGCCGTCCGGCGCCGTGGCGGCGAAATCGGTGGCGAAGGCCGCATCCGCGGTCAGGGCGCCGCGCAGGGTCTGACGCACGGCGACCCGCTCGGATTCCGCGACGAAACGGTCGGCGAAGTCGGCGTCCAGAACGTCCTCGCCCGCCAGTCCGACAGCCGTCCGGTTGGCCAGCCGAACCAGACCGTGGGGCGACACCACCACAAGCGCCTCGGGCGCGGCGTCGAACAGCCGACGGACCATCGGGTCCTCGGCCGGCTGCGGCAGGGGGATCAACTCGCCCAGCGCCGGCTCGGGCGTGGTCAGGCCTTCGGTCTCGACCACGGCGGCGGTCGAGCCGATCACCTGGTCCATCTCGTCCAGGATCGGCATGGCGGTGACGGAGACCAGCATCCTGCGCCGGGTGGAGGGATTGGCCAGCAGGTGCTGAAAGCCCTTGACCGTCTGCCCCCTCAGGGCGCGCGCCGTCGGCAGCATGTCGGGCGGAATCGGTCGGCCGTCCGGAAAGGTGATGCCCCAGGTGGCCGAATGGAACCTCAGGCCCAGCAACTCCACGTCGCGCCGCCCCAGAAGCTGATGCGCCGCCCGGTTGGCGAACACGAACTTGCCCTGCACATCCGTCTGCACCAGAGCGACGGGGATGGCGTTCAAAACGTCAAACAGGCGACGATCCGTGCTGGCCGCCGTCTGTTTCACACGGTCCAGATGTGTGGAAACGTGACGGCCGCGTCGGCCGTTTCTGACGGCGAACACAATCGCGACGCCGGCGACCACATGGCCGAGGACGGCGAGGACGGCGAAGACCAGCGTCCAGTTCACCTCCCCTTCCAGCAGCATCGTCCCGTCCCAAATCGGCGCCCGCACAACGCGGACCTCGACCCCCTGCAACCGGCGGGCCGAAAATGGGGCTTATGGCGTGAGGCTGTGAACGGGTCATGAAAAAGGGGCCGGGCGAACGCCCGACCCCTTCTTCTTCGAAGCGCCAGGGCGCGGTGATCAGAACGCCATGCGGGCGACGATCTGGAACCAAGGGCCGGCGGACTCGGTCTCGATCTCATATTCGTCGAAATCGCGGTCCCGCTGATCCTCGATGGTGTTGAACTTGTTGAAGACCTCGTCCTTGGACGAATCCAGCAGGTTGGAGCCGGTGAAACGGATGACGGCGTTGGAGGAAATCTGCTTCTCGATGAAGATTTCCAGGTCGCCGCCGTATTTGGTCACGACCTCCTCACCGATGATCCGCCCCTCAGCGTCGCCCTGTTTCCGATAGGTGGCGCCGAAAGCCGCGCCCCAGGACGGGAGATCCTGAGTGAAGCCGAGATTGAAGACATAGTCGGACTGGGAGTTGAAGCGGCGATCGCCGAACGCGTCCTCTACCGAGCTGTCCAGCCAGGAGTAATTCACGAAGACCCCCGTGTGCTCCATCCCGATGAAGTCCAGCGGCGTCGAAAGATCGAACTCGATCCCCCAGACCTGTCCATCTCCCACGTTGTCGGCGGTCAGAACGAACGAGGTCAGCTCCTCGGCGGCTTCTTCAGGGGTCGCCCCGTCGTCGATCGCGTCCTCGTAGTTGCCCAGCGCCTCATCCGAATAGTCGCCGGTGTTGACCAGTTCGATCAGGTCGGTGACGTCGCGATAGAAGACGTTGACGCCGAAGACGCCCCGACGACCGAGGCGACGCTCGAAGCCCAGATCGGCGCCCCACGCGGTCTCCGGCGCGAGGTTGGGATTCCCCACGAAATCATTGTCGCCGTATTCGCCTTCCAGGGTCGCGGGGGTCAGGAAGTCGAAGTTCGGCCGCCGCACGGTCCGAGCCACCGAAGCCGTGATCCGGTCGCCTTCCGACAGGCGGAACCGCACGCTGGCCGACGGAAGCCACAGACCGTAGTCATTGTTCCCGACGTCGACGCCCGCCTCGTCCCGGATCGAGAAATCGGTCGTCTCATAGCGCAGGCCGGCTTCCCATTTGGCGATCCCGGCTTCGCCCGAAACCATGACGTAAGGATCCAGGCGGGTTTCCTCGATCGAGGTTTCGCCCCCCTCATAATCCTCGTACTCGCCGTCGGTCAGGCTGCGATAGGCGGTGACATCCTCGACCTCGGCCTCGGATACGAACTGGGCGTGGTCGCGGGTCTTGCGCGAGTACTGCACGCCGAACTCCAGCTCGACGTCGCCGGAAAGCGGACGCTTGTGCTCCAGGGCGGCCTGAACCTCATCATCCTGGACGCGCGTGCGGGTCCGTTCGCCTTCGATCACCTCGTCGCCGACGTCGAGCTCCTCTTCCTGCTCGAACTGCTCATCGTCGATCGAGGCGTAGCCGAGCTTGATCGTGGTCTCGCCGCCAAGCATCTCGCGATCAAAACGGCCCCGTACCGACCAGTTGTCGGTCAGGATGTCGAGAGGATTTTCGTTGATCTTGGCGGGGTCAGTGACATCGCCTTCGTCGTATTCGATCGAGCTCTCGTCCTGCACGCGGTCCGTCCGCACGAAGACACCGCTCAGTTGCAGATTTCCGCCTGCGAACGGAGTCTCATAGGCGACATTGGCGGAATAGTCGGTGCCGTCGCGCGTGTCCGTCTGGGCTTCGGTGTCATTGAGCTCCGCGCCCGGCTCGTCGTAGCGCCAGCTCATCTTCTGCTTGGGATTGCGCCGGTCCTGGATATTGCCGCCGACCAGAAGCCGGCCTTCGCCGACCTGGCCGCCCCACACGGCGCCGTAGGTTCCGCCCCACTGACCGTAGGGATTATCCTTCCAGTTCAGGGCGCCCAGCCGGACGTAGCCGCCATCCAGCGAGAGGGCGTCGCGCAGAACGATGTTGATGGCGCCGGCCACCGCGTCCCCGGACCGATTGGCCGAAGAAGACCGCACAACCTCGACACGCTCGATCAGTTCGGCCGGGATTCGATCGACGAAGAAGGAGCGGTCCAGATTGGCGCCGGGAACCCTCTCGCCGTTGATCAGGATCTGGGTGTAGGCCGAGTCGAGCCCGCGGATGCGGACGCCGTCCGACTCCAGCACGTCGGACAGGAAGGTGACGGACGGCACGCGCTTAAGGGCGTCACCGGCGGTCAGGGGCTCGAATCGTTGGAAATAATCCAGGTCATACGAAAGCGTCGGAACCACGTCGTCGGTGCGATTGCGCATCGCCGGCTCGCCGGTGACGATGACGTCCTCAACGGCGGTGACTGGCCCTTCAGGCGCCACCACGGCGGAATCCGGCGCGGGCGGCTCGGAGGCCAGGACCGGCGCGGCCAGGGCGAGCGGCGCGACGGCGGCGCCGAGAAGCAGAGCGAGTTTCATCGAATATCCCCATGCGGCCGTGCGACGTTTCGCCTCGACCGTTGCGGGGGCGCATACGCCGCAGCCACGACGCAGCCGCGACGGTTGGACGACGGGAGTTTCGCGTTTTCGGCGCCGCTTGATGACGTTCGATCCGGGATCGGACGGGTCGTCTCGAAAACGCAACGAGACCGTCATCCCAGCGCCGTTGACCCCCTCGCCCGCCCATGATCTCGGCGGGCCGCACCTTCACAAAGGACCCCCGACATGGCCCGCCCGACCCTCTTCGCCGCCGCCTCCATAAGCCTGATGGCGCTTGCCGCCTGCGCCACCGGGGAGGTCGACTTTCAGGGTGAAGGCGAGGGCTTCGTCGGACCGGGCGCACCGGTGACGGCGGTGCTGGAAACCCCCTCCGTCGGAACCGTCGGCGA
Organism: Brevundimonas sp. VNH65; assembly: GCF_049445955.1. Classification (NCBI taxonomy): domain Bacteria; kingdom Pseudomonadati; phylum Pseudomonadota; class Alphaproteobacteria; order Caulobacterales; family Caulobacteraceae; genus Brevundimonas; species Brevundimonas sp. VNH65. The sequence continues at coordinate 12,234 of NZ_JBMSDX010000004.1, read as the reverse complement.
CGACGCGGCCGACGATCCGGCTATCTGGGTCTCGCCCTCGCCGGTGTCGGTGATGGGCCGATCGGTCGGCGGCTTCGTCGCCGGCACCGACAAGAAGGCGGGCCTCTATCTCTATGATTTCGACGGTCAGGTGCTGCAATTCATGCCCGAGGGCCTGCTGAACAACGTCGATGTGGTCGAAGGCCTGACCGTCGCGGGGCGGCCCCAGGTGCTGCTGGGCGCCAGCGACCGCACGCCGGGCCGGACCGGCGTCTCCCTCTACCTGTTCGATCCGGCGGGCGCAGGGGCGGAAAACGGGGTCCGGCCCTGGGGCGCGATCGCGACCGACGTGGTTGAACCCTACGGCTTCTGCTTCGCCCGCGTGGGCGCGGACATCCACGCCATCCTGATCGGGCATGAAGGCGAACTGCGGCAGTTCGTCGTCACGGTCGGCGCCGACGGCCGCCCGGCCTCCCGCGAGGTGCGACGCGCCGAGATCGGAACCATCTCCGAAGGCTGCGCCGCCGATGTGGAGACCGACGCCCTCTATGTCGCGGAGGAGAACGTCGGCCTGTGGCGCTATGGTCTGGACCCGGCCTCGGGCGCGGCCAGGACCCTGGTTCAGCCGATCGCCCGGGACATTCTGGTGGCCGACGCAGAAGGCCTGACCGTCCTTGAGGACGGGACGGCGCGCTATCTGATCGGCTCCAGCCAGGGCGACTCCGCCTTCCCCGTCTGGCGCATCGACGGCGCCGCGCCGGAATACAAGGGCCGCTTCGTGATCAAGGACGGCGAAGGCGTGGACGGCGTGACCGGCACCGACGGGCTGGACGCTCACGGCGGCTTCGTCTCGACCCGGTTCCCCGAGGGCCTGATCGTGATCCAGGACGACGTCGACGACGTCGGCACCCAGAACTTCAAATACATCGACTGGCGGACGGTGCGGACGGCCCTGGGCCTGTAGGACAGTCGCCCTTCTCGAACACAACCCCAACGGCGACGCCCCCGGCGTCGCCGTTTTCGCAGGCGCCCACGGGGCCGGGCTGGAATTGGAAAACCCCCCGCCGGGTTACGGCGAGGGGTTCATGGTGGAGCTAAGCGGAGTCGAACCGCTGACCTCTTGAATGCCATTCAAGCGCTCTACCAACTGAGCTATAGCCCCAAACCTCGGGCCTGGGCCCTCGGATCGGATCACCGGGTATTGGCGTGGCCCCCGGCGAGGCGGCGGAACCTATGTCAGCCCTTTTCAGGGATCAAGCCCGCCTGCGACATTTATTTTCGTCCTCGGATCAGGACGAAAATCGCTTCGTCCGGACCGGTCGAAACCGGCCCGGACGAATTGAAAGTCAGCCTATTCGTCGTCGCCGGACGCGCCCTTGGTGATCTCGTCCTCGAACGAGTCGTCGTCCTCGTCCTCGATGAAGGGAACAGAGTCGTCATCGTCGTCGTCGAGCACGTCGTCGTCGCCGTCGGTCGATCCCATGCCGGGTTCATCCTCGGGGCCGGACGGGGCGTCATCGTCCTCGTCATCGGGCGTCAGGATCGGCTCATGGCCTTCCTCGTCGATCTCGGGGGTGGAGGTCTCCTCCTCCTCGTCGTCGTCGCCGTCGACCTTCTTGTCGTCGACCTGATCTTCGGCGTCGTCGGCGGCATAGCCGCCCGGACGGCCGCGACGGCTGCGCAGCTTGATGGCCTCTTCAGGATCGAATTCGGCGTCGCATTTGGGGCAGTGGGCGGGGCGGCGGTTCAGGTCATAGAACTTCGCCTGACAATTCGGGCAGACCTGCTTCGTACCCAGTTCGGGATTGGCCACGGATGGGGACCTTCTGGATGGCGGGGATTTCGGGCGGCTCCCTTGCCACTGCTGGACGCCGCTGTCAAAAGCCCTTTCGTTCCGGCGGCCCCTGTTCTTGCGGCGCCCGGCCCTTCCCGCCCCGCAGGAGCGTTCCAGAGTGATCGTCGCCGCCCGTCTGACCGCCCGCCCGACCTCCGGCCCTCTGACGGGCCGGGTGCGCGCCCCCGGCGACAAGTCGATGTCGCACCGGTCCCTGATCCTGGGCGCCATGGCGACCGGCGTAACCGAGATCGAAGGCCTCTTGGAGGGTGACGACATCCTGGCCACGGCGCGCGCCGCGACGGCCTTCGGCGCGGACGTGACGCGCCTGGGCGACGGGCGCTGGCGGGTGATCGGTCAGGGAGGACTGAAGACCCCGCTGCAGGTCATCGACTGCGGCAACGCCGGCACGGGCGTTCGGCTCCTGATGGGAGCGGCGGCAGGCTACGACCTGCGGGCGACCTTCGACGGCGACCAGTCCTTGCGCAAGCGGCCGATGAAGCGGGTTACGGCGCCGCTGACCGACATGGGCGCCCGCTTCGCCTGGCTGGCGGATGAGGACCGCCTGCCCCTGACCCTGTCCGGCGGCGGCCTTAAGGCCATCGACCACCTCCAGACCGTGGCTTCGGCCCAGATCAAGTCGGCGATCCTGTTGGCCGCCCTGAACGCGGAAGGCGAGACGATCGTCACCGAGCCGGAAAAGAGCCGCGACCACACGGAACGCATGCTGCGGGCCTTCGGCGCCGAGGTGGATGTCCAGCCCCTCGCCGAGGGCTGGCGCATTCGTCTGAAGGGGGGACAGGCCCTGACGGGCGCGCCGGTGGCCGTGCCGGGAGATCCGTCGTCCGCCGCCTTTCCGCTGGCGGCCGCCCTGATCGTTCCGGGCGCGTCGGTCACGGTCGAAGGGGTCATGCTCAACCCTCTGCGCACTGGCCTTTTCGACACCTGGCGCGAGATGGGCGCCGACCTGACCGTGGCCAATGTGCGTGAAAGCGGCGGAGAGCAGATCGGCGACGTGACCGCCCGCCATTCCGCCTTGACGGGCGTGGTCGTGCCCGAGAGCCGCGCCGCCTCCATGATCGACGAATATCCGATCCTGGCCGCGACCGCCGCCTATGCCGAAGGCGCCACCGTCATGCGCGGCGTCGGCGAGATGCGCGTCAAGGAAAGCGACCGGATTTCGCTGATGGTCAACGGCCTGCGCACCTGCGGCGTCGCCGTGGAAGAGGAGGCCGAAGGCTTCATCGTCCAGGGTGGCCGGGTGAAAGGCGGCGCGACCGTCGTCACCGCCCACGACCACCGTATCGCCATGAGCCATCTGGTGCTGGGTCTGGCGGCGGAGCAGGCCGTCTCCGTCCTGGACCCCGAAATGATCGCCACCAGCTTCCCCGGCTTCGTCGAGCTGATGAACGGCCTCGGCGCCGAGGTCGGCTAGGCTCGTAGGTCTCGGCGGCGTATGTCGGACATATGAGCACCCCCCAGACGGATGAAGGCCACGAACCTCGCGCCGCCGGCCCTTTGGCGGGCGTGCGCGTGCTGGACCTGTCGCGGGTTCTGGCCGGCCCCTGGGCGACCCAGACCCTGGCTGACCTGGGCGCCGAGGTGATCAAGGTGGAACGTCCCGGCGTCGGCGACGATACACGCCACTGGGGCCCGCCCTTCCTGGAGGCCGCCGACGGCGGCCGGGGCGACGCCGCCTATTTCATGGCGGCCAACCGCGGCAAGAGGTCGATCGAGCTGGACATCGCCTCCGCCGAGGGGGCGGCCGTGGCGCGGCGGCTCGCGGCCACCTGCGACGTGGTCGTCGAGAATTTCAAGACCGGCGGCCTGAAGAAATACGGCCTGGACCACGCCGGCCTGTCCGCGACCAACCCGCGCCTGGTCTATTGCTCGATCACCGGCTTCGGCCAGGACGGGCCGGACGCCGCCCGTCCCGGCTATGACTACATGATCCAGGCCATGGGCGGCCTGATGTCGATCACCGGCCAGGCCGACGGACAGCCCGGTGCCGAGCCGATGAAGGTCGGTGTGGCGGTGGTCGACCTGTTCACCGGCCTCTACGCCTCCAACGCCATACTGGCGGCCCTGCTGCATGCCCGGGCGACCGGTCAGGGCCAGCATCTGGACATCGCCCTGTTCGACGTCCAGGCGGCCATGCTGGCCAATCAGGCGACCAATTTTTTCGCCTCCGGTCAGGCGCCGTCCCGCATGGGCAACGCCCATCCCAATCTGGCCCCCTACCAGCCGTTCCCCTGTCTCAATGGCGCGGTGGTGATCGCCGTGGGCAATGACGGTCAGTTCCGCGCCCTTTGCCGCGCCCTCGGCGACCCGGCCTTGGGCGACGATCCCCGTTTCGCCGCCAACGCTCAACGCGTCGAACACCGCGCCGCCCTGACCGCCGACCTTTCGACGCTGACGTCCCGCTTCACCATGAAGGACCTGATGTCGCTGCTGGAGCAGGCAGGCGTGCCTTGCGGACCGGTGAACTCCGTCGATCAGGTGTTCGAGGAACCCCAGGCCGTCCACCGCCAGTTGATCGTCGAGCAGCGGCGCGAGGACCTTGCCCGGTCGATCCGCACCGTAGCCAGCCCGGTGAGACTGTCGCTGACGCCCGTGGCCTATGATCGGCCGCCGCCCCGTCTCGGCCAGCACACCGCAGAGGTCCTGGCCGCTATCGGCCTGGCGGACGACGAGGGCTGAGAGGTCACCCCAGGAGGCCGGTTCTCGCCATCCACGTCACGGCCAGGGTCGCGACCGTGTAGATGCCGAAGGCGTGGATGGTCGCCATCCGTCCATACTCCCGCGTCTGCACCGCCCAGATCAGATAGGACGCCTGGCTGAGCCAGCACAGGCCGAACAGCAGAACGGCCCAGCGGCTGAGCACCAGAAGGGAAATCCCGGACGAGACCGTCAGGGCAGCCGCGACGAACATCCAGACCGCGACGATCCGGTCGTCTCGCGAAATCGAAACCAGGTTCGCGGCCGCCAGCGCCCTGTCCAGCAACAGATTGAGCCGCGCCTGCCTCAGGGCCGCGAGCCCGCCGAGCAGGTAGAAGGCGCCGATGCAGTAGGCCAGCCAGGTCATGCGGCGACTCCTGCACGTCGCGCGAGGCGGCGCGCCTTACCGAATCTGTCGAAGCGCGGGATCGTCCGCTCTGCGCATGTTTTCGAGACCGACGCCAATCCAACCTCCCTGAAGATCGAAGGGAAGTTCAAACGGCGCGGCCGGCGTCGGCGCCATCCCTAGAAATCAACTAGCGGAAAATCCGCTAGATCGATCGCGCACTTTCGGATCGTCATGGCGGATAGAGGAACAGGGCCTGCACCAGGGCGGCCAGACAGACACCGCCCGCCAGCAGCGCGGCCGCCAACAACATTCCCTGCCAGGCGATGGGTCGAAAGCGCCGGGGCAGGCTGGTCCCCCAGAATCCACCGGTCGCAAACGCGGCCACGGCCAGCAGACGGGACGCTACGCTCGCGCCGGGCGTTGGTTCGTCCAGATCATCGCCGTCCGTCTCGGCGAACTCTCCAGCCTGCGCGCGATGCAGCAGGAGCCGCGCCGCCTCGACGTTCGACGCGGCGCCCAACAGTCGGATGCCGAGCGCTCGCTGCATCAAAGGATCGATGGTGGTCTGGTGACGCTCGGTGACGAAAACCCGGATGCCGTGGGACTCCAGAAAGGCCGCCGCGAGATCCGCCTCATGGACGTCGCTGAAACGGGCGATCTCGACCAGGCTCATAATCCCAGCCTAGCACGGACGTCGAAATTGAGAACGGCGGCCTCTCGCGAGGCCGCCGTTCCGGAAGTCCCGCCGGATCAGAGATCCAGCAGGGCCCGCTGCGGGTCTTCCAGCAGTTCCTTGATGCGCACCAGGAAGGTCACCGCCTCCTTGCCGTCGACGATCCGGTGATCATAGCTCAGCGCCAGATACATCATCGGCCGGATCTTGACCTCGCCGTTCACGGCCATCGGACGCTGGACGATGTTGTGCATGCCCAGGATGCCCGACTGCGGCGCGTTCAGGATCGGCGTCGACATCAGCGAGCCGTAGGTCCCGCCGTTGGTGATCGTGAAGGTGCCGCCCTGCAGCTGATCCATGGTCAGGGCGCCGTCGCGGGCCGCCTTGCCCAGGTCGGCGATGCCCTTCTCGATCCCGGCCAGGGACAGGGCGTCCGCATCACGCAGGACCGGCACCACCAGCCCCTTTTCGGTGCCGACGGCGATGCCGATGTCGTAGTGGTTCTTGTAGATGATGTCCGTGCCGTCGATCTCGGCGTTGACGGCCGGGATCTCCTTCAGGGCCGCGACGACGGCCTTGGTGAAGAAGGACATGAAGCCCAGCTTCACGCCGTGGCGCTTCTCGAACACGTCCTTGTACTGGGCCCGCAGCGCCATGACGTTGGTCATGTCCGCCTCGTTGAAGGTGGTCAGCTGGGCGGCGGTGTTCTGGGATTCCTTCAGGCGGCGCGCGATGGTCTGACGCAGACGCGTCATCTTCACCCGCTCCTCACGCGGCTGATCGGCGCGGGGCGCGGCCGGCGCCGCGGGCGTCGCAGCAGCGGCCGGGGCGGCCGAACCGATGGCCGCCAGGGCGTCGCCCTTGGTGATGTTGCCCTTCGGACCGGTCGGCGCGATCGCCTTGGGGTCCAGATTGTTCTCGGTCACGACCCGCTGGACGGCGGGCGACAGGGTGTCGTTCTTGGCCACCTGGGCCGAACCCGAGTTGGCCGGAGCCGTTGCGGCAGGCGCAGTCGGGGCGGTGCTCGGGGCGGCGGCGCCCGATCCGGCGACCGACCCGATCTTCTGGCCGGGAGTCACAGTCGCGCCTTCGTCGGCGAGAATGGTCAGGACGCCGTCGGCCGGGGACGAGACCTCGACGGCCACCTTGTCGGTCTCGATCTCGACCAGCAGCTCGTCCTTCTTCACCGCCTCTCCGCTCTTCTTGAGCCACTTGCCCATAGAGCCTTCGGCGACGCTCTCGCCCATGGTCGGGACGGCGATGTCGGCGGCAGCGGAAGCTGCAGACGCCGCAGCCGGAGCGGCGGCGGCCGGCGCCGCCTTCGCCGGAGCCGCTGCTCCGCCTTCCGACACCACGCCCAGCACCGCGCCCGGAACGACGGTGTCGCCCTCGGCCGCCTTGATCTCGGCCAGGACGCCGTCAGCCGGCGCCACGACCTCCAGCGAGACCTTGTCGGTCTCCAGCTCGACCAGCAGTTCGTCCTTCCTGACCGGATCGCCCGCCTTCTTGGTCCATTTGGCGATGGTCGCCTCGGTTACGGATTCGCCGAGGGCGGGGGTCAGGATGTCGGCCATGTCGGGGGGTCCAGGCTTTTCGTTCGGTCGGTCTAATCTAGGCGGTCGGTCGGGGTTTGTCAGGGCGTCAAGACGCTCCGATCGGTCTGTCTCAGGCGAAAGCCTCGGTGGTGAAGGCTTCCAGCTCCTTCAGATGGCGGCTCATCAGGCCGGCGGCGGTCGAGGCCGAGCCAGGACGGCCGACGTAGCGGGCCCGCTTGGAGGCGACGTCCAGCTTGTCCAGCGTCAGCTCCAGCCACGGATCGACAAAGGTCCAGCCGCCCATGTTCTTGGGCTCTTCCTGACACCAGACCACCTCGGCCTTCGGGAAACGCGCCAGTTCCTTGCGCAGCGACTGGATCGGCCACGGATAGAACTGCTCCAGACGCAGGATGTAGACGTCGTCGGCGCCCTTCTCCCCGGCCTGAGCCTTCTTCTCGCGCGCATCCAGCAGGTCGTAATAGACCTTGCCCGAGCACAGGATGACCCGGCGGATATCCTTGTCGGCCTTGATCTTGACGCCGGCGACCTCGGGCCGGGTCTGGGCGTCGTCGTGCAGCAGGCGGTGGAAGGACGAACCCTCCGCCAGCTCCGACAGGCTCGACACCGCCTTCTTGTGCCGCAGCAGCGACTTGGGCGTCATCAGGATCAGCGGCTTGCGGAACGGCCGGTGCATCTGGCGGCGCAGAATGTGGAAATAATTCGCCGGGGTGGTGCAGTTGGCGACCTGCATATTGTCCTCGGCGCACTGCTGCAGGAACCGCTCCAGGCGAGCGGACGAGTGTTCCGGACCCTGCCCCTCATAGCCGTGCGGCAGCAGCATCGTCAGGCCGCTCATCCGCAGCCACTTGCGCTCGCCCGACGAGATGAACTGGTCGATGACGACCTGGGCGCCGTTCACGAAATCGCCGAACTGGGCCTCCCACAAGACCAGGGTGTTCGGGTCGGCCAGGGAGTAACCGTATTCGAAGCCCAGCACCGCCTCTTCCGACAGTGCCGAGTCGATCACTTCGAAATTGGCCTGTCCCTCGCGCAGGTTGTTGAGCGGGAAATAGCGTTCCTCGGTCGTCTGATCGACGATGCCCGAATGGCGCTGGGAGAAGGTGCCGCGCACCGAATCCTGGCCCGACAGGCGCACCGGATAGCCTTCATCCACAAGGCTGGCGAAGGCCAGGCTCTCGGCCGTGGCCCAGTCGAGGTTCTGGCCGCTCTCGATCGCCTCCCGACGGCCGTCGATGACCCGTTTCAGGGTCTTGTGCGCGTCCACGCTGTTGGGGATCGCGGTCAGGCGGGCGCCCAGCGACTTCAGCTTCTCCAGCGGAACGGCGGTGTCGCCGCGCAGCTCCTCCTTCGACGCGGCCATCCCCTTCCACTGACCGTCCAGCCAGTCGGCCTTGTCCGCCTTCCAGGTCTTGGCGGCGTCGAACTCGGCGTCGAGGAAGGCCTCGAACCGCGCCACCTCGGCGTCGGCCTCGACCTGGGAGAGAACCCCTTCGGCCACCAGGCGGCGTGCATAGATTTCCCGCGTCGATGGCTGGGCGCGGATCTTGGAGTACATGATCGGCTGGGTGAAGGTCGGATCGTCCCCTTCGTTGTGGCCGAACCGGCGATAGCAGAACATGTCCACCACCACGTCCTTGTGGAACTTCTGCCGGTATTCAGTGGCCACCTTGGCGGCGAAGACGACCGCTTCCGGATCGTCGCCGTTCACGTGGAAGATCGGCGCCTGCACCATCAGGGCCACATCCGAAGGATAGGGCGACGAGCGCGAGTTCCGCGGGCTGGTGGTGAAGCCGATCTGGTTGTTGATCACGAAATGCAGGGTGCCGCCGGTGCGGTATCCCTTCAGCCCCATCAGGGCGAAGCATTCCGCCACCACGCCCTGACCGGCGAAGGCGGCGTCGCCGTGGATCAGCAGGGGCGCGACCTTCGAACGGTCCAGGGCCCATTCGGCCTCCGGCTTGCCCGCGTTGGCCTCGCGGATGTCGAACGCCTGTTTGGCGCGCGACTTGCCCAGCACCACCGGATTGACGATCTCCAGGTGCGACGGATTGGCGGTCAGCGACAGGTGCACCTTGTTGCCGTCGAACTCGCGGTCCGACGAGGCGCCCATGTGATATTTGACGTCGCCCGAGCCCTCGATGTCGCTCGGAACGGCGGAACCGCCCTGGAACTCGTGGAAGATGACCTTGTAGGGCTTGCCCATCACGGCCGCGAGCACGTTCAGGCGCCCACGGTGCGCCATGCCCAGCACGATCTCGTCGACGCCCAGGTTGCCGCCGCGCTTGATGACCTGCTCCAGCGCCGGAACCATGGCCTCGCCGCCGTCCAGACCGAAGCGTTTCGTGCCCGGGAAACGCTTGTGCAGGAACCGCTCGAAGCCCTCGGCCTCGATCAGCTTGTTGTAGATCGCCAGCTTGCCTTCGCGGGTGAAGGCGTTCTGCTCGAACTTGTCGGGCCCCTCGAACCGTTGCTGCAGCCAGGCCTTCTCCTCCGGCTCGGCGATATGCATGTACTGGATGCCGATGTTGCCGCAGTAGGTGCGCTTGAGGATGTCCAGCACCTGGCGGATCGAGCCGGTCTCCAGCCCCAGCACGCCGTCCAGATAGATCGGACGGTCCAGGTCGGCGCCCGAGAAGCCATAGAACTCCGGCGTCAGCTCGGGATTTTCGACCGGCAGCTCGATGCCCAGAGGATCGAGATTGGCCTGCAGATGGCCGCGCACGCGATAGGCGCGGATCAGCATCAGGGCGCGAATGGAGTCGTGGGCGGCGGCCCGCACTGCCTCGGCGCTGATCGAAGGTGTCGCCGTCGGGGCGGCTTCCGTCCTGGCCGCGGCGGCGCCGGGCTTGGCGGCGGCTTTGGGATCGGGCTTGGGCGCCGGCCAGCGGCCGTCAAACACGGCGGTCTGTTCGGTCGGCTCCGCCACGTCCTTGCGGCCCCAGCCGCCGGCCTGGGCCGAGGCGGTCACCAGAGCAGCGTTATCTTTCAGCTGATCGAAGAAGGCGCGCCATTCGGCGGAGATCGAGGTCGGATCCGCGGCCCACTTTTCGTGCAGACCCTCGATGAAGGCGGCGTTGGAGCCATAAAGGAAGCTGGTCTCGGCAAAGACCTGGTTCAGCCGACCGGCATCGTCCGCCATCGTTTTCGTCGTCCCGACTATCGTGCTCTGGCCCTCACGGTCACGATGCCGTGATAGCCGCCGTCATATAGGCTCTCTTTCCTGACGGGTCATGACCGAAACGGGGCGCAAAGCAATAAATTGGTCGAATAGTCGGACAAAAAAGAAGCCCCGGCGCATGCCGGGGCCTCCATTCATCCGTTCGGCGCATGGAGTGATGCGCCGGGGGGCCTTCAGCCCTTGAGCACTTCGACCAGGGTCTTGCCCAGACGCGCCGGCGAGGGCGACACCTTGATGCCGGCCGCCTCCATGGCCGCGATCTTGGATTCCGCATCGCCCTTGCCGCCGGACACGACCGCGCCGGCGTGGCCCATGGTGCGGCCCTTGGGCGCCGTGCGGCCCGCGATGAAGCCGGCCATCGGCTTCTTGCGACCCTTCTTGGCCTCGTCGATCAGGAACTGGGCGGCGTCCTCTTCGGCCCCGCCGCCGATTTCGCCGATCATGATGATAGAGGTGGTCTCGGGGTCGGCCAGGAACATTTCCAGCACGTCGATGAACTCCGTGCCCTTGACCGGGTCGCCGCCGATACCGACGGCCGTCGTCTGGCCCAGTCCCTCGTTCGAGGTCTGGAACACGGCCTCATAGGTCAGGGTGCCCGAACGCGAGACGATGCCGACATTGCCCTTCTTGAAGATGGAGCCCGGCATGATGCCGATCTTGCACTCGTCCGGCGTCAGGACGCCGGGGCAGTTCGGGCCGAGCAGGCGCGAATTGGAGCCTTCCAGGCGGCGCTTCACCCGCACCATGTCCAGCACCGGAATGCCCTCGGTGATGCAGGTGATGAAGGGGATTTCGGCCTCGATGGCCTCGATGATGGCGTCCGCCGCACCGGCCGGCGGGACGTAGATGACCGAGGCGTCGGCGCCGGTGGCGTCCTTGGCTTCGGCGACCGAGGCGTAGATCGGCAGGGTCTCGCCGTGCGAACCGGTCCAGTTCGTGCCGCCCTTGGTCGGGTGCACGCCGGCGACCATCTGGGTGCCGTGATAGGCCAGCGCCTGTTCGGTATGGAACCCGCCGGTCTTCCCGGTCAGGCCCTGGACGATGATCTTGGTGTTCTTGTCGACGAGAATGGACATCAGGTCTCTCTAGGTCAGGCGGGAAGGAAAGGGTTTTCGACGCGGACCGACCCGTAGGTCTGGCCGTGATTCAGGTCTTCGGAATAGAGGACACGGGCGCCGATACGTTCGGCGGCGGCGATGATCGCGCCGTCCCAATAGGAGATCTGGTAGCGGTGGGCGTTGTCGATGCCGGCGACTACCACCTCGGGCGTGATCGGCTGGCAGGGTTTCATCGCAACGACGCGGACCCATTCGCGAGCCTTGTCAGCGGTAAGCGGCGTCGCGCCCTTTCGGGTGGCGTTGTTGTAGAATTCAGCCAGCACCTGACCGGAAGTGCAATAGTCCTCGGTAAGCACGATCTCGCGCGCTCGCTCCCACCGGCGACCGGCGTGTTCACGGCCCAGGGCGGCGTAGAGCAGAATGTTGGTGTCGAGGAAGACCTCAGTATTCGCGATCAAACCGAGGATCCCCGCTATAGGTCTCTTCCCGACTGGGAGGACGCCAGCCCTCGCCGCCGCGACCTTCAGACTCGTCGATCAGTTTCAGCAGCGCCTCACGCGCCTCGTCTTTGGAGGTCTCTTCCCTGACCAGTCGGGTCAGGAAGCCGCGGACCATCTCGTTGACGCTGGTCCGCTTCATGGCGGCCAGCACCCGCACCTTGTCGAGCAGATCGTCGTCGATGGCGAGGGTGAGGTTGCGGGTCATTGCGGAAATCTACACGGATTATGTGTAACACGTATCTCGTGCCGATCCGAGGCGCAAGTGACGTGACCCCCTGAAACTCCTCCAGGAATAGCTAGAGTCCGCCCCTCGAAAGGACGGACAGAATGAAGCGGTCACGGTTCACGGAAGAGCAGATCATCGGGATCCTGCGGGAGCAGGAGGCCGG